>NZ_LQXA01000048.1 GCF_001618005.1 Clavibacter tessellarius
TCGGGCATGCCCCGATCCTAGGGACCGGGCGTCGCCCGATCGGGTGGTCGACCGCCCCCGCCGCGTGGCTAGGCTGAGGCGACCGGGGCACGCGCGCCCGGGCGGCCCGAGCCGCCTCGCCGGTCGAGGAGGTCCCGCCTTGAGCGAATCGCACGGCAGCAAGGCGATCCTCGCCGCCCTCGCGGCCAACGTCGGCATCGCGATCACGAAGTTCATCGCGGCGTTCTTCTCCGGATCCTCGTCGATGCTCGCGGAGGGCGTCCACTCGCTCGCCGACTCCGGCAACCAGATCCTGTTGCTCATCGGCGGCAAGCGCGCCAAGCGCGTCGCGGACGAGGAGCACCCGTTCGGCTACGGGCGCGTGCGCTACGTCTACGCGTTCATCGTCTCGATCATCCTGTTCTCGGTCGGCGGCGTGTACTCGCTGTACGAGGGCATCCACAAGATCGAGCACCCGGAGCCGCTCGACGTGCCGTGGCTGCCGATCGTGGTGCTCGTCATCGCGATCGCCCTGGAGTCGTTCTCGCTGCGCACCGCGATCAAGGAGTCGAACCCGCTGCGCGGGAACCAGACGTGGGTGCAGTTCGTGCGCCGCGCCAAGAGCCCCGAGCTCCCCGTGCTGCTGCTCGAGGACACGGCCGCGCTCTCCGGCCTCGTGTTCGCGCTCCTCGGCGTCGTCGCGTCGATCGTCACCGGGAACGGCATCTACGACGGCATCGGCACCCTCCTCATCGGCGTGCTGCTCGTGGCGGTCGCCGTGGTCCTCGGCGTCGAGATGAGCAGCCTGCTCGTCGGCGAGGGCGCGTCGAAGCCGGACCTCGCGGCCATCCGCGCCGCCATCACGGCCGGACACGAGGCCGAGTCGATCATCCACATGAAGACGCTCTACCTCGGCCCGGACGAGCTGCTCGTCGCGGCGAAGATCGCGATGCCGGCCACCAGCTCGCTGGGCGACGTGGCCGCCGGGATCGACGCGATCGAGCGCCGCGTGCGCGAGGCCGTCCCGGTCGCCCGGGTCATCTACCTCGAGCCCGACGTGCGGGTCGCGACGCGCTGATCCGCCGCTCCCGCGCCCGGCAGGCAACACGATCCCTGATGTGCAGAGCCCGCCCCTCGCGCCCTCGGGCGCCGGCCACCATGGCGGCCGGCGGGTCAGGGGACCCGCGGGTCGCGAGCGCTCGGGCCCGACGCACGAGGCGCGACGGATCCCCGGAGACCGAGGAGAACGACCATGACACGTGCCATCACGACCGCCGCCACCGCCGCCCTCGCCCTGGCGCTCGGCCTCGCCGCGACCAGCGCCGCCCACGCGGACACGCGCTACGCGCCGACCATCACCGGTGATCCGGCCCAGTCGCAGTCGATCGCCTGGGGTTCCGGGGACACCCCGCCTCCGCTCCCAGGGCACCACCACCGCCCCGCCGCGACGCACACCACCCCCGGGCAGGCGCACCGCCACGGATGACACGGGCTCCGGCCGGTGCACAACCCGGTCCCCATCCGACCCCGCGCTGCGACCATGTCGCCCGGACGGTCGTCGCGATGCGTCCACGGCAGATGCTCGAGCGCAGCGCTCCGATCACGCCGCCACCGGAGGAGACCAGCGATGACGCACGCCACGAAGGCCGCAGCAGCGGCCGCCCTCGCCCTGGGGCTGGTCCTCACGGCGACCACCGCCGCCCAGGCCGAGGCCGCACACTCGCCGACGACCACCACCGCCACGGCTCGGATCGCCGCGTTCGGCGGCGACTACCTGCCCACGCGAGCCCACCGGTTCCGCGGCATCCCGCCGCGCCACGGCTCCCACCTCAATGACGACCCGACGCACGCCGGGCTGGCTCCCATCTGCCGCCACTGCGCCAGCTGAAGCCGTGGACGGGGCCGCATGTCCGCCCGACGCGGGGCCCGCGCGATGCCCGCCACGACATCTCGCGACCACGCGGCCGCGAGATGTGCACAGGCCGCACGACGCACGCCCCTCGCTGCGACCATGACGGCCGGACCGGCATCGCGCCCTGTCCGCAACCGATGCCGAGCACACCGCTCCGATCACGCCGCCACACGAGGAGACCCCCGATGACCCACGCCACGAAGACCGCGGCAGCGGCAGCCCTCGCCCTGGGGCTGGTCCTCACGGCGACCACGGCCGCCCAGGCCGAGGCCGCTCACGCACCGACGACCACCACCGCGCGGACCGCCTCGGCGGCCACCGGCGGGGACGTCGCGACGCTGCTGGGATTCGACTACGGGGGATACGGTTATCACTCGCACCGCAACATCAAGCCCCACCCGAAGTCGCCTGCCCCCGAGTGCCCGCGCTGCTGATCCCGGGCCGGCTCCGGACGCCGGATCAGGCGTCGGTGCGGCGCTCCGCGAAGAAGCCGTCCAGCAGGCGCGCGCACTCCTCGGCCGCGACGCCGGCGAACACCTCCGCACGATGCGGCAGGCGACGGTCGCGGAGCACGTCGTAGAGGGATCCCGCCGCGCCGGCCTTCTCGTCCCACGCGCCGAAGACGACGCGGGGCACGCGGGCCGCGAGGATCGCCCCGGCGCACATCACGCACGGCTCGAGCGTGACGACCAGAGTCGTGCCCACGAGATGCCGATCGCCGGTCGTCGCGGCGGCCTCGCGCAGCGCCTCCACCTCGGCGTGCGCCGTGGGATCCTGGCGCGCCTCGCGGAGGTTGCGGCCGCGTCCGACGACGGCGCCGGACGCATCCACCACGACCGCGCCCACGGGCACGTCCCCGGTGGCCGCGCAGGCCCGGGCCTCGTCGAGCGCCACGGCCATCCAGCGGTCGAAGTCGCCGGGCACGTGGAGGTCCAATCGCGTTCCCCCTTGCTGATTGAATGGAGCCTATGCGAGTCCACGTAGCCGACCACCCGCTCATCACGCACAAGCTGACGGCGCTGCGGGACCGCACCACACCCTCCCCCGTGTTCCGGAGCCTCGCCGACGAGCTCGTCACCCTCCTCGCGTACGAGGCCACCCGCGACGTGCGCGTCGAGACCATCACGGTGCAGACCCCGGTCGCACCCGCCGAGGGCCTCACGCTCAGCGACCCGAAGCCGCTCGTGGTCCCCATCCTCCGCGCGGGCCTCGGCATGCTCGACGGCCTGATGCGCCTCATGCCGAGCGCCGAGGTCGGCTTCCTCGGCATGGTCCGCAACGAGGAGACGCTGCAGCCGGACATCTACGCCGAGCGCCTCCCCACCGACCTCTCGAACCGCCAGTGCTTCGTCGTCGACCCGATGCTCGCCACGGGTGGCTCCCTCATCGCGGCGATCGAGTACCTCTTCGACCGCGGCGCCGTCGACGTCACGTGCATCTGCCTCATCGCCGCTCCCGAGGGACTGAAGGCCGTCGAGGAGGCCACCGCGGGCCGCGAGGTCACCATCGTGCTGGGCGCGCTCGACGAGAAGCTCGACGAGGTCGGCTACATCATCCCCGGGCTCGGCGACGCGGGCGACCGCCTGTACGGCACCGCCGCGCACTGACCCGCATCACGCGTGCGACGGCGCCCGCCCCCTCGGGGACGGGCGCCGTCGCGCGTCCACGCACGATTCCTGCGCGTCCCGCACGATTCCGGCCACCGCTGTTGACACGGGCGCACGGATCCGTGCATGCTCTCCCCATGACTCTGAACGCGCACGTCCTGACCTCCTCCGAGGCCTCGGGAGTCGCCGGCATGATGATGCCCGGCCGTGTCGCGATGTCCTGTCGAATGTCGGCCTGACCCGCCCCCTTCGCCTGAGCGGTCCTGCGACGAGTCCGTCGCCGACCCTCCCCGCCGTCACCGGCGCATCCGCCCCCTGAGGCGTCTCGCACTCCCCGAGGTCCCGCGCACCCCTGCTGCGCCGCACCCGCATCATCACAAGGACACCGCCATGTCGCTCGCGACCATCGACCCCGCCCGCACCCTCCTCCGCTCCGCTCCCACCGCACCCGTCCTCCGGGCGGCCGCCCCGCTGGCGCCGTCCGTCCGGCGTCCGCAGCCGGCGCCGGCTCCCGCGGCTCCCACCGCCGTGCCGACGGCCGCCCCCGCCGCCCGTCCGGCCCGCCTCCGCGCCGTGCCCGAGGGCACCGAGGCCCGCGGCTTCGCCCTCTACGTCGGCCTCGACGAACTGAAGGCGGCATCCGCGGGCACCGACCTCGGCACCGTCGTCGCCGCGCTCAAGCGCCTCGCCGCGGAGCTGGCCCCCGGCATCGAGACGCACGCCGCTGTCGCCCTCGCCCCCGAGGGTGCCGGAGGCCGCGACCTCGACGTGGTGCGCCTCGCCCTGCAGGATCCCGCGGCCGTCGCCCAGCACCGGGAGCAGCCGGACGAGGAGGAGCGCGCCACGAGCGGCGTGGTCGTCGACCTCTCCCGCAAGCGCGTCGTCCTGGACGAGGAGGTCGCGCCCCTCACCTACAAGGAGTTCGAGCTGCTGCAGTACCTCGTCCTCCGCGAGGGCCGCACCATCGAGCGGTCGGAGCTCATCGCGTCGCTGTGGTCGACCGGCGACGAGGACGACGTGCCGAACGAGCGCACCATCGACGTCCACATCCGCCGCCTCCGCTCGAAGCTCGGCCGCTACGAGGAGATCGTCCGCACCGTGCGCGGCGCGGGGTACCGTTTCGACCGCCACGCGGACGTCGCCGTGCACCACACGAGCACCGCGTCGCCCGACCTCTTCTGACGCGGAGCCGCCCCGCCCAGGCCCTCCTTGCGGAGCTGTCGGCGGACTCCCAGCGCGCAGGGCCCCCATCGGGTAGCGCAGCGTTACGGGATCGTTATACAGTCTTCTCGTCCCCACCGTTTGCTGTGGCGGTGGAGACGGAATGTGATCGCAGGACACTCCTGGTGCAAGGGAGAGGGCCGGCCCCATGCCTCTGGGGTCGGCCCTCAGTCATGTCCGGGGCGAGTCGCCGCCGGGCATCACGCCATCTCGCCCTCACTAGACTTCCGATCGAGAGCGCTCCCCGGTCGTCACGCGGGCGCGCACCGACGAGGAGGCCTGGTGGGCGAGACCGCGGACGCCGTGCGGGCCTGGGAGTCGCTCTTCCGCGCCCAGGTCAGCGTGATGCGCCGCCTCTCGGCCGAGTTCCCCAGCCGCGACCTCTCGTTCAACGAGTACGACGTGCTCTTCAACATCTCGCGCCAGCCGGAGGGCCGCCTGCGGCTGCGCGACCTCAACCAGCACGTGCTCCTCACGCAGCCGAGCGTCAGCCGCCTCATCGACCGGCTCGTGTCGCGCGGCCTCGTCGTCAAGTGCGGCGACGAGAGCGACGGGCGCGCCACCATCGTGCGGCTCACGGACGCCGGGGACGCCGCGTTCCGGGCGGTCGCGCGCGTGCACATGGAGTCGATCGCCGCGACGGTCGGCGGAGCGCTCAGCGCCGACGAGCTCGAGACGCTGCGGACCCTCACCGACAAGCTCCGCGGCGGCGTCGCCGAGTTCTAGCGCGCCGACCGGCCGCGGCCGACCGCGTCGTCGGACCGCGCGAAGGGGCCGCCCCGGGCGACGAGGAGGCGCAGGAGCGCCATCGCCGTGTCGACGGACGTGACGACCACCGCGGCCCAGCCGACCAGGGTCGTCGCGGCGTCCCCCGCGGGCCCGTCCATCGCGGCGAGAGCCAGGACGACCACGACGAGCGCGGCGACCACGATCGCGGCGACGGCGTCGACGGCACCCCACGGCGTCGCGACGGAGCCGGGCGTCGGCCGCCGTCCGCCGCGCGGCGTCAGGCGGCGGAGCCCGTCCCGGATCCGGGAGACGCCGTACGCGGACTCGCCCAGCTCCAGCGGGACGTAGGTGGCACCGAACACGACGTCCGCGAGGGTCCGCTCGCGGATCTTGCGGAGGGTCCGGATGTGCAGGGGCAGCCGCACGAGGAGGGGCAGCGCCCACCACCAGGCCGGCTGCAGGGTGCCCTCGAGCGACGCCGCGGCCAGGTAGAGCAGCGCCAGGCCGTAGGACAGGACGCGCAGGACGGGCCCGACGCCGATGCGGAGCACGGCGAGGCGCGCCCGGCGGCGATCCCCCGCATCGATGCCGGCGGCGGAGCGCGTGAGGCGTCCGACGCTCGCGCTCCACCTGTCGCGCCGGACCCGGAGCGTGGCCCAGCTCACGGCCGTGTCCACGCGGGCCGTCGCCCCGGGCACCAGGATCGTGCGGTCCGCGCCCGCGAGGAGCGCGGTGACGATGCCGTCGGCCGAGGGGCGCGGATCCGTCGCGGCCGCGTCGCCGGCGGGGAGCCGCAGGAGCGTGGCGGGCGCGAGCGGCACGGGACCCGCGAGGCCGAGGTCGGTGCCCGTCTCGACCGCGCCCATCGCCCAGTGGCGCTGCAGGAGCCGGAGGCCGGCCGCGAGGGGGCCGCCGCGCCCGGTCGGACGCGGATCGAGTCGGGCGGATGCGGTCGTCGCCCGCGGCTCGCGGTCGAGGGCGGCGGCGAGGAGCTCGAGCACGCGCGGATCCAGCTCGGCGTCGGGCGACACGAGGAGGACGGACGCGTCATCGCCGACGAGCCGCAGGGCGAAGTCGTAGGCGGAGCGGAGGGAGTCCTCGCGCGGGCCGCGATCGATCACCGTCACGGTCGTGCTCGACGGTCCCGGGCCCGGGACCCGGTGCGCGTGGCGCCCGTTGAACGTGCGCGCCACCGCGAACGTGTCGTCCCGGCTGCCCGCGACCACGACGAAGACGCGCTCGGGCGGGACGCTCTGGGCGAGGATCGAGGCGAGCGAGCGCGCGATGGTGGCGCCGGCGTCGCCTGCGACCATGACCGCCGAGACCGGCGCGGTGCGGCCGATCCGGGGCTGTGCGGGCGGGGGCAGGGCGGTGCTGTCGTTGTCCATGGGCCTCTCCACGACGATGGATCCGTGTCGGCGGTCGGACCCGGACGGACGCGCACTGCCGTGTGCAATGTTACGTGCCGCCCGGCCCGGTCCGCGCAGCGACGTCGCCCGGGTCGCGCGCCGCGACACCGTCCTAGGCTCGACGCATGAGCGACGACGACGCCCCCGACCGCGGATCCGACGCCCGGGAGGACGCCGCCGGAGCCCCCGGACCGACCGTCGTGTGGCTGCGCGACGACCTGCGCGTGGCCGACAACCCCGCGCTCCACGCGGCCGTCGAGCGCGGCGAGCCGATCGTGGTGCTGTACGTGCTCGACGAGGAGAGCGACGGGATCCGCCCGCTCGGCGGTGCCGCCCGCTGGTGGCTGCACATGAGCCTGTCGCGCCTCGGGGAGTCGCTGCGGGAGCTCGGATCGCCGCTCGTGCTGCGGCGCGGCGCGGCCTCGGGGATCCTCGACGACCTCGTGGAGGAGCTCGGCGCGGGTGCGGTGCTGTGGAACCGGCGCTACGGCGGAGCGGAGATCGCCCTCGACACGGCGATCAAGAAGCGCCTCGGCGACCGCGGGCTCGACGTGCGCAGCTTCCAGGGGTCGCTGCTCGTGGAGCCGTGGACGATCGCGAACAAGCAGGGCGAGCCGTTCCGCGTCTACTCGCCGTTCTGGAAGACCGTGCAGGAGCGGGAGGAGCCGCGGAGGCCGTTCCCCGCGCCACACGAGCTCGACGCGCCGCGGAAGGCGCCCCGCTCGGACGGCCTCGACGACTGGGAGTTGCTGCCCACGAAGCCGGACTGGGCCGCCGGCCTCCGGGAGGCGTGCGACCCGGGCGAGGCCGCCGGTCTCCAGCGCCTCGAGGACTTCGTGCACCACGAGCTGGAGGACTACGCCGCCCAGCGCGACGAGCCCGCCGCGATGACGACCTCGCGGCTCTCCGCGTACCTGCGCTGGGGCGAGGTGAGCCCGTTCCAGGTGTGGCACCGGATCCAGCTGACGCGCGGGAAGAAGGTCGGCGGCGACGAGGTCAACGCGACCAAGTTCCTCTCCGAGCTCGGCTGGCGGGAGTTCAGCTACCACCTGCTGTACCACCAGCCCGACCTCGCGACCCGGAACTTCACGCCGCGCTTCGACGCGTTCCCGTGGGCCGAGCCGAGCGACGACACCCTCGGCGCGTGGCAGCGCGGCGAGACGGGCGTGCCGCTGGTGGACGCCGGCATGCGCGCGCTCTGGAAGGACGGGCACCTGCACAACCGGGTGCGGATGGTCGTCGCCTCGTTCCTCATCAAGAACCTGCTGATCGACTGGCGCCACGGCGAGCAGTGGTTCTGGGACACGCTCGTCGACGCGGACTCCGCGAACAACGCGGCGAGCTGGCAGTGGGTGGCGGGATCCGGTGCGGACGCCGCGCCCTACTTCCGCGTGTTCAACCCGGTGCTGCAGGGGCAGAAGTTCGACCCGTCGGGCGAGTACATCCGCTCCTACGTGCCGGAGCTGGCGCACGCGCCGCGCGACGTCGTGCACGAGCCGTGGAAGGCGATGGGCGACCTGGTCGCGAGCGCGGAGGACGACGCCGACGCGAGCGTCGAGGGCGGGCTCGCGGCCTACCCGTCGCCCATCGTCGACCTGAAGGAGTCGCGGCGCCGCGCGCTGGCGGCCTACGACGAGGTCAAGGACCGCTGACGCCACGGGCCCGCGCGGCGATCGTTCCACGCGGGCCCGGCCGGGCGCATCCGCTCAGGCGTCGTCACCCTCGCGGTGCCCGAGGCGCTCCTCGCGCTCGTGCCGCTCGCGGATCCCGCGGCCCCGCTTCACGTCCTCGCGCTCGGCTGCCGCCTTCTTGTCGCTGACCTTCGTGTCGCGCGGCGGCAGCTGGATGGTCTCCTCGGCCGCGATCCCGGCCTGGAGCTGGCGGCCCCGCTCGAGCTCCGCGTCGAACTCGGCGCCGAACAGCAGCGCGAGGTTCGCGATCCAGAGCCAGAGCAGGAAGACGACGACACCGGCGAGCGCGCCGTAGTTCTTCGCGTAGCTGGAGAAGTTCGTGACGTAGAACGCGAAGCCGACGCTCGCGAGCACCAGGACGACGAGCGCGATGGCCGCGCCCATGCTCATCCAGCGGAACCTCGGCTGCTTCGCGTTCGGGGTGGCGTAGTAGAGGATCGCGATGAGCAGCACGATCGCGAACGCGAGCACCGGCCACTTGGCGATGGACCACACGATCTGCACGGTCGGGCCGAGGCCGAGCGCCGCGCCGATGGCCTCGGTGACGGGGCCGGAGATCGCGATGATGAGGGCGCACACCAGCAGGATCACGATGCCGATGACCGTGACGGCGAGCTGGGTGGGCTTGAGCGTGAGGAACGGTCGGCCCTCGGGGATCTCATAGATGCGGTTCATCGCCCGGCTGAACGCGCCGACGTAGCCGGAGGCCGACCAGACGGCGAGCACGATGCCGGAGACGAGGGCGAAGCCGGCGGCCGGCGAGTCGACGAAGCCCTGGATGATGGGCGCGAGCAGCTCCACCGCGCTCGGCGCGATGGGCTGGATCACGTCGGTGACGGCGTCGACGGTCTGCTGCCCCTGCCCGAACACCCCGAGCAGCGAGATGATCGCGATGAGCGCCGGGAACAGCGAGAGCACCGCGTAGTAGGTCAGCGACGCCGCGATGTCGGTGCACTGGTCGGATCCGAACTCGCGCATGGTCTTGCGGAGCACGTACTTCCAGGACGGCTTCTCGATCTCCGTCGGGGAGTCGGGCTTGCGCGCGTCCTCCTCGTCGGGCCGGTCGTCGATCGTGCCGGCGGTGTCGTGTCGTGCCACTGGTGCCTCCGTGTGGTGTGCGGGTCGGGTCCCCTGTCCCAGAGTGGCCCGCCGGGACGGGAGCGCATAGCCCGCCGGGGTCTCGTACACTCACCCGGGGGAGTCGCGCTCCGGGATCCGGCACCCGCCGGAACATCCGCCGGACGCCGCGCGTTGCCCCTCGTGATCGCCTCGTGCGATCACCGTGCTCCGCCTCCGCGCGCACGGAACCGCCCGCCGAGGAGCACGCATGCTGCGCACCATGATGACCGCGAAGATCCACCGCGCCACGGTGACGCACGCCGACCTCCACTACGTGGGCTCCGTCACGGTCGACCGCGACCTGCTCGACGCCGCCGACATCCTCGTGGGCGAGCGCGTCAGCATCGTCGACGTCACCAACGGCGCCCGCCTCGACACGTACACGATCGCCGGCGAGCGCGGGAGCGGCGTGCTCGGCATCAACGGCGCGGCCGCGCACCTCGTGGACGTGGGCGACGTCGTGATCCTCATCGCGTACGGCCAGATGGACACCGTCGAGGCGCGCGCCCTCGAGCCGCGCGTGGTGCACGTGGACGCGGCGAACCGCATCCGGCTGGTGGACGCGGACCCCACCGCGCCTCCCGCGCCGGACCTCGAGCGGTCCCCGCTGGCCGAGCCGGTGTGACCCGGGCCGATCGATCGGGTCACGCACTGTATCGGGTCCCCCAAACGACGGACACAGGTCGTGACCCCCAGTCCGGGGCACATTCCCGCATACCCGGGGGTGATCCCAGGATGCCGGGCTACCGTGTAGGCATCCGGTACGGCTCTTCGGGTGAGCGGTACCGCACCAGCCGGTTCGTCTGCGGGTAACAGACGTCCTCGTGCGCAGACCGGCCCGGGCCTCGAAGGTCCGGGCCGGTCTCATCTCTCCCGCCGGGATGGACGCATGCGCGTCCCCGGGCCCTCAGCCGTGCCGCCGCTCCGCTCAGCGCCCTTCGGCGCGCCGTCGCCGCCGCTCGTCGCGCTCCGCGTCGGCCGCCGCCGCCTCCTCGGGTGTCGGCGCCGCCCCGCCCCGGTGCCGCGGCTGCCACCAGGCGCCGCGCCCGTCGACGGGATACGCGTCCTGCAGCGCGTCGACCAGCGACTGGAGCTCGACGCGGAGGGCGTCGGTGACCTGGCGCGGATCCGCGTCGGGCGCCACGGCGATCGGCTCCCCCACGCGCACGTGGACGGGGACGCCGACGCGGTCGCGCAGCCGGATGCGCCGGTTCTTGGTCAGCAGCCGGTGCCCGCCCCAGACGGCGACGGGGATCACCGGCACGCCGGCCTCCGCGGCGAGGCGCGCGGCCCCGGTCTTCAGCTCCCGCACGCGGAAGGACGCGCTGACCCCCGCCTCGGGGAAGACGCCGACGAGCTCGCCCGAGCGCAGGGCCCGGACGGCGTCCGCGTAGGCGGCGGCGCCCGCGCCCATGTCGACGCTGATGTGGCGCATCCGCCGCAGGACCCAGCCGACCCCGGGCTGGTCGAACGCGCCCTTCTTCGCCAGGAAGCGGATCCGCCGGCGGTGGTGCAGCCAGGTCGCCCACTCGACGAGGGCGAACTCGAGGTAGCCGAAGTGGGTCATCGCGATGACGGCGCCGCCGGTGTCCGGGATGCTCTCGCGGCCCTCGGCGACCAGGCGGAGACGGAGGGATCCGAAGAGCGCGCGGCCCAGGATCACAGCGGTCCCGTAGACGGGCTCGCGGGGGAGGCGGCTCATGCGTCGACCCTACGGGGACGGGATCGACGGATGCCGGGCGCCGACGGTCGGCGGATCGTCCGTCGGCGCCCGACGCGCGCCCGATCGGCGCCCGCCGTCAGCGGCGGCGCTTGGCGGGATCCAGCCAGTAGTTGGAGAAGCCGGTGTCGGCCGGGTTCACGTTCTGCCCGGGCGGGACGATCTCGTCGATGCGGTCCAGCGTCGCCGCGTCGAGCTCCAGGTTCGCCGCGTCGAGCTGCGACTCGAGCTGCTCCAGGGTGCGCGGGCCGATGATCGCGCTGGAGACCGCCGGGTGCCGCAGCACGAACGCGAGCGCGAGGTGCACGAGCGGCACGCCGAGCTCGTCGGCGAGGGCGCCCAGCTGGTCGGCGGCGGCGAACTTCGGGTCGGACGGGTCGTAGCGCGACGGGTCGCGGTCGTTGCGGTGCGTCTTCGGGATGTCCTGGCCCTTCCGGTACTTGCCGGAGAGCCAGCCGCCGGCGAGCGGCGACCAGACGAGCGTGCCCATGCCGTGGCGCTGGGTGGTGGGGAGGAGGTCCGCCTCGATGCCGCGGGTGAGGAGCGAGTACGGCGGCTGCTCCGTGACGAAGCGCGCGGTGCCGCGCTCGCGCGCGACCCACTGGGCCTCCACGACCTGGCTGGGCTGGAACGTGGAGGAGCCGATGTAGCGCACCTTGCCCTGCGTGACGAGGTCGGTGAGGGCGCCGAGGGTCTCCTCGATGTCCGTGTGCTCGTCCGGCCGGTGCATCTGGTACAGGTCGATGTGGTCCGTGCCGAGGCGGCGCAGGGAGTCCTCGACAGCGCGCATGATCCAGCGGCGCGAGCCGCCGCGGAAGTTCGCCTCGGGCTTCATGCCGTTGAAGAACTTGGTGGCGAGGATGAGGTCGTCGCGGCGGCCGGACTGCGCGATGGCCTTGCCGACGACCTCCTCCGACTCGCCGTACGCGTAGATGTCGGCGGTGTCGATGAAGGTGATGCCGGCGTCGATGGCGCGGTGGATCACGCGGATGGACTTCTCGTGGTCGGTCTCGCCCCAGGCGCCGAACATCATGGTGCCGAGGCAGAGGCGCGAGACCTCCACGCCGGTGCGTCCGAGGTGGGTGGTGGGCTGCTCCGTGGACTGCTCTGTCATGAGCGCCACGCTACGCGCGAGGCGTCAGGGGCGGCCGTCCGGGGCGGGGGCGACATCGGACTCCGTGGAGGCGCCGGGCTCGACCGTGGCCTCGGCCTCGTCGTCCATGGTCTCCAACGTGATGTCGGCCTCGGGGGCCTCCTGCCCGTCGGCGTCGAGCGGCACGATGTAGTCGCCGAGGCGACGGCGGGCCGCCTCCTCGCGCTGCACGCGGATCCGCTCGAGCTTCTCCTCGCGGAGGCGCAGGCGCTCGGTGTCGACCTCGACGCGGCGGACGGTGACGCCGCGCGTGGGGCCGGCGGCCTTGGCCGGCGTGGTCTTGCGGCTGGGCTCGCGCTTGGCGGCCTCGCTCGCGGGCTTGCGCGACGGGGCGGTGCCCGACTTCGCGGCCGCCGAGGCGGGCTTGGTCGAGACGGCCGGCGGCTTGCCGGAGCCCGGGCAGCGCTCGTGGTTGCGACCGTGGTCGAGGATGTTGCCCGTGGCCATGCCGACGGGGTTCGCCTTGCCGCAGACCGAGCACTTCGTCGCGGGGGTTGCTGCCACGTTCGATACCGCTTTCCATCACCGCGCCGTCGCCGGACCGAGGATGCCGGTCGGCCGGACGGCGCCTGTCAACGGTACCCGACACGGGAGGTGCGGGGATACCGCAGCACCCCGACCCGTGCGCGTCAGGCCGGGACGCAGGTGGTGCGCATCCGCACGACGACCGCGCCGTCGGCCTCCTCGGCCTCCAGGTCGACCGTGACGGAGGCGAGCGCGGCGAGGCCGTCGAGGTGCGTGCCGCCGCACGGGATGCGCGCGGTGCCGTCCGGCAGCTCGCACACCCAGGAGCGGCGGGAGGTGAGCAGGTCGCCCTCGCGCTCGATCCGCGCGGGTGCGCCGGACGCGACCCAGGCCGCGAGCGTGGCGTCGACCCGCTCCCGCACCTCGTCGAGGTGCTCGACGAGCGCGGCCGTCGGGAACCCCTTCTTCCGCAGCGACTTCCCGAGGCGGTAGGTGTCGACCGACGACCACCGGCCGATGCGGGACGTGTCGATCGCGAGCGCGTCGAAGCCGGGCGCGCCCAGCGCGTCCGTCGGGACCTCCTTGGTCCAGGCGTCGGCGAGCGCGCGGTCGAGGGCGAGGGAGGCGAGGTGGCAGCCCGTGTGGCCGGCGCTGAGCGCCCGGCGGTGCTCGGGATCCACCGCGACCTCGGCCGCGTCGCCCTCCCGGACGTCGGCGTCGCCCGGGACGAGGTGCACCGCGACGAAGGACCAGCCGTCGGCGCCCTTCTTGACGGGCACCTCGGCGCCGACGTGCAGCGTCGCATCGCCCGCGGGATCCGTGGATGCCGCGCCCACGACGCAGTCGAGCACCTCGATCCCGGCGCCCCGCACGCGGAGCACGGCGCGGTCGGCGGGCTGGTCGGGCCAGGCGGAGTCGACCGGGTGGCACGCGGTCGCGTCGAGCACGACGGCGAGCGTGCCGTCAGCGCGGCGGTCGACGCGGAGGACGGTGCCCGTGGAGGAGGTGGATCCCGCCGGGTACGTCACGCGCGTCGGCGGCGGGCGCGGCGGCGCTGTCGGAGGTGGAGGTCATGGGGCTCCCGGGTCGGTGTCCCCCGATCCTCGCAGAGCCCGCGACCACGGACACGCCCGTGCGCGGCACTCCGAGGTGCCGTGCACAGCACCCTCATGGAGCGCGGCCTCTCGAACGCCGAGATCGCGGGCCGGCTGTTCCTCGCGCCGACGACGGTGAAGACGCACGTGAGCCCCACGCTGGACGAGCTCCACGTGCGCGACCGCCAGCACGCCACGATCCGGGCGTACGAGAACCGCGTGGTGGAGCCGCTCGGGTCGACCCGCTGAGCTGCGGGACCGGGGCGAGGCACCCGGGAGACGAGAACGGCCCGCACGAGGCGGGCCGTTCCATTCTGTCTCAACCAGAGATGCGCACCCGGAGGTGCTGTGCGCCCGGAGGGATTCGAACCCCCAACCTTCTGATCCGTAGTCAGATGCTCTATCCGTTGAGCTACGGGCGCAGTCGTACGGCGATGATCCCCGCGAGCGGCGATCAGGCCGGGAGACAGACTACATGCTCGCGGGCCGCCCCGCGAATCGGGCGGCCCGACGCGGTCCGCGGCGAGCCGATGTCCGGCCCCGGCCCTCCGGCGGTCGCCCCGGCGCCCGCTGATTAGGCTGGATCGACCCGAACCGCGAGGAGCGACCCTTGGCATCCTGGACCGATCACGTCGTGTGGTGGCACGTCTACCCGCTCGGCTTCACGGGCGCGCCGCAGACCCGCGACGACCTCGCCGACGGCGTCGACGCCGCACCCGCGCACCGCCTCGAGCGCCTCCGAGCCTGGCTCCCCTACCTCGTCGACCTCGGCGCCAACGGCCTGCTGCTCGGTCCGGTGTTCGACTCCGAGACGCACGGATACGACACGCGCGATCACCTGCGGGTCGACACGCGCCTCGGCGACGACGCCGACCTCGACGCGCTGCTCGCCGACGCCTCGGAGCGCGGCGTGCGCGTGCTCCTCGACGGCGTCTTCAACCACGTGGGCCGCAGCCACCCGCGCTTCGTGCAGGCGCTGGCCGACGGGCCCGGATCCGAGGCGGCGTCCTGGTTCCGCTGGGACGAGGCCGGCGAGCCCGTCGGCTTCGAGGGCCACGGCGCCCTCGTCACGCTCGACCACGGCTCCGAGGCCGTGCGCGCGCACGTCGCCGAGGTGATGGTCCACTGGCTCGACCGCGGCATCGCCGGCTGGCGGCTCGACGCCGCGTACGCCGTGCCCGCCTCGTTCTGGGCGGCGGTGCTGCCGCGCGTGCGCGAACGCCACCCGGACGCCTGGTTCGTCGGCGAGATGATCCACGGCGACTACGCCGGGTACGCCGCCGAGTCGACCATCGACTCCATCACGGCCTACGAGCTCTGGAAGTCCATCCGCAGCTCCATCGCCGAGCGGAACCTCTTCGAGCTCGACTGGACCCTGACGCGGCACTCCGAGCTGCTGCCGTCCTTCACGCCGCAGACCTTCGTCGGCAACCACGACGTCACGCGCATCGCCTCGGCGGTGGATCCGCGCCACCTGGGCCACGCGATCGCCCTCCTGCTCCTCCTCCCCGGCATCCCGTCGATCTACGCGGGCGACGAGCGCGGACTGACGGGCGTGAAGGAGGACCGCGCGGGCGGCGACGACGCCGTGCGACCCGCGTACCCGGCGGCACCCGACGAGCTGCCGGCCGATGCGGACGATCCGGACGCCGCCCGGATCCGCAGCCTGCACCAGCGGCTCGTCGGCCTCCGTCGCCGGCACGCCTGGCTCGTGGACGCGGGCCTCCGGACCTCCGACCTGACCAACACCGCGCTCACCGTCACGCTGCGGCCGTCGCTCTCCGGCGCGGCGGGCGGCGTCGCTCCGGGAGCACCCGACGCCCTGCGCCTCGTGCTCAACCTCGGCGACGAGCCGATCGCCGTCCCGGGCGGGACCGCCGCGGTCGAGGCGGGCGAGGTGGACGGCGACGGCCGCGTGCCCCCGCACGCGTGGGCGGTGCTGGCGGGCGCCTGACGCGCCGGGACGTCCCGGGCACGCGACGCCGCCCCCTCGCAGGCGGGGGCCGGTCCGGCCAGCTCAGCGGACCGGCCGGACAGCCGAACCGGCCAGACGGCCGGACCGCTCAGACAGCCGGACCGCTCAGACGGCCCGGTGCGGCCAGCCGTAGACCTCGGCGAGGAGGGCGGCCCGCGCGGCGTAGGCCGCGGCCTCCTCGACGGCCTCGGCGTCCGGATCCTCGTCCGCCGCCGCGAAGTGCCCGTCGGCGATCTCGGGCTCGTCGTCGTCGTCGAACGGGCGGTGCGTGAGCGGCCACTCCACGGCCGTCAGCGGAGGCCACGCCTCCGGGGACGTGGCGTCGGTCGCCGGCGACTCCTCGGACGCGCCGCCGGTGCCGACGGTGGGGTGCAGCGCCTCGTCGACCTCGTGCTCGTCCACGGCGCGCAGACCCTGTCCATCGCCGTACGGCGCGAAGAGGAACTGCGAGAAGTGGCGGGTCACGGCGTCAGGCTAGTAGCCCCGGGCTCCCAGGAACGGTCCGATCCGAGGGTTGTGGAAGGCTGCCCACTACCTGTTCGCGCACGACCCCGGATCAGGCCCCCGAGCGCCCCGGCTGGCCCAGCGGGACGGCCTCCGGACGCTCCACGGTGCTGCGGATCTCGCCCGTCGCGGCGGGGTCGAGGATCGCGTCCATGACCTCCAGCACGTGGAACGCGAGCTCCCCCGACGCCCGATGCGGGACGCCCCGACGGATGGCGTCGGCCATCTCCGCGAGGCCGCATCCCCGGCCCGCGTCGACGAAGCCCGCGCTCGGCTCGACGTCCGTCCACTCCCGGTCCGCGGACGTGGCGACCTGCACCCTCCCGGAGAAGTGGTTCGGGTCCGGCACCGAGAGCGTGCCGGCGGTGCCGTACACCTCGATGTTCGGGATCCGCGTGGCCCAGATGTCGAAGCTCATGGTGACCGTGGAGACGGCACCCGACGCGTGCGTGAGCACGGCGCTCACGTGGGTGTCGACGGTGACGGGGATCGCGCGCGCCTCCGGGTCGGACGCGGCGGACCGCACCCGGTCGGAGCGGAGCGACGCGCCCTGCACGCGGACGACGGGCCCGAGCAGCGTCACGAGCGCCGTGAGGTAGTACGGCCCCATGTCGAAGAGCGGCCCGGCGCCCGGCTGGTAGTAGAAGGCGGGGGCAGGGTGCCAGAGCTCGTGGCCGGGCGCGCCCCAGAAGGCGTTGGCGGCGACGGGCTTCCCGATGGTGCCGGCGTCGAGCACCTGGCGGGCCGTCTGGATCCCGGTGCCGAGCACGGTGTCGGGGGCGGATCCGACGCGCAGGCCCTTCTCCGCGGCGAGCCGCAGGATCGGCTCGGCCTCGGCGGGGCTCAGCGCGAGCGGCTTCTCGCCGTAGACGTGCTTGCCCGCCTCGAGCACGCGGAGGTCGACCTCGGCGTGCGCGGCGGGGATCGTGAGGTTGAGCACGGCCTGGATCCGCGGGTCGGCGATGAGGTCGTCGACGCTCAACGCGTCCACGCCCTGCGCCTCGGCGACCGTGCGCGCCCGCTCGAGGTCGAGGTCGGCGACGGCGACCAGGCGCACGCCCGGCAGGGATTCGAACGCCGCGAAGTACTGCTCGCTGATCTTCCCGACGCCGATGATCCCGAGGGTCATCGCGTCGTCGTCGTGGTTCAGCGTGCCGCCCACAGGAGGCCCCTCTCGATGATGGTGCGGACGTTCGGGTCCTCGACGACCTCGATGCGGTGGCCGGGCGCCGAGACGAAGATGCGGCCCTCGCCCCACTGGCGGGTCCAGATCGCGGGTGCGGTCACCGGCCGGTGCCACGGATCCCACGGCCGCACGGTCTGCGTGGTGGTCGCGAGCACGTCGTTGTACTCGTCGCTCAGCACCCAGTACTGCTCGGTCACGAGATCGAAGTCGGCGATCCCCTGGGTGATCTCGTGCGTGCGCCCCAGCTCGGTCATCTCGACCGTGTACGGGATGTAGTTGTCGGACTGCTCGCCCGTGCGCTCGGCCGGGTCCTTGCCCGCGTGATGGGCGAACTGGCCGCCGATCATGTGCAGGTAGTCGGCGGTGTTCCGGTACGAGTCGGCGATGCCGCCGTGCCAGCCGGCCATGCCGGTGCCCGCGATGACGGCGGCGCGGAGGCCGGCCATCTCCTCGGGCTCGATCGTGGTCATGGTGTTGGCCTGCACGATGAGGTCGGTCGCGGCCATGACATCGGCGTCGGCGTAGACGGCCGAGCCCTCCTCGACGCGGACCTCGAAGCCGCTCTCCTCGAGGAACGGGATGAACAGGCCCGTGGTCTCCACGGGCATGTGGCCGTCCCAGCCGCCGCGGACGACGAGCGCCTTCCGGGCGACGGTCACGAGCGGGCCGTCCCGGTCGGGCGACCCGGATGCGGGCGGACGGACGTGCGGGGGATCTGCATCTGCGACTCCTTCGTCGGGCGCGGCCGGGCGACTGCCGGCGCCCCTCGAACGCTACGCACCGGCGGTCAGGGCCGGCAAGCAGCGCGCGGGGGATCCGAAACGTTTCACTCGCGGGGCGACACCGCGGCGCCCGCGATCGCGCTCCCGCCCGCGGGCGCCGCGGTGCTGGCGCGCACCACGAGCGCGGTCGCGAGGTCGAGCCGGGTGGGCTCGTCGCTCCGGCCCTCGCGGATCCGCAGCACCATGCGCGCCGCCGCCTCCGCCATCTCGCGCACCGGCTGGCGCACCGTGCTGAGCGCGGGCGAGACGATGCGGGCGAACGGGAGGTCGTCGTAGCCGAGCACGGAGAGGTCGTCGGGGATCCGGATCCCGCGCTCCCGCGCCGCCTCGTACAGCCCGAGCGCCTGCTCGTCGTTGCCCGCGAAGATCGCGGTGGGACGGTCGGCGGCGTCGAGCAGCTCGCCGCCCGCGCGGTGCCCGGCGGTGCGCCCGAAGTCGCCCTCGACCTCCACGAGCGAGACCCCGGATCCGGCCGCCTCGAGCGCGCTGCGGAAGCCGGACATGCGGGCGCGGGAGTAGAGCCGGTGCGGCGGGCCGCTGATCGCGCCGATCCGCCGGTGCCCGAGCCCCAGCAGGTGCTCCCCCGCGGCGTGGCCGCCCTCCCAGTTGGTGGATCCGACGGCCGGCACGTCCGCGGCCGGCGACCCCGCGGGATCCACCACCACGAACGGGATGCCGCGGCTCCGCAGCTGCCGCTTCTGCGCGGGCGCGAGGTCGGAGAACACGAGAACGAGACCCATCGGGCGGCGCTGCATCACTCCCGCCATCCAGTCGCCGTCGAGGGCGGTGTCGCGCCCGTGCTCCGTGACGATGACGCTCAGCGCGTGCTCGCGCGCGACGGCGGAGACGCCGCGCAGCAGGTCGACCGAGAAGCCCGTGTCGACGACCTCGAGCACGATCTCGATCAGCGCGCCGTGCGGCCGCTCGGCCCCGCGGCGGCTGTAGCCGTGCCGCTCCATGAGCTCCTCGACGCGCGCCCGGGTCGCGGGCGAGATCCCCTTGCGCCCGTTGAGCACCTTGCTGACCGTGCCGATGGACACGTTCGCCTCGCGCGCGATGAGGCCGAGGGTGGTGCCGGAGCCGTGATCGGGGTCCGGCGCCCGCGTCGCATCGGGAAACGTGTCGCTCATGGGGGTGATGCTAGGCCGACCGGCCCTCGACGACGAGGCCGCGACCGGCCGGGTCCTCGCGAGGCTAGGCGGTGAGGCCCGGCACCGGCACGGCCGGGTCCTCGGCCGACGGGCGCTTCGGCGGGACGTTCGCCGGATGCACCTCGACATCGGCCAGCACCTCGATGCCGACGACCCGGGGAGCGAACCGATCGCCGTCCACCACGATCCAGTTGCCGACGAGCAGGAACGCGTCGTCGCCCGCGGTGAGCGGACCCGTGACCTGGAACGCGCCGTAGGCGGGCTCGTCGAACGTCACGCGGACCGCGGTCCCGTGGGCGAGGCCCGACACCGACGAGGGCAGGGCCGGCGCGCTCGCGCTCGCGTCCTCGGCCCTCACGGAGATGCCCTGGATCTCGCCCGCGGCGCCGAGCGCGGTGTCCGCGACGGACATCTGACCGTTCGCCCCGGTGCGCACCTCGCCGTCGACGACGTAGAGGCCGTACCGAGGCGAGCGGATGACGACGCGGACGAGGTCCCCGGGAGACAGCGCGGAGAGCGCGTCGCGGATGGCCTGCACGTCGCGCCGAGAACGGCCCGTCGTCAGCTGGTCGAGCGTCTGGCGGTCCATCCGAGGATGGTATCGGTTCCGGATGCGCCCGACCCCCGGGGCGCATGGCGCACGAGGCCGAGACGGGGAGGGAGAGAAGTGGCGGAGACGGTGGGATTTGAACCCACGGTACCCATACGGGTACTCCACCTTAGCAGGGTGGTGCACTAGGCCGAACTATGCGACGTCTCCAGACGTACCCGTCCACTGTACCGGACGCGGGGCCGTGCTCACATCCCGCGTCCCGGGCGGTCGGCGGGATCCGTCGACCTCCGCGCGCGCGTCGGGGTCACCTGGACGCCTTCGAGCACGTGACCGTGCCTGCGTCGGTGCCCGTGATCGCCTCGGGCAGCACGGTGGGGCCGGAGGGCGCGGGCGCGGATCCGCCGCCTGCAGCGGGCGCGCTCGCCGACGGGGCCGGTGCCGGTGTCGATGCCGCGGGCTGCTCCGCGACCGCGCCGAGCCCCGTGTTGCCCGCCTTGACCTGGAACGGCGCGTCCGTCCTGAGGAGCTGCATGAGCTCGTCGCCGTCCGTCTTCAGCGGCTGGACCTTGCCGGCGTAGACGCCCGTGCCCGAGGTCGTGCCCGGGTACTGCACGAAGTGCACCTGGTCGAGCGGGATGTCCTTGAGGGCCAGCGCCATGGACGCCATCGTCTGGTAGTCGAGCGACGTGGAGCGCTGCATGTTGTCGACCGCCGCCTTGGCGAGGCCGTAGACGCGCGTGGGATCCGAGAGCGTGCTGGACTGCCGCATCGTGCGCACGAGCGACGACAGGAACACCTGCTGGTTGCTGATGCGGGCGAGGTCGCTCTGGTCGCCCACCGCGTGGCGCGTGCGGAGGAACTGGAGCGCCTCCTTGCCCTTCAGCGGGGTCACGCCGGCCGGGAGGTCGAGGTCGGTCCGCTTGTCCTTGAGCGGGCTCGCCAAGCAGACGGGCACGCCGCCCACGGCGTTGGACATCTCGATGACGCCGTTGAACTCGATGAGCGCCGCGTACGGGATGTCGAGACCCGTGAACTGCGCGACGGTCTTTGCGACGCACGGCAGGCCGCCGTCGGAGAGCGCGGAGTTGAGGGGCGCGGCGGACAGGGGCGAGGTGGTGCCGGATCCGTCGCTGCGCTGGCATGCGGGGATGGGCACGATCAGGTCGCGCGGGAGGCTGACGACGGTGGCCTGCGAGTGGTCCGCGGAGACGTGCAGCACCATGTTCACGTCGTTGAGCGCGCCGTCGGTCTTGCCGTAGCCGTCGCCCTGGCCCTGGCGGGTGTCGGATCCGGCGAGCAGCATGTTGAAGCCGCCGTCGAGGGCGCCGACGCCCACCGTGGTCTGCTCGGTGCCGTCGCTGATGTCGACGGTGTTGGCCTGCACGGACTTGTCGAGCTCCCAGAGGGCGATGGTGGCGACCGAGAGTCCGCTCGCGACCAGCACCACGAGCGTCATGGCCGTGCCGATCAGCAGCGTCCGCGCCGCCGAGGACTTGCGCAGCCGGCCGTGGCGGGCGATGACCGGCGGCGTCTCGGATCGACGGGGGCGCAGGGGCGCGTCGCTCATGCGGGTCCTCTCCGGGCGGAGGGCGTGGGATTCGAACCCACGAGACATCTCTGCCCACCAGTTTTCAAGACTGGCTCCATCGGCCGCTCGGACAGCCCTCCCGATGCGCGCCCTCCCGCGGGGCGGATGGGGCGATCGTGAAGGATCCTACCGGTGGCCGGTCGGCCCGCGGGGTGCGGCCGGGTGACCGCGCGGGATGCGTCACTCTCGCACGTCGCGGATCCGAGCGGGCTGAATCCTCCCCAGGTGGGGAATCTCGCGGCGACCGGAGTCAGAGACGGGCGAGGACCACCGCCGCGCCGTTCTCGGCGATGGGGCCGGTGACCTCGGTGGCCACCGCGATGACCTCGGCGGGCGCCTGGCCCATCGCGACCCCGCGGCCGTGCGCTCCCGCCCACTCCAGCATCTCGATGTCGTTCCGGCCGTCGCCCATCGCGAGGACGTGCGTGCGCGCGATGCCGTGCAGCTCGCGCACGCGCTCCATGGCCGTGGCCTTGTTCACGCCGTCGGGCGCGATGTCGAGCCAGGCGGTCCAGCCGATCGAGTAGCTCACGCGGTGCAGGCCCATGCGCTCGACGACGCCCTGGAAGTCCTCCACGTCGTGCCCGGGCGAGATGACGACGACGCGCGTCGCGGGCACGTGGAGCAGCTCCTCGAACTCGACGTGACGGCCGTTGGCCTCGAGCACGCCGGCCGGGAAGTCGCCGCCGGAGTAGAGGTACACGCCCTCCTCGTCCTCGACGGCGTAGCGGCCGCTCGCGAGGTGGGGGCGGATCCGCTGCAGCACGTCGGCGGGGTCGAACGTCTCGACGAAGCGTCGGCTGTACCCGGTGGGGACGTCGGCGTCGCGCTCGAGGGTGATCGCGCCGTTGGAGCAGACCATGTACTCCGGCCGGATGCCGAGCCGGTCGACGATCGGCAGGGTGTCGGCGACCGAGCGGCCGGTGGAGGGCATGACGACGTGGCCGACCTCCTCCACGCGCCGCACCTCGCGGATGACCTGCTCGTCGAGCGAGCCGTCCTCGCCGAGGAGCGTGCCGTCGATGTCGAGGGCGATGAGGAGGCGGTCGGCGTCGGCCACGCGCGGGGTCATCGCGCCGCCTTCGCCGTGGCGGGCTCCAGCGTCTCGAGGCCGCCGAGGTACGGGCGCAGCGCCTCGGGCACGCGCACCGAGCCATCCGCCTGCTGGTGCGTCTCGAGGATCGCGACGATCCAGCGCGTGGTGGCGAGCGTGCCGTTGAGCGTGGCGACGGGTGAGGTGCGCCCGTCCTCGCCGCGGAAGCGCGTGCCGAGTCGTCGGGCCTGGAAGGTGGTGCAGTTCGAGGTGGAGGTGAGCTCGCGGTAGGCGTCCTGCGTGGGGATCCACGCCTCGACGTCGTACTTGCGGGCGGCGCTCGACCCGAGGTCGCCCGCCGCCGTGTCGATGACGCGGTAGGCGAGGCCCAGGTCCTGCATCATGCGCTCCTGCAGGGCGAGCAGGCGCTCGTGCTCGGCCTCGGCGTCGGACGGGTCGACGTAGCTGAACATCTCGAGCTTCTGGAACTGGTGCACGCGGATGATGCCGCGGGTGTCCTTGCCGTAGGAGCCCGCCTCCTTGCGGTAGCAGGTGGACCAGCCGGCGTAGCGTATGGGGCCCGCGGCGAGGTCGAGGATCTCGTCGGCGTGGTACCCGGCGAGCGCCACCTCGCTCGTGCCCGTGAGGTAGAGGTCGTCGTCGTCGAGGTGGTAGACCTCGTCGGCGTGGGCGCCGAGGTAGCCGGTGCCGGCCATGATCTCGGGCTTCACGAGCGTGGGCGTGATGAGCGGCACGAGGCCGGCCTCGAGCGCGCGCGCCAGGCCGAAGTTCATCAGCGCGATCTCGAGCCGCGCGCCGATCCCCTTCAGGAAGTGGAAGCGGGCGCCGGAGACCTTGGCGCCGCGTCCCATGTCGATGGCGTCGAGGATCTCGCCGATCTCCAGGTGGTCGCGCGGGTCGAAGTCGAACGACGGCTTCTCGCCGACCTCGCGCACGAGCGCCCAGTCGTCCTCGCCGCCGGCGGGCACGCCCTCGATGACGATGTTCGGGATCCGCCGCATGGCCTCGTCGAGGGCGGCCTCGGCCTCCTGCGCGCGCTCCTGCGCCGCCGTGACGCGCGCCTTCAGCTCCTGCACCTCGGCGATGAGGCGCGGCTTGTCGGCCTTGTCGGCCTTCGCGACGAGCTTGCCGTGCACGTTCTGCTCGGCGCGCAGGGCCTCGAACTCCGTGATCGCCCGGCGCCGCTCGGAGTCGGCGGCGACCGCCTGGTCGACCACCTCCACGGAGGCTCCGCGCAGCTCCTGCGAGGCGATGACGAGGTCGGGATGGTCGCGGAGGGTCTGCGGATCGATCACCCCGTCACTCTAACGAAGCGGCCCGGGCGCGTCGGGGCGCGTCGACCGGTCAGGCGCCCGCGCCCGGCTCGGCCGAGAGGATGCCCCGCAGCCAGTCGCGCGCCTCGAGGAACACGTCGTCCTCGTACCGGGCGCGGTACCTGCTCCGCGCGCCGTCGGCCCGCGGATACGAGCCCAGGAACGTGACCCGCGGGCTGAAGCGGCGGATCCCGAGCAGGGCGTCGGCCACGCGCTCGTCGTGCACGTGCCCCTCCGCGTCGATGACGAAGCGGTAGCGCCCGAGCTCGTCGCCGATGGGCCGCGACTGGATGAGCGTGAGGTTCACGCCGCGGGTCGCGAACTGCTCGAGGAGGTCGAGCAGGGATCCGGCGCGGTCGTCGGGCAGCTCGACGATGAGGCTCGTCTTGTCGGCGCCCGTGCGCGGCGGCAGCGTGGTGGCGCGGCCGACGAGCACGAAGCGCGTGACCGCATTCGGATTGTCGCCGACGCCGCGGGCGACCGCCTCGAGCGGCCGGCCCTCCGTGATCCGCGGCGGCGCGATAGCCGCGTCCGCGGTGCCGCCGTCCAGCAGGGACAGGGCCGCCGCGACGTTCGAGGTCGCCGGCACGTGCCCGTGCCTCGGCAGCTCGCGCTCGAGGAAGCGGCGGCACTGGCCGTAGGCGACCGGATGGGCGGCCACGGTGCGCACGTCGGCGAGCGCCGTGCCCGGCCGCACCACGAGGTCGAAGGACACCGGCACGAGGTGCTCGCTGAGGATCCGGAGGCCCGGGACGTTCGCGAGCGCGTCCTGCGTGGCCGTCACCCCGCCCTCCACGGAGTTCTCGATGGCGATCATGGCGGCGACCGAGGTGCCGGACACCACGTCGGCGAGGGCCTCGGAGGCGTTGTTGACCGCGCGCCAGGTGCGGCCGCGGGCGGCCTCGACCTGCATGAGCGCGGCCTCCGTGAAGGTGCCGGACGGGCCGAGGTAGCTGTAGGTCTCGTCGGGTCGCGGGGTCTCGGCCATGCCTGCACCCTAGATGGGAATGGGCGGGCCCCGGTGCCAGGATGGGAGCATGCATGACCGCGCAGGCACAGTCGCCCTCCCGTCCGACCTCGTCGACCTCGACGAGCTGATCCGGGCGTACCACGACCTCCACCCCGACGTGGAGGACCCGGAGCAGAAGGTGGCGTTCGGCACGAGCGGCCACCGCGGCAGCTCCCTGAAGACCGCGTTCAACGAGGACCACATCCTCGCGATCACGCAGGCGATCGTGGAGTACCGGGCCGAGCAGGGCATCACCGGGCCGCTGTTCATTGGCCGCGACACCCACGGGCTCTCGAAGCCCGCCGAGGACACCGCGCTCGAGGTGCTCGTCGCCAACGGCGTGCGCGTGCTCGCCGACTCCCGCGACTCCTGGTGCCCGACCCCCGCCCTCTCGCACGCGATCCTCCGCTGGAACCGCGACGACGCACACGGCGACGACGACGTGGCCGACGGCATCGTCGTGACCCCCAGCCACAACCCGCCGGCCGACGGCGGCTTCAAGTACAACCCGCCGCACGGCGGCCCGGCGGACTCCGACGCCACCGGCTGGATCGCGTCGCGCGCCAACGCGATCATCGCGGGCGGGCTCGTGGACGTGAAGCGCGTCCCGCTCGAGGAGGCCCGCGGCCGCATCGAGGGCTACGACTTCCTCGGCCACTACGTGGACGACCTCGGCTCCATCATCGACATGGAGGCCATCCGGAAGGCGGGCGTGCGCATCGGCGCGGATCCCCTCGGCGGCGCGTCCGTCGAGTACTGGGCCGCCATCGGCGAGCGCCACGGCCTCGACCTCGAGGTCGTGAACCCGGAGGTGGATCCCGCCTGGGCCTTCATGACGCTCGACTGGGACGGCAAGATCCGCATGGACCCGTCCTCCTCCTCCGCCATGGCGAGCGTGCTCGCGCGCAAGGACGACTTCGACATCCTCACGGGCAACGACGCCGACGCCGACCGGCACGGCATCGTCACGCCGGACGCCGGGCTCATGAACCCGAACCACTACCTCGCGGTCGCCATCGACTACCTGTACGCGCACCGTCCCGAGTGGCGCGCGGATGCCGCGATCGGCAAGACGCTCGTCTCCTCCAGCGTGATCGACCGGGTGGCCGAGTCGCTCGGCCGCCGCCTCTGGGAGGTGCCGGTCGGCTTCAAGTGGTTCGTGCCCGGCCTCATCGACGGATCCGTCGGCTTCGGCGGCGAGGAGTCCGCGGGCGCGAGCTTCCTCCGCATGGACGGGACCGTCTGGACCACGGACAAGGACGGGATCCTGCTGGCGCTCCTCGCCGCCGAGATCGTGGCGGTCACCGGCAAGACGCCGAGCGTGCTCTACCGCAAGCTGACGGAGCGCTTCGGCGACCCGGTCTACGAGCGCGTCGACGCCGCGGCCACGAAGGCGCAGAAGGCGACCCTGGGCAAGCTCGACGGCGACGCCATCACGGCCACCGAGGTCGCGGGCGACCCGATCACCGCGAAGCTGAGCACCGCGCCCGGCAACGGCGCCGCGGTCGGCGGCGTCAAGGTCGTCACCGGGAACGCGTGGTTCGCGGCGCGCCCGAGCGGCACCGAGGACGTCTACAAGATCTACGCCGAGTCGTTCGTGGGCCTCGACCACCTGCACGCGGTGCAGGCGGAGGCCAAGCGGATCGTCGACGCGGCGCTCGGCGCCTAGCGGCTCGACGCGGGATCGACCGGGCGATGCGCAGCCGCCGCGATGGGAGGCTTCGCATCCACGATGCCTACGCTGGGGGAATGCGCCATTCCGGGGATGTGGATGCGTTCGTCTGGGACGAGCCGTCGATGCGCCCCGGCGACGGTGCGGCCGGCGCGACCCCGGTCGTCGACCGGCACATGCGGCTCCCCGACGGCCACGCGCGCCGGCGGGTCGTGGCGCTCGCGGGGCTGCTCGCCGTCGTGGTCGCCGGCATGGTCGTCACCCACAGCGACGGCCGCGGGCTGTGGCCCGACATCTTCTACGCGGCGGCCTTCCACCTCGCGCTCATCGCGGCGCTCCCCCGCGTGGACACGGTCGTGCACGGCGCCGCCGTGCTCGTGTGGTGCACCGGGATCGAGCTCCTGCAGATCACCGGGTGGCCCGCGCTGTGGGCGCTGCACGTGCCCCTCTGCCGACTGCTGCTCGGCACCGGGTACGACCCCGTCGACCTCGGGGCCTACGCGCTCGGCGTGCTGCTGGTGCTCGCGGTCGACCGCCTGCTGCGCATCGGCCGCGGGCTCGACGACCCGACCTAGGCCACGCTCCAGAAGTGCACCTGGGCGCCGGGGTGCTCGGTGGTGATGGCGGCGTCGAGGTCGCGGTAGTCGTTGTCGAGGTTGTGGCCGACCATCTTCACGATGTTCCCGCCGGCCTTGGGCTCGATGGCCGAGACGATCTGGGTGTGATCGGGCGAGGAGTTGCGGTTCCAGTCGAAGATGACGATGTCGCCGACCTTCAGCTTGTCGCGGTCCGCGAGCTCGAGGCGCGTGATGCCGAGCGTGGACGCGTTCGAGGTGAGCCACTTGTCGAAGGTGGGCACGTGGATCCACGGGTAGGTCCAGTCGGACCCGCCGCCGCGGTTGTGCCACTCCGTCGTCATCTCCCAGCCGCGCTGGATGAGCGTCTGGCTCACGAAGTTCACGCAGTCGCCGCCGGACGGGTTGAAGTTGCCGTACTCCTTGAGGTTGTAGGAGTCCCAGTGCGCGAGCGCGTACTGGAGCTGCTTGTCGACCGGGGTCTGCGCGGCGTACGCGGCGGTCGCCGTCGTGAGCGCGGCGTCGCCCGCCATGACCTGGATCTCGGCGGACCGGTCCTCGTAGTCGGCGGAGCGGGGCGCCACGACCGTGACGGATCCGTCGCCCGCCACCTTGAGGTCGGTGCCCGCTGTGCCCGCGAACATGACGGCGGTCGCGGCGGAGAGGCCGGCGCCGGCGAGCGTGACGGTCTGGCCGCCCGAGACGGAGAGCGTGGCCGGTTCGACGGAGGAGACGGCGGGCGCGGATCCCGACGCGGCGGGCTGGCCGTCGGCGCCGAGAACGGCGCGCGGTTCGGGCTCCTGGCGGGTGCAGGCGGCGAGGGCGGCGGTCACGGGGACCGCGAGCGCGGCGGCGAGGATGCTGCGGCGGCGGATGTCGGCGGTCACGAGCTGCTCCGGGAGGTAGAAGGGGTGCGCCGGGATGCCGGGCGCGACCAGGGTACCCCGCGACCCCGTGCGTCCCCCGGACGGCGCGACGAGGGCCGCCCGAGAGGGAGCACGCGCGGCCCCGGGCGCGAGGACGCCCGAGTGGCCAGTCGATCGACTTGTGGAGAATCGGATGCCTTCCACTCCCCGAGAACCATCCTCATGGAAGCGGCGACCGACGCCGCGTGCACCGCCACGAAGGACATCCACCGAGGAGGCACCGATGACACGCATCACCTCAGCACCATCTCGCACCAGGAACGACCGCGGACGGATCGGACGCGCGCACCAGCACGTCGCCGCGCTCGCCATCGCCATCACCACGGCACTCGCCGTGGTGATCGGCTGCTCCATGCCGGCCCAGGCAGCCGAGAGCCACCCCCGCCAGCGCGGCCGCGACCGCGCACGTCACGGCTGCCGAGGCCCGAGCGGGAGCGGCCATCACCGCCACCGCGGCCGCGGTCACGACGAGCGGCGGCACGAGCACCACGCTCACCCCGACCGACCCGGGCGTGAAGGACCCGCACGCGCTCGGCGCGAGCGCGAAGTCGGCCGGCTGGGACAGGCACGGACCGTGGGTCGACATCAGCAAGGACGCGTGGCCGATCATCACCGCCAGCGGGGGCGCCGGCGCCACGGTCAGGTTCTGCGCGATCGCCAAGATCGGCCCCTTGCTCTGCTTCCTCGGCGTGATCGCGATCGCCGCCGTCACCGAGTGGGTGAAGCACCACCCGCCGTGCCCCGGCGACCAGAAGTTCACGTTCTACTTCGGCGACACGCCCAGCTACTGCCACGACTGATCCACCCCCTGCGATGCGCGTCCCTCCCCCGGAGGGGCGCGCATCCGCGCATAGGGTGGGGTGATGAGCGTCGACGTGACCCACGACCCCGACGGCTCGCGCTACACGCTGTGGCTCGACGGCGAGCGCGCGGGCTTCGCGGACTACCTGATCCAGGGCGACCGCATCGTCTTCACCCACACCGAGATCGACCCCGCGAAGCGGCGGGGCGGCCTCGGGGGCGAGCTGGTGCGGGCCGCCCTCGACGACGTGCGCGGCGGATCACGCACGGTCGTGGCCGCGTGCCCCTTCGTGGCGGAGTGGATCGACGAGCACCCCGACTACCGGGAGCTCCTCGAGCGCGGCTGAGGCGGGTCCGCCGGGCCCGGGCCGGGCTGCCCGCGGGGCGCGTCGCCGCGCCCCGCGAGACCGCTCCGCGATGGGATCGAGCCGTCACGGAGCCGCCCGCGGCAGTCGAGCGCAGCCGCTCGAGGCGGTTCGGTCGTGCCGCTGCCGACGCTCGGCCCCGAGGGGCCGGAAGGCCGACAGCAGGACACTAGGCGTCCCTCGTCCGGGGGAGCGCATCGCGTCGCCGAGCGGACATCCGCGGTTCGCGGGGTGGACAGCGGGCAGCGCGCGACGCCGGTCAGGGGACGCGCGTCAGCCACTCCGGCGTGGAGAACTTCTCCTCCACCAGCTGGCGGGTCTTCGCCCACTCCTCGGGCGTCACCTCGCCGGGCTTGCCGCCGTAGAGGCCGGTGAAGGTGGTCTTCATCCGGTCGATGATGTCGGCGCGGCTCATGCCCGTCTGGCTGCGGAGCGGGTCCACGCGCTTGGCGGCGCTCGTGATGCCCTTGTCGCTGATCTTCTCGCGGCCGATGCGGAGCACCTGCACCATCTTCTCGCCGTCCATGTCATAGCTCATGGTGACGTGGTGGAGCACGGCGCCGGCGCCGAGCCTCTTCTGGGCGGCGCCGCCGATCTTGCCGGTGGGGCTCGTGATGTCGTTGAGCGGCTGGTACGACGCGTCGATCCCGAGGGAGCGGAGCGCGGTGATGACCCACTCGTCGAGGTAGGCGTAGGAGTCCGCGAAGGTCATGCCCTGCACGAGGTCGACGGGCGCGTAGATCGAGTACGTGATGACGGCGCCCGCCTCCATGTACATCGCGCCGCCGCCGGAGACGCGGCGCACGACGTCGAAGCCGTGGGCCGCGGCCTGCTCGGCGTCGACCTCGTTGCGGAGCGACTGGAAGCTGCCGATGACGACGGCCGGCTGATCCCACTCCCAGATGCGGAGCGTCGGGTTCCGGCGACCGGCGCCGACCTCCTCGGCGAGCACCTGGTCGAGCGCCATCTGCTCGACAGGCCGGTAGGCGCGGTCGTGGATGACCTCCCACTCGTAGTCGCCCCAGTTCGTGGCGCGGGCCAGCGACCGGCGGATCGCGACGGCGACGGCCTCGGGCGAGAAGCCGAGCAGCACGGCCTGCGGCGGGAGCGCCCGACGGATGGCGGCGGCGATCGCGGCCGCGTCGCTGTCCTCCGGGAGGCCGTCGACGGCCCGGTCGATGGCCTCGAGCGCGTCGTCGGGCTCGAGGAAGAAGTCGCCCGCGAGGCGGAAGTCCGAGATGCGGCCGTCGGTCACGTCGAGGTCGACCACGACGAGCTTGCCGCCGGGGACCTTGTACTCACCATGCATCCCGCCAGCCTAGGCCGCGGCGGACCCGGCGCTCGGCCCGGGACCGCCGCGGGCACGCCGATGTGGGACGGTGGGACGTGCGCATCACCTGGGCGGTCGTCCGCCTCCTCACCGCCCTCGCCGTGCTCGTCGCCGTCGTCAGCCAGTACGTCGTGAGCTCGGCCTACTGGCGGAGCGTCGGCGTCGAGGGGATCGGGGGGAAGACGCTCGACTTCCTCCTCTACTTCACGATCGAGTCGAACCTGCTCGCGGGCGTCGTGATGGCGGTGGGCGCCGTGCGGCTGCTGCGTCGCGCGCCCCTGCCCGGTCGCGGCTGGACCGCGCTCCGGCTCGTCGCGACGACGTGCATGGTGACCACCGGGGTCGTCTACAACCTGCTGCTGCGCGGGCTGCCCACGATCCCCGGCGCCTCGCTGCCGTGGTCGAACGAGGTGCTGCACGTGGTGGTGCCCGCGCTGGTGCTGCTCGACTGGCTGCTCGCGCCGGATCGGCGGCCGCTCGGCTACGGCGCGGTCGGCCGGGTCGTGGTCTTCCCGCTCGTCTGGGTCGGCGTCACGCTCGCCCGGGGGCCGTTCACCGGCAACGAGGTGACGGGCGCGGCGACGTACTACCCGTACCCGTTCCTGGATCCCGCCACGGGCGCGGGCGGCTACGGCACCGTGGCCGTCTGGGTCGTCGTGATCGCGGCGTTCATCTGCGGGCTGGCGCTGCTGCTGATCGCCGCCGGCCGCCGCTCCTCCCCCGCCCGGCCGGCCTGAAGCGCCCCCGCCGGGCTCGGCCGATTCGAACATGCGTTCGAAAAACCGGGCTATGCTCGCGCCATGAGCATCGCGTTCCAGGCCTCCCTCTTCGACGACCTCCGGGCGGAGCCGGCCATCGGCGCGCTGGGCACGGAGGTGGAGCGGCTCGACCTCGGGCAGGGCGCCTGGCTCGACATCCGGCCCGGCTGGGTCACCGACTCGGACGCGCTGTTCGAGCGCCTCGTGGAGGACGTCGAGTGGACGGCCGACACGCGGCTGATGCACGGCCGCATCGTCGAGGTGCCGCGCCTGCTGTCGTGGTTCGGCCCGCGGGCCACGCTGCCCGCGCCCGTGCTGGTCGAGGCGCGCGACGCCCTCAACGACCACTACGGCCGCCCGCCTGGGCAGGTGCTCGAGACCGCCGGGCTCTGCTTCTACCGCACGGGCGACGACAGCGTCGCCTGGCACGGCGACCGGGTGGGGCGCGCCATCGACCGCGACACCATGGTCGCCATCGTGTCGGTCGGCGCGGCGCGCACGCTGTCGCTGCGGCCCAAGGGCGGCGGTGAGGTGCGGCGGTTCCCGCTCGGGCACGGCGACCTCGTCGTCATGGGCGGCAGCGCGCAGCGCACGCACGAGCACGCCATCCTCAAGACGGCCAAGGCCGTGGGGCCGCGCATCAGCATCCAGTTCCGGCCGGTCTGGCCCGTCTAGGGGCACGCCGCCCGACGGCGCCGCGGATCCCGAGACGGGACGCGGCCGCATCGGGAACGCTCCCGCTGTTCAGGAGGTCTTCCGCCGGAAGTCGCGTCGAGCGACCCGCTGTTCCCCTCGGACGGGGAGGATCGCGCCTGGCATCGACGCTCTCGGGCGCGACCCGCCGGGATCCCCCGCGTCGAGCCGAGCACGCGCCCCGCGGAACGCCGCGACGGCGTGCGCCCTCCGCGTCGCCGCTCCGCGGGATCCCCGCCCGCATCGCCCGGCACGATCCAGGAAGAGAGACAGCCACCGTGAGCACCTCCAAGCCCGAAGAGCACGCCCCGGACGTCGACCTCGAGGCCGGCGTCGACGCCGCTCCCCCGCTCGACCCCTCGCGCCCGTACCGCGGCGCCGTCCGCCCGGGCGTCAGCCGCCGAACCGTCCTCATGGGCGGCGCCGCCGCGATCATGGCGGGCGTCGCCGCGGGATCCGTCGCCGGATCCGGCACCGCGAGCGCCACCGCCGCGGCCGCCGCCACCCGTCGCGGGCTCACGCACAGCATCCGCGACGTCGAGCACGTGGTGATCCTCATGCAGGAGAACCGCTCGTTCGACCACTACTTCGGCACGCTCCCGGGCGTCCGCGGCTTCGGCGACAAGCAGGCCGTCGAGCTCCCGGGCGGCGGCACCGTCTTCGCGCAGCCCGACGCGACCCGCCCCGACGGTGGCCGGATGCTGCCCTTCCCGCTCGACTCGTCGCGCTACAACGCGCAGGGCGCCGGCGGCCTCGACCACTCCTGGAAGGGCGGGCACGCGGCCTGGAACAAGGGCGCGTGGGACAACTGGGTCGTCGCCAAGAGCGAGCAGACCATGGGCTACTTCACGAAGGACGACCTCCCCTTCCACCACGCCCTGGCGTCCGCCTTCACGATCGCGGACCACTACCACTGCTCCCTCATCGGACCGACGACGCCGAACCGCCTCTTCCAGTGGACCGGCACGATCGACCCCCGCGGCACGGCCGGCGGCCCCGCCATCGACAACCCGGACGACTACGCGCCGGTCTTCAGCTGGACGACGTACCCCGAGCGCCTGCAGCAGGCCGGGATCAGCTGGAAGACGTACGCGAACGACGAGGTCGGCGACGAGGGCACGCACCCCTACGTGGGCGACTACGGCGACAACCCGCTGTGGCTCTTCCACCGGTACCACGAGGCGCTCGCGTCGTCGGATCCGGCCACGCGCGCGCTCGCGGAGGCCGGCGGCCTGCACGACGGGTGGAAGCCCGACTCCGGCAAGGGCCTCGACGTCACGCACCTCCTCAGCGAGTTCGGGCGCGACGCCGCCGCCGGCACGCTGCCCGCCGTGTCGTACGTGGTCGCGCCCTACGGCTGGAGCGAGCATCCGAAGGCGAGCCCGGACTACGGCGCGCACTACACGAACGCGGTGATCCAGGCGCTCATGAGCAACCCGGACACCTGGGCGCGCACCGTCCTCCTCATCAACTACGACGAGAACGACGGCTACTTCGACCACCAGCTGCCGCCGCTCGCCGAGCCAGGCACGGCCGACGAGTACGTGGACGGGCTGCCCATCGGCTACGGCACGCGCGTGCCGCTGACGGTCGTGTCGCCGTGGAGCCGCGGCGGCTGGGTCGACTCGCAGGTGTTCGACCACACCTCGGTGATCCGCTTCCTCGAGACGTGGACGGGCGTGCACGAGCCCAACATCTCCGACTGGCGGCGCACGATCTCCGGCGACCTCACCTCGTGCTTCGACTTCGCGCACCCCGACTTCTCGATCCCGTCGGCCGCCGAGGTGCTGCCCCTGAGCGCCACGCAGGCGCTCGTCGCCGCCGCCGACGCCGACATGGCGAAGCCGCCGGTGCAGGAGCCCGCCGTGGGCGCGCAGCGGATGCCCGTGCAGGAGGACGGCACCATGCGCCACCGCCCGCTCCCCTACCGGCAGGACGCGGACGTGGCGGTGGACCGGGCGAGCGGCCGGGTCACGATGACGATGCGCAACGGCGGACGGCAGGGCGTCTCCCACCAGGTGTTCCCGAACATCGCGCTGCCGTTCGCGTCGACGCCGTTCACGGTCGCGCCGCGCGGGACGGCGGCGTACACGTGGGACGCATCGGCGCACGCGGGGGCCTACGACTTCAGCCTCTACGGGCCCGACCGGTTCCTGCGCCGCTTCGCCGGCACCGTGGTCGCGGCCGGGAAGGACGACGTGCCCGTGCCCCGGGTCTCGGTCGAGACGATCCCCGGCGGCAAGCCCGTGCTGCGGCTCACGCTCGCGAACGACGGGACGCCCTCGGTGCACTACACGCTGACGGCGAACGACTTCCTCACGCGCGAGCGCCACGAGACCGTGAAGCCGGGCCGGAGCACGACCGTGAACTGGCCGGTGGACGAGTGGGGCTACTACGACGTGGTGGTCACCGCGGGCGACGGCTTCCGGTACCGGTACGCGGGTCGCGTGGAGTAGCGCGGCGACGCACGACGACGCCGGCCGGCCCCGAGGGACCGGCCGGCGTCGTCGTGCGGGCCGCGTCAGGCGCGGGCGCGGTCCTCGTCCACCGTGGCGGCCGGGCGTCCGACGGCGCTCGCGGGGCCGAGGTGCGCCACGGACGGATCCGGGCGGCCCTCCTCCACCCGCTCCGGGTCGAGCGGTCGGGCGGCGCGCACCACGGCGTCGGCGTCGGCGAACCCCAGGTGGGTGAGCAGCGGGACCCAGAGGGCGCGCAGCCGATCCACCTGGTCGCCCGCCGCCGGACGCGGCGACCGGTACGAGAGCACGCCGAACGTGGCGCTGAGCAGCACGTCGACGGTGTGGTCGAGATCCGGGACGGGGAGATCCCGGGCGGCGAGCTCCGCCTCCAGGTGCTCCCGCGTGAAGCGCCACACGTCGAAGCGCCGCTCCACCGCGAGGCCGAGGCGCGGCATGTCCTGCAGGAGGCGGACGGCGCCGGCGGCGACCGGGCAGACCTCCACGGTGCGGCCGGCGGTGAGGAGGAAGACGACGAGGTCGGACAGCGCACCCGAGCCGTCGAGCGCGGCCTCGATGCGGAGCCAGCGGTCCTCCTGATCCTCGACCACGGCGCCCGCGAGGCTCTCCTTGGACGCGAAGAGGTGGTAGCCGATGGCCGACTTGGGCTTCCCCATGGCCTCGGCGACGCGGGAGAACGACGTGCCCTCGTAGCCGTGGGCCGCGAACAGGCCTCCCGCCGCCTCGACGATCTCGCGTCGGGCCCGGGACACCGCCTGCTGCCGTCGATTCATGTCACGCTCCCGTCTGCCCCGGCTCGGGTGGGAGGGAGTCTACGCAGCCGGAGCCGCGGGACGCCGACGCCCCTGTGAACGGGTGCCGCCGGGATCGGCGGCGAGGGCCTCCGGACGCCGCCCTCCACAGGTGGTGAGAACGGTTCTCACGGAGGGATAGCATCCGCACGCGCCCTCGCGCAGACCCCCTTGAATCGAAGCTGGATCCCGCATGCCCTCTCGTCCCTCGTCCCTCCCACCCGTCGAGGCCCGCGGGCCCGCCGAACGCCCGCCCACCGCGGGCCGGATCCTGGCCCTCGCCCGCCGCCGCCCGCTGCCCGCGCGCGCCCGGTCCGTCGCCCTCGGCACGGGCATCGTCGCCCTGGCGGCCGTCGCCGCGCTCGTCGCGACCGCGCTCGCGGGCACCGGATCCGCGTCCGCCGCGTCCGATCCGGCCGCCGAGCGCGCCGCCTCCGGACTCCGCGCGCTCGAGGGCTCCGCGCCCTCGTGGTCCGCCGCCGTCCCCGCCGTCCGACTGGGCGACGCGCCCGCGGACGCGACGGCCGCCTTCACGGTGCTGCTGGATCCGGCCCGACCCGACGCCGCGCCGGCCGTCGCCGCGTGGCTGCGCGACCGCGGCCTCGACGTGGGCGACGCGCGCGGCGAGGTCTCCGCGCTGCCCGTCTCCGGCACGCTCGCGCTCGCGTCGCGGGCCTTCGACACCGGGTTCGCCCGGTTCCGCGTCGGCGGCCGGGAGGTCGTCGCACCGGAGCGGACCCTCACCGTCCCCGCGGCCCTCGACGCCGTGCGCGGCGTCGCCGGCACCGTGCAGGGCGACGTGCTGATGCCGTCCGACGCGGAGTCGGACGCCGCGCTCGCGGCCGACACCGCGGAGGCGCCCGCCGCCGCGACCCCGATCCCCGCGCCGATCCCCGGCCAGGCGTCCGGCGGGTCCCCCGCCTCCTCCGCCGACGACGGCACGTGCGCCGCGTGGTGGGGCCAGCGCCTCACCGACGCGTGGCCCGCATCCGTCGCCGTGGCCCACCGCTCCAACTCGCTGTGCGGCTACGGCCCGGCGCAGCTCCGGCGCGTCGACGACGTGCCCGCCGAGGACCGGGGCGCCGGCGCGACCATCGCGATCGTCGCGGCCTACGACGACCCCGACACGAAGGCCGACACCGACACCTACTCCCGCGCGGTCGGCGAGCCGGTCTTCACGGCCGGCCAGTACCGCGACCACCCGTCCGCCTCGCCGCGCACCGGCATCTGCGGCGGACCCACGGCGTGGACCGACGAGCAGCACCTCGACGTGCAGGCCGTCCACGCGATGGCGCCCGACGCGGCCGTCTCCTACTGGGGCGCCGACGACTGCACGAGCACGAGCCTCTACACGCGGATCCTCGACGCGGCGGAGGACGGGCCCGACGTGATCAGCCTGTCCTTCGGCGCGATGGAGGGCCTCGACACGGCCGACGACCGCGAGCTCCTCAACCGCGTGCTCGTGGAGGCGGCGTCGCGCGACGTGTCGGTCTTCGCGTCCACCGGCAACGACGGCGACTACAGCGGCGTCGGCGACCACGGCGGGAACGCCACCGTGGCGTCGCCCGCGTCCAGCCCCTACGTCACGGCGGTCGGCGCGACCAGCACCGGCCTCGCCCAGGACGGCTCGATCGCCGTCGAGGCGGGCTGGGAGACCGAGACCCGCTTCGCGCGCAACGGCGCCCTGATCCCGCCGGGCTTCGCGTTCGGCGCGGGCGGCGGCCAGTCCGCGGTGTACGCGCGACCCACCTGGCAGGCCGACCGGCTCGCGGTGGCGGGCACCGGCAGGCTGCTGCCGGACGTGGCCTCGCTCGGCGACCCGGACACGGGCTTCATCACCTACGGCCCGCATCAGGGCCGCACCGAGTACGCGGCGCACGGCGGCACGAGCCTCGCGACGCCGATGGTCGCCTCCATGGTCGCGATCTCCAAGGCCGTCACCGGCCGGCGCTTCGGCCTCGCGAGCCCCGCGCTCTACGCGCTGATGGGCACGGGCGCGCTGCGCGACGTGCAGCCCGCGTCCGCCGCCACGTGGTCCCCGAAGGGGCCGTCGGCGGGAGCGCTGTGGCCCGAGACGCTCTTCCTGTGGGACACCGGGAGGCAGGGGCTCCGCTCCGCGCCCGGCTGGGACGACGTGACCGGGGCCGGCGTGCCCGCGGGCCGCGCGTTCATCGACGGCCTCGGCGCGGAGGCGGGACGATGAGCCGGGCTGCGGTCCGGGCCTCGCTCCCGACGACGCGGCGGCTCGGCGCGCGCGGATCCCTCGGGATCCTCGGCGCGACCGGCGCCACCGCCCTCGCGGCGCTCCTCGCCCTCGGCGGGCTCGCGCCCCTGGCGGCGCACGCGGCCGACCTCGTGCTCGCGCGCGCCTCGGGCGTGGAGGTCATCGACATCGACGGCGACACGCTCACGGCGCCGACACCGCTCGCCGAGTGGTCGGCGGGCCAGGCGGTGACGCGGGAGGCCGCATCCACCGGCGACGTGATGAAGCTCAACACGACGCAGACGACCGGGCTCCGCTCCACGGCCGGCCCCACGGGCGCGTCCAGCAGCATCGCGAGCGGCCGGTTCCAGCTCCGCGACCGGCCGGCGATCGTCTTCTCCGGCCTCACCGTGTCGTGCACGCCCGGCGGCACGCCCGCCGTGCACCTCGACCGGCTGACGATCGGCGGCGCGGACGTGACCGCCGAGGCGGACGCGACGCCCGGCTGGTCGCGCGACCTGCCGGCGTCGGTCTACGGCGCGACCCGCGTCATCGTGGGATCCACCGCGAAGGGCGACGACGGGTCCGCGACCACGCTCGGCATCGACGTGGAGGCGGAGGGCGGGGCCTCGGAGATCTGGCGCGTGCGCGCCGGATCCGTGACGTGCCAGGCGGCCGCCGCCGTGCCCGTCCCGACGCCGTCGGCCTCGCCGACGCCCGCGCCCGCTCCGGCTCCCGACCCGGACCCGACGCCCGCGCCCGGGCCGACCCCGGCGCCGGATCCCGCCCCCGCACCCGCCCCCGGCCGCGTCGCGACGGGCGTCACCGTCACCGCCCCCGACGGCACGCGCGTGATCGACGGGCAGCCGCGCGTCGAGGGCGTCGACCGCAGGTCCACCGCCGACGCGCTCGCCGCGACGGACGGATCCGCCGAGCACGCCTCCTCCACGCGCGTCGAGACCGGCGCGGACGGCACCACCACGATCGGCGTCGGCTCGTTCGAGCAGCTGCCGGGCGCCCCCGGCGACCCGCTCGCCCAGTACCGCTGGACGGCGTTCCGGGTCTACGGGCTCACCGTCACGGTCACGCCCACGGGCGAGGTCGCGACGGAGTTCACGGATCCCGGCAGCGCGGTCTTCGTGGACGGCCGCTGGATCGACACCACCACCGACCTCTACACGGGCGTCGACGAGAAGGGCGCGCCCCGCGTCACCGTCGCGTTCGGCGAGCACGAGACGGCGGCCGACGGCACCGTCACGGTCACCGGCGTGCACTACCGCGACCTCACGGGCGCCCACCCGGACGTCCGCCTCGGCACGGTCGTCGTGCCGCCCGCGGCCGGGCAGGTCGTCGGCGCGTACGGCGTCGGCGTCACGGCGGCCGACGGCACGGCGCTCGTCGCGCCGCAGCCGGCCGCGACCGTTGCCGCGCCGCACGCCACGGCTGCCGCCGTGACCGGCACGGGGACGGATCCCGACACCACGTCGGCCGTCGCCGTCGACCTCGGCACGGGCTCCGCCGCGGGCACCGCCACGGTCGACGTGGGCGGGTTCCGGCAGGTGCCGGGCGCCGCGACGGATCCGCTCGCCGACTACCGCTGGCCGGCCCTCCGGGTCGCCGGCCTCCACGCGGCCGTCTCGGCCGCCGGCGCGATGACCGTGTCGTTCGCGGATCCGGGCAGCGCGGTCTTCGTGAACGGCGTGTGGATCGACACCACCACCGACCTCTACACGGGCGTCGACGAGCACGGCACACCGCGCGTCGAGGTGCGGTTCGGCGAGCGGTCGGTCGCGAAGGACGGCACGGTGACCCTCACCGCGCTGCACTACCGCGACCTCACCGGGCGCTTCCCCGAGGTGCGCCTGGGCGTCGTGACGATGGCGGCGGGCAGCGGGTCGACGCCCGTGCCGGATCCGTCGCCGACGCCCGTCACGATCGTGCCGGACACGGCGCCGGCCGGCTGGTCGGCGTACGGGATCCGGGCGACCGGGCCGAGCGCCGTGGCGGCGACGCCGGTGGCGCGGCCGGACGACGCGGCCGCCGCGGCCCCGGCCGCGCTCAGCGCCTCGGAGGCGACCGCGACCGACCCGGGCGCCACCGCCGGGGACGGCGCCGCGGGGCAGATCCGCGCGACGGGCATCCACCTCGCCTCGAGCGGCGGATCCGGCAGCGCCTCCCTCGACGACGTCGCGCTCTACCCGGGCAGCCGCACGGCGGTCGCGATCCGGGGCCTGCGGGTGCAGGTCGACGGCGGCACCGTGCGCGTCTCGAGCGACGGCGGCAGCATCGCCGGCGCCTCGCTCGCGGCCGGCGACATCGCCCCGGGCACGCGGTTCGCGCTGCCCGACGGCGGATCCGCGGTGCTCGCGGAGGACGTGACCACGGGCGCGTCCCGCACGGTCACGGGTCTCCACCTGGTCGACGCGTCCGGCCTCGTCGCGGACGTGTCCGCGGCCGTGGTCACGACGGCCGCGGTGGCCGACGCCGGCGGCTCGGGGTCGGACCCGGGCGCCGGCAGCGGCTCCGGGACGGGCACGACGCCCGGATCCGGCACCGCCACCGCGGGCACCGCCTCCCCCGGCGCCCTGTCGGCGGACGGCTCCAGCCCGGTCGGCACCTCCGGCGCGAGCTCGGCCGCGAGCCTCCGCGGCTCGCTGCCGCGCACCGGGTCCTCGCCCGCGGCGACGCTCGCCCTCGCGGCGCTGCTGCTGGTCGTCGGATCCGCGGGCGCGCTCGAGGCCCGACGCCGCCGCCGCGCGCCGACGACGAGCCGCCCGACGCGCGCCTGATCGGGTCCGGCCGGACACGCGCTCCGGCCGGACGCCGCGCGCTCCACCCCCGCTCCGCCCTCCCTCCGCCCTCCCTCCGCCCACGCGGAGCGGAGGGCGGAGCCGTGTCCGCACCCGCCGCACGCTGTCGCCGCAGGCCCCGTCCCGCACCGTCGCCGACGATGGAGGAAATGCCTCCGCACATGCGCGGAGAAAGCGTAAGAAATCAGCGGTTATGTACATGGAAATGTGTTAGGAGAAAAAACGGGAATATCTTTCCGACCGGATTCCACTCCGGTCGGCGAGACGAGAGCACGCTGCCCGGCGGGGTCCTCCCACCCACCCGCACATCCGGAGGCAGCGATGTCCAGCACCACCGTCCACCCGTCCACCGGGATGAACCCGTCATCCCCCCACCACCGCCCGCGGCCGATCCGCCGTGGCGTCCTGCTCACTCTCCTCGCGGTCGCGGTCGTCTCCGTGTACTCGACGGGGATCGTGCCGACCGGGATCGTCCCGGCCGATGCCGCGACGCTCGCGTCGTCGGCCACGCACCCCGTCATCGCGCCGGCGATCCCCGCAGCCGTCCGCGCCGGGACCGTCGACCAGGACGTCCGATCCGGGCGCATCACGGTCGACCAGCTCGCCGACGCCGCCGAGGTCAACTCGGGATCCGCGGCCGCGCTGCCCGCCGCCTCCCTGCCCGCCGAGCACGCGCGGCTCGTGACGGAGATCCGCGCGCAGGTCGCCCAGATCCGCCTCGAGCGCCCCGACGCCCAGCCGACGTCGATCGAGCTCGGCGCCGACGCCGCCGGGAGGCTCACGATGGCCGCGGGTGGGCATGGCACCGCCACCCTCGACCCCGCGCACCCCGGCGCGGCCCCCGCCGCGAACCCGCTGGTCGCCTCGGACAGCTGGCGCTCCTTCTGGCACGCCGTCTCGCACCCGCACATCAAGTTCCACATCTCGGCGATCGTCATGAAGACCGCCGTCTCCACCATCGGCGCGCTGACCGCGGGCTCCCTCTGCGCCATCACCGGACCGATCGGATGCGCCTTCGTCGGCGGCTTCATGACCGGGCTCGTCGCGTTCATCCTGGGCACGCGCTGCGGAAACGACGGGATGTGGGTCGTGTTCCCCGACACCCAGTACGACAGCTACTGCGGGTGACGATCCGACGCTGATCCGCGCGCGGCCGCTCGCCGGCCGCGGCACGCCGGCCACGCGGGCCGTCGGAGTCCCCTCCCGGCGGCCCGCGTCGTGCCACATGCGTCACCCGCGCAGCAGCAGCACGTCCGTGGGCGGCTTCGGCCATCGGCCCGCCGGGCGCATCCGTCAGCGCATCGCGACGCGCCGGTCGGCTGATTCGTCGACCAGCTCCCGCTCCACATCGGCCATGATCTCGGGCAGGCGGGCCGAGGTCTGCACCCGACGCACGAGCGCCTCCGCACGAGGGACGCCAGCACCGTTCAGCAGCGACGCCCACAGGGCGCACAGCCGCGAGTCGAGGGGCTCGTGGGGCTGCTTCGCGACGTGGCAGAGCACGAGGCCGCGGGTCGAGTCGAGGAGGAGCTCAGCGAACGATTCGACCTCATCCTCGGAGCCCGGCGACGACGGCAGGTCGGCCGCGAGGCAGTCGCAGACGTACCGGATGCGCTCCACCCCCGTGCGGCCCTCCGCCGGTGCCCCATCCTCGACGTCGAACGCGGGCAGGTCGAGCAGCAGCCGCAGGGCGCCCGCCCGCTCCGGGTGCGACTCGATCCCCCGCATGCGCGAGAGCAGCAGGGAGATGAGGCGCTCCGTCCCCATGGGCAGCCCCGCGCGCTCCAGGGCATCGTCGATCGTCCGCCACCGCATGTCGTCGTCGGTCAGGACGGCCGCGGCCAGCGCGGCCTTCGAGGAGAAGAGGTGGTAGCCGATGGCCGACTTCGGACGATCGATGGCGCGCGCGATGCGTGAGAACGTCGTCCCCGCATAGCCGAATCGCGCGAAGAGGGCCCCCGCCGCCTCCACGATCTCGTGTCGCGACCGCAACATGTCCGCTCGTCGACTGTCCAACTAGCCACCCTCATCCGTACCGGATACGCCCATTCCCATCCGGGAGGGCCGACTTGGACGGTAACAGCGCGCCCATGAGGCGGAGGGGATCCCGGTCAGGCTGGCACTCGCCTGTGCACAACTCCCAGACGATCGTCTGGCAGCACCTAGCGTGCACGTCACACACCGCAACACGACGCACCTCCCGACGGCATGGGCCGCGCCGTCCCCGGACCGGATTCCCTGCACACGCCACGCACCCTCACTCGAACGGAGCTCATCGTGTCGAACGGCCCCGCATCAGGTCCTCGCGATCACATCCGGCGCACCCGCGCCAGCGGCGTGGCCATGGCCGCGACGATGGCTGTCGTCGGCGCCATCCTCGTCGCCCCGGCATCCGCCGAGGCCTCCACCCGACCGTCCTCGATCGAGGTCATCGCCGCCTCGCTGAAGGCCGGCACGATCATCTCCGACATCACGACGCGGAAGGTCACGGTGGATCAGCTCGTCGACGCCGACCTCACCGCCTGGGCGGGCGGTGGATCCTCGGTCACCACCCCGACCCGCGACGAGGTGACGAAGCGGATGACCGCGGAGGTCACGTCGCTCGAGGTCTCGGGCGGCCTCCCGGCGACCCCGGACGTCGACATCACGGCATCCGAGCGGGGGCGCGTCTCGGCGTCGGCCAGCACGGTCGGCTCCTCCCTCTTCTCCTTCCGGCGCTTCGTCAAGCACTGGACGACCATCACCCTCGACGGGCGGATCGCGAAGCTGATCGTCGGAGGCGAGGGCGGCATCGCCGCGGCCTTCATCTGCGCGACCCCCGGAGTCGGCACGCTGATGTGCGGGTTCGCCACCGCCATCATCGGCGTCCTCGTGGGCATCTACGTGTACTACCCGATCTGCAGGGGGAAGAACATCTACATCAAGCTCCCGGACGTGCACAACAGCCACTGCTAGAGCAGCCCCATCGCGGATCCGGTCGGGACGGTGCGCTGAGCATTCGGCGGCCGTGGCGACCGGACACGCACCACCGTCACCCGCGCCACCCGCGTCACCAGCGCAGCAGCAGCACGTCCGATCCGCCCTCGCGCCCGACGACCACGAAGCCGAGCGACTCGTACAGGGCGCGGGCGCGGTCGTTCCCGTCCTCCACGCTGAGGCTCACGGCCGGGGCGCCGGATGCGCGGACCGCGTCGACGAGCGCCACGAGCATCCGCCGCCCGAGGCCCCGGCCGCGCGCGGACGGGACGAGCGCCATGCCGAGCTCGGGGACGTCCGTCGCGACGAAGCCGTAACCGCGGTCGTCGTCGGCGAAGAGGCGCGCCCAGGCGGCGCCGACGGGTTCGCCGTGCCCCTCCGCGACCACGCCCACGTCGCCCGGGCGCGGCCAGCCGGCCACGTAGTGCGCGAGCTCCGGGGCGGCCATCATCCGCTCGCGCGTCATGGAGCCGTCGTCGCGCCAGTCCATCGACGCGAGCAGCATGTCTTCGAGGAACGGGAGGTCGTCGGCGCGGGCCGGGCGGAGGGTCGCGTCGCCGGCGGTCATGCGGGCTCCGCCTCCGCGTCCACGTCCGCGTGGGGCGCCACCCGCGACTCCAGCCAGCTCCGCAGGTCGGTGACCACCTCGTCGCGGTTCGTCTCGTTGTAGATCTCGTGCCGCGCGCCCGGGTAGACGATGAGCAGCACGTCGCTGAGGCGCGAGCGCCGGCTGTAGTCGCGCGCGAGGAGCTGCATGCCGCGGCGTCCGCCGAGCGAGTCCTCCTCGCCGCCCTGGATGAGCACGGGCAGGTCGGTCGCGAGCCTCCGGGGCGGGCGGCCCATGATCTGCACGGAGTCGCGCATCCGGTACGGCTTCAGCGCGTTCACGTCGAAGTTGCGGTCGTCGGCGCCGAACGCGCGCTGCGCCTCCGGGTCCCGCGACAGCCATTCGAAGCCCGACGCCGCCGGGTGCCGCCAGCGCTTGTTCAGGTCGCCCGTGTTGATCACGCCGGGCATCGCGAGGGACGCCCCGCTCAGCACGAGCCCCGCGTAGAGCCCGGACGCGCGCGCGACGATGCGCTGCGCGAGGAGCGCGCCCCAGCTGTGGCCGAGGAGCACGAGCGGGAGGTCGGGGTGCTCGCGCCGGAGCTGCTCGCTCACCAGCTGGATCCCGTCGAGCGCGGCCAGGTGCCGCCGGGGCCCCAGCACGCCGATGCCGAGGTGCCCGAGCCCGGTGGCACCGTGCCCGCGGTGGTCGTCGGCCGCGACCGTGTACCCGGCGGCGTTGAGCTCCCGCGCCAGCCGGATGTAGCGCAGCGCGTGCTCGCCGACGCCGTGCGCGATGTGCACGACGGCCCGCGGGCGCTCCGCCTCCCACACGTAGTAGTGGAGGGTCACGCCCTCCGCGTCCACGATGGTGCGGTGGTCGGCTCCGCCGGTGGGGCGCTCGTCGTCGGGCATGGATCCAGACTAGGTGCGGCCACGCTCGACCGGCCGGATCAGGACTCGCGCGTGATCTCCACCCGCACGAACAGCTTCGACCGGAACGGCCCCGCGTAGATGCCGCGGAGCGGCGCGACGTCGCGGTAGTCGCGACCGCGGCCGACGAGCACGTGCCGGTCGCAGATGTCGATGAGGTTGGTGGGATCCCAGCCCCGCCACTCGCCGCAGTACCACTCGACCCACGCGTGCGACTCGCCCGTGACGGTCTCGCCGACGGCCGCGTTCGGCTTCGGGTGCAGGTAGCCGCTGACGTAGCGCGCGGGGATCCCGACGTGCCGGAGCGCCCCGATGACGATGTGCGTGATGTCCTGGCAGACGCCGCGCCCCTGCTCCCACGCCTCGCGCGCGGTCGACTGCACGCTCGTCACGCCCGCCATGTACTCGACCCTCTCGCCGATCGCGCGCGCGATCTCGGCCGCCGCCTCGCAGGGCGTGCCCGCGCCGCCGGCGATCTCCTCCGCGAGCGCGACGACCTCCTCGTGCGGCGCCGTGCGCGCGGTCTGCGCGACCTGCTCCACGTGCTCGGTGGCCCGCTCGACCTCGACCGCGAGGTCGTCCCAGCCCAGCTGGTGCGGCTCGTGCGCGCGCGGCCGGACCTCGACGAGGCTCGTCGCCGTGAGCTCGAGCGAGCGGTGCGGGCTCAGGATCTCGAACGACGACACGCGCGTGCCGAAGTAGTCGACGTAGGTGTGGTGCCCCGGCTTCGGCTGGATGTCGAGGTTCGAGTACAGGACGAACTGGTTCTCGCTCGAGACGGGCAGCATCCGCGCCTCGTTGTACGACGCGGTCACCTCGCCCTCGTAGTGGAAGCCGGTCCGGTGGGTGATGCGCAGGCGGTTCACGAGTTCTCTCCGACCCAGCTGGGTGCCGCGTTGGTGGGGAAGTAGCGCTGGCGGACGGCCTCGCTGGTGGCGCTGGTGGCCTCCTGCACGGCGTCCATGAAGCGCGGGAGGTCCTCGAGGATCTCCTGGATGGGCCGGTACTCCAGCTCGCTCCGGATCTGCCCGAGCAGCCGCTGCGCCTGGTCGGACACCCCGAGGCGGTCGGTGCGCGGCTCGATGTCGTGCAGGCACTGCTCGGCGCGGCGGATCGAGTGCGTGATCGACCGCGGGAACAGCCGGTCGAGCAGCAGGAACTCGGCCGCGTTGCGCGCGCTCGGCACCCCGCGGTAGGTGCGGAGGTACGCCTCGTACGCGCCGCAGGAGCGGAGGATCGTGGTCCACGACGGGCCGCTCGCCTCGGTGAGCGCGCGGGTGGCGAGGAGGCGGGCCGTCATGTCGGCGCGCTCGATGGAGCGGCCGAGCGTGAAGAACTGCCAGGCCTCGTCGCGGCTCGTGCCCGACTCGACGAGCCCGACCGCGAGCGCCGAGCGCTCGCGCACCCAGCCGAAGAACTCGTGCACCCGGTCGTTCGCGATCTTCCGCGGCATCCGGGCGCGCGTCGTGTTGAGGCACTCCCACAGCTCGCTGGAGACGATCTCGCGGGCCCGCCGCGCGTTCTCCCGCGCGGCGCCGAGCGAGTACGCGATGGACGCGGGCTGCGTGCGGTCGACCGCGAGGAGCGCGAGCACGTCGTCGCGGCCGAGCACGTCGTCGGAGGGGACGTCGCTGCCCATCACGCTGAGGAGGGAGCGGCAGGCGGTGTCCTCGTCGATCCACGGGTCCTCGAGCAGGAGCTGGAGGTGCACGTCGAGGATGCGGGCCGTGCCGTCGGACCGCTCGATGTAGCGGCCGATCCAGAACAGCGACTCGGCGATGCGCGACAGCATGGGCATCAGCGGTCCCCCTCGGCGGTGGTGGCGGGTGCGGTGTATGCGCAAGCGGCGGCAGCGGATGCGGCGGGCGCGGCGGCGGCGGGCGCGGCGGCGGCCTGCTGCTGCTGCTCGTGCTGGTCGCGGTTGCGCGGGGCGTCGTGCGGCGACTGGTCGGGCGCCTTGTCGCCGTCGACGATCGGGATCGACGTGGTGACCGCGGCCTGGTCGGCGACGAGCGTCTGCACGCTGCGCTCGCGCGTGGCCGTGGGGAAGCCGGAGTCGCCGACGACCCAGGTGTCCTTGGATCCGCCGCCCTGGCTGCTGTTGACCACGAGCTGGCCCTCGGGGAGCGCCACGCGCGTGAGCCCGCCCGGCAGCACCCAGATGTCGCGGCCGTCGTTCACGGCGAAGGGCCGGAGGTCGGCGTGCCGCGGGCGCATCCCGTCCTCCACGAGCGTCGGGATGGTGGACAGCTGCACGACGGGCTGCGCGATCCAGCCGCGCGGGTCCTTCAGCAGCCGCGCTCGCAGCTCGGCGAGCTCGCCCGCGCTGGCGGCGGGGCCGACCACGAGGCCCTTGCCGCCGGATCCGTCGACGGGCTTCACGACGAGCTCGGGCAGCCGGTCGAGCACCTCCTCGAGCGACTCCGGGTCCTCGAGGCGCCAGGTGTCGACGTTCGGGATGATCGCGTCCTCGGCCAGGTAGTAGCGGATGAGGTCGGGCAGGTACGTGTAGACGAGCTTGTCGTCGGCGACGCCGTTGCCGACCGCGTTCGCGATGGTGACGTTGCCGAGGCGCGCGGCGAGCATGAGGCCGGGCGAGCCGAGCATCGAGTCGGCGCGGAACTGCAGCGGATCCAGGAACTCGTCGTCGACGCGGCGGTAGATGACGTCGACGCGCATGGGGCCGCCCGTGGTGCGCATCCAGACGCGGCCACCGGAGCAGAACAGGTCGCGGCCCTCGACGAGCTCGACGCCCATGAGGCGCGCCAGAAGCGTGTGCTCGAAGTAGGCGCTGTTGTAGACGCCGGGCGTGAGGACGACCACGTTCGGGTCCTCGACGCCGTCCGGCGCGCTCGCGCGGAGCGCCTGCAGGAGCTTGTTCGGGTAGTCGCCGACCGGGCGCACGCGCATCGAGACGAAGAGCTCGGGCAGCGTCTGCGCCATGACGCGGCGGTTGGAGATGACGTAGCTGACGCCGGACGGGACGCGCACGTTGTCCTCGAGCACGCGCATCTCGCCCGCCTCGTCGCGCACCAGGTCGATGCCGGAGACCTGGATGCGGACGCCGTTGGCCGGGTCGATGCCCGCGGCCTGGCGGTGGAAGTGGCTGGACGAGCTGATGAGCCGGGCCGGGATCACGCCGTCGCGGATCGCGCGCTGCGGCCCGTAGACGTCGGCGAGGAACGCCTCGAGCGCCCGGACCCGCTGGGCGACGCCCTTCTCGAGCCGGCTCCACTCGGCCTGCTCGATGACGCGCGGCACGGCGTCGAGCGGGAACGGCCGCTCCTCGCCCGCGAAGTCGAAGGTGACGCCCTGCGCGAGGTAGCTGGTGGCGAGCGCGTCGGTGCGGTCCTTCAGCTCCTCCTTGGTCATGCGGGAGAGGGCCGCGTGGATCTCGCGGTAGGCCGCCCGCGCGACGGCGGGCTCCCCGGCGATCGGCGGATCCCGGAACATCTCGTCGAACGGCATCGCACCGCCTGTGGCCCGGCGTGCGGCCGCGAGCGTGCCGTATCCCTCGAACAGATCACCCATGGCCGCAGACTAACGGGGGCGTGTGTCGGGGGTGTTTCCGCGCGCGGGATGCGGGTCCGGGGCGCGCGGCCGGGGCGTGCCGGGTCAGGCGTCGGTGCGCTTGAGGACGTGCACCGGGATCGCGATGGAGGCCGCGACGAGCAGGATGCCGGAGAAGAAGCTCAGCAGCTCGAAGCCCTCGATGGAGAACGCGAACGCGAACAGCGCCATGCCGCCCAGGAAGAGGGCGAACGCGATGATGAAAGCGACGATGTTCACGAGGGCACCTGGATCCGTTGACGAGACTGGGGGCGACCGACCCGCGCGAGGCGCGATGTGCGGTCACCGTCGAGTCTACGAGATCGCGGGGCGCGCGTCGCCCGGCAGGTCGACGCGTCAGCGCGCGGCGTGCTCCGGGCGGATCCCGCCGGCCAGCGCCTGGAACGCGCGCTGCGGACCGGGCGAGCGGGTGAGCGAGGAGGCGACGGCGTCGAGCATCGCCCGCTGCGCGCCCGACGGGTTCAGCAGCGCCTTGGCCGCCTGCCGCAGCTCCGTGACGGTCGCGACGTTCGGGGCGAGCGCGATCCCGAGCCCGGCCTCCTCGAGCGCCGCGGCGCCCGCGAACTGGTCGGTCGAGAGCGGCAGCACGAGCATCGGGACGCCCGCGGTCGCCGCCTCGGTGACGGAGTTGTTGCCGCCGTGCGTGACGGCGAGGTCGGCATGGCCGAGCAGCGTCACCTGCGGGAGGAACGGGCGCACGAGCCAGTCGGACGGGATGTCGCCGAGCGCGGCCCGGTCGGTGGATCCGGTCGCGAGCGCCACGCGCACGTCGAGGTCGCGCAGGGCCGCCGCGATGCGCGCGAGCACGTCGTCGCGCACGGAGAGGAAGCTGCCGAGCGAGACGTAGACGATGGGGTCGCCGCCGGCGTCGATCCAGTCCTGCACCTCGGCCTCGGGCGCCTCGCGGCGGACGGCCGAGCCGATGAAGGCGTGCGGCGGCAGCAGCTCGGAGCGGTCGGGGTCGTGCAGCTCCTCGGGGTAGTTGAGGAGGAGCACGTCGCCGGCCTCCGCGAAGGCGTCGCGGCTCGGGCGCATCGACGGCGCGAGGATCGCGAGGGCGTCGTTCCACTGCGCGGTGAAGCGGTCGCGCACGCGCACGCAGAGCGCGTGCAGCTCGTCGAGGTCCTCCTCCTCGGGCTCGAACGCGGCGGGCCACGCGGGCGGGAAGCCGTAGACCTCGTCGCCGACGGGCAGCGCGCTCGGGTGGCCGAGCACGACGTCCGCGTGGCGGGTGCCGGAGGCCAGGAGCGCGAGGCGGGCGCTGAAGGCGAGGTGGTCGACGATCACGTGGTCGGGGCGCACCTCGTCGAGGATGCGCTGCACGGCGCGCGCGGTCTCGACCGGCTCCCACAGCAGGTCGTCGCTCCGGGCCTCGGCCTGGAAGCGGAGGGTCTCGACCATGCCGCGGCGCGTGGCGGCGAAGAAGCCGCGGAGGGCGTCGTCCTCGCCGGTCGGCTGCTCCTCGGCCTTGATGGTGCCGGGGTTGGATCCGCGGCCGAGGCGGAGGTCGACCCGCTCGAAGCCGGAGGCCTCGACGATGCCGGCGGTGGCGGATCCGGTGGCCACGACCACGCGCTCGCCCGCCTGCTGCCAGGCCGACGCGAGCGTGATGAGCGGGAAGAGGTGGGACGCGTAGTCCGGGCTGATGACGAGCAGGGTCATGAGGCGCTGAGCTCCCAGAGGGTTCGGTCGTCGGCTGCGGCGACGTCGCGGTAGACGCGGGACAGGGTGCCCGCCATGGCCTGGATGGTGAAGGTGCGGGCGACCATGTCGCGCGCGCGGTCGGCGGCGTCGTCGGCGTCGGGGCCGGCCGCGATGTCGAGCGCGCGGGCGATCCCGGTGGCGAGCTCCCCCGGATCCGTCGTGTCGACGAGCAGGCCGGTCACGCCGTCCTCCACGTAGGTCGCCGGGCCGCCCGACGCGGGCGCGACGACCGGCAGGCCCATCGACATCGCCTCGAGGAGCGCGACGCCGAACTCCTCCTTGATGCTCGCGCACGCGTAGGCGCCGCCCGGCGCCGTGAGCCCGGGGCGGCCGTAGCGCACGGCGGCGAGCCAGCGGGTGACGGTGTCGTTGCCGCGGTGGCCGGCGAGGAGGAGGCCGTGGCGGGCGGCGTCCGCGGGGCCGCCCGCGCCGGGCACGGCGTCGAGCATCCGCGCGAGCTGGTCGCGCTCCTCAGTCGTCGGCGCGTCGAGGTCGCCGCCCACGATCAGGAGGTTCGCGCGGGAGCGAAGCGCGGGATCCGCCGCCCAGACGTGCGCGAGCGAGGCCATGCCCTTGACGCGGGCGAGGCGGCCGACGCTGATCACGAGCGGCAGGCCGCGGCGCTCGGCGGGGAGCCCGGCGAGCAGGGCGTCGAGCTCGACGAACGCGCGGGCGGGGGCGCCGTCCGCGTCCGCGCCGAGCATGGCGTCGTCCCGGGAGCGCTCGATGGCGGCGACGTCGATGCCCTCGGCGACGACGCTGTGGCGCTCGGGGTGCGCGTCCACGTCGATGCCGACGAGCCGGCGCATGTCGCGCTTGAGCTCCGGGCGCGGGAAGAGGACGGTGTGCGCGGCGTCGGCGGCCAGCCGCTGCACGAGGCGCACGCGGAACCAGTAGTGCTCGCGCGCGTCGACGGCGCCGAAGCCGTCGCGGGTGAGGGCGCCGGAGCGGTCGAGCGCGTCGACGACGCCGTGCGGATCCGGCGCCACCGTGAAGACCACCGGGATGCCGAGCTCGCGCGCGACCGTGGAAGCGGCGAGGGTGCCGACGTCGGCCATGCGGAGGTGCACGGCGTCGACGCGGCCGGCGGCGCGGAGCACGCGGCGGATCCCGCGCTCGGCCTCGACCCGGTGCGGCCACGCCTCGGGCAGCGAGCGCGGGCCCCCGAGCATCGGGATGTGCGCGAAGACGTGGCCGTCGTCGCCGGCGGAGACGCGGGCGAGGGAGGCGAGCGCCTGATCGGGGGTGCCGCGGGAGAGGGTGAGTACGCGGTCGACCGGCCGGTCGGCGACGGTGGTGGCGGCGACGTCGTGGCTGCCGGTCGACGCGCCCGCGGGATCCACGAGCGCGTCGCCCAGCCGCACGAGCAGCGTCGCGATGCCGCCGTTGTCGCCCGCGCCCACGTGCGTGAGCCCCGCGTCGATGTCGGCGTGCAGGAAGAGCTGGACGACCGTGAGGCCGGGCCGCTCGGGCGCGGCCGGGTGGTCGCCGTGCTGGCGCGCGATGTCGAGGACGGCCAGGCGCGCGACCGCGGCCACCTGGTCGTCGCCGCGCGCGATGTCGGAGACGATCCCGAGGGTCGCCTCGCCCGCGGGGCGGTCGCCGAGCGCGGCCACGGCGGCGGCCCGGGTGAGCGGGCCCTCGCGCGGGTCCTGGGCGGTGCGGAGCAGCACGCGCTCGGGGATCCGGCCGTGCACCAGCCCGACTGTCTCGACCAGCCGCGAGCGCGCGCCGTCGCCGCGCACGCCGAGCAGCGCGTTCTCGAGCGCGAGGGAGAGGTGGTCGGGGGTCGAGCCGGCCCACTGCTGCAGGGTCCGCTGCGCGAGCATGCCGGGGAAGCCGCCCTCGACGACCATCGCGACGAGCCCGGAGACCGCGTCGAAGCGCGGCAGGCGCGTGCCGAACGCCCAGGCGGCGTGCTCGCGGATCCACCGCACGTCGTGGTCGAGGAGCGCGACGAGCGCGAGGTCGGCGGCGTCGTCGAACACCTGCGCGAGCGCGTGGATGGCGGCGACGGCGGTGAGCTGGTCGGCGGGATCCGCGGCGGCGCGTGCGAGGAGGCGCACCGCGCGTCCGCCGCCGTCGCGGCTGGCGGCCACCGTGAGCTCGTCGGCCTCCTGCATCACGTCGAGGATGCGCGCGGCCTGCGCGACCTGGTCGAGGCTCGTCTGGATCCCCATGCTGGTGTCCCCTCCCGGGTCGCGTGCTCCTGCGACGGAGCCGAGAACCGTCTCACACGGGAGCGTCCGCCCCCGGGACAGCCTCCCGGCCCTCGCGAGTATTCCGCAGTCGGCTGCGAGAACTCCAGCGCGGCCGTCGCGCGCGACCCCGCGCGTACGCTGACGGCATGCCCCACCCCGCGCCGACGGCCCCGCAGATCCGCTTCGGCATCGTGGGGAGCGGCTGGCGCAGCGCCTTCTTCCTGCGCATCGCCAGGGCCCTCCCGGAGCGCTTCGCCGTGACCGGGCTCGTGACGCGCAGCGCCGACACCGGGCGCGCGCTCGAGGAGGAGTGGGGGATCCGCACCTTCCGCACCGCGGCCGAGCTGCTGGCAGCGGAGGCGCCGTCGTTCGTGGTCGTGTCCGTGCCGCGGACGGCCGCGCCGGACGTGATCGCCGACCTCGTCGACCGCGGCGTGGCCGTGCTCACCGAGACGCCGCCCGGCGAGACCGTGGAGGACCTCGAACGGCTCGACGCGCTGGTGCGGCAGGGCGCGCGGATCGAGGTGGCCGAGCAGTACCCGCTCTCACCGCTGCTCGCCGCGCAGCTCGCCATCGCCGCCGGCGGTCGGCTCGGGCGGATCAGCCAGGCCCAGGTCGCGCAGTGCCACGACTACCACGGCGTGCGCGTGATGCGCCGGGCCCTCGGCATCGGCTTCGAGGACGCGACGATCACCGCGTCCCGCTTCTCCTCGCCGCTCGTGGCCGGGCCCGACCGCGACGGCGATCCCGTGCGCGAGGAGGTCGTGACGGCCGAGCAGACCACCGCGCGCTTCGACTTCGGCGACCGCCTCGGCGTCTACGACTTCGCCGACCGGCAGTACTTCTCCTGGATCCGCCGCAACCGGCTCCTCGTCCGCGGCGAGCGCGGCGAGATCGTCGACGAGCACGTGAGCTGGCTGCTCGACGCGACGACGCCGACGTGGGCCGACATCACGCGCGTCGAGACGGGACAGGGCGGGAACCTCGAGGGGCACCACCTGCGCGGCCTGCTGCTCGGATCCGAGTGGGTCTACCGGAACCCGTTCGCGCCCGGCCGGCTCGCGGACGACGAGATCGCGATCGCGCAGTGCCTCGTCGAGATGCACGCGCACGCGGCCGGCGGTCCGTCGACGAACTCGCTCGCGGAGGCGTCGCAGGACCACCACCTCGCGCTGCTGATGCACGATGCCGCGACCACCGGGAAGGCCGTCCGGAGCACGCGGCGCGCCTGGGCCGACTGACCCCTCCCTCTCCCACTCCCACGGAAGGCACTCGCATGCGCATCGACCTCACCGGATCCACCGCCCTCGTCACGGGCTCCACGCAGGGCATCGGCTTCGCGATCGCGGAGGGGCTCGCCGACGCGGGCGCCCGCGTGATCGTCAACGGCCGCGACGAGGAGCGCACGGCCGCCGCCCGCGACCGGCTGCTCGCCGCGCATCCGGGCGCCGCCGTCGAGGCGCTCGCGGCCGACGTCGCCACCGAGGACGGCGCCGCCCGCGCGGTCGAGGCCTTCCCCGAGGTCGACGTGCTCGTCAACAACCTCGGGATCTTCGGCTCGGCCGACCCGTTCGCCATCACCGACGACGAGTGGCGCCGCTACTTCGAGGTCAACGTGCTCGCGTCCGTGCGCCTCACCCGCGCGTACCTGCCCGGCATGATGGCGCGCGGCTGGGGCCGGGTGCAGTACATCGCGAGCGACTCGGCCGTCGTCACGCCGGCCGAGATGATCCACTACGGCGTCTCGAAGACCGCGCTCCTCGGGGTCTCGCGTGGCTTCGCCAAGGCCGCGGCCGGATCCGGCGTCACCGTCAACTGCGTCATGGCCGGCCCCACGCACACCGGCGGCGTCGAGGCGTTCGCGCGCGAGCTCGTGGGCGACGACCTGCCGTGGGACGAGGCGCAGCGGGAGTTCATGCGGGAGCACCGGCCGCAGTCGCTCATCCAGCGGCTGATCGAGCCGGAGGAGATCGCGAACATGTGCGTGTACCTGGCGTCGCGGCAGGCGTCGGCGACGACCGGCGGCGCGCTGCGGGTCGACGGCGGGTACGTGGACGCGATCCTGCCGTAGCCGGCCGGGCGCGCCGGGCGACGCCGTGGCCGTGCCGGGTCAGCCGGCCAGGTGCCGCCGGATCGCCTCCACGCCGACCTCGACCTCGCGGAACGACGTGGTCAACGGGCTGAGCCCGAGGCGGAGGCCGGACGGCGCGCGGAAGTCGGGGATCACGCCCTCCTCCCACAGCGCGCCCACGATGTCGCGGAACCGCGGGTGGTCGACGCTCACGTGGCTGCCGCGGCGCTCCTCCTCGCGCGGGCTCGCGACGCGCGCGCCGAGCGGCACGAGGTCGCGGTCGACGAGGGCGAGCGCGAAGCCGGTGAGGGCGAGGGACTTCGCGCGGATCGCGGGCATGCCCGCCTCCTCGATGAGCGCGATCATGTCCTGCATCGCCAGCATCCCGACGATGGGCGGCGTGCCGCTGAGGAAGCGGCGGATCCCGTCGGCCGGCACGTACTCCGGCCCCATCGCGAAGACGTCCTGCGCGCCCATCCAGCCCTGGATCGGCTGCCGCAGCTCCCGCTGCAGGTCGCTCCGCACGTAGCCGTGCGCGGGCGCGCCCGGCCCGCCGTCGAGGTACTTGTAGCTGCAGCCGACCGCGAGGTCGACGCCCCACGCGTCGAGCTCGGTGGGGATCACGCCGACGGAGTGGCAGGTGTCCCAGAGCACGAGCGCGCCGGCGTCGTGCACGATGCGGGTGATCCGCGGCACGTCCGCGAGGAACCCGGAGCGGTACGCGACCTGGCTGAGCACGACGAGCGCGGTGCGCTCCCCCACGGCCTCCGCGACGAGCGCGGGGCTCACCCCGGCGTCGGGCGCGACGTCGATCCACCGGATCGTCATGCCGCACTCCTCGGCGACGCCCTCGAGCACGAAGCGGTCGGTCGGGAAGTTGTCGGTGTCGATCACGAGCTCGTCGCGGCCGGGACGCGCGCGGACGGCGGCGCGCACGAGCTTGTAGAGGATCACCGTGGTCGAGTCGCCGACGAACGTCTGGCCGGGCGCGGCCCCGTACGCGACGCGGCCGAGGTCGTCGCCGATGCGCGTGGGCATGGCGAGCCAGTCCTCGTCCCAGCCGCGGATGAGGCGGCCGCCCCACTGGTCGCGGACGAAGGACGCGACGCGGTCGACGCTCGCGATGGTCGGCCGCCCGAGCGAGTTGCCGTCGAGGTAGGCGACCACGTCGTCGGCCTGCACGAACAGGTCGCGGAACCGGGCGAGCGGGTCGCGCGCGTCGAGGTCGGCGGCGGTCGGGATCGGCGCGGTGTCGGGCGCGGGCGCGTCGGCAGGCGCGGTGCCGGGCGCGGCG
>NZ_LQXA01000049.1 GCF_001618005.1 Clavibacter tessellarius
TCCTCGTCGAAGCCCGCCGCGACCGCGACGACCGAGGCGAACCCGACCGCTCTCGCCACGATCCCGAAGCTCACCGGCGTCGACACCAAGGTCACGCTCGACTCCGGCTTCACCGGCGCCCTCACGACCCTGGGCCTGACCCCCGGCGTCATCGGCACCGCGACCCTCGACGGCGCCACCGGCACCCTCGCGTTCCCCATCACCGGCGGCAACGTGAAGTACTTCGACCCGCAGCAGTCCTACCGCCCCTACGTCCAGGGCGAGATCGACCACTCCGGCTCCGGCATCAGCCTCACCGCCGGCTCGACCGTCGTGAAGCTCACCGACTTCGTCATCGACCCCGGCACCAGCCGCCTCACCGGCTCGGTCCAGGTCGGCGACGGCGAGGTCATGAAGGACGTCTACATCTTCAACCTCGACGGCACGACCCTGAAGCCCCTCGCGATGGAGGGCGACAAGGCCGTCCTCGAGGGCACCACGGTCAAGATCAGCCCCGACGCCGCATCGCTGCTGAACAGCACCTTCAAGACCGACGCCGTCACCGACAAGCTCGTCGTCGGCATCGCCAAGATCACCGTCAACACCAAGTAGCACCCACCCGGCTCCGCCGGGACGCACCACCTGCGATCACAGCAGAACGCATCGACGGCCTCGTCTCCCTCATCGGGAGCCGGGGCCGTCGTGCGTGCGGGGGCGGATCCCGCGACCTCGCGTCAGCGGAAGTCGCCGACCTGGCGCTCCACCGGAACCGTGCCCGGGACGACCACTTCGCCGGTGTGCGCCGTGGTGACCGTCTCGATCAGGACGATCTCCACCTCCTCGTCGGCGACCGGGTTGTGCCGCACGCCCCGCGGCACGACGTGGAACTGGCCGGGTCCGAGCACGACCTCCCGGTCGTCGGGCAGCTGGATGCGGAGTCGGCCCGACACGACCAGGAACATCTCGTCCTCGGCGTCGTGCGCGTGCCACGTCAGCTCGCCGAGCAGCTTCGCGACCTTCACGTACTGGTCGTTCACCCGCCCCACGACCCGGGGCGTCCAGTGGGCGGTCACCTCGCGGAGCTCGGCGGCGATGTCGGTCACGGGAGGATGCGTCATGGGTCCATCCTCCGACGGTCCGCGCGGGATCAGCCGATCGTGACCGCGAAGCCCGCCACGCTGCGGGTCACCGTGCCGGTGGCGAGCTCGACGAAGAGCGTGGTCACGGTCGAGTCGCGCGGGTTCCGCGGGTAGTCGTCGCTCGCGCCGCGGGCCGGATCCGGCACGGTCTCGAGCAGCGCGAAGCGGCCGTTGGGCGTCACCTTCAGGCCCGTGATGCGGGTCCGGGGATCCGCGGGCACGTACACGTCGCTCGCCTTCCCGTCGCGCACGACCACGAGCCGCTGCGTGGCGGTGCCGGTCCCGGCGTCGAGGGACGTGCGCACGCGGAGCACCGCGGCGTCGTCGCCGGGCACGAACGAGATCGCGCCGTCGTACTGCAGGTCGGCGCCGCCGGTCTCCGTGGGCAGCCGCGTCTGCTGCGCCGTGCGGAGGTCGATCTCGGTCGTCGAACCCGGATCCGTGACCGCGAGCCGCGTGCCGTCCGCCGAGAACGGGCCGAGCGTGCCGTGGCGGCCGAGCGGCACGATGGGCGTGGATCCGTCGACCGTCACGAGGTACAGGTCGCCGTCCTGCCCGTGCGCCACGAGCTGCGGGCGGCCGGGCACGAAGCCCCACGCCTGCACGCTGAGCTCCCGTCCGTCGAGGCCCGTCACGGCAGCTGGGGCGGCACCGGCGCCCACGTCGTCGACCATGAGGGTGTCGTCGTAGGGCCCGCCGTCCGCGCTCGTGAAGCGGAAGCCGACCGTGGTGCCCGCGTCCTCCGCGTGCAGGTCGTCGAGGGCGCCGCGGCCGGGCAGGGGGAGGTCGGCCTGGCCGGATCCGTCCAGCGCCGCGATGACGAGCCCGTTCGTGCCGTCGTCCTGGAGCGTCGCGACCACGAGCGACTTCCCGACGACCGCGTACTCCTGGATCTTCGTGGCCTGGAACACCACGTCGCTCGTGCCCTCGCCGCTCCCGGCGACGTCCTGGCGGAGGATGCGGTCGGCCTGCTGCTCGCCGCCGCGGACGAGCACGTACATGCCGGGGTCGCCCGTGCGGAACGACGTCGCGAGGTCCGACGCGGGGCCGCCGCCGACGCCCTGGACGCCGTCGATCGACACCGTGTAGTCGGCGTCGTAGGCGAGCGGGCGCGTGAAGTCGAGGATGATGCGGTCGGCCTGCGTGTCCACGGTGAAGTCGGCGCCCGGCTCCATCCGCACGCGGGACGCGTCGATCGGCGCCACCGGCCGGTTCGCCGCGAGCACGAGCCGCTGGCGCGACTGCTGCACGACGGCGAGCGGATCCACGTCGGTGCGCACGAGCCGCGGCCCCTGGCTGCCGGCGACCGCGAGCAGGCCGCCGGCGACGAGCACGAGCACGAGGATCACGGCGGTGAACGCCCGGCGGAAGGCGCGCGGGGATCGGGCGGCGTCGGTCACGGATGGCTCAGTAGACGTAGGGGTCGGCGGGCTGGTCGACCTTCGTCACGCCCTGCGGCATCACGGCCAGCGGCTGCCGGCTCTTCGCGCTCGGGTTCGAGGCGAAGGGGCCCTTCACCTCCACCCACTCGTCGGTCTGGAGCGTCGACTTCCAGCCGGGCTGGTAGACGGGCACGCCGACGGGCTGCGCGTCGACCGCGCAGCAGGTGACGACGAAGCGGGTCACGTAGAAGACGTCCTCCGGGTCGTCGGGGTCGGCGCTGACGAAGCCCGTGATGTCGACGGACTTCGAGGTGAAGAAGGTGGGGTCCGTGGTCTGCGCGAGGAGCTGCGACCAGTCCTTGACGCCGAGCGTGGAGAAGTCGCTCGTGCCGAGGAGCTCCTGGTCGGGCGCGGCGTCGGAGGAGACCGTGCTCGAGTTGAGGGCACGCTGCGTCACCGTGCTCTGGGTGAGCGTGCGCGGCGGGAGCACGAGGACGGCGACGACCGTGATCGTGACGACGGTCGCGACGGCGACGCGGGAGGCGCGGGCGCGGAGGGTGCGGCGGGCGGCGGGCGACGCGGATCCGCCGCCGTCGTGGTCGTGCGCGTGATCGTGGTCGTCGGCCGCCTCGGCGGGGCGGAGCGCGAACCCGGCGACGGTGGCGACGAGGCCGATGACCGCCATGATCGCCGTGAACACGAAGTAGCGCGGGTGGATGTAGAGGCCGAGCTGGCCGGTGATCGTGAGCCACAGCGTCGAGACGATGCACGCGGCGAGGAGCACGAGGCCCACGGTGGAGGAGGCGCGGCCGCCCGCGGCACGGCGGCGGCGGGCGCGGCGGAGGGCGGGGGCCGCGCGGTCGGCGGTGCGGGTGTCCGCGGCGCTCGCGTCGGCGGGCATCGGGTGTCCGTCGGTCCGGTCGTCAGGCGATGGCATTGACTCCCCATCCCAGCGCGAGGCTGATCAGCGCGACGACCGAGGTGATCATCACGAGCGTGCGGGTCGAGTAGGTGGTGCGCATGAGCGCGAGCATCTTCACGTCGATGACCGGGCCGAACACCAGGAAGGCGACGATGCCGCCCGGGAGGAACACGGATCCGAACGAGAGCACGAAGAACGCGTCGACGTTGGAGCAGACGGAGACGACGAAGGCCAGGAGCATCAGCGCGAGCACCGAGAGGATCGGGCTGCCACCGAGCGTGACGAGGACCTCGCGCGGCACCGCGACCTGGATGAGGCCGGCCAGCAGGGAGCCGATGACGAGCGCCGGCATGATCGTGGTCGCCTCGCGGCCGAACAGCGAGATCGACTTCCGGACGCGGGCGCCGCCGTGCGCGTGCGGGTCCGGCAGCGCGCACTCGGCGCGGAACTCGTCGGTGAGGAGCCGGTCGGGCTCGGGGTGGAGGCTGAACAGCCAGCCGACCACGTTCGCGATGAGGAAGCCGCCGACGAGGCGGGCCACGAGGATCCAGCCGTCCCAGCCGAAGGCCGCGTGCGTCGTGATGATGGTGATCGGGTTGAGGATCGGCGCGGCCAGCAGGAACGTGATCGACTCCGGCACCGTGAAGCCGCGCACCACCAGGCCGCGCGCGAGCGGCACGTTGCCGCACTCGCAGACCGGCAGCGCCATGCCGAGGAACGAGATGCAGGCGCGGCGCGCGAAGGGGTTCCGCGGCAGGCGGCGCTCGATGACGCCGGGCGGCACCCACACCTGCACGACGATCGACAGGACGATGCCGAGGATCACGAACGGCAGCGACTCCACGATGACGCTGACCGAGAGCGTGACGAGGTCCTGGAGGCGGTCGGGGAGCACGCTGTCGCCGAGCGCGGGGGAGGCGGCGCGGAGGGCGAGCAGCAGGAGGACGAGGGCGAGGCCCGTGACGAGGCCGGTGCGGATCCCGGTGGGGGACGGGCGCGGGGTGTCGTGGTCGTGGGGGTGGTCGTGCGCGGCGGGCGGGGGCGGGGCCGTGAGGGTCGCGGTCGCCGGGCCGGTCGCCGGGCCGGCTCCCGCCTCGGCGTCGCGGGCACGTCGGTCGCGGATCCGCTCGCGTCGCGGACGCGAGGAGCGCGCGGGCCGGTCGAAGGGCGAGGCGCCGTCGTCGTCGGGGGTGAAGGGGCTGTGCCGGTCCGTCATCGCGGACCGGTGGCGCGGGGGCAGGGTCCGGGGGTCGCGCGCACGGGATCCACCCTAACCGCGGGGGGATCGGACCTCCGTGAGTGCGGCGGCGGGGCGGCGCGCGCGGGGGTCACCGGTCTCCCCGACCGCGGCGGTCGCGGCCGCCGCCGTCACCGGTAGGCCGCCGGGAGCACCGGGCACGCTTCGGCGATCCGCTCGTCCATGGCGCGCGGGAATGGGGTCCAAGGCCGCTCGGCGCGCACGGCGGCGATGAAGTCGTCGACCGCGGGGACCTCGCCGTCGTACGGCCTCCCCTCCGCGGCGTAGCAGGGGATCAGGTAGGAGAGGTAGTAGTCGTGGATGTAGGCCAGCTCGGCGTCGGATCGCGGGCCGGCCTCCCGCTGGGGGAAGCGGACCTGGCAGACGTAGACGGCGACCGGATCCGCGTCGGTCAGCTCGTAGCTGTCGTCTCCGACCCTGGACGCCGTGACGCCCGCGTCCCGCAGGCAGGCGATCTGCTGGTCGATGTGGTCCTCCTCGTCGACCACGCGCTCCGTCTGCACGTCGGGCCGCACCGCGTCGGGCTCCTGGTCGAGCACGAGGCGCCAGGCCTGATCGGCGCGCACCTGCAGGCTCTCGGCCAGCTCGGCATCGGTCTGCGGGACCGGGACGGGCGGATCGGCCGTGAAGTCGGGGACGACGGATCCGCGTCGGCCGTCGGGCGTGCCCATCGCCTGGCCGCGCGGGGTGGCGGTCGCGGTGGCGGTGGAGCCGCCGCTCGAGGGCGGCGGCGAGGCGGTGGTGCGGCCGGCGTCGAGGAGGCCTGCGGCGGAGGCGACGCCGAGCCCGGCGAGCACGAGGACGCCGGCCGCGAGAACCGCGAGCGGACCGGGTCGGAGCGCCCGGCGGCGGGCGGGCGCGGCGACGGGGGCGTCCGCTGCGCGGTCGTCGTCGAGAGCCGCTGGCGTGGAAGCCGCGTCCGCGTCCGCTGCCGTGACCGCGGGCCGCTCCGCCGCGAGCAGCGCCGCGCCCTCGTCGACGAGCCGTGCCTCCGCCGCGAGCAGCGCGACGAGCGGCGCCGGCAGCTCGGCCTCGTCGTACCCCGTGCGCGCGCGGAGGTCGGCGGGGACCTCGACGAGCGGCGCGGTGGATCCGTCGCGGCCGTAGGCGGTGCGTCGCAGCCCCTCGAGACGGCGCGCGGCATCGGGATCGTCGCGGAGGCGCCGGGCGAGGGCGGCGTCGGGGTCGAGGCCGTCGAGCGGGTCGGACATGCGGCCTCCTCGTCGCGGGCCCGGACGCCGCGGCCGTGGGTCCGTGCGGCCGTGCGGTCGTGCGGGTACCGCCCACGGTACGGCGGTGGTCCCGCCGTGGCGAGGCCCCATCCGGGTCAGTCGGCGGCCTCCGCGCCGACCCGGCCGGATCGGGCCATGATCCGGACATGACCACCGACGCCCGCCCCGCCCTCACCGACGCCCAGCTCACCGCCCGCGACCACGTCCCCGGCCTCGTGCACCACGTCGTGCTGTTCCGGCTCCGGGACGACGCGACGCCCGCCGACCGCGACGACGTGGAGCGCCGCTTCCGCGCGCTCGCCGACTCGCCGCACCCCGACGGGTCCGGCCCGTACATCCGCTCGCTTCACGCCGGTCGGCAGTCGAGCCCCGAGGGCGTCGGTCGCGGCTTCGAGCTCGGCTTCGTGCTGACCTTCTCCTCGGAGGGCGACCGCAACCTCTACCTCGGGGAGCCGCTCATCGCGGATCCGGCGCGCATCGATGTGCAGCACGCCGCCTTCAAGGGGTTCGTGGGGCGGCTGCTGGCGCCGGATCCGCACGGGGTGCTGGTGTTCGACTTCACGGAGCCGGAGCCGGAGCCGGAGCCGGAGCCGGAGCCGGAGCCGGCGACGGAGCCGGAGGCGGCGACGTCGGCCGGCGGCCAAGCGGGGGCGTCTGCGGCCTGATCCCGCGCCCCAGAAGCGGGCCAGGCCGCCGTCGGGGTCGCGCGCCGGGGACCCTGCGGCCAGCATGGGTGAGGACGCCCGCCGCCCACGATCCGCCGACGAGACGAGTTCCGTGCCCGCATCCGCCCGCCCCTCCGCCTCCAGCCCGAACGCATCGGCCGACCGGGACGACCCGGCCGCCCTCGCGCCGGATCCGCGCCTCGACGCGCAGACGCGCCGCCCGCAGTCGTGGATCCGCGCCGTCGCGGTCGCGCTCCTCGCCTGGGTCGTGCTCGGCGTGGGTCTCGGCCTGGCAATCGGCATCACGGACGTGGTGGAGCAGGCGACCGGCGCCGGCCTGCTCGCCAGGATCGTCCTGCAGGCCGTGCTGATGTCCGCGCTCGTCGTGCCCGCCGTGGTGCTCCTGCGCCGGCGGCTCGATCGCCGGAGCCTCGCGTCCCTCGGCCTCTCGCGGCGGATCGGGCGGCCGATCGCGCTGGGCGTCGGGGTGGGCGCGGTGACGGGTGCGGTCGTCTGGGTCCCGGCCGGCCTCCTCGGCTGGATCCGCGTCGACGGCATCGACGCCGCCGCGTTCGTCGGCTTCCTCCTCCTCAACGGCCTCGTGCTCGCGCTCTACGAGGCGATCCCGGAGGAGCTCGCCCTCCGCGGGTACATGTGGACGAACCTCCGCGACGGCACCGGCCTCGTCGTCGCCACCCTCGTGACCACCGCCCTCTTCCCCGCCACCGGCGTCGTGATCGAGTCCGGCCGCTGGATCGTGCGGACGCTCACGGGGTCGGACACCGGCGCCTTCACGCCGATTCCCGCCGGGAACGACGCGGTCGTGTACGTGCTCCAGCTCGGGCTGTTCGGGCTCGCGCTCATCGCCGCACGGCGGATCCCGGTGGAGGGCGCGCTCCTCATCGCGATGGCGTTCCACTGGATGCAGCTCACGGTCACCCGGGTGCTGCTGGGCGGCATGGCCTGGGCGTCGTCGGGCTGGGACGTCGCGTTCGCCGAGCCCGACGCGATCGCGCTGGTGCTCGTGCACATCGTGCTCGCCGGCATCGTCTTCGTCGCGGTGCGGTGGGGGATGGAGCGGCGGGCGCCCGAGCGGCGGGCGGTGCGCGGAGGCGGTGCCCAGGATCCCGACCTACGGTAGGTATGTCCATGCGATCGCATGGACCAGTGGCTCCGCCCACGAGACGCGGGCCGCCGTCCCCGACTCGTCAGGAGACCCCATGACCACCACCCGCTTCGCCGACCAGGTCGTCCTCATCACGGGAGGCGGATCCGGCCTCGGCCGCGCCGCCGCCGTCCGCCTCGCCTCCGAGGGCGCCCGCCTCGCCCTCGTCGACATCTCCGAGCAGGGCCTCGCCGCCACCGTCGAGGCCGTCACCGCCGCCGCGCCCGACGCCGAGGTCCTCACCGTCATCGCCGACGTGTCGCAGGAGTCCGACGTCGACGCCTACGTGCAGCAGACCATCGAGCGCTTCGGCCGCATCGACGGCTTCTTCAACAACGCCGGCATCGAGGGCCGCCAGAACCTCACCGAGGACTTCACGGCCGCCGAGTTCGACAAGGTCGTCGCCATCAACCTCCGCGGCGTGTTCCTCGGCCTCGAGAAGGTGCTCGCCGTGATGCGCGCGCAGGGCTCCGGCATGGTCGTGAACACCGCGAGCGTCGGCGGGATCCGCGGCGTCGGCAACCAGTCCGGCTACGCGGCGGCGAAGCACGGCGTCGTGGGCCTCACCCGCAACTCCGCCGTCGAGTACGGCGAGTTCGGCATCCGCGTCAACGCGATCGCGCCCGGGGCCATCTGGACGCCGATGGTCGAGGCGTCGATGAAGCAGATCAGCGCCGACGACCCGCGCGGCGCCGCCGAGCAGTTCATCCAGGGCAACCCGACGAAGCGCTACGGCGAGGCGGAGGAGATCGCGTCGGTCGTCGCGTTCCTGCTGTCCTCGGACGCCGCGTACGTGAACGCGGCCGTGCTGCCGATCGACGGCGGGCAGTCCGCGAAGTACTGAGCGGCGGGATCCGGGTCGGTCGGCGCGGGCGGCGGGCCCGGCGCGACCGGCGCGGGTCAGCTGAACGGCGCGGTGGGCACCTGGCACGTCACGGGCTGGCCCGCCGCGGCCGTCGAGGAGGCGATCTCCTTCACGCCGTCGACGAGGATCCGGCAGGTCAGCGCCTCGCCGTCCCGCGGAGTCGCCTGGACGAAGGCCCAGTCCTCCGCGGTGACGACCGTCTCGGCCGACCAGATCGAGCTCGCCGAGTCGTCGCCGGGGGAGAAGGACACGGTGCCGACCTCCTTCACGATCGACGGGTGACCGCGGCGGGCCGCCTCCGCGTAGGAGACATCCGCGAGCCCGCCGTCCGCCGCCCCCGTCGTGGTCACCTCGTAGGTGATGGCGTAGATGTCGGCCAGGTCGTCGGTGATGTCGGAGCACGCGGTGAGGGCGAGCGTCGCGGCGCTCACGGTCAGGGCGATGCCGCAGCGCATGGCGGCGCGGCGGGATGCAGCGGGGGTCATGCGACCAGTCTCGCGGGCGCGCGCCGGTGGTCTCGTCCGCCGGGGGTACCGTGATGCCCCGCCGATCGGCACCCGGGGACGACGACCGAGCCGCCTCGCCCGGCAGGCGACCGAGCCGCCTCGCCCGCAGACGCCGCGGCTGCCGCGGCTGCCGCGGCTGCCGCGGAGAGCGGCACGCCCCAGTCGCGCGACACGCCCGCCACGCGCGGCCTTCCCGGCCCGCCCTTGCACGCGCGGTGGGCCGGCGCTCAGCCGACCGCGGTCCGCAGGGGCGCCGTCGCGAACTCCCGCATGCCCTCCTCGAAGCCCACCTGCGGCGCCCATCCCAGCTCCGTGCGGAGCCGCTCGGAGGAGGCGGTGATGTGCCGCACGTCGCCGAGCCGGTACTCGCCCGTGGTGACGGGCGCGGATCCGCCCGCCTCCCACGCGAGCGCCTCCGCCATCTCGCCGATGGTGTGCACGCTGCCGCTGCCCACGTTGAAGGCGCGGAAGGACCCGGCCTCTCGATCCGCGGTCCAGGCGAGGGCGGCGAGGTTCGCGCCGGCGACGTCGCGCACGTGCACGAAGTCGCGGCGCTGCCGGCCGTCCTCGAAGACGCGGGGCGCCTCGCCGCGCGCGAGCGCCGAGCGGAACAGCGACGCGACGCCCGCGTAGGGCGTGTTCTGCGGCATGCCCGGCCCGTACACGTTGTGGTACCGGAGGGCTGCCGCGCGACCGCCCGTGGCGCGGGTCCAGGAGCTGGCGAGGTTCTCCTGCGCGAGCTTCGTGGTGGCGTAGACGTTGCGCGGATCCAGGGGCACGTCCTCGCCGATGAGCGCGGGGACGAGCGGCTCGCCCGTGGCGGGATCGACCGGATCGAACATCCCCGCGTCGAGGTCGGCGACGCGGCGCGCGGGCGGGCGCACCGGGCCGTCTGCGCCCGCGTAGGCGCCCTCGCCGTAGACCACCATGGAGCTCGCGAGCACGAGCCGGTCGACGCCGGCGCGCGTCATGGCGGCGAGCAGCACGGCGGTGCCGCCGTCGTTCGTGTGCACGTAGTCGGGGGCGTCGAGGAAGTCGACGCCGAGGCCGACCTTGGCGGCCTGGTGGCACACGGCGTCGACGCCGTCGAGCGCGCGGGCCACCTGGTCCGGATCCGTGACGTCGCCGTGCACGAGCTCCGCCCGCGGGTCGATCTCGGGGGTGCCGCCGTGCACGTCGGCGCGCAGCGAGTCGAGGATGCGCACGCGGCGCCCCTCCGCCAGGGCGGCCGCGACGACCGTGCCGCCGATGAACCCGGCGCCGCCCGTGACGAGGAGGATCCCGTCGCTCACGAGCGCGCACCCGTCGCGTCGCCGGCGCCCGAGGCGGGTCGCGCGAGCACGGAGGCGACCGCGTCCCGGTCGATGAGCGGCCGGCCGCGGTAGTCGGCCGGGATCGCGCGGACGACCGCCTCGATCGCCCGCACGATGCGCGGCTGCGCCTCCCGGAGCCGGGCGAACACCAGCTCGGCGGTGACGGCGTCGCCCTGCTCGCCGGGGAGGGGCGCGAGGCCCGCATCGGCGTCGGTGACGAACGACAGGTTGACCGTGCCGATGTTGAGCTCGGACGCGAGCACGACCTCCGGGTACTGCGTCATGTTGACGATGTGCGCGCCCGCCTGGCGGAACCACAGCGACTCGGCGCGGGTGGAGAAGCGCGGCCCCTGGATCACGACGACCGTGCCGGAGGTACGGAGCGGCCCCGCGGGATCCGCGCGGTCGCCGCCCTCCAACTCCACGAGCGCGGCGGCGGCGAGGCCGTGCAGCTCGGGGTCGAAGGGATCCGCCGCGGAGAGGTGCTGCACGACGCCCTGGTCGAAGAAGGTGTCGGGTCGGCCCCACGTGCGGTCGAGCAGCTGGTCCGTGAGCACGAGCGATCCCGGCGGGTAGTCCGGCGAGACGCCGCCCACCGCGGACGACGACACGATGGCCGTGACGCCGAGAGACGCGAGCGCCCACACGTTCGCCCGGTAGTCGATGAGGTGCGGCGCGACCGAGTGGTCCGCGCCGTGCCGCGTGAGGAACGCGACGCGCCGCCCGGCCAGCTCGCCCACGGTCACCTCGCTCGAGGTGGGGCCGAACGGCGTCTCGACGCGGTGGGACTCGCTCGTGGCGGGGTCGAGCAGCGCGTAGAGGCCGGAGCCGCCGATGACGCCGATCTCGGCGCGGGGGGCGGATGCGGCGGGCGCCGCGGCGGGGGTGTCGGTCACGTCGTGCTCCTTCGGGTGGGTGGCCAGTCAACCAGGGCGCGGTGGACGCGGGCTCGACCGCATCCGCCGCGCCCCGCTCGACGCGGACGTGACCCGCTCAGTTGAGCGGGCGCGTCCCCTCGGGCAGCGCGCCACCCGCGTACAGGTCCTTCGCCGTGTCCTGCAGTGCCGTGAGCGCGACCCGCTGGGTCCACGGCCCGTAGGAGATGCGGGCGACGCCCAACTCCTCGAAGCGGGCGGGGGAGAGGGATCCGGGGACGCCGATGACCGTGAGGCGCTGCGGGCCGAGCGCGTCCACGAGCGTGCGCACCTCGTCCTCGGTGAGCGGGCCGGGCACGAAGACCGACGTGGCGCCGGCGGCCAGGTACGCGCGGCTGCGCTCGACGGCGTCGGCCAGGATGTCGGACCGGTCGCGGTCCCCGCCCAGCACGTAGGCGTCGGTGCGGGCATTGAGCGCGAACGGGACGCCCTCGGCCTGCGCGGCGGCGACGGCGGCCTCGACCGCGCGGATCGAGTCGGCGAGGGGGCGCATGCCGTCCTCCAGGTTGGCGCCGACGACGCCCACGCCGACGGCCCGGCGCACGGTCTCGCCCGCATCGCCGTAGCCCGACTCGAGGTCGGCGGAGACGGGCTGCTCGACGGCGGCGACGATGCGGCCGATCATGTCGAGGTGGAGGTCGAGCGGGATCCTCTCGCCGTCCTCGTACCCGAAGGTGGCGGCGATGGAGTGGCTCGCGGTGGCGAGCGCCTTCGTCTCGGGCAGCGAGCCGATGGCGGCGGCCGAGATGGCGTCCCACACGTTCACCACCCGGAGGAGCTCGGGTGCGGTGTGGAGGTCGACGAGGTTCTGCCCGCGGGCGGCGATGGTCATGGTCCGACCCTAGGACGGCCGGGCGGCGCACGGCAGGGGCGGCTTCGGGACCCGGACACGCGCGTACGGCCGGCGCCTGGGGAGGAGCGGCGGACCCATGCGGGGCCGCAGCTCAGCGCCGGCGACCGGCCGCCGAGCGCACAGCGGCGACGAGCAGCCCCGCCCCGCCGTCACCACGGCGATCATCTGCACGGCGAGCGCCGCCGCCCCGGGGGATGATGGGCTCATGACCCCCGACCGCCCCGCGGACCGACGACGCCGCACGGTCGACGAGCACCGATCCGCCGTCGAGGCCCTCCTCGCGCCGTTCGCCGAGCTGCCGCCCGAGGAGCTGCCGGTCTCCGCCGAGGCGCTCGCGGCGGATCCGCACCGCCACGTCGGCCGCGTCCTCGCCCGCGACGTGGCCAGCCCCCTCGACCTGCCGCCGTTCCGCAACTCGCAGATGGACGGCTACGCGGTGCGCGCGGCCGACCTCGCGGGCGCGACCGACGCGCGTCCGGCGACGCTCCGCATCGCCCCGCGCATCCCCGCGGGCGTCGCGCCCGAGCCGCTGGCGCCCGGCACCGCGGCCCCCTGCATGACCGGCGCGCCCGTCCCGCCCGGTGCGGACGCGGTCGTGCCCATCGAGGCCGCGACGCCCGACCGCTTCGTCGACGAGGGCGCCGCGGACGCGACCGTCTCCTTCACCGCACCCGTGGATCCGGGTGCGTTCGTCCGCGCGCAGGGCAGCGACCTCGCCGCGGGCGGCGTCCTCGTCGCGGCCGGCACGCGCCTCCTGCCCGCGCACCTCGGAGTCCTCGCGTCCGCGGGCGTGGCGAGCGTCGCGGTCCGCCGCCGCCCCGTCGTGCTCCTCCTCTCCACCGGTCTCGAGCTGCGCGGCCCCGGCGAGGAGCTCGCGCCCGGGCAGATCCACGACGCCAACTCGATCGCGCTCGCCGCGGCCCTGCAGGACGCCGGCGCCGCGGTCCGTCCGCTGCGGGTCGCGTCCGACGACCCCGACCGGGTCCGCGACGCCCTCCGCGACGCCGCGACCGGCGTCGACCTCCTGATCACGACGGGCGGCGTCAGCGCCGGCGCCTACGAGGTCGTGCGCGACGTGCTCGAGGGCGGCGGCGTCGAGTTCGCCTCCGTCGCGGTCCAGCCGGGCGGGCCGCAGGGCCTCGGCACGGCCGAGGTCGGCGGCGCGCGGATAACCGTGGTCGCCTTCCCCGGCAACCCCGTCAGCGCGCTCGTCTCCTTCGAGCTGTTCCTCCGTCCGGTGCTGAGGCGGATCGCCGGCCACGCGCATCCCGACCGCCCGTCCCGCGAGCTGCCGCTGGCGGAGCCGCTCGACTCGCCCGCCGGCAAGCACCAGGTGCGGCGCGGGCGCCTCGACGCCGACGGACGCGTCGTCGCGGTCGGCGGGCCCGGATCGCACCTGCTGCACGCGTACGCGACCGCCACCCACCTCGTCCACATCCCTGCGGACGTCGCCCGGCTCGAGGCCGGCGACCCCGTCACCGTCTGGAGCATCGATGACTGATCCCGCCACGCCGGCCGCCACGCCGTCCCTCACCCACCTGCGGCAGGACGGATCCGCCCACATGGTCGACGTGACCGACAAGGCCGTCACGAAGCGCCGCGCCGTCGCCCAGGCCGTGCTCGTCACGCGGCCCGAGGTGGTCGCGGCGGTGATCTCCGGCGACCTCCCCAAGGGCGAGGCGGTCGGCACGGCCCGCATCGCGGGCATCATGGCGGCCAAGCAGACCTCGAGCCTCATCCCGCTCTGCCACCCGCTGCCGATCGGCCGGATCGAGATCGACATCACGGGGGCCGACGACCGGCTCACGGTGGTCGCGTCGGTGAGCACCACGGGCGTCACGGGCGTGGAGATGGAGGCGCTCACCGCCGCCTCGGTCGCCGCGCTCACGCTCTACGACATGCTCAAGGCCGTCGACGCGCGGGCCGTCATCACCGACGTGCTCGTGCGCGAGAAGCAGGGCGGCAAGTCCGGCGATTGGGAGCGGGCGTGAGCGCCGCGGATCCGCGCGGCCGGGCGGTCGTGATCGTCGCCTCCACCCGTGCTGCCGCAGGGGAGTACGAGGACCGCACCGGACCCGTCATCGCCGCCTGGCTCGCCGAGCGCGGCTTCGAGGTCGTCGGTCCGCTCGTGCGCGCGGACGGACCCGGGGTGGCGTCCGCGCTCGCCGAGGCGGTGGCGGGCGACGCGCGCGTGATCCTCACCACCGGCGGCACCGGCGTCACGCCCACCGACCGCACGCCCGAGGCGACGCGGCCGCTCCTCGACCTCGAGCTCCCCGGGATCATGGAGGAGGCCCGCCGCGTCGGCACGGCCCACACGCCGACGGCCGTACTCACCCGCGGGCACGCGGGCGTCGCGGGCGGCGCGTTCGTGATGAACCTGCCCGGCTCGCCCGGTGGTGTGCGCGACGGGCTGGGGCTGCTCGACGGGATCCTCGACCACGTGCTCGCGCAGATCCGGGGTTCCGTGCACCCGGCGACGGACGCGGACGCCGACACGCGACCCGCCGCCGCGTCTGTGGACGCGGGAGCCGCCTCGTGACCGCCGACCGCGTGCTCTTCGCCCGCATCGCCGGCGGCGCGATCCGCGTCGAGGACTGCGCCGACGCCGTCCGGGCCGACGACGCCGGCGCCGTCGTGACCTTCGAGGGCGTCGTGCGCGACCACGACGACGGCCGCGGCGTCCTCTGGCTCGACTACTCCGCGCATCCGGCCGCCCGCCAGGCGATCCAGCAGGTCGCGCTCGACGTCTCGGCCCGGTACCCCGACGTGCGCATCGCCGTCGAGCACCGCATCGGCCGCCTCGGCATCGGCGACGTCGCGCTCACCTGCGCCGTCTCCTCCGCGCACCGCGCTGACGCGTTCGCCGCGTGCGGCCTCCTGGTGGACGAGGTCAAGCAGCGCGTCCCCATCTGGAAGCAGCAGGCCTTCGACGACGGCACGAGCGAGTGGGTGGCGTCGCTGGGCTGAGCCGCGTCCGGGTGGGCATGTGGACAGACGCGCGCGGCGCCGACCCGGTGTCCTAGGTTCCGGTCATCGGCGCTCGCCGACCCGACCGGAGGGCACCTCGTGCGGCGGAGCGGATCGTCCTCCCCCACAGCCCGATGATCTCGAGGCTCCTCGTCGTCCTCTGCGTGGTGCTCACGTTCGTCGTCGCGGGATCCGCCGCCGTCGACGCCGACATGCGGGACCGCGCGGCGCGCGACGCGGTCGCGGCGGGGTGGGGCTCGCCGTTCGTCGTCCCGGTCCTGCCCGAGACGACGGATCCGGGCATCGTCGCGGACGCCTTCGCCACCGCCGCCCAGGAGACCGGCGTCTCGGTCATCCGCCAGGCGGAGGGCGTCGACGGCGCGCAGGAGAAGACGACGCTCTACGTGCTCCTCGCCGACGGATCGCAGCTCCCGAGCGCCTTCCCGCTGTCGACGGGCCGCTTCCTCACGCCGGAGGAGTCCCGGGGCAGCACCGGCTCCGTCGCCACGGCAGCGGTCGGCGACCCCTCGGCCGTCGGCACCATCGCGGACCTCGGCGAGGACGACCGGTTCCTCATCCGGCCCCTGCGCACCGCATTCGACACCCTGCTGCCCGACGGCGCGTACCGCATGGAGTGCCGGTCCCGGGAGGACTGCCGCGCATTCCTGGAGCGCGTCGCCGCGCTCGTGGACGAGCGCGCTCCCCAGGCGGCCCTCACGGCCGACCTCCTGGCGACGCCGCACAGCGGCGGAGGATCGAGCACGGGCGGAGTCGAGCCGGTGACCGCCGTCGTCGTCATCCTGTTCCTGTTCGTCGTCATCCTCATCCTCTACCGCCAGCTCGCGCAGGCCCGGCGCACGGGCGTGCTCCGGCTGCACGGCCGCGGCACGTTCGAGGTGTGGTTCCTCATCACGGGCCGGCTCCTGCTCCTCACCGTGGGCAGCGCCGGAGCGGTCGCGGTGGCGGCCACGGCCCTCGTGCCCGGGAGCACCGTCGCGCTGGCGGTCGTCGTCGGCGGCGCGGTCGCCCGGCTCCTCGGCGCGCTCCTCGTCGCCTCGTCCCTCACCTGCGTCACGATCCGACGGCTGCGCATCGCGGACGCCCTGAAGGACCGGAAGGACACGCGAGCGCTCTTCTGGACCAGCACGACGCTCAAGGCCGCCGCGACCGTCGCGCTCGTGATCACGGGCGCCACCACGGCATCGCAGGTCCAGGTCATCCGGCACCAGCAGGAGCTGGTCGGCAGCTGGAGCCGCGCCTCGGGCTACGCCGTGTTCCATCCGCAGGCGATCGGCGACGACGGCGAGACCGGGGGCGGGTCGGACCTGGGCCGCCTCGCGAACGAGGCGTACGACCTCTACGACGAGCTCGATGCGCGTGGCGCGCTGTACGTCGACGCGTCGGGGCTGCGGGCCCCTGATGGCCCGGGTCCGGATGGCGGGTCGCGCGGCGGATCGACGCATCCCGCCTCCCTCGTCGTCAACCCCGCCTACCTGACGGCTTTCCCGGTCCTCGGCGAGGACGGGGAGCCCGTGGTCGTCGACGAGGAGGACGCGGACTGGACCGTGCTCGTCCCGGCGACGATGCGCGGACGGGAGGACGATCTGCGGCGCACCTTCCAGGACGCGCGGCGCGGCATGGGGCAGGCGGACCGATCCCTCTTCCATCGCGACGGGGGGCTCGACACGTCGAGGCAGCAGGTGCGGATCATCTGGACACAGCCCGGCCAGCGCCTCTTCGCCTTCGACCCGTCGGTGGGGGCGGATGACGGCGGGAGCGTGACGGACCCCGTCGTGCAGGTCATGACCCGGGCGGGCAGCGTCGGGTTCGACCGCGCGAACATGATGAGCGGCGGGATCGGCGATGCCCTCAAGGTCCGTCTCGACGGCGGCTCCACCGACGCCACGCTGGCCGAGCTCGCCCCGACGCTCCGGCGCCTCCATCTGGATGACAACCTCACCCACCTGACCACCCTCGACGACCACCAGGCGGCGGAGGTGCAGCGCCTCGACGACGAGCTGCGGCTCCTCGCCCTCGTGGGTGCGCTCCTGCTCGTGGGCGTCCTCGTGCTGACCCTGCAGAGCGTCGGCCTGATGTTCGAGCGGTCCTCCCGCCGGATCGTGATCCGCCGGATGTTCGGCCACGGGCTCGTGCGGCGCTACGCGGAGCCCCTCGGCGTTCTCGGCGCCATCTGGGCGGTCCAGTTCGGTGCCGCGCTCGCCGCGCACGCGTCGGGCTACGCGGGCCTCGGCACCGCGACGGCGGCGGACGGGAGCAGCGCGGACGCGGGCGTCGGCGGGGTCCTGATCACCACGGCGGCCGTGCTCGCCATCGAGCTGGTCGTCTCCGCGGCGTGGGCGGTGCGCCTCGAGCGACGCCGCACCGTCGACATCCTCAAGGGAGCCTTCTGATGCACGAGACCGGATCCACGCACGTCATCCCCGCGGCTCCCGGCACGGTGGTCTGCGAGCTCACCGACGTCACCCGCTCGTTCCGCGGACGGGAGGTGGTGCGCGGGCTGTCGCTGCGCGTCGAGGCGGGCGAGATGGTGGCCCTGACGGGTCGGAGCGGGTGCGGGAAGTCCACGGCGCTGAACATGATCGGGCTCCTCGACCGCCCGACGTCCGGCGACCTGCGGCTCTTCGACCGGCCCGCCCCGCGTCCGGGATCCCGGGGTGCGCGTCGTCTGCTCGCGGAGCGGATCGGGTACCTGTTCCAGAGCTTCGCGCTCCTGGACGAGGAGACGGCCGAGGGGAACCTGCGGGTCGCGCAGTCGTGGACGGGAGGCACCCGCCGATCACGTGCCGACCGGCGGGAGGAGGCGCTAGCCTCGGGGGGGCTCGCCGACCACGCCCGCGATCGCGTCTACGAGCTGTCCGGCGGCGAGCAGCAGCGCCTGGCGCTGGCGCGGCTGGCGCTCCGGCCGCGGGCCCTCGTGCTGGCCGACGAGCCGACCGGTTCTCTGGATCCGGCGAACCGCGCGCGTGTGCTCGACCTGCTCGACGGGATGCGCCGCCGGGGGACCGCCGTCGTGATCGTCACCCACGATCCCGAGGTGGCCGCGGCCTGCAGCCGCGTGGTGTCGCTCGAGCGCCCGCGTTAGCCCGGGTGGCGTCGCTCGGCCGGCCGGCCCGGCGATCCCGTGCGGGCGCCGCGCGACCTGTTGCTACCCTCGTGGCATGCCCGCCAGCCTGAGCACGACCCTCATCGTCATGCCCGCGTTCAACGAGGAGGAGGCGGTCGGCGCGGTCGTGCGGGAGGTCCTCGGGACCCTGCCCGGCATCGCGTGCCTCGTCGTCAGCGACGGCTCGAAGGACCGCACGGTCGAGGTCGCGCACGAGGCCGGCGCCCGCGTCCTGGAGCTCCCGTTCAACCTCGGCGTCGGCGGCGCGATGCGCGCGGGCTTCCGCTACGCGCAGCGGCACGGCTTCGACAACGTGATCCAGATCGACTCCGACGGGCAGCACAACCCGGAGAGCGTCCCGCAGCTGCTCGAGGCCCTCCAGCGCAAGGACGTCGTCATCGGCGCGCGCTTCGCAGGCGAGGGCGACTACGAGGTCTCCGGCCCGCGCAAGTGGGCGATGAGGTTCCTCAGCTTCACGCTCAGCCGCATCGCGCGCACGCCCCTCACCGACACGACCTCGGGCTACCGCGGCTCCGGCCCGCGCGCCATCGCGCTCTTCGCCGAGAACTACCCGGCCGAGTACCTCGGCGACACGGTCGAGTCGCTCGTCATCGCGGCCCGCCACGGCCTCACCATCGAGCAGGTGCCCGTGTCGATGCGGCCCCGCGCCGGCGGCGTCGCGTCGCACAACCCGGCGAAGGCCGCCATCTACCTGGCGCGCGCCGGCATGGCGCTCGTGATCGCCCTCATCCGTCCGATCAACCGATCCATCAAGGCGGTCACCGCGTGAACCCCACCAGCTACGTCTTCACCCTCGTCGCGGCGCTGCTCGCCGTGGGCGTCGTCATCGAGCGCCTCCGCCGCCGCCGACTCCGCGAGCGTCACGCCGTGTGGTGGCTGGTGGCCGGCGTGGTCGCGCTGGTGATCAGCGTCTTCCCGCCGCTGCTCTCGGGCCTCGCCGCGTTCCTGGGCGTGCAGGAGCCGCTCAACCTCGCGTTCTTCGCGAGCATCGTCGTGATCTTCCTGGTGTGCGTGCAGTTCAGCGCCGAGCTCACCGACCTGGAGGACAAGGTGCGCCGCCTCGCGGAGGAGAGCGCGATGACCGACCTCCGGCTGCACGACCTGGAGAGCGAAGCGCGGGCGGCGCGCGACGCGGCCGAGGCCGCGGCGTCCCGGGATCAGCCCGCCGTCGGCTCCGCGGGGCGCGCGCCCGGCGCGACGTCGCCGTCGGCTCCGGGGGTCTCGGCATCCGAGGCGACCGGCGCCCCCGCCGACCGGTCCGCGAACACCCAGAACCGGTAGGCGGCGTAGTTCCACAGCGTCGTCAGCGCCGTGGAGACGAACTTGCCCACGATGTAGCCGGCGCCGATGCGGTCGAACAGCTCGATGATGAGCACGGTCGCGAGCGAGTTCACGGCCACGAGCACCGCGTACTTCCAGAGGCTGTGCCAGTCCGAGCGCTGGTGGCGGAACGTCAGGAAGCGCTGCATCACATAGCTGACGAGCAGACCCGCCCAGAACGAGGTGGCGCTGGCGCCGCTGAGGGGCCAGCCGAGCACGTCGCGGCAGACGATGAGCAGGCCGAGGTCGACGACGAACGCCACCCCGCCCACGGCGAGGTAGACGAAGGGCCCGTAGAGGCGGCCGGCGCGGAAGCGCGCGATGCGGCCCGGGATGCCGGTGCTCACGCGGGGGACGACCCGTCGGCGCCGGGCCGGGTGGCACGCGGCGACGCCGCGGACGGCTCGCCGGCATCGGGCTCGCCGGCATCGCCCGCGCCGCCGGGGCGCGATCCGGGCACGACGGCCGGGTGGGCCGCGGCCGCGGCCGCCACCGTGCCCGTGGTCGCGGCATGGCGGCCCGGCGATTCGGCAGGCGCTCCGCGTCCGGCAGCCACCACGGCGAGCAGCACCGCGGCGCCGACGACGACGGAGGCGACGGCCATCGCGACGATCCACGGCTCCACCCCCACGACGGGCGGCGACCAGCGCGGGCGGAACAGCAGATCGGCCCACGAGGCGCTGAGGCCGACCGAGTTGCGGCGCAGGAACGTCATCAGGGCGACGAACGCGGCGAGGCCGTGCACCACGGCGACCAGCACGAGGATCCGGCGGCGCACGAGGGCGGTCACCCGGTCGTAGGCGGGCGCCGCGACGACGGCCGCGATCAGGATCAGCACCACGTACGCCGGCAGGTTGTACCGGCCCTGCCACACGAATCCGGACGTCGTCACCGACGACGCCTGCACGAGCGCGGGCAGGATGAGGAAGCCGACGAGGCCGACCAGGACCGCGCGACGTCCGCCGGGCGGCGCGGGGACCATCATCGCCACGGCCACCAGCACGCCGCAGCCCACGAAGTAGGCGAACACCGCGTACGACGGGATCGCGGTGTCGAGCCAGCCGAAGTCGCCCACCATGTCGCGGGCGTAGTCGAAGGTGCGCTCGAACATGATCGTGAAGCCCTTCTGGAAGCTCATGCCGGCCCCCTCGTAGACGCCGACGGCCGCGAGCGAGCCCGTGTTGAGGATCCACGCCAGCGCGAGCCCGGTGGACGCGGCGACGACCCCGACGGCGGCGAGCACCTGCGGCCGGCGGAGGTAGGCCCAGAACCGGATCCAGCCGACGAGGCAGGCGCCCGCGACCACGACCAGGCCGAGCCACATGGGCGACAGGCCGCGCGCGTGCACGAGCACGCCGCCGGTCACCGCGAGGAACGCGGCGGTGCGCCAGCTCACCGGGCCCCCGCGGACGAGCCCGCTGACGTACGCGGCGGCGAACGCCATCGTGGCCGCGACCTCGAACCCGTTCGGGTTCACGGCGCCGAACAGCGAGAACGCCGTGGGAGTGAGCCCCGCGAACGCGGCCATGACGGGGAGGACGGGGCGCGGCAGCCGGGCGAGGTACGCGATGGCGGCGGCCGAGAGCAGCGTGCAGAGGAGCGCGCTGACCAGGCGCATGCCGAACACGCCCGTGGTGGTGCCGCCCCAGATCAGGGTCGGCCAGCCGACGAGCAGGTAGTAGAGGGGGTCGTAGAGGCCGGCGCTCGTCTGGGTGGTGACGATCTCGTCGGCCGCGTCCCCAGGCGGGTACCCGGGCGCGCAGTCGGCGGTGGTGTCCGGCTGGTGCCGGGCGCACGAGGCGGGGTCCGAGTACGCGACGCCGGCGGGCACCTGGACGATGCGCACCTGCGGATCGTCGGTGACGTCCCCGAGGTACTGGCCGCGCACGACCGACGCCGCCTTGTTGAGGTGCGCGGGCTCGTCCGGGCTCGCGCCGAGCGGCATCGTGACCGCCCACAGCCCGCTGACCACGCCGATGCCGAGGAGGGCCGCGAGGAACACGAGGAGCGACGCCCGACGCTGCCGGCCGTCGACGTGCGGGGCGCGGGCGTGCGGGGGCGTTCGCGTCATGGGTTCTCCGGGATGTGCTGCGCGTGCGGACAGGAGCGGCCGGCGGGCACCCTGCGGACGGCGCGGCGCCAGAGCGGTACCGCGGTCCGAGTCGAGGATAGCCCGTCGCCCGCGCGGCCCCGCCGCCCCGCGACCCCTACGGCGTGGGCGTCTTGGCCGCGTTGTAGCGGCGACGGAGGGCACCGAGAACGATGGTGCCCACGACGAGGATGATGCCGATGATCCCGAGCCAGACGAGGCCCTTGATGGCGAAGCCGACGACGGTGAGGATCAGCCAGAGGACGAGCAGGACGACGATGAATGCCACGGGGGTCTTCCTTCGGTTCGGGCGCGGCCGGACGGGATCCCGACCGGAGGGGCGAGCGGCGGAGGAGGTGCAGCGGGCCGCTCGGCGCCCCGATGCTACCCCGGACCGTCCCGCCCGCGACCCCGGCAGGACGACAGGGCGCACCCCGATCCGCGCCCCGCGCGCCCCCGCGCGCGGTAGCGATCAGGAGACGGCGGCGGCGTCGAGCGCGTCGGCGATCCGCTCGGCCCGGCGCGTGCGGCGGCCGACGAGCTGCAGCACGAGCGCGACCAGGGCGCTCGCGGCGACGAACGCGCCGTAGACGGTGAGGACGATCGGCAGGCCGTCGGCCTGCACGAACACCCCCGCGACCACGCTCGGGACGCCGAACGCGAGGTAGCTCGCGACGTAGACCGAGGAGAGCAGGCTCGCGCGCTCGGCGACCGGCGCCTCGGCGAGCACCAGCCGGAGGCCCGCCTGGAAGCCGGCGCCGAAGCCCACGCCGCCCACGACCGCGGCGACCGCGAAGAGGGGGAGCGACGCGGTCCAGATGGCGGCGACGAGGCCGACCGGCCCGAGCACGAGCGCGACCACGCCGACGACGAGGCTGCGGCGGGCGTCGCGCGTGCGGATCACGATGCCGGTGATCGCGCCCGTGCCGGTGAACAGGGCGATCGCGGCGCCCGTGAGCGCGGCGCTGTGCAGGCCGAAGGTGTCGCCGAGCACGGATCCGATGAAGGCCAGGAACATGCCGCCGAGCGCCCAGCTCGCGATCATGCCGCCGACGACCGCGGTGAAGACCGAGCGGGCGGCGCGCGGCACCGCGACCGACGGGATCAGTGACCGGAGAGCCCCGGCCCGACGCGGCTGGCGCTCGGGCACGCACGCGACGGCGATCCCGGCCGCCACCATGAGCGCCGCGAGCACCACGAAGACCGTCTCCTCGGGCGCGGGGCCGTAGGCCACGAGGAAGCCGCTGCCGAGCGCGCCGACCGTGAGCGCGGCCGGCGGGACGACGCCGTTGAGGAACGCGGCGAGGCCCGAGCGGCGGGACGGCTGGTGGTCGATCATGCCGGCGCCGAGCGCGCCCGTGGCGAGGCCGATCGCGAGTCCCTGGAGGATCCGCGCGATCACGAGCGCGAGCCCGTCGTGCGCGAAGGCGAACACGAGCATCGCGGCGGTGGAGACGAGGAGGGCCCCGAGGATCACGGGCCGCCGGCCGACGTGGTCCGAGAGGCGGCCGGCGGTGAGCAGCGTCGCGAGGAGGCCGGCCACGTAGACCGCGAAGACGGCCGTCAGCACCACCGGCGGCAGCGCCCACTCCTCCTGGTACACCGGGTAGAGGGGCGAGGGCGCGGCGCCCGAGGCGATGAGCACGAGCAGCGTGAGCGCGTAGACGAGGAGGCCGGCGACCGGCTCGCGGCGGGCGGTCACGGCTCGGGTGTCGGTGGTCATGCGCGCTCCTCGCGGTCGGCGGATCCCGGCGACGAGCCGCCGGGCGGGCCGCTCCCCGTCGAGCGCGCGGCCCTCCCGGGCCACGAGGGGAGCCAACGGCGGACCGCTCGCGGGAATTCCCCGGGCGAGGGTCACCTAGGCTCGTGCGGTGGCCCATCTGCTGGGAGCCGAAGCGCTCCACCTCGAGTTCCCGACGCGCGTGATCTTCGACGACGTGACCATCGGGGTGAACGAGGGCGACCGCATCGGCATCGTCGGACGCAACGGCGACGGCAAGTCGACCCTCCTCTCCCTCCTCGCCGGGCGCCTCGAGCCCGACCGCGGCCGCGTCACGCGCCGCCGCGGCGTCACGGTCGGCGTGCTCGACCAGAGCGACACGCTGCCCGACGGCCAGACCGTGGGCCAGGCGATCGTGGGCGGCATCGACGAGCACGAGTGGGCGGGCAACCCCCTCATCCGCGACGTGATCGACGGCCTCGCGTCCGACGTGCCGTGGGACGCCGACGTCGCCGAGCTCTCCGGCGGCCAGCGCCGCCGCGTGGCGCTCGCGAAGCTCCTCATCGGCGACCACGACCTCCTCTTCCTCGACGAGCCCACCAACCACCTCGACGTGGAGGGCATCGCCTGGCTCGCCGGCCACCTCCGCCGCCGGTGGGCGCCGAGCTCCGGCGGCCTCATCGTCGTGACCCACGACCGGTGGTTCCTCGACGAGGTCGCGAACGCCACGTGGGAGGTCCACGACCGCCTCATCGAGCCGTTCGAGGGCGGCTACGCGGCGTACATCCTCCAGCGCGTGGAGCGCGACCGGAGCGCCGCCGTCTCGGAGGCGAAGCGCCAGAACCTGATGAAGAAGGAGCTCGCGTGGCTGCGCCGCGGGGCGCCCGCGCGCACGGCCAAGCCGAAGTTCCGGATCGAGGCGGCCAACGCCCTCATCGCCGACGAGCCGCCCGCGCGCGACACCGTCTCGCTCGCGTCGATGGCGATGCAGCGGCTCGGCAAGGACGTGGTCGACCTGCTCGACGTGTCCGTCAGCTACGGCGACAAGCAGATCCTGAAGGACGTCGAGTGGCGCATCGCACCCGGCGAGCGCACGGGCATCCTCGGCGTGAACGGCGCGGGCAAGTCCACGCTCCTGTCGCTCGTCGCGGGCACGCTCCAGCCCACGACCGGCAGGGTCAAGCGCGGCAAGACCATCAAGGTCGCCGTGCTCACGCAGCAGCTCGACGAGCTGAAGGACGTGCTCGAGGACCGCGTCTCCACCGTCATCGGCCGCCAGCGCACCACGTACGTCGCGGGCGGCAAGGAGATGACGCCCGGCCAGCTGCTCGAGCGCCTCGGCTTCACGAGCGCGCAGCTGTCCACGCCCGTCAAGGACCTGTCGGGCGGCCAGAAGCGCCGCCTCCAGCTCCTCCTCATCGTGCTCGACGAGCCGAACGTTCTCATCCTCGACGAGCCCACCAACGACCTCGACACCGACATGCTCGCGGCGATGGAGGACCTGCTGGACTCCTTCCCCGGCACGCTCCTCGTCGTGAGCCACGACCGGTACCTGCTGGAGCGCGTCACCGACCAGCAGTACGCGGTGATGAACGGCAGCCTCCGCCACCTCCCGCGCGGCGTGGAGCAGTACCTCGAGCTCCGCCGCCAGCCGGCGAACGCCGAGCGGTCGACGATCGCCCGGCCCGACGAGGTCGGCGGCCAGGCCACCGCGACGCTCGGCGGATCCGGCGGGTCGTCCCTCCAGGGCGCGGAGCTGCGGAACGCGCAGAAGGAGCTCGCGAGCATCACGCGGAAGCTCGAGAAGGCCGACGTGCGACGCCGCCAGGCGCTCGACGCCATGGCGACCCACGATCCGGACGACTACGACGGGCTCGGCAAGCTGAACGAGGGCGTGCGCGCCATCGAGGCCGACGTCGAGGCGCTCGAGTCGCGCTGGATGGAGCTCAGCGAGCTGCTCGAGGGCTGATCCGCCGGCCGGGACCATCCGTCACGCCGGGCCGATCCGTCCCGCGGGATCGATCCGTCCCGCCGGTCAGTACGCGAGCGGGACGTCGGGCGAGCTCAGGGTCAGGCGGCCGTCCGCGGCCCAGACGGCGGTGAGCCCGCCGCCGCGCATCCCCACGCCGCCGTCGAACCGGCGCACCGGCATGTCCGCGATCCACGTGACCTCGAGGCCCGACACCGCGAGCTGCGCGGGCGGGGCGCACGAGGCGACGCCGGAGCCGGGGCTGCTGTCCGGGCCCGGACGGGATGCGCTCCACGGGTACACGAGCAGGCATGCGTCGCCGGAGATCGTGCGCGCCACGTAGAGGCCAACGCTCGTCTGCACGCCCCGGATGGTGGTGAGGTCGACGTCGCCGCCCGGCGACCGGGGTGGCCGGTCGGCCTGCTCCTGCGGGCGGGCGAGGATCTCCTCGACCGTGATGCCGCCGGAGGTGCGCGTGATGTCGCTGCCGAGGAGCGACCGGACGCGCGCGGGATCGGGCGGCTCCTCCGCGGAAGCGGACGCGGACGCGTCGGCGGACGGCGTCGCGCTGGTGTCGGCGCCGGGGGCCGCGGATCCGCCGAGGCCCATGGCGATGCCCGCGCCGGCGAGCAGCCCGAGGGCGAGCGCACCGCCGGCCCACGCGAGCGCGCGGCGGGAGCGGGTCGGGGGAGCCGCCTCGGCGGCGTCGGACGCCGGGTCGGCGCCGTCCGCGTCCTCGGCGGCCCGCGACGCGGGCTCGCGGCGCGTGAGCTCGGCGGCCGCGCGGATCCACCGCTCGTCGGACTCGTCGGCCCCCTGCGCGTAGACGGCCCGCCGGAGCTCGTCGGTCGTCATCGAGCGGAGCCCGCGGTCGTCGTGGCCGGACGTGCGTGGGTGCATGCGCGTTCCCCTTCCCGCGCCGACCCTCCCACATCGCCGGCGGCGGCCGCGGAGTCCGCTCAGTACGCGAGGATGCGGTCCGGCGTCGTCAGCGTGATGAGGCCGTCGCCCGCCCACGCCGCCTCGACGTCGCCCGTGATCATGCCCGTCGAGCCGTCCCGGTTGCGGGACGGGAACTCGGTGGTCCACGCGATGCGCAGGCCGTCGGACGCGACGCGGTCGGGCGACGCGCACGTGACGACGCCCGCGCCGCCGCTCGGGAAGACGAGGAGGCAGGGGTCGCCCGTGGTCGACAGCCCCGCGTACAGGCCGACGCTCGTCTGCACCGCGCGGATGGAGGTGGGGTCGACGTCGGCGCGGACGGCCTTCGGCGGGCGGTCGGCGTCCTCCTGCGGCCCGTCGAACACCGCGCTGACCGGGCGGCTGCGCTGGTCGGAGGTGGAGTCGGGGCCGAGGAGCGCCGGGGTGCCGGGGCTGGCGGACGCGGCGGCGGATCCGGCGGCGGCCGGGGGCGCATCGGCGCCGGGGACCGGGGTCGCGCCGGAGCCGGCGTCCGACGTCGCGTCCGAGGATCCGGCGCTCACGGCCGCGCGGACCGCGCCGCCCGCGAGGAGGCCGACCGCCAGCAGGGCGACGGCCGCGCCGACGAGGCCTCGACGCGAGGGGCGGCGCGATGCGGGCGAGGCGGCGTCGGATCCGTCCGCGTCCGGGGCGCCGTCGGACCCGACGGCGTCGCCGTCGGCGTCGGCGGCCGCTGCGGCGTCCGCGTCCGCGGCCGCGACGGGCCGGGACGCGCGCTCGCGGCGGGCGAGCTCGGCGGCCGCCCGGATCCACCGCTCGTCGCGCTCGTCGGCCCCCTGCGCGTAGACCCGGCGCCGCAGCTCCTCGAGGGGGAGCGCGGAGACGTCATCGTCGTCGTGCATGGGCACCTCCGTGGCCGACCCTGCCACATCGCGCGGGCCTCCGCGGTGTCCCCGTGTTACGGCCCGGTTCGACATCCCGTGCCGCCGCGACCTACCGTCGAGGTGCTGCAGGGACGCGGCGACCGGCCACGGGCGGCGTCCCCGCTCCCCGCGAGGCGCGCGTCGTCCGCTGCCGCCGCGGCGTCGTGGCCCGCGCCCGTGCGGGACCGCGCTCCCGCACGCCGCCGACCGACCGCATCCGCACGCCCGCAGCAGCACCCGCACCACGCACCCCCGCCGGACAGCACCGGCACCCGCAGCCCCGCACCGCGCACCACCGAGAGGACCCCATGACCACCCCGGCATCGCCCACCCCGGCACCCCTGATCGACGCCCCGAAGCGGCGCAACCGGCTCGCCATCGCGATCGTGGGCGTCATCGTGGTCCTCGCGGTCGTCGGATCCGTCCTCTTCGCGACGGGCGCCTTCTCCGGTGGCGGCAAGGCCGTCCGCATCGGCGTCGTCGGCGCGAGCGACCCGCAGTGGCCGCTCTTCGTCGACGCCGCGAAGGAGCAGGGCATCGACGTGGAGATCGTGAACTTCTCCGAGTACCCGCAGCTGAACCCCGCGCTGTCCGAGGGCGAGATCGACCTCAACCAGTTCCAGCACCTCGTCTACCTCGCGCAGTACAACGAGGGCGCGGGCGACGACCTCACGCCCGTCGGCGCCACCGCGATCTACCCGCTCGGGCTGTACTCGCAGAAGCACGGCTCGGTCGACGAGATCCCGCGGGGCGGCACGGTCATCCTCCCCAACGACGAGTCCAACCTCGCGCGCGGCCTCCTCCTGCTCCAGCGCGAGGGCCTGCTGACGCTGAAGGGCGGCGGATCCAGCGTCTCCACGCTCGACGACGTCGACCAGGCCGCCTCGAAGGTCACCGTCAAGACGGTCGAGGCCGCGCTCACCGCCACCTCGCTGCCGGACGCCGACGCCGTCATCATCAACAACGACTTCATCACGGACGCGGGCCTCACCGCCGACGACGCCCTCGCCCAGGACGACCCCAGCGACCCCAAGGCGCTCGCGTACGTCAACGTCTTCGCCAGCCGGGCCGACGACGCGACGAACGAGACGTACGTCAAGCTCGCGCGGATCTTCGAGGACACCCCCGCGGTGATCGACGCCCTGGTCGCGAACTCGGGCGGCACGGCGGTGCCGCTGAAGACCCCGCAGGACGAGCTGCGGAGCCTCCTCACCACCACGGAGAAGGCTGTCGCGGATCAGAAGGCGGCTCGATGACGGACGCCCCGCACGTCTCCCTGCGGGGCGTCGGCAAGACCTACCCGCCGCGCGCGAAGGGCGAGCCGGGCCTCGCCGCCCTCGCCGACGTCGACCTCGACATCCGCCGCGGCGAGGTGTTCGGGATCATCGGCTACTCCGGCGCGGGCAAGAGCACCCTGGTGCGGCTCGTGAACGCGCTCGAGCGGCCGACGTCCGGAACGGTCGCGGTCGACGGCCGCGAGATCCAGGACCTGCCCGAGCGGGAGCTGCGGAAGCTGCGGCTCGGCATCGGCATGGTCTTCCAGCAGTTCAACCTCTTCACGTCGAAGACGGTCTGGGGCAACGTCGCGTACCCGCTCCAGGTCGCGGGCATGCCGCGGGACGCGCAGCAGCGGCGGATCAGCGACCTCCTGCACTTCGTCGGCCTCGCCGACAAGGCGCACGCGCGCACCGACGAGCTCTCCGGCGGCCAGAAGCAGCGCGTCGGGATCGCCCGCGCGCTCGCGACGAGCCCCGCGATCCTCCTGGCCGACGAGGCCACGAGCGCGCTCGATCCCGAGACCACCGGCGAGGTGCTCGCGCTCCTCCGCCGCGTCAACGAGGAGCTCGGCGTGACGATCGTGGTGATCACCCACGAGATGGAGGTCATCAAGTCCATCGCCGACCGGGTGGCCGTCATGGACTCGGGCCGCGTGATCGAGCAGGGCGAGGTCTTCGACGTGTTCTCCCGGCCCGCGAGCGACGCCGCGCGTCGCTTCGTCTCCACGGTCGTCGCGGGCGTGCCCGAGCCGGAGGAGGTGGCGCGGCTCCGCGACCGGCACCCCGGCCGCCTCGTCACGCTGTCCTTCGCGGACGGCGGCGCCACCCAGACCGAGGTGTTCCGTGCGCTCGCCGAGGCGGGCGTCGCGTTCGAGGTCGTGCACGGCGGCATCACCGACGTCCAGGGCCGCACCTTCGGCAACCTGACCCTGGCGCTCACGGGCGACGCCCCGCGCATCGACGAGGTGCTCGCCGCCGACCGGGCCGGCGTCACCGTGACGGAGGTGGTCTGAGATGGACGCGCTCACCCCGCTCCTGCCCCTGCTCGGCCGCTCCACCGTCGAGACGCTCACGATGGTGCTGCTCACGCTCCTGTTCGGCGGCCTCGGCGGGCTCATCATGGGCCTCGGCCTCTACCTCACGCGCGCTGGCAGCCTGCTCGCCAACCGGCCCGTGTTCGCGGTGCTCAACGTGGTCGTCAACACCTTCCGCCCCATCCCGTTCGTGATCTTCCTGGTCGCCGCCCAGCCCCTCGCCCGCGCCGTCACGGGCAGCGGCATCGGGCAGCCGGCCGTGATCTTCACGCTGTCGCTCGGGGCGTCGTTCGCGATCAGCCGCATCGTGGAGCAGAACCTGCTCACGGTGCAGCCGGGCGTGATCGAGGCGGCCCGGTCGGTGGGCGCGAGCCCCGTGCGGATCATCTTCACGCTGCTGCTCCCCGAGGCGCTCGGGCCGCTGATCCTCGGCTACACGTTCGTCTTCGTGGGCATCGTCGACATGACCGCGGTCGCGGGCGCGGTCGGCGGCGGCGGCCTCGGCGACTTCGCGATCGTCTACGGCTACCGGCAGTTCGAGCCGGTCGTCACCTGGGCGGCCGTGCTGATCATCATCGTGCTCGTGCAGGTGGTGCAGCTCCTCGGCAACCGGCTGGCCCGGGCGGCGCTCCGGCGCTGATCCGGCGCCCGCCCGCCCCGTCCGGCGCCCGCCCGCCCCGTCCGCCCGCCCCGCCCATCCGCCCCGTCCGGCCGGCACGACCCGCGGCCGCCCGCTCGCTACCGGAGCGACGCGGCCGCGGCCCGCACGTGCCGGGTGAGGTCGGCGAGCACGGGGGAGTCGACGCTCCACCGCTGCCAGTGCAGCGCCACGTCCACGTGGGATCCCGCGTCGAGCGGCACGAGCGCACCCGACGCGACGAGCTCCTCGCTCTGCAGGTCCGGCAGCATGCCCCAGCCCATGCCGAGCGTGACGGCCGTGACGAACTCCGCCGACGACGGCACGTAGTGGCGCGGCTGGCCGGCGGGCGCGCGCCGGCCGCGGAGCCAGCGGTCCTGCATCGCGTCCTTGCGGTCGAACATGACGAGCGGCGCGACCGCCAGCGCGCCGGGCGTCGGGCCGTCGGGGAGGTGCGCGGCGACGTAGGCCGGGGTCGCGAGCGCGCGATACCGCATCCGGCCGAGGCGCTCCGAGGTGCAGCCCTGCACGGGGTCCTTCACGCTCGTGACCGCGGCCATGGCGGATCCGTCGCGCAGCAGGTCGAGGGAGTGGTGCTCGTCCTCGCGCAGCACCTCCACGGCCTGGCCGGTCTCGGTCGCGAGCGCCGCGAACGCGGGCAGCAGCCACGAGGCGAGCGAGTCGCCGTTGACGACCACGGGCACGGCCGCGGTGCCGGCGCGGGGCGCGTCGGACCCGCCCACGCCGAGCAGCCCGTCGAGGTCGCGTTCGAGCAGCAGCACCTGGCGCGCGTGCCGGAGCACGGCGTCGCCCGCCTCCGTGGTGGTCGCGGGGCGCGTGCGGCGCAGGAGGACGCGGCCGGCGCTGCGCTCGAGCGCCGTGATCCGCTGGCTCACCGCGGAGGGCGTCAGCCGCAGCGCGCGGGCGGCCGCGTCGAGCGTGCCGGTGTCGATGACGGCGGCCAGCGTGCGCAGGTGCTCGGTGCGGATGTCCATCATCAGCGATGCTAACGGTGCCTGAGGAACATGAGCTGGTCTGATGCGCGGCCCGCACCTAGCGTGATCGTCATGCACCCCCTCGCGCACGCGCTGTCCGGCTTCGGGCTCGGCTTCTCGCTCATCGCCGCGATCGGCGCGCAGAACGCGTTCCTCCTCCGGCAGGGCACCCGGCGCGAGCACCTGCTGCCGGTCGTGCTCATCTGCGCGGTCTCCGACGTGATCCTCATCGCCCTCGGGGTGAGCGGGATCGGCGCGCTCATCGAGGCGGCGCCCCTCGCGATCGTCGTGATCCGGGTCCTCGGCGCCTGCTTCCTCGCGGGCTACGCGGCGCTCTCCGTCCTCCGCGCCGCGGCGCCGCAGGGCCTGGCGATCGCGGCCTCCGCGCCCCGCTCGCTCGGCGCCGTCGTCGCCGCGTGCCTGGCGCTCACCTGGCTGAACCCGCACGTGTACCTCGACACGGTGCTCCTCGTCGGATCCGTCGCCGCCGGCCACGGCGACGGCCGCTGGGCCTTCGGCGCGGGCGCGATGGTCGCCAGCTGCGTCTGGTTCGCGCTCCTCGCGACCGCCGCGCGCGTCTTCGCGCCCGTGCTCGCGCGGCCGGCCGCGTGGCGCGTGCTGGACACCGTGATCGCCGGGGTGATGCTCGTGCTCGCCGTGCAGATCCTGCTGCCGCTCGTGCCCGCCGGGCCGGGGGAGGGCGTGCGGATCCTGCTCGCGACCGTCGTCTGCGCGCTGCTCGCGGGGCTCGTGGCCGCGTGGTCGGTCGCGCGGCGGAAGCGGACGGCGGCGGGCGCGTCCGCCGGCGGGAGGGATGCGGACGCCGGTGCCGCCGGTGCCGCAGCCGCCGCCGCGGATCCCGGTCCTGCCGCCGCGGCGCCGCTCCGCACTCCCGCGCCCACCGCCTGACGACACCGCGGCCCGCCCGCGACGCGCCCGGATCCGCGCCTCCCGCACGGCCAGGAACACTCGCGGCCGTCCCGCTGTTGACCCCTGCATGACCGTCCCGCTCTCCATCCTCGACCTCGCTCCCATCGCCCCCGGGGAGACGGCCCGCGACAGCTTCGCCGCCTCCGTCGCCCTCGCCCAGCAGGCCGAGCGGAGCGGGTACCGCCGCGTCTGGTACGCGGAGCACCACAACATGGCCACCATCGCGTCGAGCGCGACGAGCGTGCTCATCGCCCACGTCGCGAGCCAGACGTCCACCATCCGGCTCGGCTCCGGCGGCGTCATGCTCCCGAACCACTCGCCGCTCGCCATCGCCGAGCAGTTCGGCACGCTCGAGACGCTGCACCCGGGCCGCATCGACCTCGGCCTCGGCCGCGCCCCCGGCAGCGACCAGGCCACCTTCCGCGCCCTCCGCCGCGACCCGGGATCGTCCGACCGCTTCCCCGAGGACGTCGTCGAGCTGCAGGGCTTCCTCTCCGGCGAGAGCCAGGTGCCCGGCGTCTCCGCGACGCCCGGCGCGGGCACGCGCGTGCCCCTCTACATCCTCGGCTCCTCGCTCTTCGGCGCGCAGCTGGCCGCCGCCCTCGGCCTGCCGTACGCCTTCGCGTCGCACTTCGCTCCCGACGCCCTCCTCGAGGCGATCCGCATCTACCGCCGCGACTTCCGCCCGTCCGAGCAGCTCCAGGAGCCGTACGCGATCGCGGGCATCAACGCCATCGCGGCCGACGACCGCGCCGACGCCGAGCGCCAGTTCGCCGCCGTCCGACGCGCGCGCCTGATGATGCTGCTCCGCCAGAGCGGCCAGATCCCGGCCACGCAGACCTTCACCGACGACGAGCTCGACCGCCTCCTCGAGGCCCCGGTTGGCGCGCACGTCGCCAGCATGATGACCTACACCGGCATCGGCACGGGCGCCGAGGTGTCCGACTACGCGAACCGGTTCGCGGAGCAGGCCGGGGTCGACGAGGTCATCGTCGGTCACGCCTCGCAGCGCACGCCCGAGCGCCTCCGCTCGGTCGAGCTGCTCGCGGACGCGCACGCCCTCGTCGCCGCGTAGGGGCCCGGTGCCCGAGGGCGTCGCGTCGGGGGATCCGGCGTCCCACCTGCCAGCCCCTGCTCCGGAGGGGGCCGCGCACCCGGACCCGCGCGCGGCCCTCGCCGCGCTGCGGGCCGACACGCTCGCGCTGATCCGCGGGCTCGACCGTGACGTCGCGGCCATCGTCGAGGCGCGCCAGGACGCCAACTCCGACGACGAGCACGACCCCGAGGGCGCGACCCTCGCGTTCGAGCGCTCGCAGTCCGACGCGATGATCCGCGAGGCCCGCGTGCGCCTCGCGGACGTCGACGCCGCGGTCGCCCGCCTCGACGCGGGCGCCTACGGCCGCTGCGAGGTCTGCGGCGAGCCGATCCCGGCGGGCCGGCTGGAGATCCGCCCGGCCGCGCGCCGCTGCGTCGCGCACGCCTGAGCGCGCGCCACGAGGTGCCGCTCAGGCCCCGTCGTCGTCGAAGTCGAGGATGAGCTGCCGCAGCAGCCCCGCGAGCACGTCCCGGTCGCCCGCCGCCATCGTCTCCAGCAGCTCGGCCTCCTCGGCCACGAGCCGCGTGATCGCGGTGTCGACCCGCGAGCGCCCGGCGTCCGACATGACGACGAGGATCCCGCGCCCGTCGTGCGGGTCCGTCCGCCGCTCCACGAGCCCGCGCGCCACCAGCCGGTCGATCCGGTTCGTCATCGTGCCGGAGGAGACGAGCGTCTGCTGCAGGAGCGCCTTCGGGCTCAGCTGGTAGGGATCACCCGCCCGCCGGAGCGCCGACAGCACGTCGAACTCCCACGACTCGAGCTCCGACTCCTGGAACGCGGAGCGCCGTGCGCGCTCGAGCAGCCGCGACAGCCGGCCGACCCGCGACAGCACCTCGAGCGGGGAGAAGTCGAGGTCGGGCCGCTCGCGCCGCCACGCGTCGACGATGCGGTCGACCTCGTCGCGGCTGGGCATCCCCCCATCATGCCGGTCCGGGCACTCGCGCCCGCGCCGCCGGCGCACCCGCGGGGGAGGGGCTGCTCCTCCCGCGTCGTCGGCTGCCATCCTGTCGCCCATGTCGCCGAGCGGATCCCCCGACCAGCCCTCCCGCCCCACCGAGCCGACCACCGCCCCCGCGGCGCTGGTGGCCGCGCTCGCGGATCCCGACCGCGACGTCCGGCAGGAGGCGGCGCTCGCCCTCGGGGAGCGGGCGGACGAGGCGACCCTCGGCGCGGTGCTGGAGCGGCTCTGGGCCGAGCCCGACTTCTTCGTGCGTGAGACCCTCACCTGGGCCGTCGCCCGGGTCGGCGCCCCCGCGATCCCCGGCGTGCGCCAGGCGCTCGGCGCCGACCGGAGCAGCGGGGTGCGCACGCAGGCGCTGCACGTCCTGAGCAAGATCGCGCATCCGTCGACGGTCGACGATCTCGTGCCGCTCATCGACGACGCGGACGAGGCCGTCGCCGCGAAGGCGCGCTGGGCCCTCGCGCGGATCGGCGACGCCCGCGCGGTACCGCTCGTCGCCGCGCACCTCGGGGCGGCGGACGCGGAGGCGCGGAACGCGCTCACCGACGTCCTCGCGGCGTTCGGATCCGCCGCCGTGCCGACGCTCGTCGTGGCCCTCGGGGACGCGCGGTCGGTGGTGCGCGCGCAGGCCGCGGAGGCACTGGGGCGCATCGGGAGCCCGGATGCGGATCCGGCCGTGGCGGCGCTCGGCTCGGCCGCGGAGGACGCCGACGCCGAGGCGGCCGTGTCGGCCCTCATGGCGCTGGGGGCGATCGACGGGGAGGACGCACGGTCGGCGATCCAGCGGGCGACGACCGCCGGGGATCCGCGCGTCCGGGCCGTCGCGGAGCGGCTCGCGTCGCGTCCGCCCCGGCGGTCCCGGCTCGAGGAGGCCCGGGCCGCCCGGGCCGCGCGCCTCGCCCGCGAGGGCTGAGCCGAGCGCATCCCGGGGCCGCGCGGGCACGGCGTCCGCCCCCGCGCGCCGTCTCCGACCCGGCGGACCGCATCACCCCCGTCTGGCAGACTCGACCTGCGCACGGCCGGGCCGTGAGCGGTCCGCCTTGGTGTAACGGCAGCACTTCAGCCTTTGGAGCTGTGAGGTCCAGGTTCGAATCCTGGGGGCGGAGCGACGCCATCCGGCCGCGCCGGACAGACGCAGAGCAGATCAGGGAGAGCGCATGACCGACTCAGACAGCACGCCGAGGACCCGCGAGATCCCCATCGTGACGGGCGAGCTCGACGTGGACGGCGAGCCGCGCAGCCCCTCCATCGCCGTCGTGATCCTCGCGGCCGGCCAGGGCACCCGCATGCGCTCGCGCCTCCCCAAGGTCCTGCACCGCCTCGCCGGCCTGCCGCTCGTCGGCCACGTGCTCGCGACGGCCGAGGAGCTGGGCGCGCGCCACATCGTCACGGTGGTCCGCCACGAGCGCGACCAGGTGGTCGAGGTCGTGCGGGAGCTGTCCCCCCAGGCCCTCGTCGTCGACCAGGACGAGATCCCCGGCACCGGCCGCGCGGTCGAGATGGGCATCACCGCCCTGCCCGACGGCTTCACGGGCCAGGTCGTCGTGCTGTCCGGCGACGTGCCCCTGCTCGACGCCGCGACGCTGCGCTCGCTCGTCTCCGCGCATCGCCAGGCGCGCAACGACCTCACGCTCCTCACCGCCCGACTGCAGGACCCGACCGGCAACGGCCGCATCATCCGCGGCCAGGACGGCGCGTTCGAGGCCATCGTCGAGCAGAAGGACGCGACCGGCGAGCAGCTCCGCATCGACGAGGTCAACGCCGGCGTCTACGTCTTCGACGCCGAGGCGCTCCGGCAGACCCTCGGCGCCATCGGCACCGAGAACGCGCAGCACGAGAAGTACCTCACCGACGCGGCCGACGTGATCCGCCGCGCGGGCGGCGCCATCGAGGCCCTGCCCGTGCGCGACAGCTGGCTCGTCGCCGGCATCAACGACCGCGTGCAGCTCACGGCCGCGGCCACCGAGCTGAACGCGCGCATCATCCGCCGCTGGCAGCTCGCGGGCGCGACCATCGAGGACCCGCGCACCACCTGGATCGACGTGAAGGCGACGCTCGCCGCCGACGTCACGATCCTCCCGGGCACGCAGATCCTGGGCGCCTCCACGGTCGCGACGGGCGCCACCGTCGGCCCCGACACCACGCTCCGCGACACCGAGGTGGGGGAGGACGCGGTGGTCCGCCGCACGGACGCGCAGCTCGCGGTCATCGGCGCCCGCGCCACGGTCGGCCCGTTCTCCTTCCTGCGCCCCGGCACGCGCCTCGGCGACGACGGCAAGATCGGCGCGTACGTCGAGACGAAGAACGTCGAGATCGGCGAGCACAGCAAGGTCCCGCACCTCAGCTACGTCGGCGACGCGACCATCGGCGCGCACACGAACATCGGCGCGGGGGCGGTCTTCGCCAACTACGACGGGCACGCCAAGCACCACACGGAGGTGGGCGACCACGTGCACCTCGGCTCGCGGAACGTCCTCGTCGCACCGGTTAGGATCGGTACCGGCTCCTACACGGGTGCCGGTGCCGTCATCCGCAAGGACGTCCCGCCCGGCGCACTCGGCATCTCGGTGGCGCCGCAACGCAACATGGTCGGCTGGACCGAGGCCAAGCGACCGGGCACCCCCGAGGCCCGGGCCGCCGTCGAGGCCGCCGACGGGCGGGAGGACGACGCGTCCGACGCCTGAGAACACCGAGCAGCACTGACGAAACGGAGTCCCGTGTCCGCAATCAAGACTGCTGGTGAGAAGCGGCTCGTGATCGTCACCGGTCGAGCCCACCCCGAGCTCGCCGAGCAGATCGCGGAGGAGCTCGAGACGACCCTCGTGCACACGGACGCGCGGACCTTCGCCAACGGCGAGCTCTACATCCGGTACGACGAGAGCGTGCGCGGCAGCGACGCGTTCGTCATCCAGTCGCACACGGCGCCCATCAACGAGTGGCTCATGGAGCAGCTCATCATGGTGGATGCGATGAAGCGCGCCTCCGCCAAGCGCATCACGGTGGTCGCGCCCTTCTACCCCTACGCGCGTCAGGACAAGAAGGGCCGCGGCCGCGAGCCCATCTCCGCCCGCCTCGTCGCCGACCTGTTCAAGGCCGCGGGCGCCGACCGCATCATGTCGGTCGACCTGCACGCCGCGCAGATCCAGGGCTTCTTCGACGGCCCCGTCGACCACCTCTTCGCGATGCCCGTGCTCCTCGAGCACATGCGCTCCGTGCTCGACTCCAAGACCCTCACGGTCGTCTCGCCCGACATGGGCCGCGTGCGCGTCGCCGACATCTGGAGCGACAAGCTCGGCGCCCCGCTCGCCATCATCCACAAGCGCCGCGACCCGAAGGTGCACAACCAGGTCACCGTGCACGAGATCGTCGGCGACGTCGCCGGCCGGGTGTGCCTCCTGGTGGACGACCTCATCGACACCGGCCGCACCATCGTCTCGGCTGCCGAGGCGCTGAAGAAGAACGGCGCCACGGGCGTCGTGGTCGCGGCCACGCACGCGGTCTTCTCCGACCCGGCCACGCAGATCCTGAACAGCCCGCACATCGACTCGGTCGTGGTCACGGACTCGCTCCCGATCCCGCAGGAGAAGCGCTGGGACAAGCTCACGGTGCTGCCCATCGCGCCGCTGCTGGCCCGCGCGATCCACGAGGTGTTCGACGACGGATCCGTCACGAGCATGTTCGACGGCGCGGCCTAGGAATCCAGCGCCGGACCCCGGTGCGCCGCCCGCGCGGGCGGCTCCCGGATCAGTCCCGCGAGTTCCGCTCCACGACCTCGCGCGCGACGCGTCCCGAGGGGATGACCCCGAGCGAGACGATGTGCTCGTCGCCGCCGAACGCGTACTTCGTGTAGCACTCGTAGCCCACGACGCCGGGGCCGAACAGCTGGAACCGCACCTCGTACGAGGGGGAGTCGGGCCGCTCGAACTGCACGAAGTCGGCGCACGCCATGTCGGCCGTGCTCGCGCCGACGCGCACCATGGTGACGGCGCCGGGGAGCAGCAGGCTCACGATCCCGACCACGACGACGACCCGCATCACCAGCAGCGTCCGCTTGCTGCGCAGGCTCCGCGGGCCGTGCGGCTCGTAGCCGGCCAGCTCCGGGTGCTCGTCGTCGTCCATCCCGTCCAGTCTGACAGAGGCCCGCAGCCGAGCGGATGCCGCGCTGGGTGCTCACGTGTGAGGCATCCGCGCGTGGAGGGCGGGGGCGCGCATACGCTGCCGGCGACCGCGGCGCACGGTCCGCGGTCTCCCTCGACGAGGACGGAAGGACGAGAGCGATGAGGAATGCCATGCGCGCGGCGGCGATGATGCCGGCCGCGCTGCTCACGATCGGGCTGGGGGTGACGGGTGCGGTGATGGGCCCGGCGACCGCCGCGAATGCACAGCCCAACTACCGCGTGTGCGGGGTCTTCAACTCCGCGAAGGGCGGCAACTACGGCACCGGTCTGGTGGCGAAGATCTACAAGGACGACGAGAACAACGAGACGTGCTCCCAGAAGATCGACTTCATGCGCGCCTACTACGACCAGGCCTACCCCACGTCGAGCGGCCGCCTCTCCTTCGTCATGGTGACGTGCGAGGTCTTCAGCACCCGGGTGGGGGCGGAAGGGGGGTCGGACCTCTGCTACGACATGGACGTCAACCTGATCTACAAGTACACCTCGAAGTACGACGCCAAGTACCCGGGCGGTGCCGCGGGCGTCTCCTTCTGGCACAGGTGAGCGTCCCCTGACGTGTGCGAGCCCGCCGGTCCTCGACCGGCGGGCTCGTGTCGTGCGGGGGGAGAAGCGCCTAGTGCGTGTCCTCCGCCTCGACCTCGGAGCGGTCACCGGACCACAGCGTGTGGAAGGTGCCCTCCCTGTCGGTGCGGTGGTACGTGTGCGCGCCGAAGAAGTCGCGCTGGCCCTGGACGAGCGCGGCGGGCAGGCGCTCGGAGGCGAGCGAGTCGTAGTAGCTGAGCGCCGACGCGAAGCCGGGCACCGGGATCCCGGACAGCGCGGCGACCGAGACGACCCGGCGCCACGCCTGCTCGCCGTCGGCGACGGCCTTCGCGAAGTACGGGTCCTCGAGCAGCGTCGCGAGACCCGAGTCCTTCTCGTACGCCTCGACGATGCGGTTGAGGAACTGCGCGCGGATGATGCAGCCGCCGCGCCAGATCTCCGCGACCTTGCCCTTGTCGATGTCCCAGCCGTACTCCTTCGCGCCCGCGATGATCGCGTCGAAGCCCTGCGCGTACGCGACGACCTTGCTCGCGTAGAGCGCGGCGCGCACGTCGTCCTCGAAGGTGTCGCCGCCGGACTGGATATCCGGACGGCTCGTGATGGTGGCCTGCACGGCCTTCCGCTGCTCGGGCTTGGAGGACACGGCGCGCGCGAACACGGCCTCCGCGATCCCGCCGACCGGCACGCCGAGGCCCACCGAGTTCTGCACCGTCCAGACGCCCGTGCCCTTCGATCCGGCCTGGTCGACGATGACGTCGACGAGCGGCTTCCCGGTCGACGCGTCCGTCTGGCGGAGCACCTCGGCGGTGATCTCGATGAGGTACGACTCGAGGTCGCCCCCGTTCCACTCCTCGAACACGTCCGCGATGGCGTCCGGCTCGTGGCCGCCCACGCGGCGGAGGAGGTCGAACGACTCGGCGATGAGCTGCATGTCGGCGTACTCGATGCCGTTGTGGATCATCTTCACGAAGTGGCCGGCGCCGTCGGTGCCGATGTGGGTCACGCAGGGCTTCCCCTCCGCGACCGCGGCGATCGACTCGAGGATGGGGCCGAGCGTCTCGTACGCCTCGGCCGTGCCGCCGGGCATGATGCTCGGGCCCTTGAGCGCGCCCTCCTCGCCGCCGGAGATGCCGGCGCCGACGAAGTGGAGGCCCTTCGCGCGGACCTCCTTCTCGCGGCGGATCGTGTCGGTGAACAGCGCGTTGCCGCCGTCGACGATGATGTCGCCCTCCTCGAACGCCTCGGTCAGCTGCTCGATGACGGCGTCGGTGCCGCGTCCGGCCTTGACCATGATGATCGCGGTGCGGGGCCGCTGGAGCGACGCCGCGAACTCCTCGATCGTGGTGGCGGCGACGAAGCCGGCCTCGGGATGCTCCTCGACGAGGTCGGTGGTCTTCTGGGTGGTGCGGTTGTACACGGCGACCGTGTTGCCCTCGCGGCTCGCGAGGTTGCGGGCGAGGTTCGACCCCATCACCGCGAGCCCCACCACGCCGATGTTGGCCGTGCCCTGCTGGTCATCTGACATCTGATGCCTCCTTGTCGACAGTCGTGCTCAGGCTACTCGCGGGCCCCCGACCGTCAGCGGGACGTCGGGGAGCGTCTCGTAGGATGGACGGGCGCTCCACAGTGGGTGCGCCGCACGAGTTCCTCACCGAACCGCAGGGAGTGATCCGCATCGACGCCGTCCGCCCGTTCCCGCCCGTGATCGTGATGGGGGTCTCCGGCTCCGGGAAGTCCACCGTGGGCGAGATCCTCGCGCAGGACGCCGGCGTCCCGTTCCTCGACGGAGACGACCTGCACCCCGAGTCGAACCGCCGCAAGATGGCCGAGGGCCACGCCCTCGACGACGACGACCGCCGCCCCTGGCTCGAGGAGGTGGGCCGCGCGCTCGCCGGTCGGCCCGAGGGCGGGCCCGTCGTCGCGTGCAGCGCGCTGAAGCGCGACTACCGCGACATCCTCCGGGCCGCCGCGCCCGATGCCGTCTTCGTGCACCTCGCCGGCGACCACGACCTGCTCGCCGAGCGCCTGGGCTCCCGCGAGGGCCACTTCATGCCGTCGAGCCTCCTCGCGTCGCAGCTGCGCACGCTCGAGCCGCTCGGCGACGACGAGCAGGGCATCACGCTCGACATCACCGACGACCCCGTCGCCCTCGCCGACGCCGCCGTGCGCGAGCTGCTCCCGGGCGGGCGCACGGCGTCGCCCGGGCGGCTCGACGACGCGCCCGCCACCTCGACGGAGCCCGCGGCCGCGGTGCCCGAGGCGGACGTCCCCGCGCTCGTGCGGGAGGCCAGATCCGACGACGACGTGCCCCGCGCCGACGCGGCCTCCCCGTCGACCGTCGCCGACGGCGCCCCCGCCGCCGCCGTGCACGAGCCCATCCGGGTCGCGATCGTCGGCTGCGGCGTCATCGGCACGCACCACGCGCGCGTCCTCGCCGAGCACCCCGACTTCCGGGTCGCGGCCCTCGTCGACGTCACCGACGCGACCGCCCAGGAGCTCGCGGACGTGGTCGTCGACGAGCTGCACGCGGAGCGCCCGCGGGTCTTCGCGCGCCTCGGCGACCTCATCCGCGAGGACGCCGCCGAGCTCGTCGTGATCTGCACCCCGAGCGGCCTGCACATCGGCCTCGCCGAGGAGGCGCTCGCCGCGGGGCTCCACGTGGTCATCGAGAAGCCGCTCGACGTCGACCTGGCTCGCGGTCGCCGCATCGCGGAGCTCGCGCGCGAGGCGGCCGGGCGGGGGATCCTCTCCACCGTCATCAGCCAGCACCGCTTCAACCCGTCGAGCGTCGTCGTCGACCGGGCCGTGCGCTCGGGCCGCCTCGGCCGCCTCACGTCCGCGGTCGCGAGCGCGCCGTGGTGGCGCAGCCAGGGCTTCTACGACTCCGGCCACTGGCGCGGTACCTGGGACCTCGACGGCGGCGGCGCCCTCATGAACCAGGGCGTCCACACGCTCGACCTGCTCGTCTCCTACCTCGGCCGCCCGGTCGAGGTCTACGCGCAGACGGCGCTGCTCGCGCACGACGGCATCGAGGTGGAGGACGTCGCGGTGGCCGTGATCCGCTTCGCGTCGGGCGCGCTCGCCACCATGCAGGCGACCACCGCCGGCTACCCGGGTCTCGACACCCGGGTGCAGGTGCAGGGCACGCGCGGATCCGCCGTGATCGAGGCCGGCTCCCTCACCTACTTCCACGCGGCGCCCGAGTCGGGCGTGCCCGCGCAGGCGGACGTGCGCAACGACGCCGAGCTCGAGATGCACGACGCCGACCTGCCGCGCTCGCCGCGCCTCGACAACACCTACCTCGAGGGGCACTATCGCCAGTACGACGACATCGCGGACGCGCTCCGCACCGGCCGCCCCGCGGGCGTCACGGTGGACGACGCGTTCCTCTCGCTCGCCACCGTGGTGAGCGTCTACGTGTCGGCCACGCTCGGCACCCCCGTCGCGTTCGAGGACGTCGTCGACGGCGTTCACGACGGCCTGCGCCTCCGCGTCGGGCAGTCGACGCCGCCCGCGCCGGGGTCTCCCGGGCCGGCCGACCCGTCGCCCGCCGCGCCCGCGTCCCGGCGCGACGACGGGACGTCGACCGGGGAGCCGTCCGTCCGGTAGCATCGGGGGTTGAACTTCGGCGAGGGATCGCGGGAGCCGTGCGCGAGCACGGCGGCGGTCCGTTATCGACGCGGTGGACGGGGCTCGCACCTCATTCCTCACGCGCAAGCGTTCGAGCAGACGACAGGCACACGACGCGAGCCCTCACGGGCCGCACTAGGAGCGACACCATGGTTGACAACAACCTCACCGCGGAGCTGCGCACGCAGTTCGGCAAGGGCGCGGCCCGCAAGATCCGCGCGGTCGGCAAGATCCCCGCGGTCATCTACGGCCACGGCACCGACCCGCAGCACGTCACGCTGCCGGGCCACGAGCTCATGCTCATCATCCGCAAGGCCAACCAGATCATCACGCTCGACATCGAGGGCACGCCGCAGCTGGCGCTCGTGAAGGACGTCCAGAAGGACCCGGTCCGCCAGATCATCGAGCACGTCGACCTCATCGTCGTCCGCCAGGGCGAGCGCGTCGAGGTCGAGGTCCCGATCCACGTCGAGGGCGAGTCCTACCCGGGCACGATCCACAGCCTCGAGAACACGTCCATCACGGTCGAGGTCGAGGCCACGCACATCCCCGAGAGCTTCGTCGTCTCCATCGAGGGCTTCGAGGACGGCACGCAGGTCACGGCCGGCCAGGTCACCCTGCCCGCCGGCGCCACGCTGGTCACCGACCCCGAGACGCTCGTGCTCGCGGTCTCCGTGCCCCAGCTCGACCTCACGACCGACGCGGAGGACGCGGCGGCCGAGGGCGACGCCGGTGTCGGCGTCACGGACGACGGCGCCACGGGCGACCAGTCGGGCGACGACAAGTAGCACCCGCCGCGGCCCCGGCCGCGCACGCACGACCAGCACCACGGAGCCCGTCGGCCGCCGTCCGGGACACCGGCCGCGGCCGGCGGGCTCCGCGCATCCGCCCCGGATGCACCGACCTACCGAGGAGAGCGCACGTGGACGACCGGACCCTGCTCGTGGTCGGCCTCGGCAACCCCGGCCCGCAGTACGCGGGCACCCGGCACAACGTCGGGCAGATGGCCCTCGACGTGCTCGCCGACCGGATGCGCGCCACGTTCCGCTCGCACCGCGCCAACGCGCAGGTCGCCGAGGGCCGCGCGGTGCCCGGCGGGCCGAAGCTCATCCTCGCGAAGCCCAGCTCGTTCATGAACCTGTCCGGCGGCCCGGTCGCCAACCTCCTCAAGTACTTCTCGCTCGAGGCCTCCCAGCTCGTGGTCGCGCACGACGAGCTCGACATCCCGTTCGATGCGATGAAGCTCAAGCAGGGCGGCGGGCACGGCGGCCACAACGGCATCCGCGACATCATCTCCTCCGCCGGAACGGGCGACTTCACGCGCGTGCGCATCGGCATCGGCCGCCCGCCCGGTCGCCAGGACGCCGCCGACTTCGTGCTGAAGCCCTTCTCCTCCACCGAGCGCCAGGTGCTGCCGAACGTGCTCGAGGACGCGGCCGACGCCATCGAGATGATCGCGTCCGACGGCCTCATCGCGGCGCAGCTGCGCTTCCACACCGCCGCATCCTGACCACCCGGCCCGCTCCCGTCCGGTGCAGGTCCGTCCGCCCACGGCGGACGACGCCGGTCGTGTCGGCGGCGGCGCGTACGATCGTCGGGTGATCCTCCAGGGCTTGATCCCGGCGCTCTCGCGCGCCTCCACGTTCGACGACGCCCTCGCATCGGCCTCCCGCGACGCCGACTTCTCCCTCACCGAGGGGCTCCAGGGGCCGCTGCTCGCGGGGCTCCTGCGCCAGCGCATCCAGCGCGGCATCCCGGGGTGCCTGCTCGTCGTCACCGCCACCGGCCGCGAGTCGGAGGGCATGCGCCGCAGCCTCGACGCCGTGCTGCCGGATGCGGAGATCCTCGAGTTCCCGGCCTGGGAGACGCTGCCGCACGAGCGGCTCAGCCCGAGCGCCGAGATCGTCGGGAAGCGGATCCACGCCCTCCGCCGCATGGAGCAGTGGCACGCCGCGCTCGGCCAGGGTGCGCGCGAGGTCCCGGCCGACCAGGTGCGCCCGCTCGTCATCGTCGCCTCGGTGCGCGCCGCGCTGCAGCCCGTCGCCGACAACCTCACCGAGCTGCCGCCCGTGCAGCTCGCCACCGGCAGCCGCGGCCACGACCTGTCGGAGCTCGCGGTCCGCCTCGTCGACCTCGCGTACTCGCGCGTCGACATGGTCACGCGCCGCGGCGAGTTCGCGGTGCGCGGCGGCATCCTCGACGTCTTCCCGCCCGTCTCCGACCACCCCGTGCGCGTCGAGTTCTTCGGCGACGAGGTCGACCAGATGCGGCCCTTCGCGGTCGCCGACCAGCGCTCGCTGGAGGAGGAGATCACCTCGGTCGAGCTGCCGCCGAGCCGCGAGCTGCTGCTGAGCGCACCCGTGCGCCAGCGCGCCCGCGAGATGCAGCACGAGTTCCCGAACCTGCAGCAGATGCTCGCGAAGATCGCGGAGGGCATCCCGGTGGAGGGCATGGAGTCGCTGGCGCCCGCGCTCGTCGACCGGCTCGTGCCGGTCACGCACTACCTCCCGGTGGACGCGGCCATCGCCGTCGTCTCGCCCGAGCGCGTCTCCACGCGCGCGCAGAGCCTGGCGGACACGAACCGCGAGTTCCTCGACGCCGCGTGGAACGCCGCCACCGCGGGAGCCCAGGCGCCCATCGACCTCGCGTCCGGCGACTTCCTCTCGCTCGGCCGCCTCCGGGATGCGCGCGGCCCGCGCCGCTGGTGGACTCTCTCCGGCTTCCAGGCCACCGACGTGCTCCCGGAGGATCTCGGCATCGACGAGGTCATGACCGTGCGCATCGACGCGGATCCCGTGCCGAGCTTCGCGGGCAACGCCGACGGCGCCATCGAGCACGTGCGCGAGCGCCTCGCCGCCGGGTGGAGCGTGGGCGTCGTGGCGCAGGGATCCGGCCTCGTCGAGCGCGCCGACACCGTGCTGCGCGAGGCGGGCGTGCCCGCGCGCGTGGTCGAGGAGTTCCCCGCCGAGCCCGAGCCCGGCATCGCCTACCTCCTGCGCTCCGCGATCGACGCGGGCTTCGAGATGCCCGAGGTGAAGCTCGCGCTCCTCACCGAGAGCGAGTTCTACGGACGCGCCGCCGGCTACGACAGCCGCCAGGTCAAGAAGCTCGCCACCCGGCGCAAGAACGTGGTGGATCCCCTGCAGCTCAAGACCGGCGACCACGTCGTGCACACCACGCACGGCATCGGCAAGTTCGTGGAGCTGACGCAGCGCGAGGTCTCCTCGGGCGGGCGCAACGCCGTGAAGACGCGGCGCGAGTACCTCGTCATCGAGTACGCGCCCTCGAAGCGCGGCTACCCGGGCGACAAGCTCTTCGTGCCCACCGACCAGCTCGACCTCCTCAGCCGCTACGTCGGCGGGGAGGAGCCCGCCCTCAGCAAGATGGGCGGCAGCGACTGGGCCGCCGCCAAGGGCAAGGCGCGCCGGGCCGTCCGCGACATCGCGGTCGAGCTCGTGAAGCTGTACTCCGCGCGCATGGCGTCGCGCGGGCACTCCTTCCCGCCGGACACCCCGTGGCAGCGCGAGCTCGAGGAGGCGTTCCCCTTCATGGAGACGCCCGACCAGCTCACCGTCATCGACGAGGTCAAGCGCGACATGGAGAGCCCCATCCCGATGGACCGGCTCGTCTCCGGCGACGTCGGCTTCGGCAAGACCGAGATCGCGGTGCGCGCCGCGTTCAAGGCCGTGCAGGACGGCAAGCAGGTCGTGATGCTCGTGCCCACGACGCTCCTCGTGAAGCAGCACTTCGAGACGTTCTCCGAGCGCTTCGCCGGGTTCCCCGTGCACCTGCGACAGCTCAGCCGGTTCCAGACCGACAAGGAGTCGCGCGAGACCATCAAGGGCCTGGAGGACGGCTCCGTCGACGTGGTCATCGGCACGCACCGCCTGCTCACGGGCAGCATCGCGTTCAAGGACGTGGGGCTCGTCATCATCGACGAGGAGCAGCGGTTCGGCGTCGAGCACAAGGACGCGCTGAAGAAGCTCAAGGCCAACGTCGACATCCTCGCGATGTCGGCCACGCCGATCCCGCGCACGCTCGAGATGGCGGTCACCGGCATCCGCGAGATGTCGACGCTCGCGACGCCGCCGGAGGACCGGCACCCGATCCTCACCTTCGTGGGCCCGAACAGCGAGAAGCAGATCGCCGCCGCCATCCGCCGCGAGCTGCTGCGCGAGGGGCAGGTGTTCTTCGTGCACAACCGCGTCTCGAGCATCAACCGCGTCGCGTCGGAGCTCGCCGAGCTCGTGCCCGAGGCGCGCGTCGCCGTGGCGCACGGGAAGATGAGCGAGGCGATGCTGGAGCAGGTCATCGTCGACTTCTGGGAGCGCAAGTTCGACGTGCTCGTGTCGACCACCATCATCGAGACCGGCCTCGACATCGCCAACGCGAACACGCTGATCATCGACCGGGCCGACAAGTACGGCCTCAGCCAGCTGCACCAGCTGCGCGGGCGCGTCGGCCGCGGCCGGGAGCGCGCGTACGCGTACTTCCTCTACGACGCCGACAAGCCGCTGTCCGAGACCGCGCACGACCGGCTGTCCACCATCGCGGCGAACAACGAGCTGGGATCCGGCATGCAGGTCGCGCTCAAGGACCTCGAGATCCGCGGCGCGGGCAACCTGCTGGGCGGCGAGCAGTCCGGCCACATCCAGGGCGTGGGCTTCGATCTCTACCTGCGCATGATCGGCGAGGCCGTCTCCACGTTCCGCGGCGACGTCGCCGAGGGCCAGACCGAGCTGCGGCTCGAGCTGCCGGTCGACGCGCACATCCCCGAGGAGTACGTCGACAGCGAGCGGCTGCGCCTCGAGGCGTACCAGAAGCTCTCGACCGCGGCCTCGCCCACGGCGACGGACGACCAGATCGACCGGGTCATCGAGGAGCTCTCCGACCGCTACGGCGAGCCGCCCGTGGAGGTCGACAACCTCGTGCGCGTCTCGCGCCTGCGTCGCGTCGCGCAGCGGGCCGGGCTCAGCGAGGTCGTCGCGATGGGGCCGAACCTCCGCATCGCGCCGGCCGACCTCGCCGACAGCAAGCAGGTGCGCCTGCAACGCATGTACCCGGGCAGCAAGCTGTTCGCGCAGACGAATGCCGTGACCGTGCCCCTGCCGAAGCGCGACGGCGAGCCGCTCCCCGACGCCGAGCTCGTGGACTGGGTGAGGCAGCTGCTCGACGCCGTCTTCACGGTGGAGCCGGCGCCGGCGGCGAAGGAGTCAGCGCCGAAGGCGTGATAGGAGGCGGGCGATCACGTCGTTTCCCGGGGCGCCGCCGACGCGGCGGGGGGAGCGAGCGCAACGGACGCAGTGGTTCACCTGAGCTAGGAATTGGGCTTGGGCTTGGGCTTGGGCCACAGTCGCGGTCTCCGCATCCCGAGCCTTGAGTCGGCTGACTCTGGCCTCTAATCGTGTGACCGCCTGACCGACATTTCTTTTGTAAATGCCCGCCAGGGCTCCGGAAAGAGAAACATCAATAATCCATTGGGGAGTCTCGGCGGGAAGCCGAAGAAAGAGCGCGGGTGCTGCGAGCTTGATGAAGAGGATGAGCAGGCCTTCTGCATCGCCGACTCCGGAGGTCGCGAGGATGCTGAGATCGACTATCGCGAACATCATCACGTACATCAGATAGGCTGCAACTCTTATGGCGAACGCGCCAAGGCGCTTCTCCGTCACGAGAGTGTCTGCGCTCAGCTCCATCAGGAGGATCAAGGCCATGGTCGAGTATGCGCTCGACAGGCCGAAGGCAGTCCAGAACGGGAGACCATGCTGTCCGGCTACGGCTGCGGTTCCCCACCCCATGAGCACTCCGTACGCGCAGGTCGTCGCGTATGCGATCGCTGTGGTGCTAGCCGCCGCCGGGGCGTCTTCCTTACGTTCTTTTGCACTCTTCAGGCTCGCTTGGGTGTCCTTGAGCTGCACCGCGAAATCGGGCACGATGTAACGACCGATTTCGACCCCAAAATACCAGCATGCGATCCCCGTAGGGATGGTCACAACCAACAGTGGAGCTGTTTCGGGCGCGACGATCACCGCGGCTATCTCGAATACGCAGAGTGCGAGCGCGGCTGACGCGAAGAGCACCCCTATCCAGCCGACGCTTCTGCGAATACTCGCCTTGTGTCGTTGGCTTTCGAAGGTGGCTTGGCCCCCGACCGAGATTCCAAAGAGCACGAGGGTCGTCGCGAGGAACAGCGAGTTCGCGGCGATCGACGAAGGGTTGAGTGCCTTGCCCCATTCGGCAATCCACTCGAACCGCAGTGGCTGTTGGCTAGATCCGGAATTCCGCAGACCTGCGACGGATACTCCCACGAAGAACAACATCACCGTTCCCGCGGACGTGCGGATGTGCACGTCGCGCCGTCGTGCCGGAAGTGCGTCTGTCTGGTTCTCTGTCACAAGGTCTCCTCGCCTGCTCCTCTGGCAAAGAAGGTACTAGTGGCAATACGGCTCGCAAATCTGGTTCCTACGAGCCGAAGGGGGCACGAGAGTGTGCCTGGGACTCCGCGCCGCCCAGGGGCGAAGGGACCCGAACCGCATAGACCCCGATGCGAGACTGGCGGGATGAGCGAGCCCGCCATCCCGTCCGCATCCGCCGCCCCCGCCCCCGCATTCGACCCGAGCGCGGCCGACGCCGTCGCCGCCCTCGCCGACGCCATGGCCGCGCTCCGCGCGCCCGACGGGTGCGTGTGGAACCGGGAGCAGACGCATCGCTCGCTCGTGCCGTACCTCATCGAGGAGAGCCACGAGCTGGTCGAGGCGATCGAGACCGGCGACGTGGAGGGCATGCGCGAGGAGCTCGCCGACGTGCTCCTCCAGGTGGTCTTCCACGCCGACATCGCGCGCACGGAGGGGGAGGGCTTCGACCTCGCCGACGTCGCGCGCACCGCCACGGACAAGATGGTGCGCCGCCACCCGCACGTCTTCGGCGACGAGCGCGCCGACACCGTGGAGGAGGTCCTCCGCGTCTGGGGCGCCGCCAAGGACCGGGAGAAGTCGGCCCGCACGAGCGTGCTCGACGGGATCCCCGCGGGCATGCCGTCGCTCGCGCTCGCCGACAAGCTGCTCGGCAGAGCGGAGCGGATCGGCCTGCTCGACCCCGACGCGCCCGCGGCCATCCCGGTGGACGACGAGGACGACCTCGGCCGGCTGCTGCTCGCGGTCGTGGTGTCGGCGAGATCGCGCGGGCTCGACGCGGAGCGCGCGCTGCGGACGACGCTGCGGTCGCTCACGGACGAGATCCGCACGGCCGAGCCGCCACGCGAGGTGGATCCCGCCGGGAGCTGACACCCGGCGGGGCACGGGCTCGGGCTCGGGCGTCGAGCCGAGGTCGAGCCGGGCTCGGCCGGCGTCGGGAGCGCCGACGCGGGCCGGAGCGCGTGACGCGTCGTCCGGCCCGCGGGGGCGCGGCCCGGGATTTACCCGATCCCGGGGCGCCTGGTCCGCCGCATCCACCCGAAGGAGACAGCGGACAGTCCGAGCCCCACCACCGTACGGGCCTTCGTCGAGCGTCCATCACAGGCGTTATGGTGACGGGGTGGCAGCTCCGGATCCGCATCGCCGCCAGGACCTGCTGGCCCACATCCTCGACCACCTCCGCACGCACCCGCTCCAGTCGGTGACCTTCCGCGGCCTCGCCGAGGCGCTCGGCGAGAGCACCTTCGTGCTCGTCTACCACTTCGGATCCAAGGCGCGGCTGCTCGAGGCGGCGATGGACGCGATCGACGTGCGCCAGGCGGAGATGGTGGACGGCGATCCGCGCGCGATCCCCGCCACCGAGCTGCGCGCCTGGGCGACGCAGGCGTGGCGCTGGCGGCTCACCGACGTCAACCGCGACTTCCAGCGGCTCGAGTTCGAGGCCGCGCTCCTCCGCAGCCGCGACGGCCAGGTGCGCCCGGACGCCATCGCGAGCGTCGCCGCGTGGCGGCGGTTCGGGCTCGACTGGATGACGGCGCACGGCGTGCCCGAGGACGTCGCCGTCGACACGGCCGACCTCCTCCAGGCCGGGTCGTACGGCCTCCAGTTCGACTTCGTGATCTCCGGCGACCGCGTCCGGGCCATGCGCGGCTTCGAGGCGCTCGTCGACGCGTTCGTCCCGCGCATCCGGCCGTGGCTCGACCTGCCGGACCGCCCGCGCGCCCCCGGCTCGCCCGACCGGCACCGCGCCGACTGACCGCGCGCCGGACGCCCGCCCGCCGCCTGACAGAATCGGGGGATGCCCCAGCAGATCACGCCGCCCCGCGGCATGCGCGACTTCCTGCCCGCCGAGAAGGCCCGCCGCGAGCAGGCGCTCGCCATCATCCGCCGCACCTACCGCGCGCACGGCTTCGACGAGATCGAGACGCCCGTCGTGGAGGAGTCCGGCCGGCTGCACGCGGGCCTCGGCGGCGACAACGAGAAGCTCGCCTACTCGGTGCTGAAGCGCGGCCTCTCGGGCGACGACCTGCACGCGGCCGCCGACGCCGGCGACGTGCTCGCCCTGTCCGACCTCGGCCTCCGCTTCGACCTCACGGTGCCGCTCGCGCGGTTCTACGCCTCGCACCGCGCGGAGCTGCCGGGCGTCTTCCGGTCGATCCAGGCCGCGCCCGTCTGGCGCGCCGAGCGCCCGCAGAAGGGCCGCTACCGCCAGTTCATGCAGTGCGACATCGACATCATCGGCGAGGCCGGCCAGCTGGCCGAGGTCGAGCTGATCTCCGCCACCGCGGCCACGCTCGCGGCGCTCGGCCTCACGGGCTGCACCATCCGGGTCAACGACCGGCGCCTCCTCGCCGGGATCCTCGACTTCTGCGGCTTCGCGCCCGACCGGCAGGCGCAGGCGCTCATCAGCATCGACAAGCTCGACAAGATCGGCGCCGCGGGCGTCGTGGCGGAGCTCGCCGAGGGCGGGGCAGATGCGGCGGCCGTGCTCGGCGGGATCCTCGAGCGCATCGAGCCCGCGCTCGCCGACGGCGGCGTGCCGCTCACGACCGAGGCGATCACCGCGATCCTCCCCGCCGGCGTCGACCCCGACGCGGTGGCCGACCTCGAGACGCTGGCGGACGCGCTCGTCGGCCTGCCCGAGGGCGTCACGCTCCGCTTCGACCCGACCCTCGTGCGCGGCATGGGCTACTACACGGGCACGATCTTCGAGATCGCGCACCCGGCATCCGGCAGCTCGGTGGGCGGCGGCGGCCGCTACGACGGCATGATCGGCCGGTTCCTCGGCCAGGACGTGCCGGCCGCGGGCTTCTCCATCGGCTTCGAGCGGATCGTCGACCTGGCCGTCCTCCCCGCCGCGGAGGACGCCGGCGCGATCGCCCTCGTGCACGACCGGCGCACGCCCGTCGCGGTGCTCGCGCGCCTCAAGGCCGAGCTCGTGGCGTCCGGGCGCCGGGTGCGGTTGGAGCCGCGGCCGAAGAACGTCGCGCCGCTCCTCGAGGCGCTCAAGCAGCAGGGCTTCCGCACGTTCGCGGCCGTCGACGCCGACACGGCGGATGCCGCGAGCCTCCAGGAGCGCTCGCTCGACGGCGGCCCGCGCGGCTGATCCGTCACCTGCGCGACACCTGCGCGGGGGCGCCGTCGCCCGCGGCCCGCGAGGGGCCCGCGGCTAGGATGGACCCGACTTCCCACCCCCCACCGCAACGCAAGGAGACCATTCCGTGGCAGCCATCGAAGCAGTCAACGCACGCGAGATCCTCGACTCCCGGGGCAACCCGACCGTCGAGGTCGAGGTGCTCCTCGAGGACGGCACGTTCACGCGTGCCGCCGTCCCGTCCGGCGCCTCCACCGGCGCGTTCGAGGCGTACGAGCTGCGCGACGGCGACGCGGGCCGCTACCTGGGCAAGGGCGTCCAGAAGGCCGTGGCAGCGGTGCGCGACGAGATCGCCCCCGCCATCCAGGACCTCGACGCGGCCGACCAGCGCATCATCGACGCCACGATGATCGAGCTCGACGGCACCGAGAACAAGTCGCGCCTGGGCGCGAACGCGCTCCTCGGCGTCTCCCTCGCGGTGGCGAAGGCCGCGGCCGACTCGGCCGAGCTGCCCCTCTACCGCTACCTCGGCGGCCCGAACGCGCACACGCTGCCCGTCCCGATGCTCAACGTCATCAACGGCGGCTCGCACGCCGACACCAACGTCGACATCCAGGAGTTCATGCTCCTCCCCGTCGGCGCGTCCACCTTCTCCGAGGGCCTGCGCTGGGGCGTCGAGACGTACCACGCGCTCAAGAGCCTGCTGAAGGAGAAGGGCCTGTCCACCGGCCTCGGCGACGAGGGCGGCTTCGCCCCGAACCTCGACAGCAACCGCGCCGCGCTCGACCTGCTCATGGAGGCCATCGAGTCCGCCGGCTTCACCGCCGGCAAGCAGATCGCGCTCGGCCTCGACGTCGCGTCCAGCGAGTTCTACTCCGACGGCGCCTACACGTTCGAGGGCCAGAAGGTCGACGCGGCGCACCTGACCGCGTACTTCGCGGACCTCGTCGCGTCCTACCCCCTCATCACCATCGAGGACCCGCTGGACGAGGACGACTGGGCCGGCTACGACCACTTCACCGCCGAGCTCGGCTCGAAGGTGCAGATCGTCGGCGACGACCTCTTCGTCACGAACCCGAAGCGCCTGGCCGACGGCATCACGCGCGGCGTCGCCAACTCGATCCTCGTCAAGGTCAACCAGATCGGCACGCTCACCGAGACGCTCGACGCGGTCGCCCTCGCGCAGCGCAGCGGCTACACCACGGTGCTCTCGCACCGCTCGGGCGAGACCGAGGACACCACCATCGCCGACCTCGCGGTCGCGGTGGAGGCCGGCCAGATCAAGACCGGCGCCCCCGCCCGCAGCGAGCGCGTCGCGAAGTACAACCAGCTCCTCCGCATCGAGCAGGACCTCGGCGCCGCCGCGGTCTACGCCGGTCGCGGCGCCTTCCCGCGCTTCCAGGGCTGATCCGCCCGTTCGGCCCGCGCCCTCGGGGGCGGGCGGACCGGCGGCGCACCACCGACGACGCGGCGGTGCCCGACATGCGGGTCTGGGCGGTGAAGGGCACGTCGACGCCGCGGGGCAGCGTCGCGGTGTCCACGCCCTGGGCGACGGCGA
>NZ_LQXA01000050.1 GCF_001618005.1 Clavibacter tessellarius
CCCCGCCGCCGCCGTCCCGCCGCATCGCGGCACAGGCACCCGCACCACCGCGACACCCGCACCACCGACACACGAAGGAGGACCGATGGCCCGCTTCCCCGGCCTCGACGCCCTCCGGTCCCGCCGGTCCGAGCGCCCGCGCACCGAGCGCGTCCCCGTCACCCTGCCCGACGGCGACGCGCCCGCCGGCAACTGGCTCCGCAGCATGCGCTTCTCCGGGTTCTCCGCGATGGTGCTCGTGCTCCTCGTCCTCACGGTCGTGGTCCTCGCGCCGGGCCTGCGCATCTACCTCGAGCAGCGCCAGCAGCTGAGCAGCCTGCAGAGCGCGGTCGACGCGCAGAAGCAGACCATCGCGCAGCTCCAGGACCAGCGCGCCCGCTACGACGACCCCGCCTTCCTCAAGGCGCAGGTGCGCGACCGCCTCTTCTACGTGATGCCCGGCGAGACCAGCTACCTCGTGCGCGGCCTGCCCGCGACGGGCGGCCAGGCGGCCACCACCACCCCGGACGGCGCCCCCATCAGCGACGACCTGCAGGAGACGAAGCAGGACTGGGTCCAGGCCCTCCTCGGCTCCGCCCTCACCAGCGGACTCAGCGACACCCCGCCCGACCAGCTCCAGGGATCCGTCCAGGGAGGCGACCAGTGACCCGACCCCCCTTCGACCCGCCCTCCGAGCGCGACGTCCGCGTCGTGTCCGCCCAGCTCGGCCGTCCCGCCCGCGACGTCGTCGGCATCGCCGCGCGCTGCGTCTGCGGCAACCCCACCGTGGTGAGCACGGCCCCGCGACTCAGCGACGGCACGCCGTTCCCCACGCTCTACTACCTGTGCCACCCCGCGGCCACCGCCGCGATCTCGCATCTCGAGGCCGAGCACGTCATGGCGGAGCTCCAGGACGACCTCGCGGAGGACGAAGCCATGCGCGACGCGTACGCCGCGGCCCACGCGTCCTATCTCGCCGACCGCGAGTCGATCCTCGTCGTGCCGGAGCTCGCGGGCGTCTCCGCGGGCGGCATGCCCGTGCGCGTCAAGTGCCTGCACGCCCTCGCCGGCCACGCGCTGGCTGCGGGCCCGGGCGTGAACCCCATCGGCGACATCGCGCTGGCCCGCGCCTCCTGGTCGCCGGACGTCTGCGAGTGCGCCGACCACGACGCCGCATGATCCGCGGACGCGCCGGCCGGGCCCGCGCCGCCGGCACGCCCGCCGGGTCGCCGCATCGCGCCGCCCGCGGGCTGGTCGTCGCGGTGCTCGCGCTCGCCTCCGTGCTGGCCGCCGCGTCGCCCGCGGTCGCGGATCCCGTGCGCGAGCGGGAGTACTGGCTCGCCGACTACGGCGTCCAGCGCGCGTGGAACACGACGCGCGGCGAGGGCGTGAAGGTCGCCGTCATCGACACGGGCGTCGACGCCTCGGTCGCGGACCTGCGCGGCGCGGTCGTCGGCGGCACGGACGTCTCGGGCGTCGGATCCGCGGGGGGCACCCGGCCGGTCGGCGCCTCCAGCGAGCACGGCACGATGGTCGCCTCGCTCCTGGCCGGCCGCGGCACCGGCACGGGCTCCGGCGTGATCGGCGTCGCTCCCGCGGCCAGCATCCTCAGCGTCTCGGTCGCGCTCGGCGGGCCGACGCCGGGCGCGCGCGACGAGGACGCGCAGATCGCCGACGCCGTGCGCTGGGCCGTCGACAACGGCGCGAGCGTCATCAACATGTCCCTCACCCGCAACTCGCTCGACTGGCCGGAGAGCTGGGACCGTGCCTTCCTCTACGCGTACCAGCACGACGTCGTGGTGGTCGCGGCGGCCGGCAACCGGGGGAGCGGCACGACCGAGGTCGGCGCGCCCGCCACGATCCCGGGCGTGCTCGCGGTCGCGGGCGTCGACCGGTCGGGTGCCGCCAGCTTCGACGCGTCGTCGCAGGGCATCACCATCGCGGTCGCGGCGCCCAGCGAGCAACTCGTGGGCGTCGCCCCGGGCGGCGGCTACGTGCAGTGGAGCGGCACGAGCGGGGCGGCGCCGCTCGTCTCCGGCGTGGTCGCGCTCGTGCGGGCCGCGCATCCGGAGCTGAAGGCCGACGACGTGGTCGAGCGGGTGCTCGCCACCGCCCGGCAGAAGGGGCAGCCCGAGATCTACGGCCGCGGGCTCGTCGACGCGGCCGCCGCCGTGACTGCCGACGTCGCGCCCGCCAGCGGCAAGCCGCTCGGCGACCTCGAGGAGTGGGTGCGCCTGTACCGTCGCGCGCCCGTCGCGACGCCGACGCCGGACGCGGGAGCCACGGCGGATCCGGCCCCCACGGTGCCCGCGGACGCCGCGCCCGCCGACCCCGCCGCCGACCCGCTGCCGACCGTGGGCGCGCTCCGGCAGGCGGGGATCCCGGCCCTCGTCCTGTCCCTCTTCGCCGGCGCGGCGGCGGCGATGTCCGTGGTGGCCGTGCGGCATTTCAGACGGCTGCTCCGGAGGGAGTAGCCTGATTCCGACCACAATCTGCAGGGAGTCATCCATCGTGCCCAAAATCCTGATCGTCGGCGGCGGCTACGCCGGTTTCTACACGGCATGGAAGCTCGAGTCGCACCTCCGATCCGGCGAGGCCGAGGTCACCATGGTCGACCCGCTGCCGTACATGACGTACCAGCCGTTCCTGCCCGAGGTCGTCTCCGGATCCATCGAGCCGCGCCACGCCGTGGTGTCCCAGCGACGCCACCTGCGCACCACCAACGTCGTCACCGCCAAGGTGACCGGCATCGACCACGCGTCGAAGACGGCGACCATCACGCCGCCCGTGGGCGAGCCGTACGAGTTCTCCTACGACATCATCGTCGTCACCGCGGGCAGCGTCTCCCGCACGTTCCCGATCCCGGGCGTCGCGGACGAGGCCATCGGCCTGAAGACCATCGAGGAGGCCGTCGCCATCCGCGACCGCATCTTCGCGAACTTCGACCGCGCGGCCACCCTCCCGGCCGGGCCCGAGCGCGAGCGCCTCCTCACCTTCGTGGTGGTCGGCGGCGGCTTCGCGGGCATCGAGGTGTTCGCCGAGATGCGCAGCATCGCGACCGACCTCGTGAAGAAGTACCCCGAGATCGACTTCGAGGACACGCACTTCCACCTCATCGAGGCGATGGGCCGCATCATGCCCGAGGTGTCGCTCGAGACCAGCCACTGGGTGCTCAAGAACCTCGCCGAGCGCGGCGCGCTCGTGCACCTCGACACGCAGCTCAAGTCCGCCGTCGGCGGCGTCGTCGAGCTGTCGACCGGCGAGTCGTTCGAGTCCGACGTCATCGTCTGGACCGCGGGCGTCATGGCCAGCCCCATGCTCAAGAACACCGACCTCCCCATCGAGGAGCGCGGGCGCCTGCGCGTGCGCGCCGACGGTCGCGTCGAGGGCGACGACGGCATCGTCGCGGACGCCTGGGGCGCCGGCGACGTGGCGGCCACCCCCGACCTCACGGGCGGCGGCGTCGGCGGCTTCTGCGTGCCCAACGCGCAGCACGCCGTCCGCCAGGGCAAGCTCATGGCGAAGAACCTCACCGCGAGCATCCGCGGCGAGGGCATCACCGACTACTTCCACAAGAACCTCGGCGCCGTCGCGGGCCTCGGTCTCTACCAGGGCGCGTTCCAGTCCGGCAAGCTCGGCATCACCGGCTTCCCCGCCTGGGTCATGCACCGCGGCTACCACGGGCTCGCGATCCCGTCCTTCGAGCGCAAGGCGCGCGTCGTCACGGGCTGGCTGAACAACCTCGTCTGGGGTCGCGACATCGTCTCCCTCGAGGCGCGCGAGACCCCCCGCACCGCGTTCGAGACGTTCGCGTCGCGCCCGCGCCCCGCCGCGGATGCCGCTCCGGCCGCCCCCGCGAAGAAGGAGGAGGCGCCGGCCAAGAAGGCCGCCGAGGAGAAGGCCGACGCCCCCACCGAGGGCGAGAAGTCCCCGGCGCTCGCGGGCAGCTACAGCTCCTCGCCCAGCGCGGAGACGCAGGACGAGGACCGCACGGCCTGATCCGCGTGACGCTCTAGCTCCACCGACGACGGCCCGCAGGCATCCGCTTGCGGGCCGTCGTCGTGCGTGGGCGCCGGATCCGCTCGCCGACCGTAGGCTGTCGGGAGCGCCCCGGCGCCATGCCCCCGTAGTCCAATTGGCAGAGACGGGCGACTTAAAATCGCCGCAGTGTCGGTTCGAGTCCGACCGGGGGTACTGCTCGCAAGGGGTCCGGGAAGCCGGGCGTCCGCGCGGCTTCCCGGGCTACGGTCGGACGGCGGGGCCCCGGGACCGACGCGAGATGCGCGACCGGACGGCCTTCCGCGCGGGCTCCTCGACGAGGTGGTAGCACGCGGCCCCCACGGCGACCACGACGGCGTAGTGGCCGACCAGGATGGCCAGCTTGACGCCGGTGCCGGCATCCGCGAAACGCCCGACGGGGAGCAGCGCCCCCAGCACCATCAGCACGATGAAGTGGGTCATGTACACGGAGTAGGAGATCCGGCCTCCCCAGAGGAGCAGCCGCGAGCCGAGCAGCCGACCGACCGGACCCGTGGCGCCCGCGCAGGCGAGGACGAACAGGGCGATCACGGGCAGCGTCGACAGGGGCTGCGTGCCCTCGACCCCTATGGAGGCGAGTGCGACGGCGAGCGCGAGGACGCTGACAGCGGCGGTCACGTCCCAGCCCCACCCGAAGCGGCGGTCGCCGAGCCAGCGCCAGCCGGCGAAGAGGCAGCAGCCCGCGGTGAACTCGAACGCGATCCGGAGCCAGATGAGCAGGAACGCGGAGGGCGAGTCGATGACCAGCGCCCCGGCGGCGAGCATCGCCGCGGCGCCCACCACGACCAGGAGCGCCGCTGCCCCGAAGCCCGACGCTGCTGTGCGCAGCCGCACGAGTCCGATCGCGATGAGCGGGAACGCGAGGTAGGCCGCGAACTCCGCGGAGATCGACCACGCGGGGCCGTTCCAGGCCGAGAGGCCGAACACGGTCTGCGCGTTCAGGAGGTTGACGGCGAACGAGAGCGGCGTGTAGCCGCCGTCGGCGGAGAGGGCGACACCGAGGATGCGGGCTCCGAGGACCAGCGCGAGCATGGCGAGCAGCGTGAAGAGGTGCACGGGGTAGATGCGCGCGAACCGCAGCTCGAGGAAGGCACGGTAGCCGGACCAGGAGGGCGTCGCGAACCGGTCGGCGTAGTTGTAGGCGATGATGAAGCCGCTCAGGACGAAGAAGATCTCGACGCCGAGGAACCCGGAGCGGACCCAGGGGCCGATGACCTCCTGCGCGGAGGGGAACAACCCGTAGAGCACGAGCCGGAAGTGCTCCACGACCACCCACGCCGCCGCGAGGGCGCGGATCCCCGTCAGCCCGTCAGCTCCTGGCGGCGGGATGCGATGCCGGCGGTGCTCGTCATCAGTGCAGCCTTGCACACGGCCGCGCCCCGCGGACAGCGACGCGGATGGGTTCCGACGGAGACCACCCGGGCCGCCCCCACCCGCCCACCACTGAGACGACCACCTATCTCGACGCCGAGCGGCCACTGAGGTAGTACGCGATCCTTCCGCGCACGTATGGTTGAGGCACCCGCGGGGTTCGGGTGCCGTGGACGGGGGTCCATGACGGCGAAGGGGCGGGGATGACTCTGATCGAGGACGCGCGGGCACTCGCCGCGCAACGTGCCGTCGAGGCGCTCGGACTGCTCGACGGGCCGCCCGAGGAGCGGTTCGACCGTGTGACCCGGCTCGCCCGCACGGCGTTCGACGTGCCGCTGTCGACCATCGGGCTCGCCGACCACGACCGCATGTGGTTTGCCTCCTGTGCGGGCGCGGAGCTCTCCGAGACGCCCATCAGCACGGTCTTCTGCGACACCACCGTCCGGGAGGAGCGCCTGCTCGTCGTCGAGGACGCGCAGATGCATCCTGTCTTCCGCCACCTGCCGAGCGTGGCCGGGGAGCCGCACATCCGCTTCTACGCCGGGCATCCGCTGCGGGACACCGAGGGCGTGGTCGTCGGCACCTTCTGCCTCTACGACGTCCGGCCGCGCTCGCTCGACGGGGCGCAGCTCGCCCTCTTCGAGGAGCTCGCGGAGTGGGCGCAGCGCGAGCTGGTGGCGAGCGCCGAGATGGAGCGCGCGCACGCGGTCCAGTCCGCGCTGCTGCCCGCGGCCGAGGTGCAGCTGCCGGGATATGAGATCGCCGCCGTGTGCGTGCCCGCCCAGGTCGTCGGCGGCGACTTCTACGACTACGAGCGCACCCCGTCGGGCCTGCGCTTCGCCATCGCGGACGTCATGGGCAAGGGCACGGGCGCGGCGATCCTCACGGCCACCGTGCGCGCCGTCCTCCGCGGGGTCGCCGCCACGGCCGACCGCTTCGGCGCCGGCGTGCTGGAGGACACGGGCCTCCTCGTCACGGACGCCGCGCGCTCCCTCGAGGCGGACCTCGAGCGCACGGGCGCGTTCGTCACCCTGCAGCACGGGCACCTCGACCAGGCCTCGGGCCTCCTCCGCTACGCGGACGCCGGGCACGGCCTCACGATCGTCGTGCACCCGGGCGGCGGCGTGACGCACCTCGGCACGACCGACATGCCCGTCGGCATCATCCCCGACCACCAGTGGGAGGAGCGCCACGTCGTGCTCGCCCACGGCGACACCTTCGTGACCTTCAGCGACGGCCTGTTCGACATGTTCGGCGGCAGCACCCCCGCCTTCGAGCTGATCGGGGCCCTCGTGCGCGAGTCGGGCGGGGTGCACGGGCTCGTGGAGCGCGTGCGGATCCTCGCCTCCGCCGGCACGCCCCTCGACGACGTGACGGTGCTCGCGGTGAAGCGCGCATGAGCACCACGACGACGACGACCGCGGCGCCGCGGCGTCCGCGCGCCCAGCGCATGACGGTCCGCTTCGCGATCGTGCGGATCCTCGCCGTGATCACCGCGATCCTCGGCCTCAACTACATCATCTGGCGCCTGCTGTTCTCCGTGAACCCGGAGGCGCTCTGGATCGCGATCCCGCTCGTGATGGCCGAGACCTACAGCCTCATCGACTCGCTGCTGTTCGGCCTCACCATGTGGCGCGCCCGCGACCGCCCGAAGCCGCCCGTGCCCGGACCCGGCCTCACGGTCGACGTGTTCATCGCGACCTACAACGAGCCGCTCGACCTGGTGATGGAGACCGCGCGCGCCGCCCAGCGCATCCGCTACCCGCACAAGACGTGGGTGCTCGACGACGGCAACCGCACGGAGCTGCGCGACCTGGCGGAGGCCGAGGGCATCGGCTGGATCACCCGCTCGGCCGACTGGTCGGGCCGGGCCCGGCACGCGAAGGCCGGCAACCTCAACAACGCGCTGCTCACGACCGAGGGCGAGTTCATGCTCATCCTCGACGCCGACCAGGTGCCCGAGCCCGAGATCCTCGACCGCACCCTCGGCTACTTCGACGACCGGCGCATGGCGCTCGTGCAGACGCCGCAGGTGTTCGTGAACGTGCCCGACGCGGATCCGCTCGGCAGCCAGGCGCCCCTGTTCTACGGGCCCATCCAGCAGGGCAAGGACGGCTGGAACGCCGCGTTCTTCTGCGGCTCCAACGCGATCCTCCGCCGCGAGGCCCTGATGCTGCTCGGCGTCTCCCGCTACGTGACCGACACCGAGATCAGCGTGTTCCGCGCGCTCCGCACCGCGAACGACGTGCTCGACAAGGCGCGCGCCGAGCTCGAGCCCGACCAGGTCGACCTCCGCAAGGCGCTCGACGACGTGACCTACGACGTGCGCCGCGCCCGCGCCGAGCTCCGCCGCGGCCAGCGCCTCGCGGACGTGACGTACCGCTTCCAGAAGCGCGTCGACTCGATCGCCGCGCGCATGGTGCAGGACGACATGTCGGCGCTCAAGGCCGACCTCGCGGAGATCGCCGCGCTCGCGGGCCGGCACTCCGCCGACCGCGACGCGGTGTCGCTCGTGGACGACAGCGCCATGACCCGCCTGGCCCAGCGCGACTGGTCGCCGCTCGGGGCGCTCGACGCGGTGCGCGCGATCATCCGCGACATCGACGTGCACCGGGACGACGACGCGCAGTCGATCATGCCGCTGGCCACCATCTCCGTCACCGAGGACATGGCCACCTGCATGCGCCTGCACGGCCTCGGCTGGAAGTCGGCGTACCACGACGAGGTCCTCGCCTACGGGCTCGCGCCGGAGGACCTGCCGACGATGCTCACGCAGCGCCTCCGCTGGGCGCAGGGCACGATCCAGGTCTTCTTCCGCGAGAACCCCCTGCTGCAGAAGGCGCTCTCGATCCCGCAGCGGCTCATGTACTTCGCCACCATGTGGAGCTACTTCTCCGGCTTCACCGCCCTCGTCTACGTGGCGGCGCCCATCATCTACCTGGTCTTCGGCGTGCTCCCCGTGCAGGCGCTCTCGACCGACTTCTTCTTCCGCCTGATCCCGTTCCTCCTCGTCAACCAGCTCCTGTTCGCGGTGGTCGGCCGCGGCAAGCGCACCTGGCGCGGGCAGCAGTACTCGCTCGCGCTCTTCCCGGTGTGGATCTCCTCGGTCACCACCGCTGTCGCCAACGTCTTCTTCCGCAAGCCCCTCGACTTCGCCGTGACGCCCAAGGTGCGCGCCGAGAGCGGGAAGCCGCGCTGGGACCTGGTGAAGCCGCAGCTCTACGTGATCGGCGCGCTCATCGTCGCCTCGGCGATCGGCCTCCTCCGCCTCGCGGTCGGACAGGCGACGCCGCTCGGCACGTTCACCAACCTCGCCTGGGTCGTCTTCGACCTGGCGATCTTCAGCATCATCATCCGTGCGGCCCGCTACCGGGGCTTCACGCCGGCCAAGGAGGACGCATGATCGACATCGCAGTGGCAGAGCAGGGCACGGAGGTCAGCGTCGTGACGCCGACCGGGCGCCTCAACATGGTGTCGGCCCGTCAGCTCACCACCGTCGTGACCGAGGTCATCGACGGCGGGCGCCCCTTCGTGGTGGTCGATCTCGGCAGCACCGAGTTCATGGACTCCTCCGGTCTCGGCGCCCTCGTCTCGGGCCTCAAGCGCGCCCGGCAGGCGGGCGGCGACCTCCGGCTCGCGCGCCCGAACGCGCAGGTGCGGGCGGTGCTCGAGCTGACGAACCTCAACCGCGTCCTCACCGTGCACGACGCCCCCGAGGGCGTGTTCGGTGACCGGTGAGGACATGGAGGGCATGACCCACCACGCGCCGCCGGTGCGCGCGAACGTCACGCTCCCCGCGGTGGACGAGAGCCTCGCGGCCGTGCACGCCGTGATCGCCGCGGTGTGGGACCAGGCCTTCGACGTGAGCGACGAGGAGCGGATGCTCTTCGAGACGGCCGTGGTCGAGATCGCGGGCAACGTGGTGGAGCACGGCGTCGCGGTGGGGCAGCGCGCGGGGTACCCCGTGACCTTCACGATGACCGTGGTCTGCCAGCACGACCGCATCGTGGCGCTGTTCGAGGACGACGGACAGCCGGCCGTCGTCGACCTCACGGAGGTGTCCATGCCCGACGACCTCAGCGAGAGCGGCCGCGGGCTGGCGCTCGCCCAGGCGATCCTCGACGACCTCACGTACGAGCGCACCGACGGCAGCAACCGCTGGCGGCTGGTCAGGCTCCGCGGCTGATGCGCGGCATCGGGAGACGGGACCGGGCGCGGTGGGGCGCACCCGCCCGGGGCGGGATCCGCCGCTGGGCCGCGGCCATGGTCGCGCTCGCGATCGCCGTCGTGCCCGCGACGGCGGCGCTCGCCGCGCCGCAGCCGACCGCGACGGCGCCCGCGGCGCCCGTGGACGAGGTCGACCTCACGCGCGGGCCGGCCGCGCCGTGGTTCGGCGGCATCATCGACTGGACCGCGGACGACGCGCAGAGCTACGCCGATCGCCTGGGCGCCACCCCGGCCGTGCTCGGCCAGTCCGTGCGCTACCCCCTCGGATCCGACGACGTCACCTACCTCGACCAGTTCGCCCAGCAGGCCGCGCAGCAGGGGTCGCTCCTCTTCCTCACCCTCGAGCCCACCGAGCCGCTCGCCGAGCTCACCGCCGCGGACGCCACCGCCCTCACCGACCGGCTCGAGGCGCTCCGCGAGCGCTACGACTCCCGTGCGCTCGTGCGGTTCGCCCCCGAGATGAACGGCTCGTGGACCCCCTGGGGCCAGCAGCCGTCCGCGTACATATCCGCGTTCCGGCAGATCGCCGACGCCGTGCACGCCTCCGACGCGGGCGCCGTCACCGTGTGGTCGCCCGCCTACGCGGCCGGGTACCCGTTCGGATCCGCCGACGGGCTCACCGACTCCTCCGCCACCCGGCCCATCGCCGAGCTCGACACCGACGGCAACGGCCGCGTGGACGTCGACGACGACGCCTACCGCCCCTACTGGCCGGGCGACGAGGCCGTCGACTGGGTCGGCCTGTCCGCCTCGCACTTCGGCTCCGAGCAGGACTTCTCCGTCGGGCAGCCGTCCCAGGAGTACCTCGGCAGCGAGGTCATCCCGCAGCAGGAGTTCGGGAAGAACGTGGTGCCCGAGGAGGGCAAGTTCGCGCGGGAGCTCGCGGGCGAGTACGGCTACGCCGACGAGGGCGGCACCGGGCGCGACTTCGCGGCCGAGTGGATCGAGGGCACGGGCAAGCCCGCCGTGATCGAGACCGGCGCGCTCTACGACCCCGCGCGCACCGACGGCGCGAGCGAGGCCGACGTCAAGCGCGGCTGGTGGGAGCAGGTGCTCTCCGCCGAGACGCGCGCCGACCACCCCGGCATCGGCATGGTCGTCTGGCGGGAGGTCGAGCGGAAGGAGGCGGAGGCCGACGACGCCGTCGTCGACTGGCGCGCCACGGGCGACGCGGACATCGCGTCCGCGCTCCGCGCCCACCTGGATCCGGCCACCGCGACCCTCGGTCCCGTCACGCAGGTCTTCGACCAGGAGCGCGCCAACGTCGCGACCGCGCAGTACCGCGACCCCGGATCGCCCGAGGACGAGCAGATGGGCTGGATCGTGCTGTGCGCGGTCGTGCTCCTCCTCCTCTTCGTGATCTCCGGGCCGATCGGCCGCCTCAAGCCCGGCTGGCGCTACCCGGACGAGAACTCGCCCCGCGACCGCCGCCTCGACCTGTTCCGAGGCTGGACCATCGTGGCCGTGGTCATCACCCACATCGAGGTCGCGAGCCCCTACTCGTACGTGACGATCAACGCGATCGGCGCCATCACGGGCGCCGAGATGTTCGTGCTGCTCTCCGGCCTGGTGCTGGGCATGGTCTACCCGATGGCGGTCAAGAAGTTCGGCGAGATGAAGGCGCTCGTCTCGATCCTGCGCCGCGCGTTCAAGCAGTACATCGTCGCGATCGCCGTGGTCGTCATCGTCTTCGCTCTCACGTTCGTGCCGTTCCTCGCCACCGACGTGATCACCACCTTCACCGACCGCGGCACGGGCGCGGACGGCAAGGTCACCTCCGGCCAGGTCTACGACCTCTACCCGAACGGCGACCGGCTCCTCGACTACCCGCCGCCCTGGTACGCGATCCGCGACCTGCTGCTGCTGCGCATGGGCCCGTGGGTGTTCAACATCATGGGCCTGTTCGTGGTGCTGACCCTGCTCGTCCCGGGGATCGTGTGGCTGCTCCGCCGCCGCATGTGGTGGGTCGTCCTCATCGCCAGCTGGACCGCGTACGTGCTCAACGCGCAGTTCGACATCCGCGTGCTGCCGTCGATGTTCGAGGATGTCTTCCCCCTGCTCACCTGGCAGGTCGCGTTCCTGAACGGCATGGTGATCGGCTACTACCGCCGTCAGATCACGCGCGCGCTCACGGGACGGCTGGGCCGCGTCCTCGTGTCGATCCTCGTGGTCGCGTACGTGGGCGCCCTCGCGGTGCTCTGGGCCGGGCACACCTACGGGGTCGCGATCCCGGGCGTCCCCGACGGCCTCTACTCGTCGCTGTACGAGTCGATGTACCAGCGCACGTTCCTGCAGCCGGGCCGCCTCATCGACCTCGGGCTGATGCTCGTGGTGGCGTACACGTTCCTCACGCGGGTGTGGAAGCCGGTCGACCGCGCGTTCGGCTGGTTCTACACGCCGCTCGGATCCGCGAGCCTCTACGTGTTCATCGTCCACGTGTTCTTCGTGCTGATCGTCGGCAGCCTGCCGTTCCTCGACAGGTCGAATCCCTGGCAGGGGGCGGTGGTCCACACGCTCGTGCTCGCGGCGATCTGGTTCATGGTCACGCGCAAGGTGCTCTTCAAGGTCATCCCCACCTGATCGGCGCGGGTCGGAGCCGCACGGAGCCGACCCGCGCTCCGCACCCCTTCCCGGACGTCCATCACCCAGGTCATCGGCACGAGCGGGCAGCCGCCGCTGGACCGCCGCGGGCGTCGCCGGCCGTCAGCGCCGGTTGCGCGGGCTGTCCGGCGCGAGCACCGAGTTGCGCCGGGAGTAGGTGAGGTAGATCACGAGCCCGATGACGAGCCACACCGCGAACCGCACCCACGTCTCCCACGGCAGCGACGAGACGAGCCAGAGCGAGAAGCCGATGCCGATGATCGGCACCACCGGCATGAGCGGCAGCCGGAACGTCCGCGGGATCTCCGGCCGCCTGTAGCGGAGCACGATCACGGCCGCGCACACCACCACGAACGCCAGCAGGATCCCGATGTTCGTGAGCTCCGCCACCACGGTGATGGGCAGGAAGCCCGCGAACAGGGCCGAGCCGATGCCGATGATCCACGTCACGCGCGTGGGCACGTTCCGCTTCCGGTCGGTGACGGCGAACCACTTCGGCAGCAGCCCGTCGCGGCTCATGGAGAACCACACGCGGCTGGCGCCGAGCATGAAGGTGAGCATCACGGTGACGACGCTGACGATCGCGCCGACCGCCACCACGTTCGCGACCGCGGGCAGCCCCACCGACTCGAACGCCGTCGCGAAGCCGCTCTTCGGGTCGATCTCGCTGTACTTCTGCATGCCCGTCAGCACGATCGTCGCCAGCACGTAGAGCGCCATCGCGATGCCGAGCGACAGCAGGATCGCCTTCGGCATGTGCTTGGTGGCGTCCTTCGACTCCTCGGCCGCGGTGCTCATGGCGTCGTAGCCGAAGACCGCGAAGAACACGGTGGCGGCGCCGGTGAAGACGCCGGCCGCGCCGAAGGGGAAGTACGGCTGGTAGTTCGCGCCGGTGATCTGCGTGAAGCCGATGACCACGATCACCAGCACGAGCGCGACCTTGAGGCCCACGAGGTACAGCTCGAAGCGGCCGACGCTCTTCATGCCGCGCGTGAGCACGAACGCGGTGCCGAGGCAGAGCACCACGGCGAACAGGTCGACCACGTGGCCCTCGCCCGTGCCGGCGGCGCCGAGCATCCAGGCCGGGAGGTCGACGCCCACGTGGTCGAGCAGGAAGCCCGCGTACCCCGATACGCCGATGGCGACCACCCCCACGATGGCGGTGTACTCGAGCAGCAGGTCCCAGCCGATGAACCAGCCGACGATCTCGCCGAGGGCCGCGTAGCCGTACGTGTAGGCGGAGCCGGCCCGCGGGATCATGCCCGCGAACTCCGCGTACGAGAGCGCGGCCGCGGCGCTCGCGATGCCGGCGATGAGGAACGAGATGAGGACGGCGGGGCCCGCGGTCTGGTTGGCGACCGTGCCCGCGAGCGTGAAGATGCCCGTGCCGATGATGCCGCCCACGCCGATGGCCGTCAGCTGCCACAGGCCGAGCGAGCGGGTGAGGCCGCCCTCCTCGCCGGCGCCGGGCTCGGCCTCGATGGCCTCCACCGGCTTCCGTCTCGTCAGGGCCGTCCAGAACGACGTGCTCGCTGCGCTCATGCTCCGCTCCTGTCGGGTCGCCCACCGGGGGATCGCGCCGTCGGCTCTGACGGCGCCTCCCAGTGTGGACCCGGCTCCGCGTCCGCACCAGGCGCGGCGTGGCATCGGGACGGACGGGACGGGGCGCTGCTAGGAGCGGACGGAGGGCTCGACCACGCGGATCCAGAGCCAGACCGCGACGCTGACCGCGGCGAAGGCGGCGGCGATCACGAGGGCGGTGATCCAGAGGCGGGCGTCGACCCCGCGCGCGGTGGTGGCGACCGCGGCGAAGCCGAGCGTGAGCACGGCCACGCTGACGACCGCCCAGAGCGGGAGGGAGCGCAGGATCAGCGAGCGGCCGAGGACCAGCGACACCGGCGTCAGGGCCAGCGCGGCCGAGCTCAGGGAGGCGAGCGTCATGACGCTGAGCAGCTCGTTCGCGGTCTCCGGCCACATGCCGCCGCCCGCGGGCACGAGGCCGTAGAGGATCCACGACACGAGGCCGAGCGTCGCGAGCGAGCCGGACTGGACGAGCGCGAGGCGGGCGCGCGACCGGTCGTCGCGGTCGTCGGCCACGAGCCCGAGCACCTGCCCGAGGACCACGGGCGGGGCGAGTCCGAGCACGCGCGAGAGGAGCACGGCCGTGACGGAGAGCACGAGCAGCGCGGGGACGGCGCGCACGCGGGCGGGGGCGGCGCCGACGCGGCCGGCCACGGACGCCACCGCGACGACGCCCACGCCGTTGACGACGGCGAGGCCCACCAGCGCGGCGAGGAAGAGGCGCACGGCGTTGGGGTCGGATCCGACGGGCAGCGACAGCGACGCCAGCGCGGCCGCGAGCACGAGCGCGGCGGCCGCGGCGCCCCAGCGTCCGGCGCGGCCGGGCTCGCGAGGCGGACGGGTGCCGAGCAGGGTGGGCTCCGGGAGGCGCCGGGGCGGGATCGGGATGGGCGCGGAGTCGACGCGCCCGCCCACCACGAGCAGCTGCCCGGTCGTGGCGGGGGAGTCGGTGATGGCGGCGGCCGCGGCGCGCGTGGTGAGCGTGCCCGCGTCCCCGCGCGGCACGATCCGGAGCGGCGTCACATCCTCGGCCGAGCGGTGCCGGCCGCCGAAGCGCGAGATGAGCGCGCCGCGGACGAGCAGCGCCGGCAGCGCGACGAGCAGGACGGCGCCGAGCGCGAGCAGCAGCGGCAGGAGGCCGCGGCCGTCGGTGAAGGCCGCGGACAGCGGCTGCAGCGCGGTGCCGAATCGCGTGGGCGCGTTCCAGGTCCCGGGCGCCGCGGCGGAGGGGGCGCCGGACCCGGGCCGGGCGTCGGGGGAGGGGCCGGCGCCCGGGGCGGAACCGCCGCCCGCGCCGCCGCCGGACCCGGGCGCGGGCGCGGTCGTCGCGCCGTCGGGCGACGCGGTGGCCCGGGGAGTCGGCGTGGCGCTCGGCGTGGGCGTGGCGCTCGGCGTCGGAGTGCCGGACGGCGCGACGACCGTGACGCGCACCTCGGCCGCCAGCGTGCTGATGTTGCCGAGCGGATCCGTGACCGTCGCCGTGATCCCGAGCGGCCCGGGCGGCAGCGTGCCCGTCGTGCACGACCACGCGCGTCCGGACACCTGGGCCGCGCACGCCGAGTCGCCGTACCCGCTGATGTAGGCGCGCACGGTCGCGCCGTCCTCGTCCGCGGTGCCGGAGATGGTGATGCCCGTGGCGTCGACCGTCGCGCCGGCCGCGGGCGCCGTGATGACCGCGGCGCCGGGCGCGGTCGTGTCGAAGCTGCCCGACCCGCGGCCGACCGCCGGCGTCCCGGTGCTCCACGGGGTGCTCTGGGTGGCGGTCACGGGGACGGCGGTGCCCGAGGGCGGGGGCGGCGCGAGGAGGCAGGCCCACGTGCTCGAGGAGCCGACGGTGGCGCGGCAGGAGGCGGAGCCGGAGCGCGCATCGACGGTCGCGCCCGGGAAACCGGTGCCGCTGACCACCCCGGTGGTGACGACGGGGAAGCTGTTGACGCCGGGTGCCCGCAGCACGGACACGGTGGTGGTCGCCTCCTGTCCGGCGGAGGTGACGCGGACGGGGCTCTGCCCGTCGGGGACGCCCGTGGCGGTCGCGCGCCAGGTGGTGGCGGTGGGGAGCGTGACGGCGGCGGGCACGCTCGCGATGGTGACCTGCACGTCCTGGCCGGACGGACGCGTGCCGGTCACGGTGATCGCGCCGTCGGTCGAGAAGGCGGGGGTCTGGACGGTCGGCGCGGGGAGCGGCCCACCGGAGGGGGAGGGGCTCGGGGTGGGCGTGGCGTCGCCGGTGACGGCCGTCGCCGCGGTCGCGCCGCCCGCGGCCAGCGCGGCGACGAGCACCAGCAGGGCGGCGAAGCGGGCCATCGGCTCGAGGGCCGGGCGCGGCGCCCTCGCCGTCGTGCGGGATCGCCGGACATCGCCCCCCGCCGATCCCGTGGAGGGGCGTCCCTCGATCTTCGCCCGATACCGCACCGTGCACCCATTCATGCGGGATCGTCCGGGCGTGTCAACCGCCCGCACCGCCCGTGACGGAAGTGGTCCCGCAAGCTGGATGCCCGGTCCGTGCGCCTCGCATGCGCGATGGGCGCGGCCTCCGTCGGGAGCCGCCGTCCGCGTGCCCGATACTGACGGGGTGCCCCGACCCGACGCCGTCCCCGACCGCCCCACGCCCGACGAGCTGGCCGGTCTCCTCGCCGGCGGTCCGCGCATCGGCGTCGCCACCAGCGCCGCCAAGGTGGAGGGCCGCGCGCACGAGGGCGGCCGCACCGAGTCGGTCTGGGACGCGTTCGCCCGACGCGGCGATGCCGTCGCGGGCGGCGGCGACCCCGAGCGCGGCGCCGACCACATCGCGCGGATGCCCGAGGACGTGGCGCTCGCGGCCGAGCTCGGCGTCGACGTGCTCTCCTTCTCGATCTCGTGGTCCCGCATCCAGCCGGAGGCGCGCGGCGGCCTCCGGCGCGAGGGCATCGGCTTCTACGACGAGCTCGTCGACGCGCTGCTCGCCGCGGGCATCCGCCCCCAGGCCGCGCTGCACGACCACGACCTGCCGGTCGAGCTCCAGGATCGCGGCGGCTGGCTGCACCGCGACACCGCGCTCCGCTTCGGCGACCTCGCCTACCTGGCGGCGGAGGCGCTCGCCGACCGCGTGAACGACTGGACCACCCTGCGGACGCCCGCGCTCACCACGATGGGCGGCCATGTCGCCGGCACCCACGCGCCGGGATCCCGCCTCGGGCTCGACGCCCTCCCGACCGTGCACCACCAGCTGCTCGCGCACGGCCTCGCGGCGGAGGCGATCCGCGGATCGCGCTCCTCCGCACGCATCGGCATCGTGAACGCGCACCGCATGGTCGAGGCCGCCTCCGCGGACGACGACGACCGGGCCGCCGCGGTCGCCGCCCGGGCCCTGCACCAGGACCTCTTCGCCGACGCCGTGCTCCTCGGCCGCTACCCCGACCTCGAGGGCCCGCACGCCGAGGCCTTCGCGCGCCTGATGCGCGTCGACCCGTCCGACCTCCGCACCATCGCGCAGCCGCTCGACCTCTACGGCGTGGAGCTCGCCGACCCGATCCGCGTGGCCGCCGTCCCGCGCCTCGTCGCCGGATCCGCCGCCCTGCCGTTCGTCGAGCTGCCCTGGACGGAGCACCCCGCGACCCTGGACGGGCACCCGGTCGCGCCCGACCTCGTCCCCGTCGTACTCGCCGACCTCCGCGCGCGCTACGGCGACGCCCTGCCCCCGGTCGTGCTGTCCGGCCTCGACGCCGCCCACCCCGAGCAGGTGGACGACCGGGACGGCACCCGGCGCGACCCGCGCCGCGCGCACGCGATCTCCGACCACCTCGTGCAGGCGCTCGCCGCCGTCGGCCCCGGCGGACCGGCCGCGGGCGTCCGGCTCGAGGCGGTCATCGCGGGCAGCCTGCTCGACGGCTTCGAGTGGGAGGCCGGGCACACGGCTCCGCGCGGCCTGGTGCGGGTGGATCCGCGCACCTCCGACCGCACGCCGCGCACCTCGTACCGCTTCCTCCGCGACACCCTGCGCGCCCGCGGCTGACGCCCGGCCGGCCGACGCCCCCAGTACGGGTGCGCCGGGGGATCCCACGGAGGTCGCGCACAGGGCCGCGCGTAGACTCGCGGGCATGGAATCGTGGATCGCGCTCGGAGCCGTCGTGCTCCTGGCAGTGCTCGTCGGCATCTACCTCTGGGCCACCTACAACGCCCTCGTCACGCTCAACGTGCGGGTCGACGAGGCGTGGAGCGACATCACCGTCCAGCTCAAGAGGCGCGCCGACCTGCTGCCCACCATCATCGACTCGGTCAAGGGCTACGCGACCCACGAGCGGCAGGTGTTCGAGTCCGTCACGTCGGCCCGCACCGCGACCATCAGCGCCGGCAACCCGAGCGAGGCGAGCGCCGCCGAGGAGCGCCTGCAGGGTGCGATGAAGTCGCTGTTCGCCGTGGCCGAGGCGTACCCGCAGCTCCAGACGAGCCAGACCTTCCTGCAGCTGCAGGGCGAGCTCGTCGACACGGAGGACCGGATCCAGGCCTCACGCCGCTTCTACAACGGCGGCGTCCGGGAGCTCAACACCAAGATCACGCAGTTCCCGAACACGCTCTTCGTGCGCGGGCTGGGCTTCGGCGAGCGGGACTTCTACGAGGTCTCGAGCCTCGCGTCCATCGCCGAGCCGCCGCGCGTGCAGTTCTAGCGGACCGCGCCCCTCTCAGCCGACGGACGTCGCCGCGATCCCCGGCAGGCGCGCGCGCAGCGCCGGAGCCAGCGTGCCCCGGTCCACCACCCCCACCTCCGCGAGGCCCTGCCACGCGGCGGCCCGCTCCACCAGCGGCGCGATCCGCTCGGCGACGGCGTCGGGATCGTGGCGTCCCTCGATCCACGATGCCTGCACGCGCAGCACGCCCGCCTGCCGGTCGCTCTTGAGGTCGACCCGGGCCACGATCTCGTCGTCGACCAGCACCGGCAGCACGTAGTACCCGTGCACCCGCTGCGCCGCCGGCGTGTAGATCTCGATCCGGTAATGCAGGTCGAACAGCCGGAGCGCCCGCTCGCGGAACCAGACCACGGGGTCGAACGGCGAGAGCAGGGCCTCGGTGCGGATGCGCCGCGGCAGCCGCGCGTCGCGGTGCAGCCACACGGGCAGCGGCCTCCCGCGCCCCTCCCAGCCCGGCACCGTGACGGGCAGCACCTCGCCCGTGTCGGCGAGGTCGACGAGCGCGCGGTCGGTCGCCGCGCGGGACAGCCGGAAGTAGTCGCCGAGGTCGGCCGCCGTGCCGATGCCGTGCGCGACGGCGGCCCGGCGGACGAGCTCGCGCACCGCGTCCTCCTCCGGCACGACGCGATCGCGGACGGCCGCGGGCAGCACGTCCTCCGCGAGGCCGTAGACGCGCTCGAACCCGCGCCGGCCGGCGCTCGCGATCTCGCCCCACGCGAACATGGACTCCAGCGCGCGCTTCACGTCGGACCAGCCCCACCAGGGCCCGGTCCGCACGTTCGCCTCGTGCTCGATCGCGCTCGCCGGCACCGGGCCGGTGCGGCCGAGCTCCGCGCGGACCTCGGCGAGGAGCGGCGCGTGCTCGCGCGCCCAGGATCCGGGCCGCATGCGCCGCGCGCGCTCCGCCTCCATCCGCCAGCGGTACAGCGGCAGGTCGTCCACCGGCAGGACCGCCGCCTGGTGCGCCCAGTACTCCGTGAACGCCCCGCGGCCGCCGAACAGCATGCGGTCGAGCGCGGACCGGTCGTAGGGTCCGACGCGCGCCAGCATCGGCAGGTGGTGGCTGCGCTCGAAGACGTTGACCGAGTCGATCTGCAGGAGAGCCAGGCGGCGCACCTCGGCGGCGAGGCGGCGCGAGCCGGGGGCTGCCGGATGCGGTCGGCCGAGCCCCTGCGCCGCGAGGGCCACGCGGCGGGCGAGAGCGGGGGAGACGGTGTCGGGCATGGATCGACGCTACCGGCGGCCCCCGACGGACGCCGTCCGCACCCGCGCGGCTGGCCACGGGCCGCGCCCCGCACGGCCGCACCGGAGCCCCGTCCTAGACTCCCAGCATGATCTTCGGCCAGCGATCCCGCGCGCGCGCCGCGGCTGCCGCCCGTGCGGCCGAGCCCCGCGTCGAGCCCGACATCGACACCGTCCAGCCCGTCGCGCGCACCGTCGCCGAGACCGTCCCGCCCGGCATGGTCATCGCGGGCGCGTGGGCGTGGCGCCTGCTCCTCATCCTCGGCGTGCTCGGCGTCGTCGCCTGGCTCGTGATCCAGCTCGAGTACGTGGTCATCCCGCTGTTCCTCGCCATCGTGCTCGCGGCCCTCCTCGTGCCCATCTCGAACTGGATGCAGCGGCACCACGTCCCGAAGTGGCTCGCGGTCGCCATCTCCGAGATCGGGGTCATCGTCGCGGTGGCCGCGCTCGTGTACCTCGTGACGACGCAGATCATCGGCCAGTACGACTCCATCCGCGCGCAGACGCTGACGCGCTACGCCGACGTGCGCGGCTTCCTCATCGACGGGCCGCTCCAGCTCTCCGAAGCGCAGCTCAACGACGCGTACCAGCAGGCGGTCGACGCGATCCAGCGCGACGCGGGCGCGCTCGTGAGCGGCGCGCTGTCGGTCACGTCGTCGCTCGGGCACGTGCTCACGGGCGTGCTGCTCGTGCTGTTCTCCACCCTCTTCATCCTCATCGACGGCGCGGGCATGTGGCGCTGGGTCGTGCGGCTGTTCCCGCGGCTGGCGCGCCCGGCCGTCGACGGCGCCGGTCGCGCGGGCTGGGCGACGCTGCAGAACTTCGTCAAGGTGCAGGTGCTCGTGGCGCTCATCGACGCGGTCGGCATCGCAGGCGGGGCCGCCATCATCGGCGTTCCGCTCGCGATCCCCATCGGCGTGCTGGTGTTCCTCGGCTCGTTCATCCCGATCGTGGGCGCGGTCGTCACGGGCACGCTCGCCGTCTTCGTCGCGCTCGTCTACAACGGGCTGACGCAGGCGCTCATCATGATCGCGATCGTGCTCATCGTGCAGCAGGTGGAGGGCCACGTGCTCCAGCCGCTGATCATGGGGTCGGTCGTGAAGGTCCACCCCCTCGCGGTCGTCCTCTCCGTCGCCGCGGGCGGCATGGTCGGCGGCATCGCGGGCACGTTCTTCGCCGTGCCGCTGGTCGCCACGCTCAACTCGATGGTCAAGCACGTCGCGAGCGGGGCGTGGCGCGGCGATCGGGAACCGCCGCCGCCCGCGGTCCCCGCCGACGCCTCGCACGCCACCCGCCGTCCGACCCCCAGGGAGCGCACCTCATGACCGACGCCGCCACCGCCGCATCCGACGCCCGTCCCGCCGCCGTGCCCGCCGACGCCCCGGTGCTCCGCGCCGTCGGGGACGAGATCGACCCCTCGCAGCTGGGGGAGGAGACGGCGGCGCTGGCGGGGGAGCTGCCCCGCGGATCCGCGCCCACGCTCGCGCGCATCGAGGCGGCTCGCGAGGTCGTGAGCCGCGTCGCCGACGTGACGCCCATGGAGTCGTCGCGGTTCCTCGCCGAGATCCTCGGCAGCCCCGTGCACCTCAAGTGCGAGAACCTGCAGCGCACCGGCTCGTACAAGATCCGCGGCGCCTACAACCGCATCTCGCGCCTCACCGACGAGGAGAAGGCGCGCGGCGTCGTGGCGGCCTCCGCCGGGAACCACGCGCAGGGCGTGGCCTTCGCGGCGCGCGAGCTCGGCATCCGCGCCACGATCTTCATGCCCGTGGGCGTCGCGCTGCCGAAGCTCCAGGCCACGCGCCAGTACGGCGCCGAGGTGGTGCTCCGCGGCCACAGCGTCGCCGAGCCCCTGCGCGCGGCCGCCGAGTTCGCCGCGGAGACGGGCGCCGTGCTCATCCCGCCGTTCGACCACGAGGACGTCATCACGGGGCAGGCCACGCTCGGCCTCGAGATCCTCGACCAGACGCCCGACGTCGACACGGTCGTCGTCCCCATCGGCGGCGGCGGCCTCATCTCGGGCGTCGCGACGGCGCTCAAGCTGCGCGCCGCCGAGGAGGGCCGCACGATCCGCGTCGTCGGCGTGCAGGCGCGGAACGCCGCCGCCTACCCGCCGTCCCTCGCCGCCGGCCGCCCGACCGAGATCGAGATCACGCCCACCATCGCCGACGGCATCGCCGTCGCCAAGCCCGGCCTGCTCAACTTCGACATCATCCGGGAGAGCGTCGACGAGGTCGTCACGGTCGAGGACGACGACACGGCCCGCGCCCTGCTGCTGCTGCTCGAGCGCGCGAAGCTCGTGGTCGAGCCCGCGGGCGCGGTGGGCGTCGCGGCGATCCTCGCCGGGCTCGTGACGGACGCCGGCCGCACCGTCGTGATCCTCTCCGGCGGCAACATCGACCCGCTCATGATGGAGCGCGTCATCAGCCGCGGCCTCGCCGCCTCCGACCGCTATGTGAAGCTGCGGATCATGCTGCCCGACCGTCCGGGCCAGCTCGCGCGCACGTCGCAGATCATCTCCGAGGCCAACGCGAACGTGGTCGAGGTGCTGCACACGCGGCACGGCCGGGGTCTGCAGATCAGCGAGGTCGAGCTCGAGGTGAGCGTGGAGACGCGCGGCTCCGAGCACACGGCCGAGGTCGTGCAGCGCCTCCGCGACGCGGGCTACGACCCCCGGCTCCTGCGCGACTGACGGTCGGCGCGCGTCGGGCGGGGCCCCTCGGGACGACGAGAGGGGACGCGGACCATGCGGTCCGCGTCCCCTCTCGTCGTGACGGCACGCGCTACGGCGTGTAGTTCTCCACGGCCTGGATCTCGACGGGGATCTCGCGGCCGTTCGGCGCCGTGTACGCGCCCTTCTGCCCGACCTCCCAGCCGATGATGGCGGTGCCCAGCGGCGACTGCTCGCTGTAGACGTCGAGGTCGCTGTCGCCCGCGATCTCGCGGTTGCCGAGCAGGAACTTCGTCTCGTCGCCGGCGATGAGCGCGGTGACGACCGTGCCGGGCTCCACGACGCCGTGGCTCTCCGGGGCGTCGCCCACCTCGGCCGTGCGGAGCAGCTGCGTGAGCTGGCGGATGCGGGCCTCGATCTTGCCCTGCTCCTCCTTGGCGGCGTGGTAGCCGCCGTTCTCCTTGAGGTCGCCCTCCTCGCGGGCGATCTCGATCTTCTTCGCGATCTCCTCGCGGCCCTGCACGCTGAGGGTGTCGAGCTCCCTGCTGAGGCGGTCGAACGCCTCCTGGGTCAGCCAGGTGACTGCCTGCTCCTGCGCCACGATGGACTCCTTGCACTCGCACGGACGCCCCGACGGATCCGTCGAGGCGAATCCCCCACTCTAGGCGGGCCAGCAGCTGTGGATCAACCCGGTGACGGCCGGCCCGGTGGTGCGCAGGCGCACGGTCTCGGTGCGCTCGACGCCGTCCTGCGCGGGCAGCTCGACGACCTTCCAGCCCACGATGGAGCGCTGCTCGTCCTGCGCCTGCACCGCGCACCACGCCTCCTGGCCGGCGGGCATGACGACCGAGAACGTGACGTCGATGGTGCGCGCGTCGACGACGTCGAAGGCGCGGTCGGTGGCGTCGATGGATCCGGACGCCTGGTCGAGCCCGGCCCACAGCACCCAGGCGCCGAACACCAGCGCGACGAGCCCGCCGGCGATGCCGTAGAGCCAGCGCTGGCGGATGCGCGCGGGACGCGTGCGGCCGTACCGCTCGTCGAGCGCGGCGGTCGAGACGGGGGCGGGGACGCGGTGCTCGACGGTCTCGTCGTCGTCCATGGAGGGGCCCGCGGAGGGGCCCGGGGATGCGGGGGAGCGGGACTCGGTCGTCACGGCGATCTCCTCCACACGCACCTTGTACTCTGGGGATCAAGACTACATTCCCCACCCTTGGAGCCCCGTGACCCTGCGCCTCATGGCCGTGCATGCCCACCCCGACGACGAGTCGAGCAAGGGCGCCGCGACGTACACCCGCTACACGCAGGAGGGCGCCGAGGTCATGGTCGTCAGCTGCACGGGCGGCGAGGCGGGCGACATCCTCAACGAGGGTCTCGAGGACCGCGCGATGGCCGAGCGCGACCTGCCGGGCCTCCGCCGCATCGAGATGGCGCGTGCGCAGGCCGTCATGGGCGTGCAGCACCGCTGGCTGGGCTACGTCGACTCGGGCATGGCGCGCGAGGACGGCTCGCTGCCGCCCGCGTCGTTCGCGAGCATCCCGGTGGAGGTCTCCGCCGAGCCGCTCATCCGCCTGGTCCGCGCCTTCCGCCCGCACGTCCTCGTGGCGTACGACGAGAACGGCGGCTACCCGCACCCCGACCACATCCAGGCGCACGTCGTGGCCATGGAGGCCTGGCGCGAGTCCGGCGTCGCCGGCTCCTACCCCGACGCGGGCGAGCCGTGGGAGGTCCGCAAGCTCTACTTCGACCGGATCTTCAACGGCACCAAGATCCGCGCCGTGCGCGAGCACCTGGTCGCCGCGGACGCCGGTCCCGAGATGCTCGAGGCCGTCGACGAGATGCTCGGCTGGATGGGCGACCGCCCTGACCTCTCCACGACGCGCGTGCACGTCGCCGACCACTTCGAGGCCCGCGACCGCGCCCTCCTGTCGCACGCGAGCCAGGTCGCCCCCGACAGCACGTTCTTCCGCTGGCCGCGCGACCTGCAGCAGCGCGCCTGGCCCTTCGAGGACTTCCAGCTCGTCGAGTCGCGCGTGCCGGTGCCGGAGCCCGAGGACGACCTGTTCGCCGGCATCGCGGACGACGGGTCGGCCGAGGTCCCGTCCGTCGCCGACCGGGCGGAGCGCGCCTGATGGGCTCGGACCTGGCCCTCCGGCTCGCCGCCGCCGTCACGACCCCGAGCCCCACGCCCACGGCCGAGTTCGATCCGAACACCGTCTCGCCCGGCCCCGTCGGCTTCATCGCCATCTTCTTCGTGGCCGTGATGGTGCTGCTGCTCATGGTCGACATGACCCGCCGGATCCGCCGCACGCGCTACCGCGAGGAGATCCGCGGCCGGCTCGAGGCGGAGAAGCTCGAGGCCGACCTCGCGCGCGACTCGGCGCCCGAGAGGGACCGCCGGGCGACGGACCCCGACGGCGACGACCCCGCGGATCCGGATGCTCCCGCGGGTCCGCCGCGCGGCTGAACGACGCCCCTGCCGGGTGGCGGGTCCGCCCCCGCGCTGTGGACGCCCGTCGGCCCGCCTGGGCCTCGGACCCGTATTCTCGTGACCCCCACGAGAACGGAGTCCCATGGACACGACATCCTCCACGCCCTCGGGCCGATCCCCGCTTCGCCCCGTCCGGGCCGCATCCGTCACGGCCCTCGCCGCGATCGCGCTCTCCGCCACGGTCGGCCTCGGCATCGCCCACGCATCCGCCGCAGCGACCGCGTCCGCGGCTCCGGATGGGGTCAACGTCAGCGCCATGGGCCACAACCACAGCCAGCCCGAGCCGCATCCCGAGTACGAGTGGGCGCCCCCGAGGAGCACCTGGGGCCACCGCGACCTCCACGGCTGATGGCGACCGGCTGATCACCCGTCCGACGGCCGGCGTCCCCATGCGGGGCGCCGGCCGTCGCTCGTCCGCCCGCCTCGCGCACAGACCCGTCCGCGTGCTGTGCACGCTCGACGACCCGCGGCCCGTCGGGTCCGTAGTCTCCTGGTCCCCACGAGAACGGAGTTCCATGAACACGTCATCCACCACGACCCCGGGCCGATCCCCGCTGCGTCCCGTCCGCGCCGCATCCATCACGGCCCTCGCCGCGATCGCGTTCTCCGCAACGGTCGGCCTGGGCATCGCGCACGCATCCGCGTCCGCCTCCGCGACCGCCGCCTCGGACGGAGCCAGCGTCATCGCCATGGGACACAACCACAGCCCGGCTGACCCGGGTTTCGACGGCTCGGGACTGCCCTCGGTCGGGGGCTGGATCCGCAACCACCACGGGCACGGGTGATCAGCGGCTGAGCCGCCCGCCCACGGCCGGCGTCCCCATCCGAGGGGCGCCGGCCGTCGCTCGCGCGCTGGCTCGCCACCCGGGCGCCCCGGCCGTCACCTCCCCTGGTTCCCACATCCCATCGTCCGCACGACATAGGAGACACACCCACATGACCCTCGAATCCCCCTCGACCACCTCGCCTCGACGGTTCCGCATGGCGGGTGCCCTCGCCGCCTCGCTCGCGATCGTCCTCGCGGCCGGTATCGGTGCTGCGCCGGCATCCGCCCAGACGCTCGAGCAATCGGCGGCGACGGTCCCGTATGTCCGAGTCCAGCTCCAGACGCACTGGACCCCGCGCGGCGCCAACGTCAGGTCGATCAGGATCCATGGCCTCCCCGGCTTCCCCGACTCGACCTTCAACCAGTGCTACTCGATGGGCGCCTACGTCCCCGGGATCGATGCCTGGCCCTACATCAAGGTCGACGTGCCCCAGGGTCCGTACAAGATCACCAGCTACACCGGCCCGTGGTGCGGCGAGGCCTTCAAGACGAAGCGCGGCGTCGGGTTGATGTACACGGACTACCGCAACTGGATGGTCAGCTCGGACGACCAGCCGACTCCACGCGGCTGATCGGCGCGCCGGCCGGCGTCCCCCGTCCAGGGGGCGCCGGCCGTCGCTCGTCCGCCCGTTCGCCACCTGCGCGACTCCCGCCATTAACCCGCCCTCCTTAGCTTGGCCAGGCAAGGAGGGAACGTTCCCTCCCCCTGCTCCACGAGGAGGTCCGACGTGACGCACGCCCCCGCGCCCACCCGGGTCGCGCCGAAGCCCCAGGCGGTGTCGACGCCGGACCCGACGGCCGTCCAGCCGGCCGGCACGCGTCCAGGATCCGGCGCCCGCCGTCGTCGGAAGCCGGGCCGGATCCGCGACGGGCTCCTGTTCCTCGCCTTCGTCGGCCCCAACGTGCTGCTGCTCGCGGTCTTCACCTACAAGCCCCTGCTCGAGTCCTTCTACTACTCCACGCTGCAGTGGAACATCGGCTCGCAGGTCGCGCGCGAGGTCGGCCTCGCCAACTACGTCGCCTGGTTCCAGGATCCGCAGACCCCCACGGTCGTCGGCGTCACGCTGGTGTTCACGGGCGTCACGGTCGTCGGCTCGATGGCGCTGGGGCTCGGCGTCGCCGCGCTGCTGAACCGGAAGATCAAGCTGCGCGGCCCGGTCCGCACCATCATCGTCGCGCCCTACGTGCTCTCCGGCGTGGCGGTCGGCTTCCTCTGGCTCTACGTCTTCGACCCGAACTTCGGCCTCATCTCCGCGGGCCTGTCCGCCCTCGGCCTGCCCTCGCCCGACTGGTACAACGACCCGGGCGCCGCGCTCGCGATGGTGACCACCGTGCAGGTCTGGCGCGACCTCGGCTACTGCGCGCTCATCTACCTCGCGGGCCTCCAGGCGGTGCCGAAGGACCTGATGGACGCGGCGGCCCTCGACGGCGCCGGCCGGCTGCGCACCTTCGTGCGCATCGTGCTGCCGATGCTCAGCCCCACGACGTTCTTCCTCAGCGTGACCACGCTGCTCAGCTCGCTGCAGACCTTCGACCTCATCAGCGCGATGACCAAGGGCGGTCCGCTGCAGGGCACGACCACGATGATGTACCAGATCTACCACGAGGGCTTCGTGGCCGGACGGGCCGGCTACTCGTCGGCCGTCGCCACGATCCTCTTCCTCGTCCTGCTCGTCGTCACGCTCGTCCAGCTCGTCGTCGTCCAGCGGAAGGTGCACTACTCGTGACCGCGACCCTCACCCGCCCCGAGCCCGCGGCGGTGCCCGGCGCCCCGCGCCGGCGCGGCGCACGTCGACCCGGCGCCTCCGGATCCGCCCGCCCGCCGCTCGCGGGCACCTACCTCGCGCTCGCCCTCGCCGTGCTCGTGATGCTGCTGCCGCTCATCTGGATGGTGCTCACGAGCTTCAAGGACTTCGGCGAGATCTACTCCGTGCCGCTGAAGCTGCTGCCGTCGTCGTTCGCGCCCTCGAACTACGCCAGGGCGTCCGACACGGTCTCCTTCTCCACGCTCGCGACCAACAGCGTCATCAAGACGGTGGTGGGATCCGGCCTCAAGGTGCTGCTCGGGCTGCTGACCGCGTACGCGCTCGTGTTCATCCGCGTGCCGTTCAAGAACGTGTGGTTCGGCGTCGTGATCCTCGCGCTCCTCGTGCCGCAGCAGATCGTTATGATCCCGAACTACCAGGTCATCGCGGGCCTCGGCTGGATCAACACCTACCCGGGCCTCATCCTCCCAGGCGTCGCGAGCGCCTACGGCACGTTCCTCTTCCGCCAGCACTTCCTCACGCTGCCCGGCTCCGTGCTCGAGGCAGCGTCGATGGACGGCGCGGGTCACCTGCGCCGGCTGTGGTCGTTCGTGATCCCCATGTCGGGCCCGACGATCGCCGCCGTAGCGCTCGTCTCCGTCGTCGGCGAGTGGAACGACTACCTGTGGCCGCTGCTCGTCACGACCGACCCGAAGATGATGACCCTGCCGGTCGGCCTCACCCTCCTGCAGGACACGACGGGCATCACGAACTGGGGCGTGCTCATGGCCGGGACGGTCATCGTCACGCTGCCCGTGCTCGCCGTCTTCCTCGTGTTCCAGCGACGCATCGTCGGCGGCCTCACCGCCGGCGCCGTCACGGGCTGAGCCCGCCCTCCCTCGTCCCCCTTCCCGATCCCGCGCACCGACCCGATCCCCAGGAGAAGCATGCCCATCGACCCGCGCTCGGCCTTCCGCGCCGCCGCCTCCCGCCCGTTCGACCGCCGCGACGTCCTGAAGATGGGCGCCGTGCTCGGCGGCACCGCGTTCCTCGCCGCCTGCTCGGGCCCCTCGGTCGGCGGCGCCGCGGCGACCGCCGCGCCCGACACCGACTGGGAGGGCGTGCAGCCCGCGAAGGACATCACCTGGTGGACGACGCACCCCGGCCAGACCTCCGACCTCGAGGCGCAGTTCGCCGCCGACTTCCTCGCGAAGACGGGCATCACCGTCAACGTCGTCACGGGCGGCGCGAGCTACGACGAGATCGCGCAGAAGCTGCAGGCGGCCGCGGGCACCGACAGCATGCCCGACATGGTGAACGCGAGCGACACCTGGTGGTTCCGCTACATGGTCAACAAGCAGTCCATCGCGATGGACGGCCTCATGGCGCACCTCGACTTCCAGCTCGACGACTACAACAAGGTGTTCCTCGACGACTACCTCTACGGCGGCGCGCGCTACGCCGTGCCGTACGCCCGGTCGACGCCGATCTTCTACTACGACAAGTCGATCTGGTCGGAGGCCGGCCTGCCCGACCGCGCGCCCGACACCTGGGCGGAGCTCGAGGAGTGGGCGCCGGCGATCATGAAGGCCGCCGGCGGCACGCCCGCCGTCCGCCTGCCGCAGGGATCCATCGGCACCTGGGCGATGAGCAACATGCTCTGGGGTCGCGGCGGCCAGTACTCCGACGGCTGGGACCTGAAGCTCGACCAGCCCGAGACCCTCGAGGCGGCCGGCTACGCCCGCGGTCTCGTCTTCGACTCCAAGATCGCGAACGTCGCGGCGGCCAGCGGCGACACCGCCGTCGACTTCGCGGGCGGCCTCGCGCCGTGCACCATCGCCTCGGCCGGTGCCGTCGGCATCGTCACCGCCAGCGCCAAGTTCCCCGTCGGCACCGGCGTGCTCCCCGGCGGTCCGCAGGGGCAGTTCGTCCCCACGGGCGGCACGGGCCTCGCGGTGGTCGGCAGCAAGACCAAGGAGCAGCAGCTCGCCGCCGGCATGTTCATCAAGCACGTCACCGAGGTCGACCAGCAGGTCGCCTTCGCCAAGAAGACGGGCTATGCCCCGGTGCGCACCTCGGCCGGCGAGTCGTCCGACCTGACGGGCTTCTGGGCGTCGAACCCGGCCTTCCGCACCGTGTACGACAGCCTCGAGCACGTCCGCTCGCAGGACTGGGCGCGGACGCTGATCCCCAACGGCGACACCTACCTGCAGCAGCCGTGGGCGCAGATCCTCTCGCAGGGCGCGGATCCCGCCGCCGTGTTCCCGGCCGCCGCGACGCAGCTGACCTCGGCCTACAAGGAGAACGTGCAGCCGTACCTGTAGCGGGCGCCGACGCACCCGCCCGATCAGACGACGGGCGGGTGCGTCGCCACCAGCAGGATCCCCGTCCAGTGGCAGAGGAACGCCACCAGGGTGAACGCGTGGAAGATCTCGTGGAAGCCGAAGCGGCCGGGCCAGGGGTTCGGCCGCTTCAGCGCGTACGCGACCGCGCCGACCGTGTAGGCGAGGCCGCCCGCGAGGATGAGCGTCATCATGGCCGCGTCGGCGCGGAAGAAGTCGACGATGAACACGAGCGACGCGTAGCCGAGCACGAGGTAGAGCAGCACGTAGAGCCAGCGCGGGGCGTGGATCCAGAACACGCGGAACAGGACGCCGAGCGCGGCGCCCGACCACACCAGCCAGAGCAGCAGAACCGACTCGTCGTGCGGCAGCGCCAGCACGGTGATGGGCGTGTACGAGCCCGCGATGAGCAGGAAGATGTTGGCGTGGTCCATCCGCTTGAGGAGGATCTTCGCCCGCGGCGACCAGTCGAACCGGTGGTAGACCGCGGAGACGCCGAACAGCAGCAGCGACGAGGCGACGAACACGGCGCACGCGATGCGGGCCGCGGCACCGTCGGCCACCATGATGAGCACGATCCCGAGTACGAGCGCCACCGGGGTCATGCCTGCGTGCAGCCAGCCGCGCCAGGTGGGCTTCGGCTCCGGGCCGACGTCCTGGGCGTCCTCCACGAGCGGGAGGTGAGCGACCGACGCGTCCTCCTCCGGGGTCTCGCCGAGCGGCCGGGAGGAGGAGGCGTCGCGCGTCATCCTGCGAGTGTAGGACAGCCCGGGGGACGTCACCCCGGCGGGCGATCCGGGCTCCCGGGTGCGTGGGATAGCGTTGCCCCCGTGCGAGAGAAGCCGATCCGACCGTGGCGCGGTCTCCTCTACCGGGCGTACCAGAAGCGCATCCGCCGCGGCCTCGACCGCAGCGCGCTCCCGCACCACATCGCGATGATCCTCGACGGCAACCGCCGCTGGGCCCGCCAGCTGGGCCTGGAGTCCGCCGCCCACGGGCACCGCGCCGGCGCGGCCAAGTTCCTCGAGTTCCTGGAGTGGTGCGACGACCTCGACATCAAGGTCACCACGCTCTACCTGCTCTCCACGGACAACCTCACGGGCCGCGGCAGCGACGAGCTCACAGCGCTGATCGACATCATCGGCCAGCTCGCGGAGGACCTCTCCGAGCATCGCGACTGGCGCGTCAAGCACGTGGGATCCGACGAGGGCCTGCCGCCCGAGCTCGTCGCGCGCCTCGACGCCTCCGAGGAGCGCTCGAAGGGCAACACCGGGCTGCACATCAACCTCGCGGTCGGCTACGGCGGGCGCACCGAGATCGCGGACGCCATGCGCAGCATCGTGCTCGCGCACCACCTCGCGGGCGGCACGCTGGAGGACCTCGCGGGGCTCCTCACGCCGGCCCTCATCGGCGAGCACCTGTACACCAGCGGCCAGCCGGATCCGGACCTCGTGATCCGCACCTCGGGCGAGCAGCGCATCAGCGACTTCATGCTGTGGCAGTCGGCGCACAGCGAGCTGTACTTCATGGAGGCGCTGGGGCCGGACCTCCGCGAGGTCGACTTCCTCCGCGCTCTCCGCGACTACTCCTCGCGCCAGCGCCGCTTCGGGTCCTGAGGCGGCCGCCCCGCGCTCGCCGCCGTCGCGTCGGCCGGCCGCGCGGAGCAAGAGTTAATGTCCACGACACATCCGGACCCGCGTCGCACTGGTCACCGCGCGGGTGCGCGACGTAGGTTCCACTCATCGGGCATGGCGCCCGATCGAGAGGGCCGCTGGATCTCTTCTCGCCACCGTGGCCCGATCGCCGTCAGGATCCGAGCGCGAACGCTCGGGGATGGAGTGGCCCGTGGCCCCGATGGACAGCCAGAGCAGCACCGCACGACGCGCCAGCCGAGGGGAGGGGACGCCGCAGGCCGAGCGCACGTACGTGCTCGACACCTCCGTCCTCCTGTCCGACCCGCGCGCGTTCTTCCGCTTCGCGGAGCACGCGGTCGTCATCCCGGTGATCGTCATCACCGAGCTGGAGTCGAAGCGGAACGATCCGGAGATCGGCTACTTCGCCCGCCAGGCGCTCCGCCACCTCGACCAGCTCCGCGAGGAGCACGAGCGGCTCGACTTCCCCATCGAGGTGGGCGACGCGGGCGGCACGTTGCGCGTCGAGCTCAACCACTCGAGCATGGCGGGCCTCCCCAACGGCCTGCAGCTCGGGGACAACGACTCGCGGATCCTCGCGGTCGCCCTGAACCTCTCCACCGAGGGCCTCGCGGTCACGGTCGTCTCGAAGGACATGCCGCTGCGCGTGAAGGCCGCCTCCATCGGCCTCATGGCGGAGGAGTACCGCGCCGAGCTCGCCGTGGACAGCGGATGGACGGGCATGGCTGACGTCACGCTCTCCGCCGAGCAGATGGCCGACCTCTACGACAGCGGCACCGTGCAGACCCGTGCGGTCGGCGACCTGCCCGTCAACACGGGCGTCGTGCTCCGCTCCGACCGCGGCCCCGCGCTCGGCCGCGTCGTGCGCCGCGGCACCGTGCACCTCGTCCGCGGCGACCGTGAGGTCTTCGGCCTCAAGGGCCGCTCGGCCGAGCAGCGGCTCGCGATCGACCTGCTCCTCGACCGCGAGGTGGGCATCGTCTCCCTCGGCGGCAGCGCCGGCACGGGCAAGTCGGCGCTCGCCCTCTGCGCCGCGCTCGAGGCGGTGCTGGAGAAGCAGCAGCACCGCAAGATCATGGTGTTCCGGCCGCTGTACGCCGTGGGCGGCCAGGAGCTCGGCTACCTGCCGGGCGACGCCACCGAGAAGATGAACCCGTGGGCGCAGGCCGTGTTCGACACGCTCGGCTCGGTGGTCTCGCAGAACGTCATGGACGAGGTGGTGGAGCGGGGGATCCTCGAGGTGCTGCCGCTCACCCACATCCGCGGGCGCTCGCTGCACGACGCGTTCGTGATCGTCGACGAGGCGCAGTCGCTGGAGCGGAACGTGCTGCTCACGGTGCTCAGCCGCATCGGCCAGAACTCGCGCGTGGTGCTCACGCACGACGTGGCCCAGCGCGACAACCTGCGGGTCGGCCGGCACGACGGCGTCGCGAGCGTGATCGAGACGCTGAAGGGCCACGAGCTGTTCGGGCACATCACGCTGACGCGCTCGGAGCGCAGCGCGATCGCCGCGCTCGTCACCGGGCTGCTCGACGGCGACCCCATGTGATCCTCCCGCTCCCCGCAAGACGACGGGCGCCGGTCCCCGAGGGGAGCGGCGCCCGTCGGCGTCCTGGTTCCGCTAGCGGTCGAGCCGGGCGAGGATCTTGCGGCGTCGGCGGTGCAGCCTCCACCAGCTGACCGAGTGGCGCACCTGGATCTTCCCGAGCTCCGCCAGCCCGGGGAGGCCCTCTTCGGCTAGCCGCGCCTCGACGGCTGCCTTGTCGTCGCGGTCGGACGCCTCGATGATCGCGTTGGCCCGAGTCACCCGTTCCGACGACAGCGGGTGCGCGGCGATGGCCGCGTCCACCGCCGCGAGCGGCGTGCGCGGCTCCTCCACGGAGCCCCGGTCGGCGGTCATGCCTCGACCCTCGCGGCTACAGGCCGGGCGCCGTCATCCGCAGCACGTCGAGGCCCGCATCGAGCTGCTCCTCGGTGATCTCGCCGCGCTCGACGTAGCCGAGGTCGACGACCGCCTCGCGCACGGTCATCTTCTGCGCGACCGAGTGCTTCGCGATCTTCGCCGCGGCCTCGTAGCCGATGATGCGGTTGAGCGGCGTGACGATCGACGGCGACGACTCCGCGAGCGCCCGCGCGTGCTCCTCGTTGACGCGCAGGCCGTCGACGGTCTTGTCGGCGAGCAGGCGCGTGGAGGACGCGAGGATGCGGATCGACTCGAGCAGCGACGAGCCCATCACGGGGATCGCGACGTTGAGCTCGAACAGGCCCGACGCACCCGCCCAGGCGACGGTGGCGTCGTTGCCGATGACGCGCGCGCACACCATGAGCACGGCCTCGGGGATGACCGGGTTGACCTTGCCGGGCATGATCGACGACCCGGGCTGGAGGTCGGGGATGTGCAGCTCGCCGAGGCCCGTGTTGGGGCCCGAGCCCATCCAGCGGATGTCGTTGCAGATCTTGGTGAGGCTCACCGCGAGGGTGCGGAGCGCGCCGGAGGCGTCGACGAGGCCGTCGCGCGCGCCCTGCGCCTCGAAGTGGTCGAGCGCCTCGGTGACGGGCAGGCCCGTGTCATCCGCGAGCACCTGGATGACCTTCTGCGGGAAACCGAGCGGCGTGTTGATGCCCGTGCCGGTGGCCGTGCCGCCGAGGGGGACCTCGGCGACGCGGGGGAGCGCGGTGCGGACGCGCTCGATGCCGAGGCGGATCTGGCGCGCGTAGCCCGCGAACTCCTGCCCGAACGTGACCGGGGTCGCGTCCATGAGGTGCGTGCGGCCCGCCTTGACGAGCCCCTTCCACGCCTCGGCCTTGGTCTCCAGCGCCTCGGCGAGGTGCTCGAGGGCGGGGATCAGCTCGGCGAGGAGCGCGCCCGTGACGGCGACGTGCACCGAGGTGGGGAAGACGTCGTTCGACGATTGCGACGCGTTGACGTGGTCGTTCGGGTGCACGGGCTTCCCGAGCGACGCCGTGGCGAGGGCCGCGAGGACCTCGTTCATGTTCATGTTGGAGCTCGTGCCGGAGCCCGTCTGGTACACGTCGATGGGGAAGTGCTCGTGGTGGGATCCGCCCGCCACCTCGTCCGCCGCGGCGACGATGGCCTGGGCGACGTCGGCGTCGACGATGCCCATCTCGCCGTTCACGATCGCGGCGGCGCGCTTGATGCGGGCGAGCGCCTGGATCTGCGCGGGCTCCAGCCCACGGCCGGAGATGGGGAAGTTCTCGACGGCACGCTGAGTCTGGGCGGCGTACAGGGCGGTCCTGGGGACGCGCACCTCGCCCATCGTGTCGTGCTCGATGCGGAACTCGTCCGCACCGTTCGTCTCGGTTCCGGGGGAAGTGTCGACCACGCTGTTTCTCTCTCCTTCGGGACGGGTGATGCATCCGGACCCCGCGGGCCCGGTTCGCTCGGTCAGCGCGGACGGCCCCTCTAGCGGGGGATGTCGCCCACGATGACGTCGGGCACCGCGGTGCCCTCGAGGAGCTTGTAGTTGGCGCCGACGATGGCCAGGCTACCGGCCGCGACCCGGTCGGAGATCATCTCGGACGCCTCCAGCATGCGGGTCACGGTGCCGCGTAGGTGCTGGCGGCCGACCTCGCCGGCGTCGACCTCGGACGGGACGACGTGGTCGCCGGCGACGCGGCGGACCGCGGGCGCGATGGGCGCGATGAGGTTCGCGATGTGCGGCGGCAGCGCCTCCGCGTCCGGTGCGGCGCTCTCGATGGCGGCGCGCACGGCGCCGCACTCGTCGTGGCCGAGCACCACGATGAGCGGCACGCCCAGCACGGCGACCGCGTACTCGAGGCTGCCGAGCACCGAGTCGGAGATGATCTGGCCGGCGTTCCGGACCACGAAGAGGTCGCCGAGCCCCTTGTCGAAGATGATCTCGGCGGCGAGGCGCGAGTCGCTGCAGCCGAAGAGCGCGGCCACCGGGCGCTGCACGTGGGCGAGCGCGGCGCGGCGCTCCACGTCCTGCCGCGGGTGCTCGGGCGTGCCGGCGACGAAGCGCGCGTTGCCCTCGATCATCTCCGCCCACACGGCGGCGGGTGCCTGCACGGTCTCGTCCTGCACGGTGTCCGCCTGCACGGTCTCTGCCTGGTCCGTCATCCCTCTGTCCCCTCTCACGGTGCGGTGGTGCTGGTGCTGGTGCTGGTGGTCGTGCCGCCGGCGGGCGACGGCGTCGGCGTCGCGCTCGCCGGGGTGCTGCGCGCGGCGGCGACCGCCTCGATGGCCGTGCGCAGCTCGTTCGCGTCGGCCGTGCCGTAGATCGCGTAGGTGCTGTCGCCCTCGACCGCGCTCGCGGCCAGGACGACGTTGCCCGGATCCTCCGCCCGCGCGTTGTCGTAGAGCGTCCACTCGAGGCCGCCGATCTCCTCGGAGCTCACCTCGGGCGCTGACTGCAGCGTCTCGTCGAGCCACGTGGGGTTCGCGTCGATGCCCTGCGAGATGCCGATGTAGCGGTTGCTCGGCGTGATGAGGCCGATGTACCAGACGGCCACGCCGTCGCGGCCGGCCGGGCGGATCTCGGCGTCGTTGCTCTTCCAGGCCGTGGGCAGGTCGGGCACGACGAGCGTCTGGGGGAAGCCGCCCTGCGCCTCGGAGGCCGCGGCGCCGAAGTCGACGTCGGGCAGGATCGTGGTGTTCGACCGCGGCACCAGCGCGATGATGACCGCGACGGTCGCGACCGTGACGATGAGCGAGTAGAGCAGGTTGCGGAACGTCTGCTTGGCGCGGTGCCGGCGGGAGTCCGCGGCCTTGCGGGCGGCGGTCTCCTCGGGCGTCTCCGGGCGGCCGAGCTCGGCGACGACGTTCGGCGTGCGGGGCTTCGCCACGGTCAGCCGGCGTCGGATGCGGTGGTGCGGGCGGCATCGAGGCGCGCCTTGGCGCCGAGCAGCCACTCCTCGCAGCGGGCCGCGAGGGCCTCGCCGCGCTCCCAGAGGGCGATCGACTCCTCGAGCGTGGTCGCGCCCTGCTCGAGGTCGTTGACGACGCGCACCAGCGCGTCGCGTGCCTCCTCGTAGCTGAGCTCGGAGACGTCGGGCAGGCGAGAGCCGGTGTCGGCGCCGGTGTCGGCGGGGCTGGTGGGCATGGGCGAGATCCTAGCTTTCGGAGCCGGACGCGAGCCGGGCGTCGGGGGCGGGCGAGGCGGGCAGCCGCGCGGCCGACGACGGGATGTCGTCGGTGGGGCCGGTGGAGGTGGCGCCGAGCGCGCCGGCGGCGAGGCGCAGCACGAGGCCGGTGCCGTCGGGGGCGTCGGCGGGGGTGCGGAGCGCGGATCCGTCGGCCGTCTGCACGATGGCGTAGCCGCGGTCGAGCACGTGCTGCGGCGACAGCGTGCGCAGCTGCCGGGACAGCTCGCTCGTCTGCTGCATGCCGCGCTCGACGACGCGGCCGGCGAGCTCCGCGGACCGGGCGATGTAGCGGCCGAGCTCCTCGGCGCGCGAGTCGACGATCCACGCGGTGCTCGTGAGGACGGGCCGCGACCGCAGCTGCTCGATGCGGTCGATCTCGCCGCGCACCTGGCTGGTGAGGCGCATGCCGATGCGCGCCCGCGCCTGCTGCACGCGCGAGAGCTCCTCGGAGACGTCCGGCACGACGCGCTTGGCGGCATCCGTGGGCGTGGAGGCGCGGAGGTCGGCCACGTCGTCGAGCAGCGGTCGGTCGGCCTCGTGCCCGATGGCGCTGACGAGCGGCGTGCGGCACGCGGCCGCCGTGCGCACGAGCTTCTCGTCGCTGAAGACGAGCAGGTTCTGGAAGTCTCCGCCGCCGCGCGCGATCACGATGACGTCGACCTCGGGATCCTCGTCGAGCACCCCGATGGCGCGCGTGACCTCGCCCGCGGCCCGGTCGCCCTGCACCGCGGTGTGCACGACGCGGAAGCGCACGCTCGGCCAGCGCAGCTGCGCGTTGCGGAGCACGTCCTTCTCCGCGTCGGAGTCCTTGCCGGTGATGAGGCCGATGCAGCCGGGCAGGAACGGCAGGCGGCGCTTGCGGTCGGCGTCGAACAGGCCCTCCGCGCGCAGCGTCTGGCGGAGGCGCTCGAGCCGCTCGAGCAGGTCGCCGAGGCCGACGTGGCGCATCTCGAGCACCTGCATCGTGAGCGTGCCGCCCTTGACCCAGTAGTTGGGCTTCACGAGCGCGACGACGCGGGCGCCCTGACCGAGGTCGGCCGGGATCTTCGCGCGCACCGACGACCACACCGTGAAGCTGATGGTGGCGTCGACGTCGAGGTCCTTGAGCTTCCCGTAGACGTTGCCGCCGGATCCGCCCCACTGCGTGATCTCGCCCTCGACCCAGGCCGTGCCGAGCCGATCGATCCAGCCCTTGACCTTGCCCGAGAGCACCGAGACGGGCCAGGGTGCGTCGACCGTGGGGGCGCCGGCCGCGGGCATCGACACCGTGCGCGTCTCGCTCATCCGTCCACCCCGCTCGACGCCCAGATCGGGCGCATACAATTGACACGTGACTACAGCGACCACTGACCAGCGACTCGTGGGAGCACCCGTCGTCAGCCTGTCGATGCCGCGGATGCCCGGCGTCCGCAACAGGCTCAAGGATAACCCGGTGGCAGGACCCAAGAAGGTCCTGCTCGCCGCCCCCCGCGGGTACTGCGCGGGCGTCGACCGCGCCGTCGTGGCCGTCGAGAAGGCGCTCGAGCGCTACGGCGCCCCCGTCTACGTGCGGAAGCAGATCGTCCACAACGTGCACGTCGTCTCGACGCTCGAGCGCATGGGCGCGATCTTCGTGGAGGAGGTCGACGAGGTCCCCGAGGGCGCCCACGTCGTCTTCAGCGCCCACGGAGTCTCGCCGGCCGTCGTGCAGGGCGCGGCCGACCGCGGCCTGCAGGCCATCGACGCCACCTGCCCCCTCGTCACCAAGGTCCACCGCGAGGCCGTGCGCTTCGCCAAGGCCGACATGCAGATCCTCCTCATCGGCCACGAGGGCCACGAGGAGGTCGAGGGCACCGCGGGCGAGGCGCCCGAGCAGACCATCGTGGTCAACTCCCCGGAGCACGCCGACGTGATCGAGGTCAAGGACCCCGACAACCTCGTCTGGCTCTCGCAGACCACGCTCTCGGTCGACGAGACGATGGAGACGGTCCGCCGCCTCCGCGCCCGCTTCCCGAACCTGCAGGATCCGCCGAGCGACGACATCTGCTACGCCACCCAGAACCGCCAGGTCGCCATCAAGAAGGTGGCGGTCGACGCCGACCTCGTCATCGTCATCGGATCCGCGAACAGCTCCAACTCCGTCCGCCTCGTCGAGGTCGCGCTCGAGTACGGCGCCAAGGCGTCGTACCGCGTCGACTACGCGTCCGAGGTCAAGCAGGAGTGGCTCGACGGCGTGCAGACGGTCGGCGTCACGAGCGGTGCGTCCGTCCCCGAGGTCCTCGTGCAGGAGCTGCTCGACGACCTGGCCGACGCCGGCTACGGCGACGTCACCGCGGTCGTCACAGCCGAGGAGGACCTCGTCTTCTCGCTCCCCAAGGAGCTGCGCAAGGACCAGTCCGGCAACACGGACTCCCGCGCCATCGGCGGGCGCACCCGCGCGTGAGCGACGACGACGGCCCGCGCCGTCCCGGCCGACCCGCCCCGCGCTACGGCGAGTACGCGTCGTCGTCGTCCGCTGGCTCGTCCTCGGACGGGTCCGGCCTGTCGGAGGCGGATGCCCGCATCGTCGCCGAGGCCGCCGAGTACCGCCGCGCGCAGGCGGAGCGCGATGCGCCCGCCGCCCCCGCGGGCCGCGGTGCGAAGAAGGGCGCCGCACCCGCCGCGCCGCAGACCCTCGCCGAGCAGATGGCGGAGGAGCGCAAGGCCGCCCGCGAGCGGATGCTCGCCGAGCGCCGCGACGCCGAGAAGGCCGCGGAGGCGGAGCGTCGCCAGGCGCGGCGCTCGCCGTCCGCCGGTCCCACTTCCGGTCCCGGTCCGTCGAGCGAGCCCGGTCGGCCGGGGTACCTGCCGACGCAGGAGCCCCGCCGTGCCGGTCGACGCCTCGACGCCGCCGTCACGATCGCCCTGCTGGCGGTGGGCGCGCTGAACCTGCTGTTCAGCCTGGGCTCGTACACGGACCTGCCGGGGGCCCTCTCCCGCGCGTTCCCTGCCCTCGGCATCGCGGGTGCGTACACGCCCACGTCGGCGACCGGCCCCGTGGGAGTGGCCCTCCTGGTCATCACGGTGTCCGTCTTCGCGGCGACCGTGGCCCTCTCCCTCCGCCGGATCCGACTCGGCCGCATCGCGTTCTGGGTCCCGCTGGTCGGCGTCGTGGTCGCGACCGTGGTCTCCGCCCTGCTCCTGTCGAGCCTGCTCACGGCGGATCCGGCGTTCCAGCAGTTCGTCATGAACCGCGGGTAGCACCCGGCGCGCAGCGCGCACGACGGCGGGG
>NZ_LQXA01000051.1 GCF_001618005.1 Clavibacter tessellarius
CCCGCCGTCGTTCACGCCGCGTCGCGCAGGCGTCGCGCGGGTCGCGCTAGCTCTGCGACTTGCCGTGCGAGCCGAGCTGGCGCGTGGCCTCGACGACGCGGGCAGCCATGGCCGACTCCGCCGTCTTGCCCCAGGCGCGGGGGTCGTACGTCTTCTTGTCGCCGACCTCGCCGTCGACCTTGAGGAAGCCGTCGTACTTGCGGAGCACCGAGTCGGCGATGGAGCGGCTGAACGCGTACTGCGTGTCGGTGTCGATGTTCATCTTGACCACGCCGTTGCGGACGGCCTCCGAGATCTCGTCGTCGGAGGAGCCGGATCCGCCGTGGAAGACGAGGTCGAACGGCTTCTCGCCCGTGCCGTACTTCGACTGGATGCCGTCCTGGATCTCCTTGAGCAGCGACGGGCGCAGCTGCACGCCACCGGGCTTGTACACGCCGTGCACGTTGCCGAAGGTGAGCGCGGCCATGTAGCGGCCCTTGTCGCCGAGGCCGAGGGCCTCGACCGTGGAGATGGCGTCCTCGAGGGTCGTGTAGAGGTGCGAGCCGGTGTCGTGGCTGACCCCGTCTTCTTCGCCGCCGACGACGCCGATCTCGACCTCCAGGATCGCGTTGATGGCCTTCATGCGGGGGAGCAGGTCCGTCGCGATGTCGAGGTTCTCATTGAGCGGGATCGCGGATCCGTCCCACATGTGCGACTGGAAGATGGGGTTGCGGCCCGCGCGGACCTCCTCCTCGCTGGCCTCGATCATGGGGAGGACGAAGCCGTCGAGGGCGTCCTTCGGGCAGTGGTCGGTGTGGAGCGCGACCGTGATGGGGTAGTTCTTGGCGACCTCGGTGGCGAAGCGCGCGAACGCAAGCGCGCCGGCCGCGCGGTTCTTCACGGTGTGGCCGGAGAAGTAGTCGGCGCCGCCCGTGGTGACCTGGATGATGCCGTCGGAGCCGGCCTCGGTGAGCCCCTGGAGGACCGCGTTGATGGTCTGCGACGACGAGACGTTGACGGCCGGGTACGCGAAGGCGCCGGACTTGGCGCGATCCAGCATCTCGGCGTACTGCTCGGGGGTTGCTACGGGCATGGTGCATCTCCTTCGGCGGATCCACGGCGGCGCCGTGCGGCTGTCGCGGTGAACCATAGGCCGGTGGGAGCGCATCCCGCGGCCGGGCCCCGCGTGGTCGCCACTCTACCCAGCGGGGGTGTCCGCGACCGGGGACGCGGGACGGGTGAACTCGTCGGCCGTGAGCTCGCGGGCGGTGGCCTCGAGCGGCTCGAGCGTGCCGATGACCTTGGACTCGTCGAGCCGGGTGAGGCGGCGGGCGGTGGGCAGCACCTGGCGCTCCAGGGATCCGACGACGCGGTTGTAGTCGCCCACCGCGCCCGTGAGGGAGCGGCCGAGCTTGGCGATGTGCTCGCCGCTCGTGGCGAGACGCGCGTGCAGCTCGCGGCTGAGGTCGAAGAGCTGCTTCGCGTCCTCCGTGAGCACCTCCTGCTGCCAGCTGAACGCGACGGTCTTGAGCACCGACCACAGGGTGACGGGCGACGAGAGCGCGACCCGGCGGCTGAACGCGAACTCCATGATGCTCGGATCCGCCTCCAGTGCCGACGAGACCAGCGACTCGCTCGGGATGAACGCGATGACCATCTCCGGGCTCGCGTCGAGCCCCTCCCAGTACGCGCGGCTGCCGAGCGCCGTGATGTGGTCGCGCACGGCCTGCACGTGCTGCTTCATGAGCGCGTCGCGACGGGCGCCCTCGGGCCCCGTGGCGGACGCGGGGATGGCGCTCGCCTCGAGGTACGCGGTGAAGGGCGCCTTCGCATCCACCGCGATGTGCTTGCCGCCGGGTAGGTGCACGACCATGTCGGGTCGGCCGACGCCCTGTGCCGTGGCGACGGACGTCTGCACGTCGAAGTCGACCCGGTGGATGAGGCCGGCCGCCTCCACGACGCTCCGTAGCTGCGTCTCGCCCCACACGCCGCGCGTGCTGTTGGAGCGGAGCGCCGACGCGAGCGTCTCGGCCGTGGCGCGCAGCCGCTCCTCCGCCTCGGTGGCGCTCCGCAGCTGCTCGCTCAGCTCGCCGTGCTGCTGCCGGCGCTGCTCCTCCAGCTCGTGCACCTTCGCCTGCACCTGCTTGAGGCTCTCGGCGACCGGACTGAGCGCGGTGAGCACGCGGCCGTCCTCCTCGGTGCGGGCGACCTCTGCGCGTTGGATCTCGCGCAGCCGGGTCTGCAGTTCCGCGATGCGGTCCTCCTGCTGGCCGATCTGCTCACGGAGGTGGGACTCCTGCGCATCCAGCCGCTCGCGGTGCAGCGCGTCCTGGGCCTGCGCGCGCTCCGCGTACTGCGCCGTGGTCTGCGCGACCTGCTCCTCGGCGAGCCGCTCGGTGCGATCCAGCTGCTCGCGCAGCGCCTGGACCGTGGCCTCCGCGGCGGCGAGGCGCGCGGCCTCGCCCGCGGAGCCCGGCGCATCCACCCCGGAACGGGCGCGCGACACGGCGAGCCCGACCACCGCGCCCACGGCCAGGCCGATGACGAGGCCGACGAGGAGGGCGATGACGGGATCCATGCGTGCAGTGTGCCAGCGGCCCCCGACACGGCCGGGACGCCGGGCGCGCGCCCGAGGGATGGATCCGGCCGGGGGCGCCTGGGGAGGATCAGGCACAGTCGATGGGCGGCGTCGCGGCGGCCGACGCGCGCGTGACGGTCTGCGTGCGCGGCGCGCCGATGCGGCCGAGCCCCACGCCCACCGCCTCGGCGAGCCCCGTCAGCGACGCCGCTCCGTGCCGGCCGGCCGCGTGCACGACGATGGCGGCGCACGCCCGCGCATCCGCCAGCGCCTCGTGGTGCGAGAAGTCCTCGAAGCCGGCGGCTCGCGCAGCGACCGGCAGCCGGTACGAGTCGAGCGTGTAGGTGCGGCGCGCGACCTGGAGGCTGCAGAGGTAGGAGTACGGCGGCGCGATGAGCGCGGTCGCCTTGCACGCGCCCTGGATCACGCCCATGTCGAAGCGCGCGTTGTGGGCCACGAGGTGGTCGTCGCCCGCGAAGGCCATGAGGCGCGGCAGCTGGTCGGCCCAGCCGTCGGCGCCGGCCACGTCGTCCTCCACGATGCCGTGGATCCGCGTGTTCCAGACCGAGAAGGAGTCGTGCCCCGCGGGCGGCCGGATGAGCCACGACGCGGTCTCGACGACGACGCCGTCGCGCACCTTCACGAGACCCACCGAGCAGGCGCTCGCCGACGAGTTGTTGGCGGTCTCGAAGTCGATCGCGGTGAAGTCCAACGGCATGGGTTCGAGTGTTCCACGCACGACCGACGCCGGATCCCGGGACAGCCCGGGCCGGCGCGGGCGGGGGAGGAGCCGGAGGGCCCCGTACGATGGACTCCCGTGGCACTCACTATCGCGATCGTCGGTCTCCCCAACGTCGGCAAGTCGACGCTCTTCAACGCCCTGACCAAGAACCAGGTGCTCGCCGCGAACTACCCGTTCGCGACGATCGAGCCGAACGTGGGCGTGGTGAACCTCCCGGACCCGCGCCTCGAGGTGCTCGCCGGCCTCTTCGGCTCCGAGCGGATCCTCCCGGCTCCCGTCTCCTTCGTCGACATCGCGGGCATCGTCCGCGGCGCGAGCGAGGGCGAGGGGCTCGGCAACCAGTTCCTCGCGAACATCCGCGAGGCCGACGCGATCGCGCAGGTCGTCCGCGGCTTCGAGGACGAGGACGTCGTGCACGTCGACGGCCGCGTCGACGCCGCGAGCGACATGGAGACCATCAACACCGAGCTGATCCTCGCCGACCTGCAGACCCTCGAGCGCGCCGAGCCGCGCTACGAGAAGGAGCTGAAGACGAAGCGCATCGAGCCCGTCGTGCTCGAGACCGCGAAGGCCGCGCGCGAGTGGCTCGACTCGGGCAAGCCGCTGTCGGCGTCGAAGATCGACCTCGAGCCGGTGCGCGAGCTCGGCCTGCTGACGGCCAAGCCCTTCATCTACGTGTTCAACGTCGACGAGCAGGTGCTCGGCGACAAGGCCAAGCTCGCGGAGCTGGCCGCCCTCGTGGCGCCCGCGCAGGCCGTGTTCCTCGACGCGAAGATCGAGTCGGAGCTCATCGAGCTCGACCCCGAGGACGCCGCCGAGATGCTCGCGAGCACCGGCCAGGAGGAGTCGGGCCTCGACCAGCTCGCCCGCATCGGCTTCGAGACCCTCGGCCTCCAGACCTACCTGACGGCCGGCCCCAAGGAGACGCGGGCCTGGACCATCGGCAAGGGCTGGAAGGCCCCGCAGGCGGCCGGCGTGATCCACACCGACTTCGAGAAGGGCTTCATCAAGGCCGAGGTCATCTCCTACGACGACCTGGTCGAGACCGGCTCCATCGCCGAGGCGCGCTCCAAGGGCAAGGCCCGCATCGAGGGCAAGGAGTACGTCATGCAGGATGGCGACGTGGTGGAGTTCCGGTTCAACAACTGAAACTGGGCCGGCCGGCCGGCCGGCCGGCCGGCTGATCCGGTGGCTTGAGAAGGCCCCCTTGCGTCAATCGGCCATGCCGCCGCGCGTCCTCATAGAGCACCTTGGTCCCGGACAATGTGAGATTCCTCGCAGCCGGTCGGCCTACCAGCGCGTATCCGTAGTCGCTGGCGTTGTCAGGGGCCTTCCATCATCGCGGTGAGGCTGACACCATGTTAGCTGTAGGACCGACGTGCGCGGGGCGCGCGCACCTAGCTCAGCGAAAAAATCATTCGGCCGTTCGGCGGCACAACAAGTTCAGCGGAGGACCCGGTGTCAAACAGCGCCATCAATCATGGACGAATCGTGGCCCTCATTTGGAGCATCGCTGATGACGTTCTCCGCGACCTCTACGTTCGCGGCAAGTATCGAGACGTAATACTCCCATTCACCGTCCTCCGCCGCCTTGATAGCGTCTTGGGGCCAACGCGAGGGGCGGTCATGACGATGAAGAAGATGCTGGATGAAGCCGGCATCGCCGATCAAGATGCTCCGCTTAGAGACGCGGCCAAGCAGGACTTCTACAACACGTCAGGATTCGCTTTAAGCGACCTGCGGCATACGTCGAACGCTACCAGGCTGCGTCAGAATTTCGCGGCCTACCTTGACGGCTTTTCGTCAAACGTGCAGGAGATAATCGACAATTTCGAGTTCCGCAATCAGCTTCCACGCCTCACCAGGGCCGACGCACTCGGCGCGCTTATCGAGAAGTTCCTGGCGCCAGACCTCGACTTGTCTCCTAGCGCGCTAGACAACCATGGTATGGGAACCGTGTTCGAGGAACTCGTTCGACGCTTTAACGAGGAGAACAACGAAGAGGCCGGTGAGCACTGGACGCCACGTGACGCCGTCCGCCTGATGACAAGGCTCATGTTCGAGCCGATCGCTGATGATATCCCATCCGGCACTTACCGTCTCTATGACGGCGCGATGGGCACCGGCGGCATGCTGACAGTTGCCGAGGAGACGCTAAAGAATCTGACCGAGTTGTCAAGAAGAAAAGTGTCCACTCACTTGTATGGACAGGAGATCAACGCCGAGACCTACGCAATCGCAAAGGCCGACCTGATCCTGAAGGGAGACGGCAAGGCTGCGGACAACATCGTAGGTGGCCCGGAATACTCGACTCTCTCGAACGACGCGTTCGCAGGTCAAGAGTTCGATTTTATGCTCTCGAACCCGCCCTACGGCAAAAGTTGGAAGACCGATCAGGATCGGCTCGGCGGCGCGAAAAAGATCATCGATCCGCGCTTCGTAGTTACTCACGATGGTGATAGCGAATACTCTCTGGTCACGAGAAGCAGCGACGGGCAGCTGATGTTTCTCGCAAATCTGATTTCGAAGATGAAGCAGAGAACCGATCGAGGCTCCCGCATCGCATCAGTCCACAATGGGTCTTCGCTGTTCACCGGTGACGCGGGACAAGGCGAGAGTAATGTTCGCCGGTGGATAATCGAGAACGATTGGCTCGAGGCCATCGTCGCGCTACCGCTCAAGATGTTCTACAATACCGGCATTGCGACTTACGTGTGGGTGCTTTCTAATCGTAAAGAAGAGCGCCGCAAGGGCAAGGTTCAACTGATCGATGCCACGGGCTGGGCTACACCGCTCAGGAAGAACCTGGGAGAGAAGGGTGTCGAGGTTAGTGCTACCGACGCCGACAAAGTGCTCGAAGCGTTCAAGGCGTTCGATCAGTATGCCGACACCGATCGTTCCAAGGTGTTCGACGGAGCCGACTTCGGTTATCGGAAAATAACAGTTGAGCGCCCGCTACGCATGGTCGGAGTAGATCCAAACCGCGTGTACTCAGCGAAGGAAATTGCGCGACTCAAGGAAGAAGGCATACGCGATGAGACTGCTCCGCCGGTCATCAAGAAGGCACTCCCATACGCTGCTGTGCCCGACCCGCTTCACGGTCAATACGAGGCCATCATCAGCGGGCGAACTCGTGTGGTGGAGTACGAGCCGGACACCAAACTTCGCGACACCGAGCAAGTGCCACTGACTGAACCGAAAAATGACTACTTCGACGGCATCGAAGCTTTCTTTCGTCGCGAAGTCACTCCCTATGCTCCGGATGCCTGGATCGATGAGTCAAAGACGAAGATTGGCTACGAGATTTCCTTCACGCGCCACTTTTATAGGCCCGCCCAGACGCGAACTCTCGCTGAGATCCAGGCAGACATCCGTGCCCTCGAGGCCGAGACAGAGGATCTGATCGCCGAGATCGCTGGTAAGGTCTGATGTTTTACGATTTACAACGATACGGCTCATATAAAGCCGCAGGTGAATGGATTCCCGAGTTGCCTATTTCGTGGGGCTGGTCGCCTGCCCGAACGGTCTTTGCTGAGCGTAAAGACGCTGGACACGTTGAGGAACAGATGCTTTCTGTAACTATCGGTAGCGGGGTCATTCCCCAAGCTGACTTACTGTCGTCTACGTCGAAAAAGGACTCATCCAACGTTGACAAGTCGAAATATAAGCTGGTCGAGCCTGGCGATGTTGTCTACAACAAAATGCGTGCATGGCAAGGAGCCGCAGGCGGATCAGGGCATCGTGGCATTGTTAGTCCTGCTTATATCGTGATGTCTCCACGAGATGCCCTCACCGAATACATTCACCACGTCGTCAGGACTCCGCAGTTCGCGAAAGAAGCCGAGCGTTGGTCGTACGGCATCACTTCCGACCAGTGGAGCTTGCGGCCTGAGCACTTCAAGATGATCCGCTTCCCCGTGCCACCGGTTGAGGAGCAGGCAGTAATCGTAAAATACCTTACCCACGCGAACGCCCGCGTCGACAAGGCCATCGCCGCCAAGCGCCGCCTTATCGCCCTCCTTAATGAGCAGGGCCGGGCCATCGTTGAGGCTGCTCTATCGCTAAACGCGGGGAGCGAACGTCTAGGTTTTCACATAGATCTCACTACCGGTTTTCCGTTCAGGAGCGAAGATTTCAAGTCCGGGTTGCATGCATCGCGAACGCGCCTTTTGCGAGGCGTTAATGTTGGAATCGGTGAAACGCGTTGGGAGGATGTGGTTTCAGTTGACCCCGATTTGGCTAAATCAGCTTCTAGCTTTCGCTTGGAGTTCGGTGATCTCATTCTTGGGATGGATCGACCGGTCATATCTGCCGGTGTGCGTGTGGCGCAAATCAACGACGACGCAGTGGGCTCTCTACTCGTGCAGCGAGTGGCACGCTTGCGGCCCAGGGCAACTTTGGATGCTGCGTACTTGATGACGGTGCTACGAAGCGTAGTGTTCGAAAGATACTTGGAGCCAATCTTCACTGGAATCAGTGTGCCGCACTTGAGCCCAAAGCAGATTCGCGATTTTCTCATTCCGTTGCCGGCTATAAGTGACCAGAGAGCGATAGTCGCTCAAATCGAGCTCGAGAAGATTAACTTGAATGAAGCTGTCTTGCGCGCTCAGGAGGAGATTGTTCTCCTCAAAGAGTTTCGGACACGCCTGGTCGCCGATGTCGTGACGGGCCAAGTTGACATCAGAGCAATAGCAGCCACGTTGCCGGACACACCCGAACCGATCGACAGACTAGTCACAAACCTGGATGACGGTCTTGAGGAAGCACTGAGCGAAAGCGAGGAGTGAGTATGCAGCGACTCAGCGAGGAGAGCTTGGAAACGCTCATCGTCACCCAGATGAGCGGGGATGGCTGGACCGCGGGGGCACCTGGCGACTACGTCGCTTCCTACGGGATCGATCTGGAACACTTCGTTAAGTTCATCGAGACAACCCAACCCGATCTCGTCGACTCGCTCGGGCTCATGTCCGAGACTCCCACGCGCCATAAGTTTCTGGCTCGGCTCCAGGGTGAGATCACGCGGCGAGGTGTCGTCCACGTCTTGCGAAACGGCATCGACCATCACGGTGACCATCTTGATCTCTATTACCCGACACCTGTGGATGGGAATTCAGAGGCTGCTGGGCATTTCGCCGCGAACCGGTTCGTCATCACGCGGCAGGTGCATCACAGCGTCAGTAACCCAGGCGATGCCGTCGACCTTGTGGCGTTCGTCAACGGTCTGCCCATCTTTACGTTTGAGTTGAAGAACAACATCACGAATCAAACGGTGCAAGACGCGGTGCAGCAGTACCAGCGCGACCGGGATCCTCGTGAGTTGCTGTTCGCGTTCGGCCGGACGATTGCACACTTCGCCCTGGATGATCAGCGCGCGCGATTCTGCACCGAGCTCAAGGGTGCTTCATCGTGGTTCTTGCCGTTCGACCAAGGATTCAACGATGGTGCGGGTAACCCGCCGAATCCCGATGGAGTCATGACGGACTACCTGTGGCGGCGAGTGCTCGCGCCGCAGAGCCTCGCCGGGATCATCGAGAACTATGCGCAGATCGTGGTTGAAAAGAGCCAGAAGACTGGCAAGAAGGTCTCCAAGGCGATCTTCCCTCGGTATCACCAGCTCGATGTCGTGCGCCGACTCCTGTCCGATGTCGAGGCCAACGGTGCTGGTCGTCGCTATCTCATTCAACACTCGGCTGGCAGCGGCAAGTCAAACTCGATTGCCTGGCTGACTCACCAGCTCACCGAGGCCTCACATGATGGCAAGATCGCCTTCGACTCGATCATCGTCGTCACCGACCGCATCATCCTTGACAGCCAGCTCACGCAGACCATCAAATCGTTCCTGCAGGTGGGGTCGACTGTGGTGCATGCGGACCGATCCGGAGATCTACGCCGCGCGATCACCGCAGGCAAGAAGATCATCGTCACTACGGTGCAGAAGTTCCCGTACATCCTGGATGACATCGGTACGGACCACCGTGACCGCACATTTGCCATCGTCATCGACGAGGCGCACTCATCACAAGGATCGAAGACCTCAGCGGCCGTCTCACGTGCACTTGCAGGTGTCGAAACCAACGAGGACGACACCGTCGAGGACCGGATCAACCGGATTATTGAGGGCAAGAAGCTGCTGACGAACGCGAGCTACTTCGCTTTCACGGCGACACCGAAAAACAAGACGCTCCAGATGTTCGGCGAGCCGGTGCCCAATGCCGAAGGAGGCACGAGCTTCCGCCCATTCCACTCGTACACGATGAAGCAGGCGATCCAGGAGGGGTTCATTACGGATGTCCTCTCAAACTACACGCCGGTCGGCAGCTACTACAAGCTGATGAAGACCGTGGAGGACGATCCCGAGTTCGATGCGAAGCGCGCCTCGAAGAAGCTTCGCGCCTATGTCGAGGGCAACGAGCACGCCATCGCTCAGAAGACCGACATCATGGTCGAGCACTTCCTCGCCCAGGTGGTCGCGAAGCGCAAGATCGGCGGCCAGGCGAGGGCAATGGTCGTGACGTCCTCGATTGCGCGATGCATCGAGTACTTCCATGCAATCCGTGACGCGCTCGGAGCACGAAAGAGCCCGTACCGGGCGATCGTCGCTTTCTCCGGTGAACATGAATACAAGGGCCTGAAAGTCACCGAAGCGAGCTTAAACGGCTTCCCGTCCAACGCGATCGCCGAGCAGGTGAAGACCGATCCCTATCGGATCCTTGTTGTCGCGAACAAGTTCCAGACCGGGTACGACGAGCCGCTACTGCACACGATGTACGTCGACAAGATGCTCTCCGGTGTGTTGGCCGTGCAGACCTTGTCGCGGCTTAATCGGGCACACCCCGCGAAGCACGACACGTTCGTCCTGGACTTTGCCAATGATGCCGATGAGATCCAGCGCGCTTTCGAGCCCTACTACCGCACGACCGTACTGTCTGAAGAGACGGACGCCAACAAACTGCACGATCTGGTCAACGATCTCGACGCGTTTGGCATTTACGCGCCTGAGCGAGTCGATGAGTTCGTCAATCGGTATCTGGCGGGGGAGAGGCGCGATCGCCTTGACCCGCTGCTGGACATTAGCGTCGCTGAGTACATCGAACTCCCCGACGAAGACGACCAGGTGATGTTCAAGGGAAACGCTAAGGCCTTCCTCCGCGCCTACAATTTCCTCTCCACCGTCCTGCCTTACGGCAGCAGTGAGTGGGAGAAACGATCGATATTCCTTGACCACCTGGTGCCCAAGCTGCCGGCCCCCAAGGAGGAGGATCTCTCCGCGGGAATCCTTGAGAACATCGACCTGGAGTCGTATCGCGCTGAAAAGCTCAACGCGATGAAGATCGTGCTAGATGACGAAGACGGCACTGTCGCCCCGGTCCCGGCCGCCAGCGGAGGGCACCTCACAGACCCAGAACTCGAGAGGCTCTCAGTGATCGTCAGGAGCTTCAACGATCACTTCGGCAACATCGAGTGGAACGACGCCGATCGCGTTGAGCGCTTCATCACCGAGGAGATTCCGAGGCTAGTCTCCGAGGACGAGGCCTACAAAAACGCGCAGGCTAATGACGACCCGGTGAATGCTCGCGTTGAGAGCGACCGGGCTCTAAGCCAAGTTATGCTGCGCCTCATCTCAGATGACACTCAGCTCTTCAAGGAGTTCCAGGACAACGGCAGCTTCAAGCAGTGGCTCGCTGGTGCAGTGTTTAAGGCGACGTACCGAAAGAGCGCATGACAAAGGGGCGTAAGGGGTTGAGTCGTCAAGTCGCATTATGGGATGTCACTCTCGGTCGCACCCCGACTACACGTGCGTCCTGGACTCCCGCGCGAGTTGTGAATCCCGTATGAGTAACAGCGCTGGCGTGAGAACCCGCCGCGAGGAGGAGATCGCGTTCCTTGTCATGGAACAGGTTCTTGGTGTCGATATTCAGCTCGCCGATGCCAATGGCGCGGACAAGATGCCCGACGGCGTTTGGGTGAGTCGCGATGGCCAAACCCGGTGCATCGTCGAGATAACGTCACCCCCGGCCGACCGCCTGATGGCTAAATGGGCGAAGGCGAAGCGAGAAGGGCGACCACAGGCAGAGAGCGGGTCAATACCTCTGCGGCGGAACGAGCTCGCTGATGTCTGCGTCGAGTTGCTCGCGACGGACTGGGCAGTTGGGAACATAAATAAGCTGCAAGCACAACGGGCCGACGAGCGACACCTCTTCCTGTTCGGACGAGGGCACTATATCCAGCACTACTTTTGTCGCCTTTCCGACCCGTATGAGGATGGATCTCCTGAATCTGTCTCAAACCTTGTCCTACCCGACGGTATTTCCGATGTCTGGTTCAGAGGCCGAGCCCCACGCAAACCCGGTCAGCTGTTGGGACCCATTGAGGTCTACCTAGCGCGATACAGCGCGGGACCCGGCTGGCAGCGCTATGTGGTGGAGATTGAAGAGCAAGACCTTCCCTCTCCTGCCTCTGGCATAGCGGACGACCCGGTGCCAGCCCGGATGCGGCACACGAAAGATCGAACAACCGTCGGCGTGATGGTTGACCCCTAGGGCTCGGTCGGGTTCCAAGATCGTTCGCAGTACCGACGCATTTAGAGCGTGCGAGCCAGGACGGTGAACCGTCCATAGATCCGACACGGTGTGTTGTGGTCAACATTGTGCGGATCTCGTTGAGGGCTTCGGCACCTCGAACGGGCGTTGGATGAACCTGCAGAGCAACTACGAGCTGCGGCTCCAGCGGCGGGCGCTGCACGACAGGATCGCCGAGATCGTGCCCCTGCGCGTCGCCTGACGCCGAGTCCTCAGAACAACGGCCAGGGAACAGCGGAGGACTGGCCGACGGGAGGCGGGAAGCGCGCCTCCGAGCGCAGGCGCGTGCAACGAGCGTGCAACGCCTCAAGTTCCTTAGCCGTCAGCAGCCCCGCCAGCTCCTGCGCCAGATCCCCGTCGAGTGCCGTGAGCACCCGGTCGATCCCGGAGAGCTCCTCCGCGGTCAGCGCCTCCCCGACCCACCCCCACAGCACCGTCCGCAGCTTGTGCTCCTGGTGGAACGTCAGGCCGTGGTCCACGCCGAAGCGGTGGCCGTCGGGCATCGCGAGCACGTGGTAGCCCTTGCGGTCGGCGTTGTTGGCGATCACGTCGAAGACGGCCATGCGGCGGAGGGCGGGGGAGTCCTCGTGGATCAGGGTGACCGAGCGGCCGTCCTCGTCCTCGCCGCCGAGCACCGTCCGGTAGCCGGTCTCCGGGATGTCGGCCGCGGGGATCAGGTCGACGGCGTCCTGGTCGGGATCCTCGTCCTGCCAGAGCTGCACCATGCCCTCGCCGAGGGGGCCGTCGCGGATCCACGTGCGCGGGACGACGTTCCAGCCGAGCGCCTCGGACACCCGGTACGCGGCGACCTCGCGGTCGGCCAGCCTGCCGTCGGGGAAGTCCCAGAGCGGGTTCTCGCCGTCGACGGGCTTGTAGACGACCTCCACGTCGCCGACGGTGCCGAGGAACGTCGCGTTCGACGCGGTGCGGATGCGGCCGGTGAGGGTGAGCTCGGCGGTCACGAGGTCCGTCTCGGACATCACTCGTCGGGGAAGGTGTGGACGTGCCCGTCGGGGTCGATGGGGTAGCCGCAGATCGCGCAGATCGGGCGGCCGGCGCCGACGATCTCGTGGGTGCGCTTCGCGAACGCGCGGGCTGCGCCGACGGGCATCCGCACCACGAGCATCTCGGTGTCGTCCGCGTCGTCGTCGGTGGGCAGGTCGAAGTCGTCGCTGTCGTCGTCCTCCGCGAGGGGGTATGCCTCCATGACGATCTGCGCCGTCGTCGGATCCCAGCCGAGGCCCATGGCGCCGGTGCGCCAGCGCTCGTCGACCTCCTCGAGCGGGTCGTTGTCGACGAGCTCCGGAGGCGTGCTCGTGGGGACGCTGAAGGGGTTGCCCTCGACGGTGACGAGCTGGTCGAGGATCTCGTCGATCTTCTCCGCGAGGAGGGAGGACTGCTGCTTCTCGAGGGCGATGGTCACCAGCTGGGGGCCGGAGCGCACCTGGAAGTAGAAGGTGCGGGCGCCCGGGAGGCCGATGGTGCCGACCACGGCCCGGTCGGGCCAGTCGAATTCGAGGGCTCGTGTGGGCATGCCTCCACTCTAGGCGCGGTGGATCACGGCGTCGCGTGCCCGGCGCCGCCGCCCACGGGAGCGTCACCGGATCCGACGGCCGCGGCCAGCCAGGAGAGGTCGCCCGCGTCGCTGTTGGTGGCGTGGACGGTGGGCCGGCTCGCGCCGTAGCGCACGATCGAGACGGACGCCGGGCCCACGTCGATGCGCTGGAAGAGGTCGAGGTGCGTGCCGAGCGCGTCGGCGAGGATCGACTTGATCACGTCGCCGTGGCTGACCGCGACCCACACGGCGCCCGGCCCGTGCTCGGCCTCGATCGCGGCGTCGTGGCGGCGGATCGCGGCGACCGCGCGCGCCTGCATCCCGGCCATCGACTCGCCGCCCGGGAAGACGACCGACGACGGGTGCGACTGCACGCGCGACCAGAGGTCCTCCTTCGCGAGGTCGGCGAGGGAGCGGCCCTGCCAGTCGCCGTAGTCGCACTCGGTGAGGTCGGGGTCGACGGGTTGGGCGGGCTTCCCCGTCTGCCGGTCGAGGATCCGCTGCGCGGTCTCCCAGCAGCGCTGCAGCGGGCTGGACACGACGGCCGCCAGCGGCAGCGCGGCGAGCCGGTCGGCGGTGCGGTCGGCCTGCTCGCGTCCGGTGTCGTCGAGGTCGACGCCGGGGGTGCGCCCCGCCAGGATCCCGGTCGCGTTCGCTGTGGTGCGTCCGTGCCGCACGAGGATCACTGTCGCCATGCGGCCAGCCTAGGGACACGGGCTGGCCGCGGGGCGCAGGGAGCGGGCCTCACGCCGGAGGGCGGCTCGGTCCGTCGTGCGCTCCGATCCGCGTGCCGGTGGTCGCGGCGGCGACCAGCGCGGCGGTCCCGGCCGCGACCATCGACAGCACCGTGATGCCGGGCAGCCACGCAGACGCGACGAGTCCGCTCACCGGGGACGCGAGCAGGACGCCCGCGTAGATGCCCGTCATGTAGGCGCCGGTGGTCCAGCCGACGCGCTCCGGGCTGAAGGACTGCACCCAGCTGAGCCCCACGGCGGCGAAGAGGCCGTAGTAGCCGCCCTCGAGGACGCTCGCGAGCGCGGCGAGGGCCCATCCGTCGGCCAGGAGGTAGGTGCCGTACGCGATCACCGCCATCGACGAGCAGAGGAGCAGGGCGACGCGCGGGCTGCATCGCGCGAGGACCTCGGGGGCGAGCAGGATGGCGACCATCTCGACGGCCGCCTTGATCGCGATGACGCTGCCGATCCCGCTCTCGGGCACGGCGGCGTGGGCCTCGAGCAGCAGCGGCAGCGACGTGGTCGTCGCGATGTGCGCGAATGACAGCAGGAAGACCAGCGCCACCGCCGCGCGCACGCGGCGTCGGACGGGGAGGCCCGGTGCGACCGACCGACTGGTCTCCTTCCGCGCTGCGGGGCCGGGGCCGTCGGTGGGGCCGACTTCCAGGCAACGCCGGGCCGACAGCAGCAGCGCGAGCGCGACCAGGGCGGACGCGCTGACCGCGACGAGCGACGTCTCGGCGTTCGCGGAGCCCACCAGGGCGAACGAGCCGGCGGGGCCGAGCACCCACCCCGCCGAAGTGGCGAGCCGGAGGGCGGAGTTGGACCTCGTGAGGTCGCGTCCCGCAGCGACCGCCGCACGTCGGCCCATGGCGTAGAACACCGGTACCGTGGCCCCGCCCGTGGCCAGAGCGGGGACGACCAGGACCAGGAACACCGGATCCCGCAACGCGCCGATGGCCGCGACGCCCGCGACGACCTGGGCTGCCCCGCCGACGGCGCACAGGAGCACCGCGGATGTGCCGCGGTCGACGAGCGCGGAGGCGCGGCGGTTCAGGAGGATCGTGATCGCGGTGACGGCGAAGGAGTACAGGCCGACCTCCCACAGCTGCCACCCCATCCGCGTCGCGAGCAGGTACGGCAGGAGCGGCACCATCGCGGAGTTCGCCACGACGGCCGACGCCAGCAGCGGGGGCACCAGCCGGTGGTCGGTCGTGCGCGGATCGGACGTCGTCGGTCCTCCGGCGCCAACCTGGACGCGCCCGCGTGTGCGCACCCCGACATGTTAGGGACGGAGCCCCCGCACGGGGGCGTCGGCGGGCAGTCTTCCCGCGGAGTTCATCTGACGGCGAGGGAGTCCCGCGGCGCGGTGCGCTGCCGGCGTCGACGCCTCACGCCGTCTCGTCCTCCCGCACGGAGGCGCGCATCACGGGATCGGAGTCCGCGTCGACCGCCGCCGGATCCACCGACCCGCCCCGCGCCTTCGTCACCGCGTACAGCCCGAGCACGACCGCCCAGGCGACGAGGCTCAGCACGAGCTGGGGGCGGATCTCGGGATCCAGCGCCATCTGCACGAGCACCGCGACGATCCCGACGACCGTGAGGATCGAGAGGCCGGGGAACAGCCACATCCGCACGACCAGCCCTGACGAGCCGTTGCGGCGGCGCAGGACGATCTGCGAGATCGCGATGAGCAGGTAGACGAACAGGATGATCGCGCCGGAGGAGTTGAGCAGGAACAGGAACACGGTGTCGGGGGAGACGGCCGCCGCGATCACGCAGAGGAAGCCGACGACCGACGAGAGCAGGATCGCCGCGCGCGGCACGCCCCGGGACGTCACCTGCACCAGTCGCGCGGGCGCCTCGCGCCGCCCGGCCAGCACGAAGAGCATGCGCGACGCCGTGTAGAGGCCGGAGTTCAGGCAGGAGAGCACGGCCGTGAGGACGACCGCGTTCATCACGTCGCCGGCGAACGGGATGCCCATGCGGTCGAAGGCGCTCACGAAGGGCGAGGCGCCGAGCTCCGTGGAGTCCCACGGGAGGATCACGGCGAGGAGGAACAGGGAGCCGACGAAGAAGAGCGAGATGCGGAGGATCACCGAGTTGGTGGACTTCCGGATCGCGGTCGCCGGGTCCTTCGACTCGGCCGCGGCGATGGTGGCGATCTCCGCGCCGACCATGGAGAAGATCACGACGACGACCGAGGAGAAGATCGCACCGACGCCGTTCGGGAAGAAGCCGCCGTGCGCGGTGAGGTTCGAGAAGTCGGCGGAGCGGCCGGGCCAGATGCCGAGCACGTAGAGCCCGCCGAGGCCGAGGAACAGGATGATGGCGGCCACCTTGATCCCCGCGAACCAGTACTCGAAGGCGCCGAACGCGCCGACGGAGACGAGGTTCGTGGCGGTCATCAGCGCCATGAGCCCGAGGGACAGCAGCCAGAGCGGCGCGTCGAACCAGTAGGTGAGGGCCTTCGCGCCGGCGACCGCCTCGAAGCCGACGACGATGACCCAGAAGTACCAGTACAGCCAGCCCATCGAGAAGCCGGCCCAGCCGCCGAGGGCGTGGCGGGCGTAGTCGGCGAAGGAGCCGGTGCTCGGGTTCGCGGTGGCCATCTCGCCGAGCATCCGCATCACCAGGATGATGAGGACGCCCGAGATCGCGTAGGTGAGGAACGCCCCGGGGCCGGCGCCGTTGATGACGACGCCGGAGCCGACGAAGAGCCCGGCGCCGATCACCCCGCCGATCGCGATCATGCTGAGCTGTCTCTGCGTCAGTCCCTTGTGCAGCTGCGGTGCGGGTGCCATGAAAGCCTCCGTGCGTGTCGGCGTTCTCGGGTGGGGGATCCTCCCGCTCCACCGGCGACGCGTCGGGCCGGGAGGTCCTGAGCACGATACGCAGGGGAGGGGCCCGGCCGGGAAGTGTTCACAAGGGCTTTACATTCGGGCGGTGTTCGGGCGCAGCCGACGACCGGAGGCCACCGTCCGCCGGCCGACGGAGCACGATGGCCGGAGGAGCACACGACGAGAGGCGAGACGATGGCAGCTGAGACGCAGGCCGGTTGGTGCGACGACGGCTCGGGCACCACGCGCTGGTGGGACGGCACGCGGTGGACGGAGACGGTGCAGCCGCTGCCTCCGCCGGGATACGCGGAGGCGGCGGTACCTGCGTCCGTCGCGACGGCATCAGTCGGCTCGCACAAGCGGGACAAGACGTACGTCGTCCTCCAGACCATCCTCAAGGAGAAGGTGTGGGGCACGGGGTCCGGCAACCTCACCGAGCTGGAGAACGCGATCAACGCGCAGGCGGCCCGCGGCTACCGGCTGCACACCATCTCGACGGCGGTCTCGGGGAGCAAGGGCCTGGGTGGTGGCGACCGGATCCAGGCGACGATGGTGTTCGAAGCGATCGACTGACCGCATCGCCCGGCTGGGCCGCTACACAGCCCCCCGCACCGTCGGCCGGCAGATCAGCACCGGGCACGGCGCCGAGTGCTGCACGCGCGACGCGGTGCTGCCCAGCAGGATCGTCGCGGTGAGGCCGCGGCTGCCGGCGGCCATGGAGATCAGGCCCGCGGAGAGCTCCTCGGCCGCGCGGATGATCTCGGTGGCCGGCGAGCCGCTGCGGACGTCGCGGTGGATCGTGGGGCCCCAGCCGTCGAAGACCGCGGCGACCGTGTCGACGGCGGCCTCGGCGTCGCGGCGGTAGCTGAGCTCGGTCTGGCCGGTCGCGCGGCGCGGGCCGAGCTCGTTGGCGAAGGGTGCCGCGGCGTAGGGGCTCACGACGGCGAGCACGGTGACCTCGGTGATCTCGCGGGAGTCCGCGATCACCTGGAACTGGCGGGCGGCCTCGAGCGAGGCGCGGGATCCGTCGGTGGCGACGATGACGTGCACTTCTCAGACCTCCCGGTCGGTCGGGCCGGCCGCGGCGACGCCGGCGGCGTCCTCGAGATCCGGCTTCTTCTGGCCGAACGCCCGCTGGAACAGGTACAGCACGAGGCCGAGCGCGAGCAGCCCGCCGACCCACCACAGGGCGTCCGGGTCGTCGACGAGCGTGTAGATCAGCACGGCGACGTTGCCGACGATCCCGACGATGAGCAGCGGCGTGTTCGCGCGGTAGGTGTCCTTCGTCTCGTCGTGGCCGCGGAGCTTCAGGCACGCGACGATCACGAGCGCGTAGATGAAGAGGAGGAACACGACGGTGATGGTCGCCAGGCGGTCGACGATGTCGAGCCGCTCGTCCTCGGGGATGCCGGCCTGGCTGGAGCGGATGGCCGCGCCGATGATCAGCAGCGACGCGACCACGGCGCCGCCGAAGATGAGCGCCACGTAGGGGCTGCGGCGGGCGGGGTGCACCTTGGCGAAGATCGCGGGCACGACGTTCTCGCGGGCCATGCCGAACAGGATCCGCGACTGGGCCACCACGGTCACGAGCGCCGTGTTGCTGATGGCGACCATCGCGATGACGGCGAAGATCACGAGCATCACCGCGGCGGGGATGAAGAAGAGGTCGGCGCGGATCACCTCGAGGAGCGTGTTGCCCGCGAGGTCGCCGATCGGGACGGCGAGGGCGGCGGCCATCGAGACGAGCACGTAGACGACGCCGGCGGTCATCATGCCGCCGATGAGGGCGCGGGGAAACGCGCGCGACGGATCGATGGTCTCCTCGGCCACGTTCGCCGCGTTCTCGAAGCCGGTCATGGCGAAGAAGGCGAGCGAGACGCCGGCGAGCACGGCCAGCACCGCGGATCCGGCGCCGCCCTCGACCTGGAACTGCAGGAGCACGGACGGGTCGCCCACGCCCTCGACGAGCGCGATCACGCCGATCGCGACCACCACGATGAGCCCGCTGATCTCCACGAACGTCATCACCACGTTCGCGATGACGGACTCGCTGATGCCGATGAGGTTGATGAGCGTGATGACCGCCACGAACGCGACCGCGATCCCGGTGGTCGCCCAGATCGCCGACTCCGGCAGCCCGATGAGATCGCTGAGGTAGCGCACGAAGCCGGCGGCGAGGGAGCCGACCGCGGCCATGTTGGCGCTCAGCATGCAGATGGTGATGAAGAAGGTGAGCACCGGGCTCCGGAACGCCTTGTTGATGTAGAGCGAGGCGCCGGCGGCCTGCGGGTACTTCGTCACGAGCTCCGCGTAGGCGAGGCCGGTGATGGTCGCGATGGAGACGCCCACGAGGAACGCCATCCAGAACGCGCCGCCCACGGCCGCGGCCACGAGGCCCACGAGCACGTAGATGCCGGAGCCGAGCACGTCGCCGACCACGTAGAAGTACAGCTGCTTGACCGTGATGGAGCGCTTCAGCTCGCTGCGCGGGGGTGCCTCGGCCTCGATGGGGTTCGCCATTTCCCCACCCTAGAGGGGACGTGTCCCGGGGTGAAGGGGTTCCCTCGTGCCCTCTCGTCGTGAGAGGGTCTGCGTCGTAACTGATGCTCGTGACGTCGAGGCACGCGAAGGCCTCTACGTCGTCGGCGGCGAGTTCGTGCCCGCTTGAATGCCGCCACTTCATGCGATCACCCGCGACAACTCCTCAGGACGGTGAAGGTTGAACTGCTCTGGATGCACCACCGAGCTTTCCCGCACCGCGCGATTCTGCCCCGGGTGCGGCCTCGCTGCGGTCGGCCCGACCGGCGTCAACGGTGTCACGACGGGCGGAGGGTCTATCGGCGGCGGGGTCTTTCAAGCGGGAAGGGACATCGTCCTGGGTCTCGGGGAGCCGCCGTCGCCCCGCGGCACCTACGAGACTGTGCCCGCCTGGCGCAGCCCATTCACGCAGGCGGTGCTCGGCTGGACGGGCCTGATCCTGGGCGTGGTCGGACTCCTGCCTCTTGCGAAGGTCGTCGAACCAGTTGTCGCGATGGTCACGGACCGACACGGCCCTCCGGTATCGGCTCCTCCGGTCGGCTGGACCTTCGGGCTGCTCGCCATCGTCGCGGCCATCGCGTTGGTGACACATCTGTTCGGGATCGCGCGCCACGGCACCCGGCACCCGCTGTGCTTCGGATTCGCGCTGAGCGGCTCGGGGAAGCGCATCACCATCGAACGCGTGGTCCCCGGACCCTGCCCTTTGTGCGGTGGTCGCATGCGCTACGTGAGCCGACCGACTGGCTGGCGGGAGACGGTCATGTCGGACGGTCGGATCAAGAAGGTCGTCACCGAGCGGGTGCCGGCTCTCGTCTGCGCGCGGAATTCCCGGGCGCATTGGTTCGAGGTGGATCCTGCAGAGCGATGACTCAGCTCGGCTAGGGCGCCGACGCTCAGTCGCGGTTCGCGAGCCGTTCCATGAGGGCGATCGCGTCGCGGATCTCGTCGTCGCCGATCGGCGGCCGTGCGGCGGTCGCGGTGTCGCGGATCCACGCCACGCGCGCGTCGAGAACCTCCTCGAGCAGGCGTCGGCCCGCGGGTGCGACGAGCAGGCGGGAGCCGTCGTCGTCGGACTCCTCCGCGAGGATCCGGCGCTGCAGCAGGCCGCTCAGGCTGGGGACGAGCGCCGCGCGCGACGTGCGCGTCCAGTGGGCGAGCGACGTGCGGTCCACGCGCACGTCGGTCGCGACCACGCGCACCAGCTGGATCTGCAGGCCGGTGAGGCCCACCCACGCCTCGAGGGTGGCGGCGTCCATGAGGTCGAAGACCGTGGACATCGAGATGACCAGACGTTCGTGGGTGCGGGGTTCCGGCATGATGCTCCTCTGGTGGAGCGTGTCACGGCGCCCCGGGATGGGGCGACTGCTCGTACTCCGGAACGTACGCTCCGGGAACGTGCCCGGTGTCGAAGAGGCCGACATGCACAGGCGCCGGACCTTTCCGGGATGATGGGAAGGCTGCCCGCGCTCGCCGCGGGAGCCTGGACGGACGGGGAGATGCCATGAGCGCTCACGTCGACGCGGCGGGATCGGACGCCGGGTGGCGGGCATGACGCCGCGGATCCGCGCGCTGCTCCTCAGCGGCATCATCGCGGGGCTGACAGCCGCGATCGTCGCCGCCGCGCGTCCGTGGACCCGACCGCCCGAGCCCGACGACTGGGTCGTGCTGCGCTTCGCCGCGGGCGAGGGCGGCTCCGCGTACGAGGCGTTCGCGTCGCTGGCGGCGACCGAGGCCGCGGGCGACGACGCCCTGCAGCTGCTCGAGGCGGGTGCGATCCACGGCAACGCGTTCGGCGACGACTCCTACGACGTGCACTACATGGGATCCGACCGCCGCCTCATGTGGGAGGTGCTGGAGCCGATCTTCCAGGACGCGCCCGTCGCCTGGACCTCAGTGGAGCTGCGCCGCGGCTTCGACGACGCGGCGCCGGTGGTGGTGCGGGCGCGGCGGTGACGGCGGGGCGCCGGGCGGCCAGGAGCGAGCCGTACCGGGACGGTGTCGGACCCCGCGCCTAGCGTCGGGGCATGACGTCGAGACGATCCGCGGGGCGCCGCGATGCCGTGCACGGCGGTGCCGCCGCATCGTCCGGTGCCGCCCCGGCCTCCGGTGCCGCCCCCGCCTCCGGTGCCGCCCCCTGCCGCGCGGACGCCTGCGGTGATCCGGCCGAGCCCACCGCCCCCGTCCCGCTGTGCGCGGCGCACCTCGTCGCCGCGGCCGAGTGGGCGGAGCGCGAGCGGGGCATCGAGGACGCGCTGCCGTCGCCGTGCCCGGCCTGCGGATCGCGCCTCGGCGTGCGCTTCCCCTCCGCGTGGCTGTGCGCGGTGTGCGAGTGGCGGCACGGCGAGCACCCGGACGGGGAGCTGGCGGCACCCCGGGTGGACGTCGTCTACTACATCCGCTTCGGCGACCGGATGAAGATCGGCACGAGCGCGAACCCCAGGCAGCGGCTCGGCACGCTCCGGCACGACGAGCTGCTCGCGTTCGAGCGCGGCGGCCGGGCGGTGGAGCGGGCGCGGCACGAGCGGTTCGCGCGGCAGCGGTACGCCCGCACGGAGTGGTTCGCGCTCGACGCCGAGCTGCGCGCGCACGTGGCGGCGCTCGCGGCCGGCCAGCCGGATCCGTGGGAGCTGCTCGCGCGCTGGCGCAGCGAGGCGCTGGCGCTGCGGATCAGCTGACGTGCGCGGGCCGGCCGGCTCTGGGCGCGGTCGCGGGCGGTTCGGACGGCGGCTCCTCGCGCAGGTACGCGTCCACGAACAGCGCCCCACGGATCTCGCGCAGCCGGTCGAGCAGCGCATCCACCGTGCCGCGCGTGATGCCCGACACGCACAGGTCGTAGGGACCGAGCGGCGGCAGCCTGCCGGTGCGGATGCGGATCACCTCCCACCCGGCGGCGCGCAGCGCGCGGTCCTTGCGCCGGTCGGCCTCCTCGCGACGGCCGACGTGCTCGAGGCCGTGGCGGCCCGTGGAGTCGTACTCGATCGCGACGCGCAGCTCCGGCAGCAGGATGTCGGGCCACGCCTCGAGGTGCTCGAAGAACGGACGCGCGAGGCGCACGGCGTTGAAGCCCGGCGTGTGCTCGAGGCGCGCGGCGAGCTCCTGGCGGAGGCGCTCCTCCACCGCGGACGCGGGCGGCGGCGCGCAGGCGCTCGCGAACGGCTCACCGACCGGGAGGTCGGGCGTCTTCGCGCAGACGCCGGGGGAGCGGCGGGTGCGGGCGGGAGCCGCGGCGGCGGCCTGCGCGGCGCTGCTCGGCGTGCCGTCCTTCCCACGTCGGTCGCGTGCGGTGCCGCCGGAGGACGGCATCCCGTCGCGCGATCCGCGGCGGGGGCGCGGGGCCTCGGTGGGGGACGGGCGCGCCGCGGTCGGCACCTCGGATCCGCCCGCCACCGGCCCCGCGACGAGCGGCGACGCCCCCGGCCAGCGCACCCGGTCGGCCATCGGCAGCACGGGCGTGCGCGGGGCCGCGGCCTCGGCGCAGTCCGGGCACCACGACGACCGTCGGCGCTCGCGGCCCGGCCGCATCCGCTGCTCCTCGGGCGTCGCGACGAAGACGTGGCCGACGTCGCACTGCCAGGTGAGGAGCACATCGGCGGCGGGCGGCACCTGCGTGAGCGTGATGCCGCGGTTGAACTCGGGGTGGTACTGCCGGATGAGCACGGGGAACGACGCCCACGCCTCCCGGTAGGTGCCGACGGGATACGGCACGTCGAGGCCGCGCGACCAGCGGCGCCGCGCCCACCACGCATCCACCGGTTCGGGCATGCGGTCACGCTAGGGGCGACCACCGACGTCGCCGCCTACCCTGGGGCGATGCCCGACCTCGCGACCGACCGCCTGCTCCTCCGCCGCTTCACGGAAGCGGACGCGCCCTTCCTCCTCGACCTGCACGCGCGGCCCGAGGTGATGCGGTGGATCGGCACGGGGGCCGTGCAGGCGGATCCCGCGCAGGCCGTCGCCCGCGCCGCCCGCTACGCCGCCCTCGACCACCCGGTGCGCGGCATCTGGGCGATCGAGGACCGCGACGGCGGCGCGCTCCTCGGCACGCTGCTGCTCAAGGACCTGCCCGCCTCGGCCGCGCCCCTCGCCGCCGACGACCCCGCCCCGCGCGATGCGCCGGAGGACGGCGAGACGGAGATCGGCTGGCACCTGCACCCGGACGCGTGGGGTCGCGGCGTCGCCACGGAGGCCGCCAGGCGGGTGCTCGCCCACGCCGCCGAGCGCGGGCTGACGCGCGTGCTCGCGGTCACGAACCCGGCGAACGCCCCGTCGCAGGCGGTGTGCCGGCGGATCGGCATGCGCCTCCTCGGCCGCACGCACGGCTACTACGACAAGGAGTGCGCGCTGTTCCGCATCGACCTCGCGGACCGGGCCGACGCTCCCGGGGGCCGGATCCGGCGGACGGCCTGATGCCGCGCATCGTCCCGCTGCTCGGCTCCGACGACCGGGTGGTCGCGGGCATCCGCCGCATCCGGTCCGACGGGGACGTGCCGCTCGTGCTCGACGAGCGGATGCCGGAGGCGCACCTGACGGCGGTCCGGACGCTGGTCGACGAGGCGGCCGTCCCGTCCGACGCGGCCTGGGCGACGCTGACCTCGGGCAGCACCGGTGTCCCGCGTGTCGTCGTGCGCACGGACGCGTCGTGGCGGTCGTCCCACGCCGCGGTCTCGGATCTCCTGCACGCCGGCCCGGCGGACGGGATCGCGCTCCCCGCCCCGCCGGCGTCGTCGCTCACCCTGTTCTCGCTCGCGCACGCGGAGGCCGGCGGTCCGCGACCGGTCCTCGTGGGGCGCGACGGCGACGCGCGCGGCGCCGTCTGCTTCCACGGCACCCCGCAGGGCCTCGCCCGGCTCCTCGCCGCGGGCGGCACGACGCCCCTCCGCACGGCCCTGGTCGGCGGCGCGGCCCTCGACCCCGCGCTCCGGGCGGAGGCCGAGGCCCGGGGGATCCGCGTGGTCGCGTACTACGGCGCCGCGGAGCTCTCGTTCGTCGCGATCGACGCGGGCGACGGGCTGCGTCCCTTCCCCGGGGTCGACGTCGACGTGCGCAACGGCCGGCTCTGGGTGCGCTCCTCCACGGTCGCGATCGGCTACCTCGGCCGGCCGGGCGCCCTCCGCCGCGACGGCGGCTGGGCGACGGTGGGCGACCTGGCGGAGCTCGTCGGCGGACGGCTCGTGCTCCGCGGCCGCGCCGACGGGGCGATCCTCACCGCCGCGGCGACCGTCGTCCCCGAGGAGGTCGAGGCGGCGCTGCGGACGCTCTCCGGCGTGGCGGACGCGGTCGTGTTCGGCCTTCCCGTCCCCGGCATCGGCGCGCTCGTGGCCGCGCTCGTCGAGCCGCGCGCGTCCGGCCCCGGGCTCGACGTGGCCTCGCTGCGGTCGGGTGCCGCCGCCGTGCTCGCACCCGCGAGCCGGCCGCGCGTGTGGTTCGCGGGTCCCGTGCCGCGCACCGCGGCGGGGAAGCCCGCTCGCGCCGAGGCGATCCGGCGCGCGACGTCGGGTGAGGCGGACCGCCTTGCCGGCTGAGCCCCTCATCGTCGCCGCCCGGCGAACGCCCATCGCGACGCGCGGTCGCGCGCTCGCCGCCGTGCCCGTCGACGAGCTCGCGGCGGCCGTGATCCGCGCCGTCGTCGTCGACGCGGGGAGGGCCGTCGGGTCCGCGCTGCCGGTGGCCGACGTGCTCCTCGGTAACTGCATGGGCCCGGGCGGCAACCCGGCGCGGATCGCCGCGCTCGCCGCGGGCCTCGGAGCCGGGGTGCCGGGCGGGACCGTCGACCGCCAGTGCGGCAGCGGGCTCGCGGCCGTGGTCGACGCGGCCACGGCCATCCGCGCGGGCGCCGCGGGAGGGCGCATCGCCGGGGGTGCCGAGAGCGCATCCACCGCCCCGGTCCGCTCGTCGGGCGGCGTCCCCTACGCGCGGGCGCCGTTCGCGCCGGCGGGCTGGCCGGATCCGGACATGCTGCCCGCGGCCGACGACCTCGCCCGCCACGACGGCATCTCCCGTGCCCGCCAGGAGGAGCACGCGCGGCGCAGCCACCGGCGTGCCGTCGCCGCCCGGGACGCCGGCCGCCTCGCGGAGGAGCTCGTCCCGGTCGGATCCTCGGGCATCACGGCCGACGACGCGATCGGCGCCGCCCTCGACCTCCTCCCGCGCCTCCCTCCGCTCCGGGGCGGCGGCACGGTCACCGCGGGCACGGCCACGCGGGTGAGCGACGGGGCCGCGGCCGTCGCGCTCGTGTCGCGGGACCGGGCGCCCGGCGTCCCCGGCCTCGTGGTCCGGGGCCATGCGGTCGTCGGATGCGATCCCGCGCTGCCCGGCATCGGCGCCGCTCCCGCCGTGCTCGCCGCCCTCGCCGACGCGGGCATCGGGATCGTCGGCGTCGCCGCGTTCGAGATCGTGGAGGCGTTCGCCGCCCAGTCGCTCGCCGTGCTCGACCGCCTCGGGCTCGCCGACGACGACCCTCGGGTCTGCGCCGACGGCGGCGCGCTCGCGCTCGGCCACCCGTGGGGCGCGAGCGGGGCGGTGGGCGTCGTGCGGCTGTTCAGCCGTCTCGTGCGCGGCGGCGCGCCGGCCGGCACGATCGGCGTCGCGGCGGCGTCCGTCGGCGGCGGCATGGGCATCGCCGCGGTGGTCGAGGTGGTGCGCTGACCCGGGTCGGGCGCCCGCGTCAGCCCTCCCGCTCGCGCGCCCTCCGCGTCTCGCGGTCGTTCGCCTTCCGGATCCCCTCGACCAGCTCGTCCTTCGTCATGCGGCTGCGGCCGGGCACGTCGAGGCGGCGCGCGACCTCCGACAGGTGCGCCTTCGAGGCGTTCGCGTCGACGCCGCCGGCCGTGCCCGCGCCGCGCCGCTCGGCGCCGTCGTCGGACGGCCCCGCCTCGTCCTTCGGCTCCCAGTGGTCGCCGACCTTCTCGAAGCCGTGCTCGAGCGCGGCGTAGGCGGTGCGCTCGGCGCGCTCGCCGGATCCGTACTGCTCCTCGGCCGCGGCGTGCGCCGCCGACCAGGTCGCCTGCGCGTGCTCGGGGGAGCGGCGGATGGTGCTCGGCATGTCGTCGTCGGGGGCCACGGATCCTCCTCGTGCTCGGTGCGGGCGACCTCGCGCGCCCGCGGTCCCTCCACCCTGCCCCTCCGGACGGGCCGAGGTCGATGCCGGCGCCGATGCCGACGCTGATGCCGGCGCCGACGCGACCGCCTCAGCCGAGCGCGGCACCCGCTGCGTCGACCCCCAGCCGCCGGATCGCCACGACCGTCACGTCGTCCGGCAGCGACCGCTCGGCCACGAGACCCGTGATGCCCGTCACCGCGTCGATCGCGCGCGGTCCGGCCGACATGGCCGCGTCGACGGCCAGGTCGAGCGACCCGATCGACCCGTCGAAGAGGTCGAGCACCCCGTCGCTGCAGATGAGCAGCAGGTCGCCGGGGTCGAGGCGCACGGCGCTCGTCGCCCACTCCTGCGTGCCCAGCGCCCCGAGCGGCAGGTTCCGGGACGGGATCGTCTCCCGCGACCCGTCCACCCGGCAGACGACGCCGAGGCCGTGCCCCGCGTCCACGGCCGTGATCCCGCCGCTCGCCGCCTCGAGCCGCAGGTGCAGCAGCGTGACGAAGGCGTCGTTCGCCTCGAGGTCGGGCTCGACGGCCCGGTCGACGACGGACATGGTGCGGGCCGGATCCTCGCTCGGCAGCGCGATCCGGAGGGAGGCCCGCACGGTCGCCGCGATCACCGCGGCGCCGACGCCCTTGCCCATCACGTCGGCCAGGGTCACGACGAGGCCCTCGGGCGTCCGCTGCCAGTCGAAGAAGTCCCCGCTCACGGCGCCGCTCGGCACGCACGCGCCCGCGACCTCGTACCCCGGCAGGTCGGGCACGGTGCGCGGGAGGAGCCGCCGCTGCACGCCGCCGCCCTCCACCAGCTCCTCCCGCGACACGGCCGCGCGGGCCGCGGCCGCCTTGGCCGCCTGCTCGCCGCTCAGCGACGCCATGCTGAACGACACGACGACGAGCAGCACGAGCGTGATCAGCGCGGTCGACGGCGTGCCGAACCACGTCGTGAAGACCTCGCCCCGGGGGCCGGTCGCGAGGAACGCCACGAGGCGCCCGCCGTAGTAGACCGAGAGCGCGCCGGACGCGAGCAGCAGCGGCCAGCGCGTCCGCGAGTACGCCGCGTCGAGCAGCGCGAACTCCCGGCTCGAGAGCCCGATCAGCGCCGCCATGAGCGCGAGGAAGAGGGGTCCGGCCGACCAGTCGTTCGTCGCGGGCGAGTCGGCGCTGGAGACGACCGTCACCAGCACGGCCGGCGCGACGACCAGCCACCACGGGGTCGGCCGGTCGCGGAGGGAGCGGCTCCCCATCCACATGGACGCGGAGCCGGCGACGATGAGCCCGTTGCCGAGCGGGTTCGCCCAGACCTGGCCGCCGGTGCCGTCGAGGACGTAGGCGAGGGATCCGCTCATGAACAGCGCGATCGCGGCGCACCACCAGAAGCTGAAGGACGAGCGCGTGCCCCGGTAGGTGACGAGCGCGAAGAGCAGCAGCAGCACCAGGGAGGTGACGCCGAAGGCGATGCGGAGCGTGAGCGAGTCGAGCAAGGTGCTGTCCGTGGTCCTTCGGCCGAGCGCTCGGGCCGGACGTCGTCCAGCGGGTCGCGCGAGCGGTGCGTCCACCCGGGAGCATCGAGGCCGAGGCCACCGCAGCACCCCCCGGCAGCAGCGATCGTCCTCGCCAGGCTACCTATCGCGGACGAAGGAATCGACGACGAACGGGGATCGGATCCGCAGGGGCCTCCCTCCGACCGCCCGACCGCCGCGGCGCCCGCCGCCGCCCCCACGCGCCCGCCGCGGGGGATGATGGACGCATGGCGTCTCCGCTCCACCCCCGCACCCCGTCCGCCCTCCGTCGCGCCGCGCTCGCCGCGGGCGCCGCCGTGCTCGTCGTCGGGGGCGCGCTGATCCCCGCCGGCGCCGCGTCCGCGCACGACCGGCTGGTCGGATCCACGCCCGCCGCCGACGCCACCGTCACGGTCGAGCCCGGCAGCATCGCGCTCGACTTCAGCGACGACCTCCTCGCGCTCGACGCGCAGGCCACGGGCTTCGCGATCCAGGTCGTCAACGCCTCCGACGGCTCGTTCCACGAGGACGGCTGCGTGACGATCGACGGATCCACCGCCACCAGCCGCATCGCGCTCGGCACGGCCGGCACCTACCAGGTCGCCTGGCGCGCGGTCTCGAGCGACAGCCACCCCATCGACGGCAGCTACTCCTTCACCTACGCGCCCGCGGGCGACACGGTCGGCGGCCCGGCGATCCTCCAGGCCCCGGCCTGCGGCGACGCCTGGGCGGGCAGCGCGCCCACCGCGACGCCCGAGCCCGAGGGCACCATGACCACCCAGGGCGGCGGATCCGCGGCCCCCGCGCCCACGACCGATGCGCGGTCCGGCGAGTCCGTGCCGCTCGCGGACGCCGCGGAGACGACGCCCGTGTGGGTCTTCGTGCTCATCGGACTCGTGATCCTCGGGGCCGCCGCGCTCGTCGTGCTCGGCGTCGTGCGCCGGTCGTCGCGGCGCTTCCCGGGTGAGGACGGTCGGAGCGTCGGCGGGCCGACGGACGGCGCCGACGACCCGCGTTAGGCCGGGTCATCCGCGCCCGACCGCGCCGGCGAGGAGCGTCAGGCCTCGTCGTCCGCGCCGAGCGCGCGGCGGAGCGCCGTGAGGTCGTCCCCGTCGAGCGTTCCGGCGAAGCGCAGGAGCGCCGCCTCGCGGTCCTTCGTGGCCGCGAGCGCGCCCGACATGAGCGACGCCGCGTGGTCCGTGCGGGACCGCGCGGGCGCGAACTCGAGCGCGCGCGCCTCGTCGGACCGGGTCACGAGGCCCTTCTGGCCGAGCCGCTCCAGCACCGTGAGCACCGTCGTGAGCGCGGGCCGCGGATCCGGGATGCGGGCTACGACGTCCTTGGCCGTGAGCGGCTCGTCGGCGTCCCAGAGCGCGTCCATGATGGCGGCCTCGAGCTCGCCGCGGGGGCGCTGGCGTCCGATCGGCACGGCGGGCTCCCCTCGGGTCGGATGGTGGGCGGGAAGTGTCGATCCTAGCTCCGCAGCGCGCCCGGTCGGCCGCCCCGGTCAGGCGCCGTGCCGCCCGATCGGGCACGATGGGGGCATGACCGATTCACAGGACCGAGAGCCCACCCCCCTCGAGCAGGCCATCGCGCGCGGCCAGGCCGGCGAGTCCGACATGACCGCCGTCCTCACGGAGTTCATCAACACCGTGGTCGTGGTGCCCACCGCCACGCCCCTGACCCCTGAGACCGACCAGCTCCAGCCGGTCCTCTTCGACCGCGACGGCGTGCCCATGCTGGCCGCCTTCACGCACGAGGACCGCATCGACGAGAAGGTCACGAGCGTCGCCGACCACGTCGCCACCATCCCCGCCGCCGAGCTCGTGCAGGCGATCCCCGAGGGCACCGGCCTCGTCATCAACGTCGGCACCACGGACGGCTTCGAGATGATGCCCGAGGGCGTCGCGCAGCTCGCCGACGACGTGCGCCGCGTCATCGACCAGGACGAGGACGGCCAGCCCGGCACGACGGCCCCCGCCGCGCCGTCGCCCGACGCGATCTAGAGGACCGCTCGACCCGACCGTCCGACGCCGCCGCATCCACCCGGATGCGGCGGCGTCGTCGCGTCCGGCCCGGGCATCACGACGCCGGGCGCACGCGGGATCGTCACACGCCCGAAACGTCCCGCTCGATATGCTGGGCCGGTAACACGGCCGCGCACGCATCGCGGGAGAGCTCCTCCGGGAGCACCGAAGGAGCAAGCCTCCCCGCCAATCTCTCAGGTCCACGTACCGCGATGCACTGGCCACTCTGAAAAGCAGTCGTCCCGCACGGCTCGCCCACGGTGAAAGCACCCTCCTCGGACGGCGCGAAGCTCTCAGGCACATGACAGAGGGGGAGTCCCGCATCCGGCGTCCGCGCCGGTCACGACCGGAGGACTCCATGACCGACGCACCCGCCCCCGCCGCGGCGACCGGCGCCCCGCCCCGCCGATCCCCGCTGCACGCCGTGCACGAGGCCGCCGGCGCCTCCTTCACCGACTTCGCCGGCTGGCTCATGCCCGTCCGCTACACGAGCGACCTCGCCGAGCACCGCGCCGTGCGCGAGGCCGCGGGCATCTTCGACATCTCGCACATGGCCGAGATCGCCGTGGAGGGGGAGGGCGCCGCCCGGTTCCTCGACTCCGTGCTCGCGGGCAAGCTCTCCGCCATCGCCGAGTGGCAGGCGAAGTACACGCTGCTGCTGGATCCCTCGGGCGGCATCGTCGACGACCTCATCGTCTACCGCACGGGCGAGGAGTCCTTCCTCGTCGTCGCCAACGCGGGCAACCACGATCCCGTGCTCGCCGTCCTCGCCGAGGCCGCCCGGGGACGGGACGACGTGGAGGTCGACGACGCGAGCGACGACGTCGCGCTCATCGCCGTGCAGGGCCCGGTCTCCCGCGCGATCCTGGAGGCCACCGCCGGGCTCGAGACCGCGACGCCGCTCGAGGCGCTCCGCTACTACCGCGCGACGCCCGCGCGCTTCGCCGGGCAGGACGTGCTCGTCGCCCGCACCGGCTACACGGGCGAGGACGGCTACGAGCTGTACGTCGCCACCGAGGACGCCGTCGCCCTGTGGGAGGCGCTCGTCGCCGCCGGCGCGCCGCTCGGCCTCCTGCCGACGGGCCTCGCCTGCCGCGACACGCTCCGCCTCGAGGCGGGCATGCCGCTCTACGGCCACGAGCTCGGCCTCCACACGCTCCCGGTGCAGGCCGGCCTCGGCAAGGTGGTCGCGCTCGCCAAGGAGGACGACTTCCTCGGCCGCGCGGCGATCGAGAAGGGCCCGGACCCCGCGGCCCGCGTGCTCGTCGGCCTCGTCACCGAGGGCCGCCGCGCGCCCCGCGCCGACTACCCCGTCTACGCCGAGGAGGTCGCGGGCGGCTCCGCCGACGCCCTCGAGGCCGTGATGGACGCGACCGAGGGCGCCGTGCCGCCCGTCGGCCTCGTCACGAGCGGCGCCCTGTCGCCCACGCTCGGCCACCCCGTCGCCATGGCGTACGTGGATCCCGCGCTCGCCGCCCCCGGCACGCGTCTCACCGTCGACGTCCGCGGCACGCGCGTGCCCGCCACCGTCGTGACCCTCCCCTTCTACTCGCGAAAGGCCCTCGCATGACCGATCAGACCAGCCTCCAGTACACGGCCGAGCACGAGTGGGTGCAGGTCGACGGCGACGTCGCGACCGTCGGCATCACGGCCTACGCCGCCGACAAGCTCGGCGACGTCGTCTTCGTCGAGCTGCCCGCCGTGGGCGACGAGCTCGCGGGCGGCGAGGTCGTCGGCGAGATCGAGTCGACCAAGTCGGTCGGCGAGCTCTTCGCGCCCATCGACGGCACGGTCACCGAGGTGAACGAGGAGGTCGTCGCCTCGCCCGACCTCGTGAACAGCGACCCGTTCGGATCCGGTTGGCTCGTGAAGGTGCGCTTCGAGGCGCTGCCCACTCTCCTCAGCCACGACGAGTACGTCGCGCTGGTGGGCGAGTGACCGCCGTCGACGCCGGCACCCACCCGGCCACGCCCGCGCCCGACGCGGCGCCGGACATCGCGGAGGAGTCCTCGACCTTCGCGCCCGGCGCGTTCGGCGCCCGCCACATCGGCATCGACTCCGAGGCCCGCGCCACCATGCTCGGCGTCCTCGGCCACGACTCGATCCCGTCGCTCCTCGCGAAGGCCGTGCCCGAGTCGATCCAGGTCGACCGCTTCCGCACCGAGGGCGACTCCGTGCTGCCCGAGGCGGCCACCGAGCGCGACGCCCTCGCCGAGCTCCGACGCATCGCGGGCCGCAACCGCGTGCGCACCTCGATGATCGGCCTCGGCTACCACGACACCATCACGCCCGCGGTCATCACCCGCAACGTGCTCGAGAACCCGAGCTGGTACACGGCCTACACGCCGTACCAGCCGGAGATCTCGCAGGGCCGCCTCGAGGCGCTCATCAACTTCCAGACGATGGTGGCCGAGCTCTCCGGGCTGGCCACCGCGAACGCGTCCATGCTCGACGAGTCCACCGCGGTCGTGGAGGGCATGCTGCTCGCGCGTCGCGCCTCCAAGGCCAAGACGCCCGTGTTCCTCATCGACGCCGACGCCCTGCCGCAGACGCGCGCCCTCCTCGACAGCCGTGCCGCCGCGCTCGGCATCGAACTGGTCGCGCACGACCTCGCCACGGTGGATCCCGCGGAGCTGCCCGACGCGTTCGGCGCCTTCATCCAGTACCCGGGCGCCTCCGGCCGCGTCTTCGACCCGAGCGCCGTCATCGCGCGCGTGCACGCGGCGGGCGGCCTCGCGGTCGTCGCGGCCGACCTGCTCGCCCTCACGGTCATCACGTCGCCCGGCGAGCTCGGCGCGGACATCGCGGTCGGCACCTCGCAGCGCTTCGGCGTGCCCATGGGCTTCGGCGGTCCGCACGCGGGTTACCTCGCCGTGCGCTCCGGGCTCGAGCGCCAGATGCCCGGCCGCCTCGTGGGCGTCAGCCAGGACGCGGCCGGCCACCCCGCCTACCGCCTCTCGCTGCAGACCCGCGAGCAGCACATCCGCCGCGAGAAGGCCACCAGCAACATCTGCACCGCGCAGGTGCTCCTCGCCGTGATGGCCTCGATGTACGCGGTGTACCACGGGCCGAAGGGCCTCCGCGTGATCGCGCGCCAGGCGAACCGGGGCGCCCGCCGCCTCGTCCGCTCGCTCGCCACGGTGGGCGTCGAGCCGCTGCAGGCCGCGTTCTTCGACACCGTGCGCGTCTCCGTGCCCGGCCGCGCCGACGCGATCCTCGCGGCCGCCGCCGCGGGAGGGGTCAACCTGCTCCGCGTCGACGCCGACACGATCGGCTTCAGCGTCGACGAGGCCACGCGCGTCGAGGACCTCGCCGTCGTCGCGCGCGCGTTCGGCGCCGAGCTCGCGGATGACGAGGGCGCGACCGGCGACCTGTCGTCGATCCCGCACGGCTCGATCCGCACGAGCGAGTACCTCACGCACGCCGTCTTCTCCACGCACCGCTCCGAGACCGGCATGATGCGCTACCTCAAGCGCCTCTCCGACAAGGACTACGCGCTCGACCGCGGCATGATCCCGCTCGGCTCCTGCACCATGAAGCTCAACGCGGCCACCGAGATGGAGGCGGTGACCTGGCCCGAGTTCCAGGCCATCCACCCCTTCGCGCCCACCGACGACGTCGAGGGCTACCTCGAGCTCGTGCTCCAGCTGGAGACCTGGCTCGCCGACGTCACCGGCTACGACACCGTGAGCCTCCAGCCGAACGCCGGCAGCCAGGGCGAGCTCGCGGGCCTCCTCGCGATCCGCGGCTACCACCTCGCCAACGGCGACACCCAGCGCACGGTCTGCCTCATCCCGCAGAGCGCGCACGGCACGAACGCGGCCAGCGCCGTGCTCGCCGGCATGCGCGTCGTGGTCGTCGCGTGCGACGAGCTCGGCAACGTCGACGTGGCCGACCTCCGCGCCAAGATCGCCGCGCACCGCGACGAGCTCGCCGGGCTGATGATCACGTACCCCTCCACCCACGGCGTCTACGAGCACGAGGTCGGCGCGATCTGCGAGGCCGTGCACGAGGCCGGCGGCCAGGTCTACGTCGACGGCGCGAACCTCAACGCGCTCCTCGGCTTCGCCCGCTTCGGCGACTTCGGCGGCGACGTCTCGCACCTCAACCTGCACAAGACCTTCTGCATCCCGCACGGCGGCGGCGGCCCGGGCGTCGGCCCGGTCGCGGCGAAGGCGCACCTCGCGCCCTTCCTGCCCGGCCACCCGCAGGCGCAGCGCAACGTGCACGCGCTCGTGCAGGACGGCGTGGTCTCCACGATCGAGCACGGCGGCGCCCCGGTGTCGGCGGCGCCCTACGGATCCCCGAGCATCCTCCCCATCAGCTGGGCCTACGTCCGCATGATGGGCGCCGAGGGCCTCAAGCAGGCGACGGGCGCCGCGGTGCTGTCGGCGAACTACATCGCCGCGCGCCTCCGCGACCACTACCCCGTCCTCTACGCGGGGGAGGACGGCCTCGTCGCGCACGAGTGCATCCTCGACCTGCGTCCGCTGACCGCGGCGACCGGCGTGACGGTGGACGACGTGGCCAAGCGCCTCGTCGACTACGGCTTCCACGCTCCCACGATGAGCTTCCCGGTCCCGGGCACGCTCATGGTCGAGCCCACGGAGAGCGAGGACCTCGCGGAGGTCGAGCGCTTCATCGCGGCGATGATCGGCATCAAGCAGGAGGCCGACTCGGTCGCCGCGGGCGAGTGGCCCGCCGACGACAACCCGCTCCGGAACGCGCCGCACACGGCCGAGTCGGTCATCGCGGGGGAGTGGACGCACGCGTACACGCGCGAGCGCGCCGTCTACCCGGTGTCGACCCTCGTGCGCGACAAGTACTGGCCGCCGGTGCGCCGCATCGACCAGGCCTACGGCGACCGCAACCTGTTCTGCGCCTGCCCGCCGCCGGAGGCGTTCGCCTGATCCGCGTCTGATCCGCGGCGCCCCGCGCGCCGCATCGCACCACCGCCGAGGGCGGCGGGACCCCCGGGTCCCGCCGCCCTCGCGTCGTCCCGCCCGCTCCCGTTCACCCTCCGTTCACCGCCCAGGGTCGAAGCGTCGACAGCGGCTGCCTATGGTGGACGCTGCGTCCACAGGATCCCGAGCCGGATCCCCGACCCGGGCGCGGAGACGAGCGCCACCCGTGAGCACCCCCGGCCGGACTCTCGTGTTCGACTTCGACGGCACCGTCTCCCTCGGCGACGGGCCGGTGCTCCGCTATGCGCACCACGTCGCGGAGACGCTCTCCGGCGACGACGCGCGCACGCGCTTCGCCGCCGCCGTGACCGCAGGCCTCCGCGAGGTCGGCCGGCCCCACGGCGCGATCGACGGCTACGCGCTCGTGCAAGGGCTCGCGGTGCAGCACGACGTGCCCGAGCGGCTCCTCTCCGCCGCGTTCCTGGCGAGCCGCGCGGAGCTCGGCGGCCCGCACGCCCCCGTCGTCCCTCCCGCCGGCCTCGGCGGCTTCCTCCGCGGGCTGGAGGGCCGGGCGACCCGCGTCCTCGTCACGAACTCGCCGGCCGTCCGGATCCCCGAGGCGCTCGCCGCGCTGGGCGTCGCCGGCGCGTTCGACGAGGTCGTCACGGGCGCCGGCAAGCCCGCGGGGATGGGCGCCGTCCTCGACCGCCTCGATCCCGGTCCCGCCGCGGGCCCCGCCGCCGCCCGGCTCCTCAGCGTCGGCGACCTCTGGGTCAACGACCTGGAGCCCGCGCACGCCCGCGGCTTCAGCACCGCGCTCGTCGGACCCGCCGCGTCCGCCGACGACCGGCCCACCTACCGCGCCACCACCGTCGCCGGGCTGTACGCGGACATCCGCGCCTGGCTCGACCGCGACCACTCGACCCCCGCCTCCCCCCTCGCCGCTGAATCCGGAAAGCAGATGCACGCATGAACAAGCCCGCCCTCCCGCTCCTCGTCATCGGGGCCGTGACCGCCCTCGCCCTCACCGGCTGCTCGTCGGCCGGCGACGCCGCCGGCGCGTCCGGTGCGTCCGGCGCCGCGGACCCGACGTCCCTCACGCTCGCGCTCGTCCCCTCGCAGGACCAGGACGGCCTCGTGCAGACCGCGGCGCCGCTCACCGACATGCTCACGAAGGCCCTCGGCATCCCGGTCACCGGCGTGGTGGCGAAGGACTACCAGGCCGCCGTCGAGGCGATGGGCGCCGACCAGGCCCAGATCGGCTTCCTGCCCTCGCTGCAGCTGTGGCAGGCGAGCGACATGTACCAGGCCAAGGTCGTGCTGCAGACGGAGCGGAACGGGAACATCACGTACCCCGCCCAGTTCATGACGAACGATCCGGACAAGTACTGCGACGACGCGCCCGTCGAGCGCGACGGCATGCTGTTCTGCAACGGCGCCGACGCGATGTCGGGTCCGCAGGGGCTCGACTCCATCGCGAAGGTGAAGGGCGCCAAGGTCGCCGTGCTCGGGCCCGGATCGCCCGCCGGCTACATCTACCCGATGCTCGCGCTCAAGGACGCCGGCCTCGACATCGACTCCGACATCCAGCGGATCCCCGTCACGGCCAACGACGCCTCCGTGCTCGCGGTCTACGACGGCGACGCCGAGGTCGGGTTCAGCTTCTGGGACGCGCGCACCATCGTCAAGAAGGACAAGCCGGACGTCGGGAAGAAGGTCGTCGTGTTCGCGATGACCGACGAGATCCCCAACGACGGCGTCGCGGTCTCCGGCTCGCTCTCGCCGGAGCTGCAGGACCGGATCACGAAGGCCCTCCTCGACTACTCGGCCACGCCCGAGGGCTCCGCGGCCCTCACCGCCGTGTACTCCATCACGAAGCTCGCGCCCGCCGACCCGTCGTCGCTCGACGTCGTGGCCCGCGCCGCCCAGTCGCTCGGTCTGCGGTAGCGGATGACCGCCACCGGCTCCCTGTCGGAGGCCGCCGCGCTCGCGCCGGCCTCCGCGCCGTGGGCCGTCCGCCTCGCCGGCGTCACGGTCCGCTACCCCAACGGCGTCGTCGCGCTGAAGGACGTCTCGCTCGACATCGCCGGCGGCGAGATGGTCTCCGTGGTCGGCCTGTCCGGATCCGGCAAGTCGAGCCTCATCCGCACGATCAACGGCCTCGTCCCCGTCTCCTCCGGCGAGGTGGAGGTGGGCGGCACGCGCGTCGACGGGCTCGCCGGCCGCCGGCTGCGCGCCCTCCGCGGCGACATCGGCATGGTCTTCCAGGGCTTCAACCTCGCGAAGCGCGCGAGCGTGCTCGACAACGTGCTCGTCGGCCGGCTCGCGCACACGCCAGGGTGGCGGACGTTCCTCGGGCTGCCGCGCACGGCCGACCGCGAGATCGCGTTCCAGGCGCTCGAGAGCGTCGGGATCCTCGGCAAGGTGTGGGACCGCGCGTCCACCCTGTCCGGCGGCCAGCAGCAACGCGTCGCCATCGCCCGCGCGCTCGCGCAGCGCCCCCGGCTGGTCCTGGCCGACGAGCCGGTCGCGAGCCTCGACCCGCCGACCGCGCACGGCGTCATGAGCGACCTCCGCCGCATCAACCGCGAGCTCGGGATCACCGTGCTGACCAACCTGCACCTGCTCGACCTGGCCCGCGGCTACGGCGACCGCATGATCGGCCTCCGCGCCGGCGAGGTCGTCTACGACGGCCCGGCCGCCACGGCGGGCGACGACGTGTTCGAGGCCATCTACGGCCGCTCGATCCGCCCCGAGGACACCCTCGGATGAGCATCCGGGAGCTGCCGCCGCGCCCGGCGGGTCGCTGGAGGCCGTGGGCCGCGCTCGCCGTCGTGCTCGCCATCACGGCCGTCGCCATGAGCCCCCAGGTGGGCGTCGCGTTCGGGTTCGACGCCATCGCGCGCAACTGGCGGAACGGCGCCGACAAGCTGGCGCGCCTGTTCGAGCCCGACTGGTCCTTCTTCCCGCGCACCGTCGCGCCGATGCTCGAGACGCTCGCCATGGCCGCCATCGCGACCGTCGCGGGTGCCGTGGTCGCGCTGCCGCTCAGCCTGTGGGCCGCGCGCCTCACCAACCCGCACCCGGTCAGCCGCGGCATCCTCCGCGCGGTCCTCAACGTGGTGCGCGCCGTGCCCGAGCTGCTCTACGCCGCGCTGCTCGTGGCGATGGTGGGCGTCGGCGCGCTGCCCGGCATCATCGCGCTCGTCCTCTTCAACGTGGGCATCATCGTGAAGCTCGTCTCGGAGGCCATCGAGTCGAACGACGCCGGACCGCTCGAGGCGGGGCGCGCGGCGGGCGGCACCAGGATGCAGGTCGACCGGGCGGTCGCCCTGCCCGACGTGCTCCCCGGCTTCATCGGCCAGACGCTCTACGTGCTCGAGCTCAACGTGCGCGCGTCCACCGTGCTCGGGCTCGTGGGCGCCGGCGGCATCGGCCTCCTCATCGACGCCGTGCGCACCTTCTACCGCTACGACCAGCTCGCGCTGATCGTGCTCGAGATCCTCGTGATCGTCATCGTGATCGACCTCGTCTCGAACGAGATCAGGAAGAGGATCGCATGAGCCTCGCCGTGCCCGTCCGCCCCCGCCGCCCGGGTCGCGTCGTCGTCGCCGCGGGCGTGACCGCCGTCGTGGTCGTCGCCTGCTGGTCGGCCGACATCGCCTGGGACCGCCTCGCCGACCTCCCCGCGGAGCTCGTCCGCTACCTCTGGCTGATGTTCTCCAGCCCCGACTGGTCGAAGCTCCCGGAGGCGCTCCGCCAGACGTGGATCTCGGTGCTCATGGCCTGGGTCGGCACGGTCATCGGCGTCCTGGTCTCGGTGCCGCTGGCCTTCCTCGCCGCCCGCGGCTTCGCGCCCGCGGCCGTCCGCTGGCCGCTGCGCATCCTGTTCTCCGCGATCCGCGCCGTGCCCGAGATCATCACCGCCATCGTGATCCTCTCGGTCACCGGCCTCACGCCCTTGACGGGCGCGCTCGCCCTCGGCGTCTCGAGCGTCGGCACGCTCGGCAAGTGGGGGTACGAGTCCGTCGAGGGCGTCGACCGCGGCCCGCTCGAGGCTGTGCGCGCGGCCGGCGGCGGCTCCTGGGCGCTGATCCGCTGGGGCGTCTGGCCGCAGGCGAGCGCCGACTTCCTCTCCTTCTGGCTGTACCGGTTCGAGATCAACGTGCGCGCGTCGGCGGTCCTCGGCCTCATCGGCGTCGGCGGGATCGGCGACATGCTCACCTCCTACACTCAGTACCGGGAGTGGCCCACGGTGGGCGTCCTCCTCATCGTCGTCGTCGCGGTCACCATGTCGATCGACGCCGTCTCCGGCCGGATCCGCCGCCGGATCACCGAGGGGGCGAGGGTCCGTGCAGTGGAGTGACGACGTGGGGCCCACCACGCGCATCGCGACCGTGGTCAACGCCCTGCAGCCGAGCGAGCGCCGGGTGGTCGAGCTGATCCTCGACGACACCGAGGGCGTGGTGGAGATCACCGCGCAGGAGCTCGCCGATCGCGCGGGCGTCGCCCGCTCCACCGTCGTCCGCTCCTGCCAGAGCCTCGGCTACCGCGGGTACCCGCAGCTGCGCGTCGCCCTCACCCGCGAGCTCGCGCGGAGCGCGGCCCGCGCGACGACCTCGGGGCAGGACGCGCACGGCCCCAGCGCGCTCGGCCGGATCCGCTCCGACCTCGACGCGCTCGCCGCCGCCCTGCCGCGGGTCGGGAGCGTGCTCACCGAGGCGGAGGTGGAGGACGCGGTCGCGCGTGTCGTCGCCGCGCGCCGCCTGGTGATCGTCGCCAGCGGCCTGTCCTCGCCGCTCGCGCTCGACCTCTCCATGCGCCTCACCGCGGTCGGCCGCCCCGCCGAGTTCGTCGCGGATCCGGTCGGCCAGCAGATCGCGGTCAGCCGCCTGTCGCCCGAGGACGTGGTGGTCGTCATCAGCGGCAGCGGCGCCAACGAGCTGAGCCTCCGCGGCGCGCGGTCGGCCCGCGCGGCCGGCGCCGCCGTCGTGGCCGTCACCTCGTTCGCGACGTCGCCCCTCGGCGCCCTCGCCGACGTCGCCCTGGTGGTGGCGCCCGCGAAGGCCGGGTTCCGGCACGAGGTCGAGCACACCTCGCGCATCCCGCACGTGATCGTCCTCGAGTCCCTCGTCGAGATCGTGGCCGACCGGCTGGGCACCACCGCGGCGGACACGCGCGCGGCCGTCCTCACCATCCTCAGCGAGAACCTCAGCGACTGACGGCGACGCGGGCCCGGACGCCCTCGACCGGCGCCCGGGCATCCGCGCCTAGTGCTCGGTCGCCTTCTCGGCGCCGTGGCCGGTGAGCGACCGCACGTCCATCTCGGCCGCCACCAGCGGGTCCTCCTTGCGCGTGGACGTCACCGTCCCGATCCAGCCGAGCAGGAACCCGACCGGGATCGACACGATCCCGGGGTTGCTCAGCGGGAACCACGAGAAGTCGGCCCCCGGGATCATCGACGTCTCCGCGCCCGACACCACGGGCGAGAACGCGATGAGCACGAGCGCCGTCCCGAGCCCGCCGTACATGCTGAGCACCGCGCCCCGGGTGGAGAACCGCCGCCAGTAGAGGGAGTAGAGGATTGTCGGCAGGTTCGCGCTCGCCGCCACCGCGAAGGCCAGCGCCACGAGGAACGCCACGTTCTGCCCGTTCGCGCCGATGCCCGCGACGATCGACACCAGGCCGATCACGACCACCGTGATCCGCGCGACCCGCACCTCGCCGTTCGCTGACACCTGGCCCTTCTTGATGACGCTGCCGTACACGTCGTGCGCGAAGGACGCCGCCGCCGTGATGGTGAGACCAGCGACCACCGCCAGGATCGTCGCGAACGCGACCGCCGCGATGATCCCGAGCAGGATCGGGCCGCCCAGCTCCAGCGCCAGCAGCGGCGCCGCGGAGTTCACGCCGCCGGGGGCCGCGAGGATCCGCTCGCTCCCGAGCAGCGCGCCCGCGCCGTACCCGAGCACCAGGGTGAAGAGGTAGAAGATCCCGATGAGCCAGATCGCCCAGACGACGCTGCGACGCGCCTCCTTCGCGGTCGGCACCGTGTAGAAGCGCATGAGCACGTGGGGGAGACCGGCGGTGCCGAGCACCAACGCGAGCGCGAGCGACAGGAAGTCGAGCTTGGTGATGCCCGTGGCCCCGTACTGGTTGCCGGGCTCGAGCACGGGCTTGTCGGCCGCGGCGGCCGCCGCGCCCAGCAGATCCGAGACGTTGAACCCGTGGATCGCGAGCACCCACACGGTCATCACGGCGGCGCCCGCGATGAGCAGGCAGGCCTTGATGATCTGCACCCAGGTCGTGCCCTTCATCCCGCCGACGAGCACGTACACGATCATGAGCGCGCCCACGACGGCGATCACGAGCGACTGCCCGAGCCGGTCGTCGATCCCGAGCAGCAGCGAGACGAGGCCGCCCGCGCCCGCCATCTGCGCGAGCAGGTAGAAGAAGCAGACCGCGAGCGTCGTGGTCGCCGCCGCGAGCCGCACGGGCCGCTGCTTCAACCGGAAGCTCAGCACGTCGGCCATCGTGAACTTGCCCGTGTTGCGCATCAGCTCGGCCACGAGCAGCAGCGCCACGAGCCACGCGACGAGGAACCCGATCGAGTAGAGGAACCCGTCGTACCCGTTGATGGCGATGGCGCCCACGATGCCGAGGAATGACGCCGCCGAGAGGTAGTCGCCCGCGATGGCGGTGCCGTTCTGCGGCCCGGTGAACGAGCGGCCGGCCGCGTAGTAGTCGGCCGCGGTCGAGTTGTTGCGGCTCGCGCGGAACACGATCACGAGGGTGATGACCACGAACGCCCCGAAGATCGAGATGTTGAGGACGGGGTCGCCCGTGTCGGTCGTGGGCGTCGTCGCCATCACGACTCCGGTCGCGGCGGTCACCGCGGGCCGCCCTTCCGGCGCTCCGGCGGGGTGGACCCGCGCGGCGCCTCGACCGCGACGCGCTCGCGCTCCTCCAGGTCCGCCCGGATCTCCGCGGAGATCGGATCGAACCGCGAGTTCGCGCGGCTCACGTACCAGGTGGTGATGGCGAAGGTCGTCACGAACTGGCCGAGCCCCAGCAGGATCCCGAGGTTCACGTTGCCGATGACGGGCGTGGACATGAGCTCGTGCGCGTAGTCCGACAGCAGGACGAACGCGAAGTACCAGACGAGGAACGCGACGGCGAGCGGGAAGACGAAGCTGCGGTGCGCCCGCTTCAGCTCCCGGAACCGGGCCGAGTCCTCGACCTCCAGGTAGTCGACGGCCGGCCGGGGGTCCCCGGTCGGATGAGCGGCGTCGCCCATGGGATCTCCTCGAGATGAGGCCGCACCTCGTCGTGCGGCGTTCCCAGGTTAGGCACAGGTGCGCCTGATGCGCCAGGGTCGCGCCCCCGGTCGCATCCGGAAACCCGTCAGCCGAACAGTCCCGGCAGCAGCTGCAGCGCGACCGGGTAGCCCACGAAGCTGACGACGTCGAGGATCAGGTGGGCGACCACGAGCGGCGCCGTGCGCCCGAAGCGCACGTAGCACCAGCCGAAGACGACGCCCATCACGACGTTCCCGAGGAAGGGCCCGTAGCCCTGGTACAGGTGGTAGCTCCCGCGCAGCACGGCGGCCACGAGGATCACGCTCCACGTCCCCATCCGGCCGTGCCCCCAGCCGAGCTCGCGGAGCCGCGTGAACAGGTAGCCGACCACGATCACCTCCTCCTGCAGCGCCGCACGCAGGGCGACGAGCACGAGCACCGGCACGGTCCACCAGTACGAGTCGAGCGCGGTCGGGACCACGTCCACCGTGATCCCGAGCGCGCGGCCGGCGAAGTAGAGGCCGAGCCCCGGCACGCCGATGAGCGCGGCGAGGCCGAACCCGGCGGCCGCGTCGCGCCCCGGGCGGGAGGCGTCGAGGCCGATGCGGCGGAACGCGCTGCGCCCCGGCTGCCAGAGCAGGAAGAGCACGAGGGCGACCGGCACGAGCGCGGTCGCGATGTCGAGCAGCTGGTAGAGCAGGTCGAACACCTGCCGGTCGTTGAGGCTCCGGTTGATCGTGGCGCTCTGCGAGCCGAGCGCCTCCGGCCGCGTGGAGAGGTCGACGATCCGGAGCACGGAGTACACGGCGCTCGCCCCGAGCGAGAGCCCGAGCACGAGGGCGATCTCGATCCGGATCCGCCGGCGGACCGCGGGCCGCGGCGCCGCGGGTCGGGCGGGTCGGGTCGCGGCGGGGGAGGGGGCGTCGGGCACGGGCCGATCCTAGGCGCGGCCACCCGCACCCCGGCTGTCGGCGGGCTCGTGGCCGACGGTGCCCCGGACGACGCGATCCGTCGTCGAGGCCGGAGATCACGCGCGATCCCGACCGTCCGGACGCACGGATCCGGACCCCGACGCGCGGATCCGCGCGTCCGAGTTACCGGTATGTAACGTTTGTGCCCAGTTTTTGCAAAGACTCCCAGCCGTACCTAGGGTCATTCTTATCTGCGCGGTCGACCGCACGCACGGTGGGTCCGCGCCATTCCCATGCACAGGAGGAACCTTGAAAATCAGACGCCTCGCAGCGGCTGGTGCCGTCATCGTCTCCGGTGCCCTCGTACTCAGCGGCTGCTCTGCGCCCGCTCAGCAGTCCGAGGTCATCGCCGGCACTGAGATCACCGTGGCCTGGAACGACCCGTTCCTCGAGTACAACAACCTGTCGGCGACCGGCAACGCCACCGCCAACACGAACATCGTGTACCTGACGAACCGGGCCTTCAACTACTACGACGACGGCCCCTCGCTGCAGAAGGACACCGACTTCGGCACGTACGAGAAGGTGTCCGACGACCCCCTGGTCGTGAAGTTCACGATCAACGAGGGCGTCAAGTGGAGCGACGGCACCCCGGTCGACGCCGCGGACATGCTGCTCAACTGGGCCGCCAACACGACGAACGTCAACACGGTCGGCGACGACGCGGTGCAGAAGGACGACGACGGCGTGGCCAAGGTCGCCGACGACCAGGTCTTCTTCAACTCCGGCGCCATCGCGGACGCGCGCCTCGGCCTGGTCACCAAGACCCCCGAGATCGGCGACGACGGCCGCAGCCTCACCTACACGTACGACCAGCCGTACGTCGACTGGGAGGTCGCGACCGGCAACGGCGTCGGCGTCTCCGCCCACGGCACCACGCAGCTCGCCTTCCCCGACGAGAACCTCTCGCCGGAGGACGCGAAGAAGAAGCTCATCACGGCGATCCAGGACAAGGACGCCAGCGTCCTCGCCCCGGTCTCCAAGGTCTGGAACGACGGCTACCGCTACTCGGACATGCCGACGGAGGCCCAGAAGACCCTGAGCGACGGCGCGTACACGATCACCGACCTCAAGGCCGACCAGTACATCACCCTGACGGCCAACAAGGAGTACACCGGCGACAAGAAGCCGAAGTACGAGAAGATCACGGTCCGCTTCATCAAGGACCCGCAGGCGCAGATCCAGGCCCTCTCCAACGGCGAGGTCCAGATCGCGTCCGGTCAGCCCACGGCCGACCTCCTCCAGCAGGTCCAGGGGCTCAGCGGCATCGAGTACAAGGGCCAGGCCGAGGGCACGTACGAGCACGTCGACCTCCAGGTCACCAACGGCGGCCCGTTCGACCCCTCGAAGTTCGGCGGCGACGCCGAGAAGGCCAAGCTCGTCCGCCAGGCGTTCTTCAAGACGCTGCCGCGCGAGGAGATCCTCGACAAGCTGATCAAGCCCCTGCAGACCGACGCCGAGCTCCGCAACTCGAACGTCTTCGTCCCCGGCACGCCGAACTACGAGGCCTCGGTCGAGAAGAACGGCTACAAGGACCAGGCGGTCGACATCGAGGGCGCCAAGGCGGACCTCGCCAAGGCCGGCGTCACGGGCACGATCGACGCCCGCGTCATCTACGGACAGGGCAACACGCGTCGCCAGCAGGAGTTCGAGCTCATGCGCCAGTCGGCAGCGCTGGCCGGCTTCAACCTCATCGACGTGAACAGCGCCACGTGGGGTGCCGACCTCTCCAGCAAGACCACCTCGTACGACATCGCCCTCTTCGGATGGCAGTCGACGAGCCTCGCGGTCGGCGAGTCCGGCCCGAACTACCAGACCGGCGGCATCAACAACTACTTCGGCTGGTCGAACCCCGAGATCGACTCGCTGTTCAAGCAGCTGGACACGGAGACCGACAAGGACAAGCAGCGCGATCTGCTCATCCAGGCCGAGACCCTGATCCAGCAGCAGGGTTGGACGACGCCGATCTTCCAGTTCCCGGGCCTCACCGCCTGGAGCTCGTCGGTCACGGGCGTCAAGCCGGCGTTCCTCTCGCCGACCTACTTCTGGAACTACTGGGAGTGGGCTCCGGCGCAGGCCGCAGCCAAGTAGCACGGAAGCAGTGAGCGCCGTCCCCTGAACGGGAGGGTGCGAGGGTGCCGAGGCCGCCTGGCCTCGGCACCCTCTCCATGTCCGTTGCCGATTCGTGATCTCCGGATCCGGCCGCGTATGCTCTCGTCGGGTCGGGTCACGAGCCCTGGCCGATCACAGAAAGGGACGTCGTCGCCCTGTGCTTACCTTCGTCTTGAGGCGCCTCGTCGCGTCGTTCTTCGTCCTCCTGGGCGCCAGCTTCATCATCTACAACCTGGCGGCCAACTCGGGTGATCCCCTCCAGGATCTGCGGGAGAACCCGTCGCCCAACCGCGACGCTCTCATCGCCGCCCGCGTCGACCTCCTCGACCTGGACGTGCCGGCGCCGCTGCGCTACTTCCTCTGGCTGGGGGGCGTGTTCAAGGTCTTCATCGGCCAGGTCGACCTCGGCCGGGCAATCGACGGCCGCGAGGTCAACGACCTCATCGCCAACGCTGCCGGCCAGACCATCCAGCTCGTGACGATCGCCACGATCATCGCGGTGCTCATCGGCGTCTCCATCGGCATGACGACCGCGCTCCGCCAGTACAGCGGCTACGACTACACCGTCACCTTCGCGTCGTTCCTCTTCTTCTCCCTGCCGATCTTCTTCGTCGCCGTGCTGCTCAAGCAGTACGTCGCCATCGGCTTCAACGACTTCCTCGTGAACCCGTCGATACCGCCGGTCCTCATCGTGGTGCTGTCGCTCGTGTCGGGCTTCGTCTGGATGAGCATCATCGGCGGCGACCCGAAGCCGCGCCTCATCGTGTTCGGCTCCGCGACGGTCATCACCGCGGCCGTGCTCGTCTACCTGCTCGTCACCGACTGGTTCGCGCGACCGGGTCTCGGCATCGTGCTCATCGGCGCCCTCGGGGCCCTGATCGCCGTGCTCATCACGTCGCTGTCCACGGGGCTCCGCAACCGGCGCGCGTTCTACTCGGCGCTCGCCATGGCCGTCCTCGGCGCCGTGCTCTGGTACCCGCTGCAGTACGTGCTGACGGTCTCCGCCCCCTGGTGGATCACGATCGTGCTCATCGTCGCGTTCGTGGTGGTCGGCGTGGTGGTCGGCTACGTCGTCGGTCAGAACGACAAGCCCATCGTCGCCCGCGGCGCCGGCATCACCGGCGGCCTCGTCGCGCTGCTGATCATCGTCGACCGGGTCATGCAGGTGTGGCCGGACTACGTGACCAACACGCGCGGCCGCCCCATCGCCACCGTCGGCGCCGTCACCCCGGGCCTCAACGGCTCGGTCTGGCAGGGCATGCTCGACAGCTACACGCACCTCCTGCTGCCGACCATCGCCATCCTCCTCATCTCCGTGGCGAGCTACTCGCGCTACTCGCGGGCGAGCCTCCTCGAGGTGATGAACCAGGACTACGTGCGCACCGCGCGGGCCAAGGGCCTCACCGAGCGCACCGTGATCATGCGCCACGCGTTCCGCAACGCGATGATCCCCGTCGCCACCGTCATCGCCTTCGACGTGGGCGGGCTCATCGGCGGCGCCGTGATCACGGAGACGATCTTCGCCTGGAAGGGCATGGGCTCCGTGTTCCAGGACGCGCTCCGCACCACCGACCTCAATCCGCTGATGGGATTCATCCTGATCACCAGCATCCTGACCGTCATCTTCAACATGCTGGCCGACATCCTGTACTCGGTCCTCGATCCTCGAATCCGGGTGAGCTGACACATGTCCAACGCACTGATGGGGAACCCCAACGACCCCCACAACGACCCGACCCTCCCCGAGGGCGCCAACTCCGAGCTGACGATCGAGCAGCGGGAGGTCGAGGGCCTCAGCCAGGGCACCGTCGTCCGCCGCCGGTTCCTGCGCCACAAGGGCGCGATGACCGCGCTCGTGGTGCTCCTGCTGATGGCGATCCTCGTGTACTCGTCGGTCGGCATCCAGTTCTTCGGCTTCCGCATCCCCGGCTGGTGGATGTGGAACTACGAGGACGTCGCGCCCATCGTCAACGGCGGCAACCCCACGTGGACCCTGCCGTTCCAGTTCGGCGTGCACCCCTTCGGCCAGGACGAGATCGGGCGCGACATCTTCGCCCGCGTCATGCGCGGCACGCAGCAGTCCATCGTCGTGATGGTGCTGTACGGCATCATCGCCGCCTTCATCGGCATCGTGATCGGCGCCGTGTCCGGCTTCTTCCGCGGGCGCATCGACTCGCTCCTGATGCGCTTCACGGACCTCATCATCGTGATCCCCGTGATCGTCATCGCGGCCGTCCTCGGCCGCACCTTCGGCGGTCTCGGCGCGGTGGTGCTCGGCATCGTCCTCGGTCTCATCGGCTGGCCGTCGCTCGCCCGCCTCGTGCGCGGGGAGTTCCTGAGCCTGCGCGAGCGCGAGTTCGTGGACGCGGCCCGGGTCGCCGGTGCGTCCAACAGCCGCATCGTGTTCCGGCACATCCTGCCGAACGCCATCGGCGTCGTGATCGTGTCGACCACACTGCTCATGAGCGCGGCGATCCTGCTCGAGGCGGCGCTGTCGTTCCTCGGCTTCGGCATCGTGAAGCCCGACGTCTCGCTCGGGCAGATCATCAACGAGTACCAGGGCGCCTTCGCCACCCGGCCGTGGCTGTTCTGGTTCCCGGGCCTGTTCATCATCATCATCGCGCTGTCGATCAACTTCATCGGCGACGGCCTGCGCGACGCGTTCGACCCGCGCCAGCGGCGCATGCCGGGCGGACAGGGGCCCTACAAGCAGATGTTCGCCATGCTCACCGGCCGCAGCCGCCGCGAGCAGGGCCCGACGACCGGCTCCGGCGCCGAGGGCGTCCGCGTCCCGCCGCCCGTCGGCTCGGCCCGACCGGACGCGGCGGCCGACGGCAGCCCGTCGGACAGCGCGGACGGTCGATGACCGTCGCGACGACGGACGGGCCGGCCCTCACCCGGTCGGCCCTCCTCGGCGCGTCGGTCGTGCTGGGCGCCCCGGTGTCAGACCAGGGCGGTCACGATCGTCGCGACGACCAGCGCGGCCAGCACGGCGATCTCCGCCCAGTGCGTGCGGACGCGCCGACCCTCCTCCTCGATCGGGCCGCCCAGGTGGCCCGCCTCGGCGAGGTCGGCGAGGTGCGTGCGGATCACCGTGGCGGCGTCACCCGAGTCGGTGCGGGGCAGGTCGCCGCGACGCGCGTCCTGCATCATGGCGCTGAGGTAGGGCTGGATCTTCTCCTCCTCCGTGGTGATGTAGGCGTTCGAGTGGCGTCCGGGCGCCGGAGCGGCCCAGGCCGTGACGCGCTCGTGCGCGGTCGTGACGTTCAGGGCCCACTTGGTGTCGACCTCGCGGATCGCGGGCCACGACATCTCGTGCGTGCGGAAGACGTTGCGGATCTCGACGCCCTCGGTCGCGATGCGCACGCGCGGCGCCCAGAAGACGAGCCACGCGGCGTAGGCCAGCAGCAGCGGGCCCCATACGGCCGTGAGGAGCAGGTCGGCACGACCTCCCACCACGGTGCTCGCGAGCACGAAGACCACGATCGCCGAGACGATCACGGTCAAGAGGCGTCCGAACGACGGGCGGATGACGACGGGCTGATCCATGGCCACATCGTCCCACGGCCCGCCTCGACGCCCCTTGACACCCCCACTTCCAGCAGCCAGGAGTACGCAGCATGAGCGCTCACGCGAACGGGACCGACACGACCGTCCCCATCCTCGAGGTCTCCGGCCTCGGAGTCGACTTCTGGGTCGGCGACGAGTGGATCCCCGCGGCCATCGACCTCGACTACAGGGTCAACCCGGGCGAGGTCCTCGCCATCGTCGGCGAGTCCGGCTCCGGCAAGAGCGTCAGCTCCATGTCGCTGCTCGGCCTCCTGCCCAAGAACGGCCGGGTCCGGGGGAGCGCCAAGCTCAAGGGCGTCGAGATGGTCGGCGCCGACCAGGCCACCCTGCGCAAGGCCCGCGGCAACGACATCGCCGTGATCTTCCAGGAGCCGATGACGGCGCTCAACCCCGTGTACACGGTGGGCTTCCAGATCGTGGAGGCCCTTCGCGTCCACAATTCGATCATCCCGTCGGCCGCCAAGGTGCGCGCGCTCGAGCTGCTCAAGCTCGTCGAGATGCCGGATCCCGAGAAGGCCTTCGACTCGTACCCGCACCAGCTCTCGGGCGGGCAGCGCCAGCGCGCCATGATCGCCCAGTCGCTGTCGTGCGACCCGGACATGCTCATCGCCGACGAGCCCACCACGGCGCTCGACGTGACCATCCAGGCCGAGATCCTCGACCTGCTCCGGAAGCTCCACCAGCGCCTCAACAGCGCCATCGTCATCATCACGCACGACATGGGCGTGGTCGCCGACCTCGCGACCAACGTCATCGTGATGAAGAGCGGCCGCATCGTCGAGCGCGGCTCGGTGCGCGAGATCTTCCAGTCGCCGAAGGACCCGTACACGAAGCAGCTGCTCGCGTCGGTGCCGCACCTCGGCACGGGCGAGGCCTCGCAGGTCGAGATCGCCGAGCGCACCACCGAGCCCGCCATCTCCCTCAGGGAGGTGGACATCGACTACCCGAAGCTCGGCCGCGTGCCGGCGTTCCGGGCGGTCACGGGCGCGTCCTTCGACATCCACCCCGGCGAGGTCGTCGGCGTCGTGGGCGAGTCGGGATCCGGCAAGACCACCATCGCGCGCGCCGCGGTGGGCCTCCTGCCCGTCGCGGGCGGCGAGCTCACGGTCGCCGGTCGGCGCATGACCGGCATCTCGGCGAAGGACCTCCGGGCCGTCCGCCGCGAGATCGGCATCGTGTTCCAGGACCCGGGCTCGTCGCTCAACCCGCGCTGGCCCATCGGCCAGAGCATCGGCGAGCCGCTCGAGCTCTCGGGGCAGTTCTCGAAGAAGCAGCAGAGCGACCGGGTCGAGGAGCTCCTCGAGCAGGTGGAGCTGCCGCGCAGCTTCCGCAACCGCTACCCGAACGAGCTCTCCGGCGGCCAGCGCCAGCGCGTGGGCATCGCCCGGGCGCTCGCGCTCCGGCCCAAGGTGCTCGTGGCCGACGAGCCGACCTCGGCGCTCGACGTGTCGGTGCAGGCCCGCGTGCTCCAGCTGCTGCAGGAGATCCAGAAGGAGCTCCAGTTCGCGTGCCTGTTCGTCAGCCACGACCTCGCGGTGGTCGACCTCCTGGCCGACCGCATCGTGGTGATGAACCACGGAAAGATCGTGGAGCAGGGCCCGACCGAGTCGATCCTCCGGAACCCGCAGCACCCGTACACGCAGAAGCTCATCGCCGCGGTGCCGCTGCCCGACCCCGACCAGCAGCAGGAGCGCCGCCAGCTCCGCGAGGCGCTGCGCGACGAGCCGCCCGCGGCCTGACCCGCGGCCCGCACGACCCGGCCCGCCGTCCGTCGCACCCCCTCCCGGGGGCGCGCGGCCGGCGGGCCTCGTCGTGCCGCTCGCGTAGGATCGTCGGCGATGGACAGCGACACGCGAGGCCCCGGGGCCGCACCGGCCCGGCGCCCGCGGGGGCTGCGGCGGGTCGTCCGCGGCGCCTCCGCGATGGTCGCCCTGGCCCTCGTCGCCGGCCTCGCCGCCTGCTCGCCGACCACCGGCCTGGTGGCCGACTCCGCCATCCGCGCGGCGCTGCCCAGCACGTTCACCTCCTACAACGCGCAGTCCCGCACGGGCGCGACCGACGGCAACCGCGAGATCGTGCACGCCACGAACTCGCGCTTCGCGGAGGTCGCCGCCGACGGCACGGTCGCGTCCGACCCGGGCTACGGATCCGCGCGCATCGTCTCGCGCGACCCGTTCACGGTCGAGTACACGGTCGCCGAGGGCGTCCGCTGGTCCGACGGCGAGCCCGTGGACGCCGCCGACCTCCTGCTCTCCTGGGCCGCGGGATCCCGCGCGCTCGACACGCCGGGCTTCGACGCCGCCGGCTACGTCGACGAGTCGACCGGGGGCTACACGGGCGCCCTGCCCGCCGACGCGGTCTACTTCGACGCGGCCGAGGACGAGACGCTGTCCCAGGTCACCCGCACGCCCGTGATCGGCGACGGCGGGCGCTCCATCACGATGGTGTTCGACCAGTACAGGCCCGACTGGCGCCTCGCGTTCGAGATCGGCCTCCCGGCGCACGCCGTCGCGCAGCTCGCCCTCGACATGTCGAGCCCGGGCCGAGCCAAGCAGACCCTGGTGGACGCCGTGCAGGACCGCGCGCCCGAGCTCCTGTCGCCCATCTCCGACGCCTGGAACCGGGGGTTCGGCGTCGCCGCCGTCGCCGCGCACCCGGAGCGCGCGGTCGGATCCGGGCCCTACGCCATCGAGTCCATCGACCCGGGCACCTCCATCACCCTGCACGCCAACCGCTTCTACACGGGGACCCACCGGCCGTCGGTGGAGCGCATCGTCGTGTCGACCATCGAGGACCCGCAGGCCGCCGTCGCGGCGCTCGCGGCCGGCGACGTCGACGTGATCGCGCCCGACGCGGACGCCGACGTGCTCGGCGCCCTCGACGACGTCGACGGCGCCCGCACCGTCATGGGATCGTCGGCCTCCTGGGAGCGCCTCGACCTGCAGACGCTCGGCGCCCGCAACAGCGCCATGGCCGACGCCACGGTGCGCACCGCCTTCCTCTCCACCGTGCCGCGCGAGGCCATCGCCCGCGAGCTCGGCGGGCCGGGGGGAGGCGGATCCACGCGCGACTCCTTCGTGCTGGCGCCCGGCGCCGCCGGCTACGACGACCAGGTGCGGGCCAACGGATCCAGCCGCTTCGACGACGTCGACCTCGACGAGGCGCGGCAGCTGCTCGCGTCGGTCGGGCAGCCGGCGCCGGAGGTGTGCGTGCTGTACGACCCCGCGGACGCGCGCCGCGCCGCCGAGTACGAGGCGATCCGCGACTCGGCCGCGCAGGCGGGCTTCGTCGTGACCGACTGCTCCACGCCGCAGTGGCAGGACGTGCTCGGCCAGCCCGGTGCCTACGACGCGGCGCTCGTGGGCCCCGAGGACGCCTACCCGTCCGTGGCCGGGATCCGCGCGCTGCACGACGACCGCGCCGACGCGCGCGACGGCCAGGCCACCGCCGACCCCGACGTGGCCGCGCTCTTCACCTCGCTCAGTCGCACGGAGGACGCCGACGCCCGCGGCGAGCTCCTGCTCCGCCTCGACCGCCGCATGTACGGCGACCGCGCCGGCCTCCCGCTCTTCCAGCACCCGGCGCTCGCCGCCACCTCCGCCCGCGTCGACGGGGTCCAGGTCTCGGCGCACCAGGCCGGCGTCCTCGACGACGCCTGGCGCTGGACGCTCCGCTCCGACGCTCCCTGAGCCCGGCTTGCATCGGCACGGTAGGCTGGGGGTCGCTGGGAATAGCAGACGGCGGCTCTTCGCCCTCCTCCCTTGATGACAAGGCCGGCACCCTCTCCACTGAAGGACAGCACTATGGCGCTAGTCGCGCGCAACGACCTCCGCAATGTGGCCATCGTGGCCCACGTGGACCACGGCAAGACCACCCTGGTGGACGCCATGCTCAAGCAGACGAACTCGTTCGACGCCCACTTCGAGGGCGAGGACCGGATGATGGACTCGAACGACCTCGAGCGCGAGAAGGGCATCACGATCCTCGCGAAGAACACCGCGGTGCTCTACAACGGGAAGCACGCCGACGGCACGCCGATCGTCATCAACGTGATCGACACCCCGGGCCACGCCGACTTCGGCGGCGAGGTCGAGCGCGGCCTGTCCATGGTCGACGGCGTCGTGCTCCTGGTGGACGCGTCCGAGGGCCCGCTGCCCCAGACGCGCTTCGTGCTCCGCAAGGCGCTCGAGGCGAAGCTGCCCGTCATCCTCCTGGTCAACAAGACCGACCGCCCCGATGCGCGCATCGACGAGGTCGTCGCTGAGAGCCAGGACCTCCTCCTCGGCCTCGCCTCCGACATGTCGGACGAGCACCCGGACCTCGACCTCGACGCGATCCTCGACGTGCCCGTCGTCTACGCCTCCGGCCGCAACGGCGCCGCGAGCGACACCAAGCCCGCGAACGGCGAGCTGCCCGACAACGACGACCTCGAGCCCCTCTTCAAGGCGATCCTCGACCACGTCCCGGCGCCCACCTACGACGACGAGCACCCCCTGCAGGCGCACGTCACCAACCTCGACGCGTCGCCGTTCCTCGGCCGCCTCGCCCTCCTCCGCGTCTTCAACGGCACGATCAAGAAGGGCCAGCAGGTCGCCTGGGTCAAGCACGACGGCACCGTCAAGAACGTGAAGATCACCGAGCTCCTCATCACGAAGGCGCTCGACCGCTTCCCGACCGAGTCCGCGGGCCCCGGCGACATCGTCGCCGTCGCCGGCATCGAGGACATCACCATCGGCGAGACGCTCGCCGACCCGGACGACGTCCGCCCGCTCCCCACCATCACGGTCGACGACCCGGCCATCTCGATGACCATCGGCACCAACACGAGCCCGCTCATCGGCAAGGTCAAGGGCCACAAGCTCACCGCGCGCATGGTCAAGGACCGCCTCGACCGCGAGCTCATCGGAAACGTCTCCATCAAGCTGGTCGACATCGGCCGCCCGGACGCGTGGGAGATCCAGGGCCGCGGCGAGCTCGCGCTGGCGATCCTCGTGGAGCAGATGCGCCGCGAGGGGTTCGAGCTCACCGTCGGCAAGCCGCAGGTGGTCGTGAAGCAGGTCGACGGCAAGGTCCACGAGCCGTACGAGCACCTCACCATCGACTCGCCCGAGGAGTACCTCGGCGCGATCACGCAGCTCCTCGCCGCCCGCAAGGGCCGCATGGAGGGCATGGCCAACCACGGCACCGGCTGGGTCCGCATGGAGTTCGTCGTCCCGTCGCGCGGCCTCATCGGCTTCCGCACGGAGTTCCTCACCATCACGCGCGGCGCGGGCATCGCCAACGCCGTGTCGCACGGCTACGAGCAGTGGGCGGGCGAGATCACGACCCGCGTCAACGGCTCGATCGTCGCCGACCGCGCGGGCGTCGCCACGCCGTTCGCCATGGTGGCCCTGCAGGAGCGCATGTCGTTCTTCGTGGAGCCGACCCAGGAGGTCTACGAGGGCATGGTCGTCGGCGAGAACTCGCGCGCGGACGACATGGACGTGAACATCACCAAGGAGAAGCAGCTGACCAACATGCGTCAGTCCACCTCCGACTCCTTCGAGCGCATGACGCCCTCGCGGAAGCTGACGCTCGAGGAGTGCCTCGAGTTCGCCCGCGAGGACGAGTGCGTGGAGGTCACGCCCGAGTTCGTCCGGATCCGGAAGGTCGAGCTGGACGCCAACGCGCGGCAGCGCAAGACCTCGCGGCTGAAGAAGCAGAACGCGTAGCGCAGCAGGACCGCGACGAGCCCGTCCGCCCGTTCCCTCCGCAGGAGGGGCGGGCGGCCGGGCTCGTCCTCGTTCCGGGGCTCGCGCTCACGGGGTGCAGCGCCGCCGGCGACGCCGTGCGCGACGCGGTGCGCGAGGGCGGGGCCGGCTACCCGAAGAGCGTCTCGCCCACGTAGCCGTCGCGGGTCGCGCCCGGCGGCACCGCCCAGATCCCGCTGCCGACATGGCGGAGGTACTCGTTCATGGCGTCGCGCGCGAGGCTGCGCTGGATGGGGATGAACTGCTCCCGCGGATCCCGCTGGAACGCCAGGAAGAACAGCCCCGCGTTCAGCCGGCCGAGGTCGTCGTTGCCGTCGACGAAGTTGTAGCCGCGGCGGAGGAGCACCGCGCCGCCGTTCGTGTCCGGATGCGCGAGGCGCACGTGCGACGCCCGGTCGATGAGCGGAGCGCCGGCGCGACCGGTCGCGGCGAAGTTGGGCGCCGTGTGCTCCTCGCCGCCGCTGAGCGGCGCCCCCGAGTCCTTCGTGCGGCCCACGACGCGCTCCTGCTCGCGGAGCGTCGAGCGGTCCCACGTCTCGATGGTCATGCGGATGCGGCGCGCGACGAGGTAGGAACCGCCCCGCATCCAGGCCTCGCCGGGCGCGGAGCCGGAGTCGGCCCAGACGTGGTCGTCGACCACGCGGGTGTCCTCGGACTTCACGTTCGCCGTGCCGTCCTTGAAGCCGAAGAGGTTGCGCGGCGTGACCTGGGCGCGGCTCGTGGACGACGTGCGGCCGAAGCCGAGCTGCGACCAGCGGATGGACGCCCGGCCGAAGGCGATGCGCGACAGGTTGCGGATCGCGTGCACGGCGACCTGCGGGTCATCGCTGCACGCCTGGATGCAGAGGTCGCCGCCCGTCGCCTGGGGCACGAGCGCCTCACCGGGGAAGCGCGGCAGGTCGACGAGCGCGGCGGGACGGCGGTCGGCGATGCCGAACCGGTCGATGCCGTCGGCCGTGGTGAACAGCGACGGACCGAGGCCGAAGGTGATGGTGAGGCCGGCCGGCGGGAGGTCGAGGGCCTCGCCCGTGTCGTCCGGCGGGGAGTCGTAGGGGCCGTCGACCGCGCCGAGCGGGCCCGCGGATCCGCCCGCCGTCATCCGGGCCGCGGCGGCGCTCCAGTCCCGCAGGAGGGAGACGAGGCCGTCGCGGTCGATGTCCGCCACGTCGAACGCGGCGAAGTGCAGGCGGTCCTGCGCGGGCGTGGTGATGCCGGCCTGGTGCGCTCCGTGGAACGCGTAGGTGGCGCCGCCCGCGGCCTGGCGCGCGCCGGCGAAGGCGCGGTCGGCCATGACGCCGGCGGCGGATCCCACGAGCCCGCCGCCGAGCGCGCCGGCCCCCAGCAGCCCGAGGACGCCGCGGCGGGAGACGCCGCGCGGGGCGTCCGCGGCGTCCGCGGGAGACGATGCGTCGTCCGTGTCGGGCGCGACCGCCGCCTCGTGTCCGTCGGTCATCCGACGAGCGTCCCGGTGAGCTTCGACAGCGGCTCGGCCAGCGCGTTCACGCCGTCCGCGAGGCCCTTGACCTGGTCCGTCGTCAGCGCGTCGTAGGCGGTGAAGCCCTTCTCGAGCGACCCGTAGGCGGCGAGGTCGGTCTCGAGCTTCGCGAACTGCGCGTCGAGGGTGGCGACGAGCTGCGGGTCCTTGGCGGCGACGATGTCGCGGACGCCCTCGTAGGCGACGCGGGCGCCCTCGAGGTTCGCCTGGAAGTCCCAGAGGTCGGTGTGCGACCAGATCTCCTCCTCGCCCGTGATCTTGCCGGTCGCGACCTCGTCCATCAGCCCGACGGCGCCGTTCGAGACCGTGGAGATGTCGACCGAGAAGCCGTCGGCGTGCACGGCGTCGGAGAGGCGCTGCGTGTCGGCGGTCAGCTGCTGGGCGAAGTGCGCGCGGTCCCCGGCGCTGAGCGGCACGTACACGTCTCCGCCGTTCGCGTCGGGCGCGGGCCGCCAGAGGTCCTTCTCGATGCGGTGCCAGCCGGTCCACTCGGTGCCGGGATCGACGTCGGCCTCGCGGAAGTCGATCGCCGGGTCGAGGTCGCCGAAGGACTCCGCGACCGGCTCCACGCGCTCGTAGTACGACCGGGCCGTGGGGTAGAGCGAGCGCGCCCTCTCGTCGTCGCCCGCGAGGTAGGCGTCGGCGAACTCCTGCGTGGCGGGGAGGAGCCGGCTCACCTGGTCCTTGACGTAGGCGAGGTAGTTCGCGGCGGCGTCCTGGCCCTGCTGCGCGGCGTCGCCGGCGAGGGCGACCTGGTCGCCGGTGACCGTGAAGGGCGCGCGGCCCACGCCGTCGCCCACCATGCCGGGCTTGCAGACGGTGTAGTAGCTGCCGGGCTGCGCCGTGAGCACGAGGTCGCGCTCGATGCCGGGGCTCACGTTCTCGACCTCGCCGACGATGCGGAGGCCGTCCTCGGCGAGGAGGTAGAACTCCGTCACCTGGTCGGTGGAGTTCGTGACGTGGAACGAGACCGTGCCGCTCGGCGCGGTCGCGGCGGAGACCGTGCAGGCGTCGGCCGAGCTGTCGACGGTCAGCTGCGTGATGCCGGAGGCCGCGGCGGCGCCGTCCCCCGCGGATCCGGAGGGGGCGTTCGCGACGCAGCCCGAGAGGGCGAGGGCGGCGCCGGCGAGCAGGGCGGCGGCGGGGAGGGTGGAGCGCTTCATGGGTCCTCGGGGGGAGCGGGCCGGCGTGCCGGCGGGATGGGACGGGATGGTGTGGTGTGGGGAGGCGCGGGTGCGTGGGGTCAGCGGGTGGTGGTCGCGTCCGCGGCCCCGGGGGAGGCGGCGCGGGCGTCGGACGCGCCGGCGGCGGACGCGGTGCCGGATGCGCCCGCCTCGGCCCGCGGACGGCGACCCCGCCGCGCGAGCGTCAGGTAGGCGGCGAGCGTGGGCACGACGTACAGCACCCAGGTGATCGCCTCGAGCCACGTGGTGGCGGGGGAGAAGTTGACGGTGCCCTTGAGGAGCGTGCCGTACCAGGATCCGGGCGGCACGGCGCCGGAGACGTCGAACGCGAGCGCGTCCAGCCCCGGCAGGATGCCCGCCTCCTGGAGGTCGTGCACGCCGTACGCGAGCACGCCGCCGGCCACCACGATGAGGAGCGCGCCCGTCCAGGTGAAGAAGCGGGCGAGGTCGATCCGCAGCACCCCGCGGTACACGAGCCAGCCGAGCGCGACGGCGGTGACGATGCCGAGGCCGGCGCCGAGGAGCGGCAGGGTCGTGGCGCCGGTGGCCTGCACGGCCGACCAGAGGAACAGCGCCGTCTCGATGCCCTCGCGGCCGACCGCGAGGAACGCGACGGCGACGAGGCCCCAGGCGGCGCCCTGGATGGCGCGGTCGACGGCGCCCTGGAGCTCGGAGCGCATGTCCTTCGCGGTGCGGAGCATCCAGAACACCATCCAGGTGACGAGGCCCGTGGCGACGATGGAGAGGGAGCCGCCGATGGCCTCCTGCGCCTCGAACGTGAGCCCGTAGGCGCCGTAGGTGAGGATCGCGCCGACCGAGAGCGCGAGGAGCACCGCCAGTCCGACGCCGAGCCACAGCCGGCCGAGCACGTCGCGTCGGCCGATCCTCACCACGTAGGCGATGAGGATGGTGACGACCAGCGCGGCCTCGAGGCCCTCGCGCAGGCCGATCAGGTAGTTCGCGAACACGCGTGCGCCTCTCCGGGCGGTGGGCGCGTCGGGCGCGCCCTATTGCTGATGTGGGGAAATGTAGGTGAGGCTTGCCTTACCTCGTGCACAGTAGCGCGGGGCCGGGAGCGCGTCCAGTCCGTCGTCCCCCGCGGACGGCGGAGTGCGCGGGTGCGCGGCCCCCGCGCCCAGCGAGCGGCATCGCGCGCGCGGATAGGATCGCCCGATGATCCCCGGCTCGACCTCCCGTCCCGCGCGCGAGCACGTCCTCTTCGTGCACGCCCACCCCGACGACGAGAGCATCGTCACGGGCGGCACCATCGCGAAGCTCGTGCGCGACGGCGTCCCCGTCACCGTGCTCACCTGCACGCGCGGCGAGCGGGGCGACGTCATCCCGGAGGAGCTCCGCCACCTCGAGGGCGACCTCAAGGCGCTCGCGGACCACCGGGAGACGGAGCTGGCCGACGCCATGGCCGCGCTCGGGGTCGTCGACCACCGCTTCCTCGGCGACGTCGGCGCGCGCTGGCGGGGGCTCGTGCCCCGCCGCTACGTCGACTCCGGCATGGAGTGGGGCGACGACGGCGTGCCCGTGGCCCTCCAGCCGCTCGACCCCGACTCGCTGTCCGCCGGCGACGAGGCCGACGAGGCGCGCGACGTGCTGGCGGTCATCGCCGACGTCGACGCGACCACCGTCATCACCTACGACGACCACGGCGGCTACGGCCACCCCGACCACAAGCGCGTGCACGTCATCGCCACCTGGGCCGCCGAGGAGGCGGGGGTGCCGGCGTACCTCATCACCACGACCGAGTCGTCGGCGCGGGAGGCGCACGAGCGCGTGGCCGCGCGCGGCCGGTTCCCCGCACCCGACGCGCGCCCGGCCGGCATGCTCGTGCTGCCCGACGACGCCGTGGACCTGGCGGTCGACGTCACCGAGGTGCTCGACGCGAAGACCCGGGCCATCGCCGCGCACCGCACGCAGGTCGTCGTGGACGGCGACCAGTTCGCGCTGTCGCACGGCGTCGGCGAGCCCATCGGGGCCGTCGAGCTGTTCCGGTCGCACCGGCCGGCCGGCGCCGACGGCGCGGCGGGCGACGCCGACCTCGCGCCGCGCGGCCTGCAGCGCATCGGCACCGCCGCAGCGTCCCTCGTGCTCGGCCTCCTCGTGGGCGCCATCGGCACGGTCGCCCACCGCGCGCCGCTCGCGGTCGGCGGGGTCGGCGTCCCCGTCGGGCTCGTGCTCGCGCTCGTGACGCTCGCCTGCCTCCTCGTCGCGTTCCGGCTGCTGCTGGTCGACCGGCTGCACGCCCTGTGCCTCGGCCTCGGCGCGGTCGTGGCCGTGGCGGTGCTCGGGATGAGCGGGCCCGGCGGATCCGTCCTCTTCCCGCGCGACTGGGTGAGCCAGGTGTGGGCGGTCGCGCCCGCGATCCTCGTGGCCGTGGTCGTCGTGTGGCCGCGGTTCGCGCCGCGCGGCCATGCCCGGCCGGACGGCGCCCCGGGGTCGTCCGCGGACGGCGCCCCGGCGGGTGCCGCTCACGGCGCCGCGTAGACTCTCTCGGGCCGCACCGCTCCCGGAAGGACCCGCCCGAAGTGACCTACGTCATCGCCCTACCCTGTGTCGACGTCAAGGACCGCGCCTGCATCGACGAGTGCCCGGTGGACTGCATCTACGAGGGCGAGCGGTCGCTCTACATCCACCCCGACGAGTGCGTGGACTGCGGCGCCTGCGAGCCCGTGTGCCCCGTCGAGGCCATCTACTACGAGGACGACCTGCCCGAGCGCTGGAGCGACTACTACACCGCGAACGTCGAGTTCTTCGCGGAGATGGGCTCGCCCGGTGGCGCCACCAAGGTCGGCGTGACGCACTCCGACCACCCCGTCATCGCCGCGCTCCCGCCCCAGAACGGCTGACGCGCGTGGCCCTCGGCGAGCTGCCCGACTACCCCTGGGACCTCATGGCCCCGTACGCGGAGCGGGCGGGGCGGCATGCGGACGGCATCGTGGACCTGAGCATCGGATCGCCCGTCGACCCGACGCCGACGCTCATCCGCGACGCGCTCGCCTGGGCGACCGACGCGCACGCGTACCCGACCACGGTCGGCACCCCGGAGCTCCGGCGGGCGATGGTCGACTGGCACGCCCGGCGCCGGAACGCCGACCTCGACGTCGAGCAGGTGCTGCCGACCATCGGCTCCAAGGAGATGGTGGCCTGGCTGCCGTTCATGCTCGGCCTCGGCGAGGGCGACGTCGTCGTGCACCCGCGCGTCTCGTACCCGACGTACGCGATCGGGGCGGCGCTCGCGGGCGCGGAGAGCGTGCCGGCCGACGACCCGGCCGCGTGGCCCGCGTCCACGCGCCTCGTCTGGCTGAACTCGCCCGGCAATCCCGACGGCCGCGTGCTCGACGTCGACGAGCTGCGGGCCGCCGTCGCGCGCGCCCGGGAGCTCGGCGCCGTGATCGCGAGCGACGAGTGCTACGCCGAGCTCGGCTGGGAGGGGGAGTGGGCCGACGGGCCGACGCCCTCGATCCTCGACGCGCGCGTCGTGGGCGACGACCACACGGGAGTCCTCGCGCTCTACTCGCTGAGCAAGCAGTCCAACCTCGCGGGGTACCGCGCCGCGCTCGTGGCAGGCGACCGGGACGTGATCGCGCGGCTGATCCGGGTCCGCAAGCACACGGGGCTGCTCCCGCCCGCGCCGCTCCAGCACGCCATGGCGGTGGCGCTCGGCGACGACGACCACGTGCGCGCCCAGCGCGAGCTCTACCGAATGCGCCGCGACGTGCTCCGGCCCGCGCTCGAGGCCGCCGGCTGGCGCATCGACGCGAGCGAGGCCGGCCTCTACCTCTGGGCGACGCGCGGGCGCGACGCCTGGGAGGGCATCGCGGAGCTGGCCGACCTCGGGATCCTCGCCGGGCCCGGCCCGTTCTACGGCGATGCGTCGCCCGAGCACGTGCGCCTCTCGCTCACGGCGACGGACGAGCGCGTCCAGGCGGCGGCGGCGCGGCTCCGCGCCGCCTCCTCCACGTAGCACGACCTCCGACGGATCCGCCCGGATGCTGGCGGAGGCGACAGCGTCCCGGTCGGCCCTTTAGGCTGTAGTCGGCTCGGATCCCCGGCGCCGCGAGGGCGCCACGAGCGCCCGGCGGCGCGCATCCCCCGGGCCACCCACCCAGACTCGAGGAGGCGCCGTGACCGATGGCGGGCAGCAGGCGGACGACCGGCCGAAGGCGGACGAGCCCCAGGCGCAGGAGAAGCCCACGGCGACGCTGACGTACCCGGGCGGACGGGTGGAGTTCCCCATCCTCCCCGCGGTCGACGGCGCGTCCAGCATCGACATCTCGGCGCTCACGAAGAAGACGGGCCTCACGACGCTCGACAACGGCTTCGTCAACACGGCGTCGACCCGCTCGGCCATCACGTACATCGACGGCGAGCAGGGCATCCTCCGCTACCGCGGCTACCCCATCGAGCAGCTCGCGCGCCAGTCGAGCTACCTCGAGGTGGCTTGGCTCCTCATCCACGGCGAGCTGCCCACCGCGGACCAGCTCGGCGGGTTCGAGGAGGACATCCGCCGCCACACGCTCCTGCACGAGGACTTCAAGGGCCTCTTCCGCGCCCTCCCCACGAACGCGCACCCCATGTCGGTGCTGTCGAGCGCGGTGTCCGCCCTCTCCACCTACTACGAGGACTCGCTGAGCGTCCACGACCCGGAGCAGGTCGAGATCTCCACGCTGCGCCTGCTGGCGAAGCTGCCGGTCATCGCGGCGTACGCGCACAAGAAGAGCCTCGGCCAGGCGTTCCTCTACCCGGACAACTCGCTGTCGTTCGTGGACAACTTCCTCCGCCTCAACTTCGGCAACAACGCCGAGCCCTACGAGGTGGACCCGGTGGTCAGCCGCGCGCTCGAGCGCCTGCTCATCCTCCACGAGGACCACGAGCAGAACGCGTCGACGTCGACGGTGCGGCTCGTCGGATCCACCGAGGCGAACATGTTCTCCTCCGTCTCCGCGGGCATCGGCGCGCTCTTCGGTCCGCTGCACGGCGGCGCGAACGAGGCCGTGCTGGCGATGCTCGGCCGCATCCGCGACTCCGGCGAGGGCGTCGACCGCTACGTGGAGCGCGTGAAGAACAAGGAGGACGGCGTCCGCCTCATGGGCTTCGGGCACCGCGTCTACAAGAACTTCGACCCGCGCGCCCGCCTGGTGAAGGAGAGCGCCGACGAGGTGCTCGCGGCCCTCGGCATCCAAGACCCGCTGCTCGACATCGCCAAGGAGCTCGAGGCCGTCGCGCTCGCGGACGACTACTTCATCGAGCGGAAGCTGTACCCGAACGTCGACTTCTACACGGGCGTCATCTACAAGGCCATGGGCTTCCCCACGCGCATGTTCACGGCGCTGTTCACCATCGGGCGCCTGCCCGGCTGGATCGCGCACTGGCGCGAGATGAACGAGGACCAGGCCACCAAGATCGGCCGTCCGCAGCAGCTCTACGTGGGTCAGCCGGCGCGCGACCTGCCCCCGCGCGACTGACCGCGAACGACCGCGCGACCCACCCCGCGGCCCGCCTCGAGCGCTCGGCGGACGCTCCCGAACAGGGGGCGTCCGCGGGCGCCGGATCCCTGTGCCCGCGCGGATCCGGAGCCTAGACTCGACGGGAGCCGATCACCCGCCACCGCCCGCACCAGTCCCTGCCGTCGGTCCGAACCCGATGAGGGGGCCATGGCCAGACGCCTGCCGTCGTCCCCGCCGGTGCTGCCGGGGTTCAGCTACGTGACGGTCCTCGGATCCGGCGGCTTCGCCGACGTGTTCCTCTACGAGCAGGACATGCCCAGGCGGCAGGTGGCGGTCAAGGTCATGCTCGCCGAGATCGTGACCGACCGGCTGCGCGCCATGTTCCGCGCCGAGGCCGACCTCATGGCGCAGCTGAGCGCGCACCCGTCCGTGCTCACGGTGCACCAGGCGAGCGTCGCGGCCGACGGGCGGCCCTATCTCGTGATGGAGCTGTGCTCGTCGAGCCTCAGCGACCGGTACCGGCGCGAGCCGCTCGGCGTCGCCGAGGTGCTGCGCGTGGGGATCCGCATCGCGAGCGCCGTGGAGACCGCCCACCGCGCGGGCGTGCTGCACCGCGACATCAAGCCGGCGAACATCCTCACGACCGCGTTCGGGCACCCCGTCCTCAGCGACTTCGGCATCGCGTCCACGCTCGAGGACGCGGCGGCGACCGACGCGGTGGGCTTGTCGATCCCGTGGTCGGCGCCCGAGGTGCTCGCCGACGAGAGCCCGGGCACCGTGCGGAGCGAGGTGTGGTCGCTCGCGGCCACCGTGCACTCGCTGCTCGCCGGACGGAGCCCGTTCGAGGTGCCGGGCGGGCGGAACGCTCCCGCGGACCTCGTCGCCCGCATCCAGAAGGCCAGGCCCCTGCCGACCGGCCGCGCGGACGTGCCCGAGCGGCTCGAGCTGGTGCTGCGCCGGTCGATGTCGCGCCAGCCGGAGGCGCGGCCGGGTTCGGCGCTCGCGTTCGTGCGCGAGCTGCAGGCGGTGGAGGCGGAGCTCCAGCTCGCGCAGACGCCGCTCGAGGTGGCGAGCGAGGAGTGGGCGTCCGCGGTGGCGGCCGGGGTCGAGGAGGACGACGACCCGACGCGCGTGCGCGGCATCGTGCAGGTGGATCCGGGCGCGGCCGGCCCGCGTGCCGTCGTCCGCCGGGTGCGGCGGAAGGCGACGGTGACAGCCGGCGCTCCCCGGGCGCGCGCGGTGGCGGGTGCCGGGGCGGCGGGTTCCGGGGCGGCGGCGGGCGCGCGACCGTCGGCTGCGGATCCCGCCCGGCGCGCGTCCGCGCGCGGCACGGGCACCCCGTCCGCGTCGGAGCCGGGGCGCGCGGATCCCGCGTCCACCTCCCTGGGCCGCTCCGGATCCGGGCCCGTGGGCGCCTCCGGCTCCGGCCGCCCGCCCGCGCCGGGACCGCGCCCGTTCCTGGTGCGGAACCGCATCGCGCTGGTGGCGGCGGCGTCCGGCGCGGTCGTCGCGAGCGTGCTGGTCGGCGTGCTCCTCGGCGGATCCGGCGGCGGCACCGGGGCGCGCGACATCCCGGTCGTCGGCGCCATCGAGGCCTCCGCGACGGACGACGGCATCCTCTTCTCCTGGGACGACCCCGGCCTCGGCGCCGACGACGCGTACCAGGTGGTGCGCGACGGCGGCCTGCCGAGCACCCAGCGCGACACGTCGTTCCGGGTCACCTCGGGTGGCCCGGGGACCGCGGGCGCGGCGGGCTCGGGCGACCGGGCCTGCGTCACCGTGACCGTCACGCGCGACGGCGTCGCCGGCCGGGCGTCGACCGAGAAGTGCGCCGAGCTCCCGCGATGATCCGCGACTGGATCCGCCGCCACCGCCAGGCCGCGACCACCGTGACGGGAGGCGCCGTCGTGCTCGCGCTCCTCACGGGCTTCGCGCTCGTCTCGGACGGCTACGACGCCCAGCGCATCGACCTCGACGACGGATCCGTGTGGGTCGTCAACGCCGCGCAGCAGGCCATCGGCCGCGCCAACACGCAGGTGCTCGAGCTCGACAGCGTGGTCGACTCCCGCAGCGAGGACATCGACGTGCTGCAGTCCGGATCCACCGTGCTCCTCGCCGACCGCGGCGCCTCGCGCCTCGACGTGGTCGACGACGCCACGAGCGCGGTCGTCGACACGGCGCCGCTGCCCGCGGGCGCGGAGGTGATGCTCGCCGGGTCGCGCGTCGCGATCCTCGTGCCCGCCACCGGCCAGCTCTGGCTCGTGCCCGTCGCGGGCCTCGCCGCCTTCGACGCGGTGAGCGCACCGACCCTGTCGCTCGGCGCCGACGCGGTCGCGTCGATGGCCGACGACGGCACGCTCCTCGTCTACTCGGCCGCCTCCGGCACGCTCTCGCGCATCCGCGCCGCCACGGACGACACCGTCGAGGAGACGGTGGACGTGGGGCCCGTCGGCGCGCCGGCGGAGGGGGCGGCCGTCGACCCCGGGGCGGATCCCGCCGCCGCCGTGCCCGGCGAGACCGTGGAGGCCGGGGTGGCGGGCCGCCCGGCCGCCCGCCGCCTCGCGCTCACGGGCGTCGACGGACACTGGGCGCTGTACGACGCCGACGCCCGCGCCCTGCGGGTGGACGGGCGTGCGGTCGACCTCGGCGGATCCGTCGCGGCCGACGCGCAGGTCGCCCTCCAGCGCGCCTCCTCCGCGGGCGACGCCGTGCTCGTGGCCCACACCGGCGGCCTGCTGCAGGTGCCCGTCGCGGGCGGCGCCCCGGTCGTCGTCGCCGACCGCGCGTCCGGCGCGCCCGCCCGGCCCGTGCGCGTGGACGGCTGCGAGTTCGCCGGCTGGACCGGCGGATCCTCCTGGCAGCGCTGCCTCGACGCCGCCCCGACCTCGCTGACCGCGCTGACCGCACCGACCGCGCCGACCGCGCCGGTCGCACCGGTCGACTCCGCCGCGGTCGGCGGCGCGGAGGCCGGCGACGCCCGGCGCACCCCGGCCGGCGCCCTCACCGACATCGCCGGGGTGTCCGCGCAGTCCGCGCTCCGGTTCCTCGTCGACGGCCCGCGCGTCGTGCTCAACGACGTGCGTGGCGGCGCGGCCTGGGCCGTGCAGCGCGGGGCGGGGGTCATCGACAACTGGTCGGACCTCATCGACCGCGAGCGGTCCGACACGGTCGTCGAGCAGAGCACCGCCGACATCCCGCCCGAGACCGACCGCGTGCAGCAGCCGCCCGTCGCCGTCGCCGACGACCTCGGCGCCCGGCCCGGCCGCACGAGCCCGCTGCCCGTGCTCCTCAACGACCACGACCCGAACGGCGACGTGCTCGTGATCGACTCCGTCACCCCCGTGGACGCGCAGGTCGGCGCGGTCGACATCGTCGACGAGGGCCAGGGCCTCCAGCTCGCGCTCGCGCCCACGGCGGCGGGCACCGTGCGCCTCTCCTACGTCGTGAGCGACGGCCGCGGCGGCACGGCGTCCGCCGACGTGCGCGTCGCCGTGCGCGACGCGGACGAGAACGCGCCGCCCGTGCAGACGCGGCCCGCCACGGGCACGGTCGCCGAGGGCGGCCGCCTGCAGGCCGACGTGCTGGGCGGCTGGTACGACCCCGACGGGGATCCGACCTACCTCACGCGGGCGAGCGTCGCGGCGCCCGACGCCGTGAGCTGGAAGCCCGACGGCCGGGTCGTCTACACGGACGCGGGGGCCGGCGGCGACACGCGCACGGTCGCGCTCCAGGTGTCCGACGGGCGCGAGGAGGGCGCGGGCGAGCTCGTCGTCACCGTCCGCCGCGCGGGCGACGTGCCGCTCGTGGCCGAGGGCTTCGTGGTGCAGGCGTCGGTCGGGCGCGAGGTCACGGTCGATGCGCTCCTGCATGCGCGCGGCGGGAGCGGCGCGATCCGGCTGGCGTCGGCGCCCGCGCGACCCGGCGTGCAGGTCACGCCCGACCTCGAGGCCGGCACCCTCCGCCTGCAGGGCACCCGGACCGGCACGCACCTGCTCGAGTACACCGTGACCGACGGGCGGACCACGGCCACGGGCGTCGTGCGCGTCGAGGTGCGCGGCGCCCCCGAGTCCGACGGCCGGCCCGTGACCGTGCCGCACACCGTGTTCGTGCGGGCGCTCGAGGCGCAGGACGTGGACGTGCTCGCCGCTGACTTCGATCCCGCGGGCGGCGTGCTCGTGGTCACCGACGCGGTGTCGCCCGGCGACGCCGCCGGCGTGCGTGCGGAGGTCGTGGGGCAGCGGCTCGTGCGGATCACGCTCACCCGGCCGCTCGACGGACCCGTGGACGTGGGCTACCGCGTGAGCAACGGCGTCGCGGACGCGACGGGCGTCATCACCGTGATCGAGGTGCCCGAGCCCGCCGTGCGGCAGCCGCCCGTGGCCGTCGACGACCGCGTGGCCGTGCGCGTGGGCGACGCCGTCGACATCCCCGTGCTCGCCAACGACGAGCAGCCCGACGGCGACGCGCTGCGCCTCGACCCGGTGCTCGTGGATCCGCTGCCCGAGGGCGCCGGCCTCCTCTTCGCGAGCGGCGACCGCCTGCGCTACCTCGCACCCGACCGCACGGGCGACCACACGGCCGTCTACCGCACCGTCGCGCCCGACGGCCAGTGGGCGACCGCGACCCTCACGGTGTCGGTGCGCGAGGCCGACGCCGCGACCAACACGGCGCCCGTGCCGCGGCCGCTCACGGCGCGCGTGCTCGCGGGGGAGACCGTGCGGATCCCCGTGCCGCTCACGGGCATCGACCCCGACGGCGACTCCGTGCGGCTCCTCGGCCAGGACGCCGGGCCCGAGAAGGGCCAGGTCGCGGAGGTCGGGCCCGACTGGATCGACTACCGGGCCGGCGACTACTCCACCGGCACCGACGCGTTCGCGTACGCCGTGGTCGACGGGCTCGGGGCGCGCGCGACCGGCACGATCCGCGTGGGCATCAGCCCGCGGGTCGAGGGCGCCAGGAACCCGGTCGCGACGGCCGACGTCGTCACCGTGCGGCCCGGCCGGGTGCTCCGCGTGCAGGTGCTCGCGAACGACACGGATCCGGACGGCGGCGCGCTCTCGCTGGTCTCGGTGCAGCCGCAGTCCGCGGGACCCGTCGCGGGGCTCGACGGCGACACCGTGCGCGTCGTCGCGCCCGAGGAGGCCGGGCGCTACGGCTTCGTCTACGGCGTGCGGAACGCGCGCGGCGGCACGGACGAGGCGTTCCTCACGGTCGTCGTGGATCCGGCCGCGCCGCCCACGCGCCCGATCGCGCGCGACACCGTGCTCCAGCTCTCCGACGTGCTCGACCGCACGAGCGTCGACGTCGACGTGATGCGCAACGTGTTCTCCGCGGAGGGCGACGCGTCGGCGCTCGTGCTCTCCGTCGGCGCGGGCTACGACGACGTGGCGCGCGTGACGCCCGACGGCCGCATCCGCGTGGAGGTCGGCGACGCGCGCCGCATCGTGCCGTTCACGGTGGCGCAGCCGGACGACCAGGGCGTCACCGCGACCGCCTTCGTCTGGGTGCCCGGCTTCGAGGACACGCTGCCGCAGCTGCGCGTGGGACAGCCGCGGCCGTCCGTCGCGAGCGGCGAGCGGCTCGTCGTCGATCTCGACGACCACGTGGTGGCCGCGGGCGGCCGGGCCGTGCGCATCGCCGACCCCAACTCCCTCTCCGCCACGCACGCCGACGGACCCGTGGAGCTCGTCGACGACGACACCGTCGCGTACCGCAGCGAGCCCGGCTACTTCGGCCCCGCCGCGCTCTCCTTCACGGTCACCGACTCCGCGGGCGACGGCGGTGGGCGCACGGCCGCGCTCGTGCTCCCCGTCACGGTCACGCCCACCGAGAACCAGCCGCCCGTGTTCACGGGCGCGGTCATCGACCTGGAGCCCGGCCAGCCCAAGGACATCGACCTCGGCCGCCTCACCGCCTACCCGTACCAGGACGACCGCGGGCAGCTCGCGTACGCGATCGAGGGCGCTGTGGGCGAGGGCTTCCGCGCCTCCGTCGAGGGCGGCACGCTGCGCCTCTCGGCCGACGCGGGCGTGGAGAAGGGCGTCGCGACGTCCTTCGCCGTGAGCGTGCGCGACGCCACGCAGGCCGGACGCGCCGGACGGGTGGACCTCCGGGTCGTGCCGTCGACGCGGCCGCTCGCCCAGCCGGCGACCGACGAGGGCACCGTGACGCGCGGATCCGCCACCACGATCGACGTGCTCGCCAACGACCAGGCGGGGAACCCCTTCCCGGGCGCGCCGCTCACGGTCGCGTCCATCCGCGGGGCCGACGGCGCGAGCCTCCCGGCGGGCGTGACGGTGACGCCGTCGGCCGACCGCGCGACGCTCGCCGTCGCCGCGTCCGCCGACGCCGTGCCGGGCGACGTGCGCGTGCAGTACGAGGTGCGCGACGCCACGGGCGACGCGGGCCGGGCCGCGTTCGGCACCGTCGTGATCCACGTGCAGGACCGCCCGGGACCGGTCACGGCCCTCCGCGCCACGGGCTTCGCCGACCGCGCGCTCACGGTCGCGTTCGAGCCGGGCGTCGTCAACGGGTCGCCGATCACGGGCTACCAGGTCCGCGTGCTCCGCGGCGGTGTCGTCACCGCCACGACCACCTGCCCGTCCACCACGTGCACCGTGCCGACGCCCGGCAACGGCCCGTCGTCCGCGGTGCAGGTCGAGGTGCGGGCCGTCAACGGCGTGGGCGCCTCGGAGCCCGTCTCGATCTCGGGCCTGTGGTCGGACGTGCTGCCGGCCGTGCCCGCCGGCCTCGTCACCGAGCCGCTCGCGGACGGGCTGCGCGTGTCGTGGCAGCCGTCGGCGGTGCCCTCGTCGTCGAGCCCGGTCTCGCAGTACATCGTGACGGTCGGCGGCGTCACCCGCCAGGTGGCCGCGGACGCCACCAGCGTCGAGGTGCGGGATCCGTCGCTCGTCGCCGAGGTGCCCGTCGCCGTGAGCGTCGCCGCCCGCAACAGCGCGCAGGTGCAGGACGGATCCGCGTGGCTCACCGCCTCCATCACGGGCACGCCGCGCGGCGCCCCGACCGCGACCGGCACGCCCACCGCCGTCGCCGACCCGGCGGACGAGACGCGCGTCACGGTCTCCTGGCCGGCGTTCCAGGGGCCGGGCGTCGACGGGATCCGCTACCTCGTGGCCCCGCACGCGCCCGGATCCGCGCCCGGCTGCTCGGTCGCCACGGAGGGCGTGACGCCGTGGTCGGCCGAGCACGGTCCCGCGGTCGACGTGGGCGGCGCCACGAGCCACGTGTTCGCGGGCCTCGCCGCCGACCAGCCCGTCGCGTTCACGGTGCTCGCCGCCAACAGCCAGGGCTGCACGGTCGTCGAGGCCGGTCAGCTCACCCCGCGCGCGGCGCCCTCCGCGCCCGCCGTCACGGTCTCGCTGCCGCGCGGCGACCGGGGGACCGACGGACGTCCGCGCTCGAGCGGCTGGTCGGTCGCGGTCGACGCCGGCACGGCGGTCGACGCGCGCGCCGGCGACGTGCGGTTCGAGGCGGACGCAGCCGGCGGCACGATCGTCTCCTGGACCTCCACCCCGCCCGCGGTCGGCGGCGGCTACGCCCGGAGCGAGTGGCGCTGCGGCGGCGAGGGCGCGTGGACGGACGGCTCCTCCGGAGCGGCCGGATCCTGCGCCCTGCCGGCGGGCGCCGAGCGGATCCTGGAGGTGCGCGTCGCCGCGGACTCGGGCACCCTGTACACGTACGCCCACCGCGGATGACGGCCGACCCCGCGGCCGCCGGACCCGGACACGCCCACGCTCCCGCACCCGCACCCGCACCCGCACCCGCACCCGCGTCCGCACCCGGACCCGGACCCGCACCCGCACCCGCGTCCGCACCCGAGAGGCACGCCCCCATGACGATGACCGCCGACGAGGCCCGCGCCTTCCAGGACGAGTTCGCCGCGCTCGTGCGCAACGTGGAGCAGGTGCTGCTCGGCAAGTCGCACGTGGTGCGGCTCGCGTTCACCGCGATGGTGACGGGAGGGCACCTCCTGCTCGAGGACGTGCCCGGCACCGGCAAGACCTCGCTCGCGCGCGCCATGGCGCAGACGGTCGACGGCACGCACAGCCGCGTGCAGTTCACGCCCGACCTGCTCCCCGGCGACATCACGGGCGTCAGCGTCTACGACCAGCGCACGGGCGGGTTCGAGTTCCACCGCGGGCCCGTGTTCGCGAGCATCGTGCTGGCCGACGAGATCAACCGCGCGAGCCCGAAGACCCAGTCCGCGCTCCTCGAGGTGATGGAGGAGGGCCGCGTCACGGTCGACGGCGCGCCCCACGACGTGGGCGACCCGTTCCTGGTGATCGCGACGCAGAACCCGATCGAGCAGGCGGGCACCTACGCGCTGCCCGAGGCGCAGCTCGACCGGTTCCTGCTGCGCACCTCCATCGGGTACCCCGACCACGAGTCGATGCTCAGGATCCTGCAGGGCGCCTCCGTCAGCGCGCACGACGTGACGCTCGCCCCCGTCGCCACGGCCGCCTCGGTGCGGGCGCTGCAGGAGCGCGCGGGCACCGTGCACGTGGATCCCGCGGTCGCCGACTACGTGGTGCGCCTCGTCGACGCCACCCGCCAGGCGCCCGAGGTGCGGCTCGGCGCGAGCGTGCGCGGCGCCCTCGCCCTCCTGCGCGCCGCGCGCACCTGGGCCGCCGCGGACGGCCGGCACTACGTGGTGCCCGACGACGTGAAGGCGCTCGCCGAGCCCGTGCTCGCGCACCGCCTGCTGCTGGATCCCGAGGCCGAGTTCGACGGGGTCACCGCCACGAGCGTGCTGTCGCAGATCCTCATCGAGACCGTGCCGCCGCGCGACCGGCACGCGGGGGCGCCGTCCGCGGGCGACGCCGGCGCCGCGGGTGCCGGCGTCGGCACG
>NZ_LQXA01000052.1 GCF_001618005.1 Clavibacter tessellarius
CCGGAGCGCGCGCCGGCGCCGCCGGGCGCGCCACCGGATCCCGCCGCCCCCGCGTCCCCGCCGGCTCCCGCGACCCCGGCCGCACCCTCGTCCCCGTGCTCGCGCTCGCCCTCCTCGCCGGCCTCGGCGCGGCGGCGTTCTGGCCCGTGCACCAGGACGCGTCGTTCCCGCGCATGGCCGCGATCACGATCGCCGTCGGCGCGGCCGTCGCGGTCGCGGGCGCGCGCCGGCGCTGGGGGAGCGCGGTGGTCGCGGGGATCGTCGTGGCGCTGTTCCTCCTCCTCGGCGTCCCGCTCGCGGTGCCCACGCGCGCCGTCGACGGCTGGCGTCCCACGCTCGGCGGGCTCGCGGACCTCGTGGAGGGCGCGTCCCTCGGGATCGTGCGGCTCCTGACGATCGCGCTGCCGGTCGGCGACTACCAGGCGCTCCTCGTGCCCGCCTTCGCGCTCCTGCTGCTCGCCGCCGTCATCGGCCCCACCGTCGCGCTGCGCTCCCGCCGGCCCGAGCTCGCGGTGATCCCGTCGCTCGTCGTCCTCGTCGTGGGCGCCGCCCTCGGCCCCGACCGCAGCCAGGGCCCGGACGCGCCCGACGCCTCGGGCCTCCTCGTCCCCGTCGCGCTGGCCTGGCTCGCGACGGCCCTGCTCTGGATCGCCCGCTGCCGCTGGCGCCGTCGGCACCGCGCGGTGCAGCGCCTGGGACGCGGATCCGGCGTGCCCCTCGAGTCGGCCGCGGACCGCCGCCGCTCGGGCGCGCGCGCCGGCGCATCCGCCGTCGCCGTGCTCGGCGTCGCGCTCGTCGCGGGCGTCGCCGCCGCGCACGCCCTGCCGCCCGAGGTCGCGCGCACGGGCCTCCGCTCCGCCGTCGAGCAGCCCTTCGACCCGCGCGACCAGATCAGCCCGCTCTCGTCCTTCCGCACCTACTGGAAGGAGCCCGCGGTCGACGCGACCCTGCTCACGGTGTCCGGCCTGCCCGCGGGCGGGCGGATCCGGCTGGCAGCGCTCGACACGTACGACGGCGTCGTCTACGGGGTCGGCGGCGCGCGCGGCGGGGAGGCGTCCCGCACCGGCCGGGCGTCCGGCACCTTCGCGCGCGTGCCGTACCGGCTCGACCAGCGGGGCGCGACGGGCGACGACATCGCGCTCGACGTCGTCATCGGCTCCTACCGCGGCGTCTGGCTGCCGGGTGCGGGCCGCCTGGAGCGCATCGGCTTCGACGGCCCCGGCTCCGGCCGCCTCGCCGACTCCTTCTACTACGACGACGCGATCGCGACGGGCGCCGTCGTCGGCGGGCTCGCGGAGGGCGACGCGTATCGCATCGAGGCGGTCGTCCCCGCGACCCCGCCGCTCGAGGCGCTCGCCGACGAGCGGCCGGGCGACGCCGTGGCGCCTAGGCCGACGGGCGTCCCGGATGCCGTGGCCGCGCGCGTCGACGTCTCCACGGCCGCACGCGACGGCGGCACCGCGGGCGGCGCGGACGCCGGGCTCGGCACGTCCGCGTCGCAGGGCGCGCAGCTCGTCGCCGCGATCTCCGCCCTCCGCGCCGACGGCTACGTGAGCCACGGCCTGGGCGACGCGCCCTTCAGCCGCTCGGGCCACTCCGCGGAGCGCATCGCCGACCTCCTCACCGCGCGGCCGATGCTCGGGGACGCGGAGCAGTACGCGGTCGCGGCGGCGCTCCTCGCCGACGACCTCGGCTTCCCGGTGCGCGTCGTCATGGGCTTCGCGCCCGGCGAGGCGGCCGTGCGGGACGCGGCGGGCGGGCCCGTCGCGGTGACCGGATCAGACGTCACGGCCTGGATCGAGGTCGACACGGCGTCCTCCGGCTGGGTCGCGGTGGACCCGAACCCGCCCGTCCGCGACGTGCCCGACGCCCTGCCCGACGAGCCCACCGAGGTCGCCCGCCCGCAGACCGTCCTGCCCCCGCCCGTCGAGGAGCAGGCCGAGCCCGACGACCGCACCCCGCCCGACGCGAGCCGCGACGACCGGCCCGAGGCGGATCCGACGCTCCGGGCCCTGCTCGCCGTCGTACGGGTCGCGGGCTGGTCGCTCCTCGCGCTGGGGCTCGCCGCCTCGCCGTTCCTCGCGGTCGTGGGCGCCAAGGCCGGGCGTCGACGGCGTCGGCGGCGCGCGCCGGCCGCGCGCGACCGGGTGGCGGGCGCCTGGGACGAGTTCCGCGATGGCGCGGTCGACCGTGGACTGGTGCCGCGCGTGCCGGCGACGCGCCGCGAGATCGCGGGCCTGGCCGGCGTCGGCGGCGCCCGCGGGCTCGCGGAGGTCGCGGACGAGTCCGTCTTCGCGCCCGGCGAGGTGCTGGATCCGCTCGCCGATGCCGCGTGGCGCCGTGCGGACGAGCTGGCCGCGCGCATGGACGCGGGGCGCACGCGGCGGCAGCGGCTGCGGGCGCTCGCGTCGACGGCGTCGCTGCGGATCGGGCGGGCCGGTCGGGGCGGGGCTCGTGGGCTGCAGGGGCTGCGCGGGCGTCGCGGGCCGCGCGGTGCGGGAGGGGCGCGCCCGGAGAGCTGACCGGCACCCGTCCGGCGCGCCCTCCCCAGCCGCGCGGCGGCGCTTCCCTCCACGGCGTCGGCCGCCGCGTCCGTCGGCGTCGCTCCGCCGTGGTGCCCTGGCCGCGTGGACATCGCCCCGCCGCCCTCGCCGCCGCCCGCCCCGCCGCCCCCGTTCCCCGTGCTCGGCGTGGCGGCCCCCCTCGTCGTCAGCGTCGCGGTGTGGGCCATCACCCGGTCGCCCTACGCCCTGCTGTTCGCCGCGCTCGGCCCGGTGGTCGCCGTCGCGGGCGTGGCCGACCAGCGCGTCGCCGCGCGCCGCGCTCGGCGACGGGCCGCCCGGGATCGCGAGGTCGCCCTCCTGCGGCTGCGCGAGGACGTCGAGACGCGCCTCTCCGCCGCGCGCCGGGCGCTCCTCTCCCGGGCGCCGTCCGCCCGCGACATCCTCGACGGGCGGGCGAACCCCGCCCTGCTGTGGCGGGCGGCCCCGGGCGCCGACGGCCCCGCGCCGCCGCTCGTCGTGGGATGCGGCGCCGTGCCGAGCGGCCTCGTCTGGCGCGGAGAGGCGGACGCCGTGCTGCCCGCGCCCCTGTCTCCTCGTCGGCCCGGGCGCGCCGCCGATGGCCTCGCGGCCCGCCGCCGCCGGGGCACCCGTCCGTGCACCCTGACGGGCGCGCGGACGGGTCCCGCGGATCCGCCGCTCTGGGCGGAGCACGTCCGCTGGATCCCCGACGCCCCCGTGCTCGCGTCGTCCGCGGGCGGGCTCGGCCTCCGCGGTCCCGCCGCCCTCGTCGCCCCCGTGCTGCGCGGCGCCGTCGTGCAGCTCGTGCACGCCCTCTCCCCGGACGACCTGCGCATCGACGCGCGGCCGCCGGGCGCGGAGTGGGCGTGGCTCGACCGCCTTCCCCACACCGCCGACGGTCCCCGCGCCGCCGACGGCCCCCGAGTCGGCGACGCGCCCGTGCGCCGGGATCCCGACGAGGACGTCGTCGCCGTGCACCTGCTCGTCCGCGGTCGTCCCGTCGTGCTCGCGTCCGCGTCGCGCGTGGAGTCGCTGCCGGCGGCATGCCGCACGGTGCTCGACCTGCACGGACCCGGCTCGGCGCACCTCCTCGCGGTGGATCCCGTCGGGGGCGCCCCATCCGAGACGCCGCCGCCC
>NZ_LQXA01000053.1 GCF_001618005.1 Clavibacter tessellarius
CGAGGCCGCGCCCACCACCGCGCCCGCGCCCACGGCGTCCGCCGCCCCGGGGGCCGCCGGCCCGGGCGCCGACCGGATCCCGTGGGGCGCGATCGGCGTCGCGGCCCTCGTCGTGCTCGTGCTCGCGCTCCTCGCGTCCCCCGCGCTGCTCCGCCGCTCCCGCCGCGCCGGCCGCCTCCGCGCCCTCGCGGCAGGGGACGCCCCGGTGGGCACCGCCTGGCACGAGGCGGAGGACCGGGCCGTCGACCTGGGGATCCGGGTGCCCGACACCGAGTCGCCGCGCGAGCTCGGCCGGCGGCTCGCGGGCGACGACCCCGCCCTCCGGGATCCGGTCGCGGTGCTCGTGGGCGCACGCGAGCGCGAGCGGTTCGCCCGGGCCGACGCTCCGGTCGACGCCGCGACGGGCGCCGCGCTGGCCGATGCGCTCCTCGTGCTCGGCGCGGCACTCGGCGCCCGCGCGGGCAGGGTCGACCGGCTGCTCGCCGTGGTCGCGCCCCGCTCGCTCGTCCGCCGTCGTCCACGCGGGGAGGCCGAGGACGGCGGCGCCCCCGCATCCCGGGCGTCGGACGCTCCTCGTACACTCGGGGGATGACCGGATCCGACGCCGCGCTCGCGGGCGTCGTGGGCGGCCGCACCGCCGGCGTGCTGCAGAAGGCGTTCGGGCTGCGCACGGTCGCCGACCTCCTCGAGCACCTGCCGCGCCGCTACGCCCGCCGCGGCGAGCTCACCGCCTTGGCCGAGCTGCCGGTCGACCAGCAGGCCACCATCGTCGCCGAGGTGCGCGAGGTGCGGGAGCGGCCCATGCGCGCGCGGCGCGGCAGCATCCTCGAGGTGCGCATCACCGACGGCCGCGGCTTCCTCACCCTCACCTTCTTCAACCAGGCGTGGCGCGCCAAGGACCTGGTGCCCGGCGTCCGCGGGATCTTCGCGGGCAAGGTCAGCGACTACCGCGGCGCGCTCCAGCTCGCCCATCCGGACTACGAGCTGTTCGACGCGCACGAGGGCCCCGAGCTCTCGGGCGGCGAGCCGGATGCTGCCGCCCGCCGCTGGGCCGAGATGCCCATCCCCATCTACCCGGCCACCGCGTCCATGGCGAGCTGGCAGGTCGCGAAGTCGGTGGCGCTCGCGCTCGACGCGGTGGACGACCTGGACGACCCGGTCCCGGCCGACGTGCGCGCCGCGCGCGGGCTCCTCCCGCACCGCGAGGCGCTCGAGGGCGTGCACCGTCCCGAGAAGGACGTCGACTGGAAGCGCGGCCGCGACGCGCTCCGCTTCCAGGAGGCCTTCGTGCTGCAGACCGCCCTGCTGCAGCGGCGGCAGGCGGCGCGCGCGCTGCCCGCCACCCCGAGGATCCCGACGCCCGGCGGCCACCTCGACCGCCTCGACGCGCAGCTGCCCTTCGAGCTCACGGGCGACCAGCGGCTCGTCGGCGAGGAGATCGCGACGGACATGGCGCGCACCTGGCCCATGAACCGGCTCGTGCAGGGCGAGGTCGGCTCCGGCAAGACGCTCGTCGCGCTCCGGGCGATGCTCGCGGTCGCCGACTCGGGCGGCCAGTCCGCGCTGCTCGCGCCCACCGAGGTGCTCGCGAGCCAGCACCTCCGCTCGCTCACGGCGTCGCTCGGGCCGGATCTCGCGGCGGAGCTCATGCCCACGCTCCTCACCGGCCAACTGTCCACCGCCGAGCGGAAGCGCGCGCTCCTGCGCATCGTCAGCGGCCAGGCGCGCATCGTCGTCGGCACCCACGCGCTCCTCGGCGACCGCGTCGAGTTCCTCGACCTCGGCCTCGTCGTGGTCGACGAGCAGCACCGCTTCGGCGTCGACCAGCGCGAGGCGCTCCGCCGGAAGGGCGGCACCCCGCCGCACGTGCTCGTGCTCACGGCCACGCCCATCCCGCGCACGGTCGCCATGACGGTGTTCGGCGACCTCGACGTCTCGACCATCGCCGAGCTGCCGAGCGGGCGCCAGCCCATCGCGTCCTTCGTCGTGCCGCTGCACGAGCACCCGGGCTGGATCGAGCGGGTCTGGGAGCGCACGGCCGAGGAGATCCAGGAGGGGCGCCAGGCGTTCGTGGTGTGCCCGGCGATCGACCCGCAGGATCCGGACGCGGAGGACGAGGACGCGGCCGAGGGCGCCGATGACGCGCCGACCCGGCCCGCGCTCGCCACGGTCACCGAGGTCGATGCGCTGCTCGCGGCGCACCCGCGCCTCGGGTCCGTCCGCCGCGCGGTGCTGCACGGCCGCATGTCGGGGGAGGAGAAGGACCGCGTCATGCGCGCGTTCTCCGCGGGCGAGATCGACCTCGTCGTGGCCACCACCGTCATCGAGGTCGGCGTCGACGTGCCCAACGCCTCCACCATGGTCATCCTCGACGCCGACCGCTTCGGCGTCTCCCAGCTGCACCAGCTGCGCGGCCGGGTCGGTCGCGGCGGCGTGCCCGGCCTCTGCCTCATGGTCACGCACGCGGAGCCCGAGACGGTCGCCCGCGAGCGCGTCGACGCCGTCGCCGCGACCCTCGACGGCTTCGAGCTGGCGCGCGTCGACCTCGAGCTCCGCCGCGAGGGCAACGTGCTCGGCACGAACCAGTCGGGCGGCCGCTCGTCGCTCCGGCTGCTGCGGGTCGCGCAGGACGGCGACCTCATCGAGTCCGCGCGCGAGCACGCGCACGACGTGCTCGAGGCGTCGCCCGACCTCGCGGGGCATCCGGCGCTCGCCCGCGCGCTGGCCCGCCGGCTCGACGACGAGGAGCGCGCCTTCCTCGACAAGAACTGACCCCGCCCCGGCCCTAGGCTGGCGGGATGCAGCGGATCGCCGTCGTCCCCGGATCGTTCGACCCCGTCACGCTCGGCCACCTCGACGTGATCCGCCGCGCCGCCGGCCTCTACGACGAGCTCGTCGTCCTGGTCGTGCACAACCCCGGCAAGACCCCGATGCTGCCGCTCGCGGAGCGCGTGCAGCTCATCGAGCGCGTGATCCGCGACGCCGGCCTGCCCGCGACCGTCCGCGTCGACTCCTGGGGCGCGGGCCTCCTCGTCGACTACTGCCGGCAGGTCGGGGCGACCGTGCTCGTGAAGGGCGTCCGCTCGCAGCTCGACGTGACCTACGAGACGCCCATGGCGCTCGTCAACCGCGACCTGGCGGGCGTCGAGACCGTGCTGCTGCTGCCGGATCCGGGGCACGCGCACGTCTCCAGCTCGCTCGTGCGGCAGGTGGAGGCGCTCGGCGGCGACGTGTCGCCCTACGTCCCCGCCGCCGTCGCCGAGGCCCTCGCCGTCCGACGGGATGGCTGACGCCCCGTAGGATCTACGGGTGTCCCGGTTCCAGAAGACCCCATTCACGGTCAACGTCCACGACATCGTGCACCGCCCCGGTGAGATGCGCGAGCTCGAGCTGACCATCACCCTGCCGGAGCGCATGGGCGAGGGCCTCATCGCCGTCCCCGCGGGCCGCGAGATGCAGGTGAGCGTCCGGCTCGAGTCACTCCATGACGGGATCCTGGTCACCGGAGAGGTCGACACGGTGGCCGACGGGCAGTCCGCGCGCACCCTCGCCGACATGCAGGAGCGTGTCCAGGTCGATTTCGCGGAGATGTTCGCGTATGGTCTTGATGAAGCTTTCGACTACCAGGTCCAGGACGAGCACGTGGACCTGGAGCCGGTCATCCGGGATGCGGTGGTCCTTTCACTGCCGTTCCAGCCCGAAGTGCCGGGCGAGGACCTCGATCTCGATCTGGGTCCCGGCATCAGCCTGGTCCTGGCGGACTCCGACCCGGAGCCCGTGATCGATCAGCGCTGGGCGGCCCTGTCCGGCTTCCGAGCTTCCGAAGACAGCGGTGCGGCGCGTGAAGACGCCGACACCGAAACGCAGAGAGATGAGAGTTAGCCATGGCTGTTCCCAAGAGAAAGATGTCCCGATCCAACACGCGTGCGCGTCGCTCGCAGTGGAAGGCCGAGGCTCCCACGCTCGTCAAGACCATCGAGAACGGCAAGGTCGTCTACTCCATGCCCCACCGCGCGCGCGTGGTCGAGGACGCCGCCGGCACGCCCCTGTACATGGAGTACAAGGGCCGCAAGGTCGCCGACGTCTAGTCGCCGCCCGCACGGTACGTCGGACATGACCGACACCCCGGGATCCCACGTCCACGGCGACCGCGACGCGCTCCGGCGCCTCCTCGCCGTGGACGTGAGCCCCGAGCTCCTCGAGCTCGCGCTCACCCACCGCTCGTACGCGTACGAGCACGGCGGCATCCCGCACAACGAGCGCCTCGAGTTCCTCGGCGACTCCATCCTCGGGCAGGCCGTCACGGTCATGCTCTACCTCGAGAACCCCGACCTCGACGAGGGCGAGCTCGCCAAGCGGCGCGCCAGCCTCGTCTCGAGCGTCGCCCTCGCGGAGGTCGCCACGCGCATCGGTCTCGGCGAGCACCTGCTGCTCGGCCGCGGTGAGGAGCTCACGGGCGGTCGCTCCAAGTCGTCGATCCTCGCCGACACGGTCGAGGCCATCATCGGCGCCGCGTACCTCGACGCCGGGGGGGAGGCCGCGACCGGCCTCGTGCTGCGCCTCATCGCGCCGCTCCTCGAGGACCCGGCGCGCTTCGGCGCCGCCATGGATCCGAAGACCGCGCTCCAGGAGAGCGCCGCACGCCAGGGCCTGCCTGCCCCCGTCTACGACGTGAGCGACAGCGGTCCCGACCACAGCAAGCGCTTCCACGCCGTCGTCACGGTGGGCTCGGCCGTCCGCACCACGGGCGAGGGATCCAGCAAGAAGCAGGCCGAGATGACGGCCGCGCTCGAGGCGTGGACGCGCCTCGAGGCGCGCACCACGGCCTGACCCGCGGTGCCCGAGCTCCCCGAGGTCGAGGTCGTCCGCGCTGGCCTCGAGCCCGCCGTGACCGGCGCGCGCATCACCGGCGTCGAGATCCTCGACGCCCGCTCGCTCAAGCGGCACGACCCGCTCGAGGGCGCGTTCGTCGACCTGCTGGTGGGTCGTGTGATCACATCCGCCGTCCGCCGCGGCAAGTTCCTCTGGCTGCCGCTCGAGCCCGACGCCGCACGCGACGCGACCGGGCCCCGCGCGCTTGTCACGCATCTCGGCATGAGCGGGCAGGTGCTGCTCCGCGAGCCCGGCTCCGACCCCGACGGCCTGCTGCGGATCCGCCTGGGCATCGAGCACCCCGTGCACGGCGAGCTCGTGGTCGCGTTCGTGGACCAGCGGATCTTCGGCTCCATGGCGGTCGACCGCCTCGTCCCCACGCCCGACGGGCACGCCGGCGGCCGCGGATCCGCCCTCGCCGTCGTGCCGACGCAGGTGGCCCACATCGCGCGTGATCCCCTCGACCCGGCGTTCGACGACGAGCTGCTGCTCGACCGCCTCGCCCGGCGGCGCACGGGCATCAAGCGCGCGCTGCTCGACCAGACGCTCGTGAGCGGCATCGGCAACATCTACGCGGACGAGGCTCTCTGGGCCGCGCGGATCCACTACGCGCACCCCACGGATCAGCTCGGCCGCGGCCGCGCGCTGAAGCTGCTCGCGGAGGTGCGGCACGTGCTCGCCCGGGCGCTGGCCGAGGGCGGCACGAGCTTCGACGCGCAGTACGTCAACGTGAACGGCGCCTCGGGCTACTTCTCGCACTCCCTCAACGCCTACGGACAGCAGGGCAAGCCGTGCCCGCGCTGCGGCACGCCGATCGTGCGCGAGGCGTTCATGAACCGCGGCTCGCACCTGTGCCCGCACTGCCAGGTGCTGCCGGATCCGGGCGCGGCCGCCGCCTGATCCGCCGCCCGGTCAGCACGCTGCGTCGACCTCCCGCAACCAGCTCCCGCTCGTGCCCACGTGACGGAAGCCGAGCGCCTCGTTCACTGCGAGCATCGGCCGGTTCTCGTCGGCGTTCCAGGTGACGACGCGGTCCGCGCTCGGGGCCTCGCGCGCGAGGAGCCGCAGGTTCTCGGCCTTGAGGAGCATCCCGAGGCGGTGACCCCGGTGCTCGGCGAGCACGAGGGTGTCCTGCTGGTAGGTGTACTCGTGGCCGTCGGATCGCCGACCGCTGGGGGAGACGGCGATCTCCGTGAAGCCCACGAGCCGACCCGTCGCCACGTGCAGGGCCGCCGTGGTGAGGCCCGTGCGGCCCGCGGACGCACGGCGCGCCTCGGCCTCGCGGAGCCGCGCGGCATCCCACGGGTCCTCCTCCTGCGGGAGGTCGCCCGCCGGGGTGTCCGTCGACATGCGCGTGTGCAGCACGGCGAGGTCGTCGAGCAGGTGCTCCGGGGTCCCATCCACCCACGACACCACGCGGTAGGCGTCCCCGGCGGCGCGGCGGGCGTCCGCGAGGTGGGCGGCGAGCTTCGGCGCCGCGGCCGTCGTGTCGAGCGAGCTGGTGCGGGCCGTCTGGCCGAGCCGATACCCGGCGGCCACGACGAAGCGCGCCGCGGGGTCGTCGGCGCCGATCGCCCCGATGCCCGTGGGTGAGGGGATGGGACTCCCGTTCGGCTCGGCCCGGTGCATCGTGAAGCCCATGAGGGTGCGGCAGCCCTCGTCGCGCGCGATCCGCTCCACGCGCTCGCGGAGCGCCCGGCCGACGCCGCGACCGCGGTGCTCGGGCAGCACGGACACGGCGACGTCCGAGGTGGTCGGGTCGTTGAGCCAGGTGGTCAGGAGGCCGCGGCCGACGATCCGCCCGTCCACCCGCGCGGCGAACAGGCGCTTCCGCACGTGCGCGACGTCGGCGTAGTCGGCGATCAGCTCCTGCGGCAGCCAGACGAACGCGTCGTGTCCGAGGTCGTGCGACTGCGCGCGGTTGACGACGTCGGTGAGGGCGACGAAGTCGTCCCAGCCCGCGGCACCGGGCGCGCTCGACGGGCGGATCTCCTCCACGTCGAAGGCGGGGTCGTCGTCGGCGTGCGGCATGGTCGGCTCCCTCGTCGGCGCGCGCGACCGTCGGCGGCCGGCGCCCCACCACGGTAGCGGCGGCGCGACGGGCCGGGCCCCGCGCGCGGCTCCCGGCCGGACGCCTCCCGTCCGGTACCGTGATCCAGACCATCACGCGAGGAGGGCGACGGGCGTGCACCTGAAGAGCCTGACCCTCAAGGGGTTCAAGTCGTTCGCGCAGCCGACCACGTTCCAGTTCGAGACCGGGGTGACCTGCGTCGTCGGCCCGAACGGATCCGGCAAGTCGAACGTCGTCGACGCCCTCGCCTGGGTGATGGGGGAGCAGGGCGCCAAGACCCTCCGCGGCGGCAAGATGGAGGACGTCATCTTCGCAGGCACGTCCACGCGCGGGCCGCTCGGTCGCGCGGAGGTCACGCTCACGATCGACAACGCCGACGGCGCGCTCCCCATCGACTACACCGAGGTCGCGATCCGCCGCACGCTCTTCCGCAACGGCGGCAGCGAGTACGCGATCAACGGCACGTCCTGCCGCCTGCTCGACGTGCAGGAGCTGCTGAGCGACTCCGGGCTCGGCCGGGAGATGCACGTCATCGTCGGCCAGGGCCGGCTCGACAACGTCCTGCGCGCGACCCCCGAGGAGCGGCGCGGCTTCATCGAGGAGGCCGCGGGGATCCTCAAGCACCGCCGCCGCAAGGAGCGCACCCTCCGCAAGCTCGAGGGCATGCAGGCGAACCTCACGCGGCTGAACGACCTGGCGGGGGAGATCCGCCGCCAGCTGAAGCCCCTCGGGCGGCAGGCGGAGGTCGCACGGCAGGCGCAGACCGTCGCCGCGGTCGTGCGCGACGCGCGCGCCCGGCTCGTGGCCGACGAGGTCGTGGGCCTCCGCCGCGCGCTCGCCGAGCACACCCGCACGGAGGAGGAGCGCACGACCGAGCGCATGGTGCTGCAGGAGAAGCTCGACCGGGCGGTGCTGCGGTCCGAGCGCATCGTCGAGGAGCAGGAGGGCGACGAGGTCGACGGCGCCCGCCGCACGGCCTTCGCGCTGGAGCAGGTGCAGGAGCGCCTGCGGAACCTGCTCTCCCTCGCGCAGCAGCGGCTCGCGCTCCTCGGATCCGCCGACGACGCCCCCGAGGCCGCGACCGGCACCACGCCCGCGCAGGTGCAGGAGTCCCGCGACGAGGCCGAGCGGCTGGTCGCGCTCATCGCCGAGGCGGAGGCGGGCTGGGCGTCCGCGCGCCAGGCGACCGCCGCGTCGCGTCAGGCGCTCGACGCGCTCGACGAGGAGATCCAGGCGCAGAGCGCGCTCGTCTCCCGGCACGACCTCGAGATCGCCGGGCTCACGGGACGCGCCGAGACGGCCGGCTCCCGGCTCGCGGCCGTGCGCGGCGAGGTGCTCCGGCAGCAGAACGCGCTCGACGCGGCGCGCGCACGGCTGGCCGCCGCGGAGGCGGAGCGGGAGCGCGGCGAGGCGGAGGGCGAGGCCGACGAGCAGGGCGGATCCGAGCTCACGCGCGCCTACGAGGACGCGCAGGCCGACGTGGCCACCGAGGAGTCGGCCATCGAGGCCGTGCGCGAGGAGCTGCACGCGAGGGAGCGCGAGCGCGATGCGCTGGCCGCGCGCGAGCAGGCCCTCGCGAGCGCGCTCGACCAGCGCGACGGATCCAGCGACCTCGTGGCCGCGGGGCTCCCCGGCGTGCGGGGCCTCCTCGCGGAGCACGTGCACGTGCAGCCCGGATTCGAGGCGGCGGTCGCCGCGGCACTCGGCACGCTCGCGGACGCGGTGCTCGCCGAGACGCATGAGGACGCCGTCGCCGCCCTCCGGCGCGCGGTCGACGACGACCTCGGCCGCGTCGAGGTCGTCGTCGCGGGATCCGGCGGGACGGCCGACGCCCCGGACGCCCGACACCCCGCCGCGGACGGCCCGGTCCCCGCGGCGTCCGTGGTCGACGCGCCCGACGGCGTGCGGCGGATCCTCGCCGACGTCGTCTTCGTCGACGACCTGGCGCAGGCCGTCGCCCTCCTCGCCCGCCCCGATGCACCGACCACCGTCATGACGCGCGCGGGCGAGGTCGTCTCCGCTCACGTGCTGCGCGGCGGATCCGGCGCCACGCGCTCCAAGCTCGAGCTCGTCGCCGCGCGGGAGGCCGCCGCGTCGACGCTCACGGGCGTCCGTGCCCGCATCGACGACCTCCAGGTGGACCTCGCGGCCGGCAGGGAGCGCCTCCGCGCCGCCCGGGAGCGCGCGGCCACGGCGCTCGGCGGCCTCCGCGAGGCCGACGCGCGCCTCGCCGCCCACGCCGAGCGCCTCAGCAGGTCGCGGGCCCAGGCCGAGTCCGCGGCCGCCGAGCTCGCGCGCGTGCAGCGCGGCCTCGACCTCGCCAGCGCGTCCGTGGAGGAGGCCGTCGCCGCGTCCGACGCCGCCCGCCGGGCGCTCGACGAGGCCCGGTCCCGCCCGCGGCCCGTCCTCGACGCGAGCGGCCGCGACGGGCTCGTCGCCGAGTGGGAGGCCGCGCGCGAGGCCGAGATCGAGGCGCGCCTGCAGGTCGAGACCGCCCGTGAGCGGGTGCGGGCGGAGCAGGAGCGCACGGTCGCGCTCGAGCGCCGGCTCGCCGCCGAGCGTGCCGCCGCCGAGGAGGCCGCGCGCCGTCAAGTGATCCGGCGCCGCCAGATCGCCCGGGCTGCCTCCGTCGCCGACGCGCTGCCCGCGGTCGTGCGGGCCGCCGACCGCAGCACCGCCGAGGCTCGGCTCGTCCTCGCCCGCGCCGAGGAGTCGCGGGCGGGCCGCAACGCCGAGCTGGCCGCCCTCCGCCGCGAGGAGGCCGAGCTGCGGGAGCGCCTGCACGGGATCACCGAGGACGTGCACGGCCTCGAGCTGCAGATCTACGAGAAGCGCCTGCAGGTCTCCCAGCTGCTGGAGCGCGCCGCGAGCGAGCTCGGCCTGGGGGAGGAGGTGCTCGTCGCCGAGTACGGGCCGGACGTGCCCGTGCCCGAGGAGGCGCCGCTCCCGCCGCGCCAGCGGCCCCGCCCGGCGGCCCCGTCCGCCGAGCCCGGTGCTGACCCGGGTGCCGGTGCCGGTGCCGGTGCCGATGCCGTCCCCGGCGACGCGCCCGCGGCCATCTCCTCCGCGGCGGCCGCCTCCGCCGTCACGGCCGCCCCCGCCGACACCGACACCGACCAGGACGACGACACCCCCGCGCACGACGCCGATCCGGTCCCCACCCGCCCCTTCGACCGCGACGAGCAGCGCGCGCGGCTGCAGTCGGCCGAGCGGAAGCTCGCGCAGCTCGGCCGGGTCAACCCGCTCGCGCTCGAGGAGTTCGCCGCGCTCGAGCAGCGGCACCTCTTCCTCACCGAGCAGCTCGCCGACCTGACGGCGACGCGCAAGGACCTGCTGACGATCATCGACGACATCGACCGCACGATGCAGGGCGTCTTCGCCGCCGCCTTCGAGGACACGCGCCAGGCCTTCGACCGCGTCTTCCCGATCCTGTTCCCGGGCGGCACCGGCAGCATCCACCTCACCGACCCGGAGGACCTCCTCACCACCGGCATCGAGGTGAGCGTGCGCCCCGCGGGCAAGCGCATCGAGCGCCTCTCGCTGCTGTCCGGCGGCGAGCGGTCGCTGGCGGCCGTGGCCCTGCTCATCGCGATTTTCACGGCCCGGCCGAGCCCGTTCTACATCATGGACGAGGTGGAGGCGGCGCTCGACGACGCGAACCTCGGCCGCCTGCTCACGATCCTCGAGCAGCTCCGCGACACGTCGCAGCTCATCGTGATCACGCACCAGAAGCGCACCATGGAGATCGCCGACGCGCTCTACGGCGTCTCGATGCGGCAGGACGGCGTCAGCGCGGTCGTCGGCCAGCGCGTGAGCCGCGAGGCGCGTCCGACGACGCCGGCCGCCGCATCCGCAGACGCCGCGGCTGTCGACGCGGACCCCGCCGACGTCGACGCCGCGGAGGCGCCGGCCGCCTCCTGACCCGCGGCTACGCTGGGCACATGGCAGCCCGCACCCCCTGGTCCCTCTCCGGCGCGCTCCGCGGCATGTTCGCGAAGCCGACGATCGACGAGACCACGTGGGACGACCTCGAGACCGCCCTCATCACCGCGGACTTCGGCCCCGACGTCACCGAGGCCACCATCGACGACCTCCGCCAGAAGGTCGAGCGCTACCGTACGACCGACCCGCGCGACCTCCAGCGCATGCTCCGCGAGAGCATCGAGGAGCGGCTCGCGAAGCACGACCCCACGCTGAAGCTCAGCGCCCGGCCCGCCGTGATCCTCGTCGTCGGCGTCAACGGCGTCGGCAAGACCACCACCATCGGCAAGTTCGCCAAGTTCCTGCGCAACTACGGCCGCACGGTCGTGGTCGGCGCGGCCGACACGTTCCGCGCCGCGGCCGTCGACCAGCTCGCCACCTGGGCGGAGCGCGCGGGCGTGGAGATCGTGCGTCCCCAGCAGCCGGGGCAGGATCCCGCGAGCGTCGCCTTCCAGACCGTCGAGCACGCGATGCGCACGGGCACCGAGATGGTGATCATCGACACCGCCGGCCGCCTGCACACCAAGGGCGGCCTCATGGACGAGCTGTCGAAGATCCGCCGCGTCGTGGAGAAGCAGTCGCCCATCGCCGAGGTGCTCCTCGTGCTCGACGCGACGACCGGCCAGAACGGGCTCGCGCAGGCGCAGGCCTTCATCGAGCACGGCGGCGTCACGGGGCTCGTCATCACGAAGCTCGACGGATCCGCCAAGGGCGGCTTCATCCTCAACGTGCAGGAGCGCACGGGCATCCCGATCAAGCTCATCGGCCAGGGCGAGGGCATCGGCGACCTCACGGGGTTCACGCCGCACGTGTTCGCGCAGAACCTGGTCGGCTGACCCGGCGCCCGGCCGGCGCCGGTTAAGCTGGACCCACCATGGCTACCTTCGGAACACTCTCGGACCGCCTCGCCGAGACCTTCAAGAACCTGCGCGGCAAGGGCAAGCTCAGCGCCGCCGACGTCGACGGCACCGTCCGCGAGATCCGCCGCGCGCTCCTCGAGGCCGACGTCGCGCTCGATGTCGTCAAGGCCTTCACCGCGTCCGTCCGCGAGCGCGCCCTGGGCGGCGAGGTCAGCCAGGCGCTGAACCCGGCCCAGCAGGTCGTGCAGATCGTCAACGAGGAGCTCGTCGCGATCCTCGGCGGCGAGCAGCGTCGCATCCAGTTCGCCAAGCGCCCGCCGACGGTAATCATGCTCGCCGGGCTCCAGGGCGCGGGCAAGACGACCCTCGCCGGCAAGCTCGGCAAGTGGCTCGCCAAGGACGGCCACACGCCCATGCTGGTGGCGGCCGACCTCCAGCGCCCCAACGCCGTCCAGCAGCTGCAGGTCGTCGGCGAGCAGGCCGGCGTCCCCGTCTTCGCGCCCGAGCCCGGCAACGGCCGCGGCAACCCGGTGCGCGTCGCCAAGGACGCGATGAAGCACGCCGTCGACAAGCAGTACAGCGTCGTCATCATCGACACGGCCGGCCGCCTCGGCGTCGACCAGGAGCTCATGAAGCAGGCCGCGGACATCCGCAAGGCCACCGACCCCGACGAGGTCCTCTTCGTCATCGACGCCATGATCGGCCAGGACGCGGTCGCGACCGCGAAGGCCTTCCAGGACGGCGTCGACTTCACGGGCGTCGTGCTCTCCAAGCTCGACGGCGACGCACGCGGCGGCGCGGCCCTGTCGGTCGCCTCCGTCACCGGCCGCCCCATCATGTTCGCGTCCACGGGCGAGGGCCTCGACGACTTCGAGCCCTTCCACCCCGACCGCATGGCGAGCCGCATCCTCGACCTCGGCGACATCCTCACCCTCATCGAGCAGGCCCAGCAGGCCTTCGACGAGGAGGAGGCCATGGAGGTCGCCGCGAAGCTCGCGAACGACAGCTTCACGCTCGACGACTTCCTCAAGCAGATGCAGCAGCTGCGCGGCAAGGGCTCCATCAAGAAGATGATGGGCATGCTCCCCGGCATGGGCGCCATGAAGGAGCAGCTCGAGAACTTCGACGAGAAGGAGATCGTCCGCACCGAGGCGATCATCCAGTCGATGACCAAGGCGGAGCGCCAGAACCCGAAGCTCCTCAACGGCTCGCGTCGCCTCCGCATCGCGCGCGGATCCGGCATGACCGTCACCGACGTCAACGGGCTCGTGCAGCGCTTCGAGCAGGCCTCGAAGATGATGCGCACGGTCGCCCGCGGCGGCATGCCGCAGATCCCCGGCATGGGCCCGATGCCCGGCGCGCACTCGAGCCGGAAGCCCGTGCAGCAGAAGAAGAAGGGCTCGAAGTCAGGCAATCCCGCCAAGCGCGCGCAGGAGAACGCGGCGCTCGCGTCCGGCCAGCGGATCGGGGGCCCGACGGCTCCCGCGGGTTCCGGCTTCGGCCTGGCCGGGGCGGCGAAGGGCGGCGCGAAGGGCGCCCCGAGCGAGGAGGAGCTCGCCTCGCTGCAGAAGTTCCTCGGCCGCTGACCCGGTCGACCCGCACCGCCCTCGACGGCGTCCTCCCCACGGGGAGGGCGCCGTCGTCGCACGCCCTCGACGCGCGGGGCGCGGCGTGCCACGGTGGGGTCAGCGTCGCGGCCGTCCGTCGCGGCCCGCGCGTCAGGAGCCCCACGTGTTCGCACCCGTCGCCGCCTTCAGCGGCTTCAGCGTGGACGACGTCCCCGCCGCGCTCGCCTTCTACCGCGGCACGCTCGGCCTCGAGGTCGAGGAGGTGCCCGAGATGGGCATGCTCCGGCTCGTGCTCCCCGGATCCGGCGCGCACGTCCTCGTCTATCCCAAGCCGGACCACGTCCCCGCCGCGTTCACCGTCCTGAACCTCGCGGTGGAGGACGTGGAGGCGGCGGTGGTCGAGCTGAACGACCGCGGCATCGTCACCGCGATCGACGAGGGGATGCCGACGGACGCCCGCGGCATCATGCGCGGGCACGGCCCCGACATCGCGTGGTTCCACGATCCGGCCGGCAACGTGCTGTCGGTGGTCGCGGCGTGAGGCGTCGCGGTCGGGCCGCGCAGCCGGATCAGACGGAGCAGCGGCCCGAGTCGACGGGCGCCGTGGCGCCGGCCTGCTGCAGCACGGGCGCGATCTCGTCGAGCGTCATCGCGTAGCCCGTCTGGGAGTCGACGGTCGAGGTCGCGAACACCAGGCCGACGACACGGCCCTGCACGTCGAACAGGGCGCCGCCCGAGTCGCCCGGGCGGACGGTGCCGCGCACGGAGTAGATCTCGCGCGTCACCGGCTGCTCGTGCTGGATGTCCGTGCCGAGCGCCTGCACCACTTCGCGGACGCGCGCACCGGTGGCCTGGTACGGCCCGCCGCCGGGATACCCCGCGACCACGGCCTCGTCGGACGGGCCGAGCTCGTCGCCGAGCGCGAGGGGTGCGGCGGTGAGCCCCGGCACCGCGAGGACGGCGACGTCGCGGGCCGGGTCGAACACGACCAGCCGGGCCCGCAGCAGCTCTCCCGTGCCGCCCGGCTGCACGTAGACCTCGTCGGACCCGGTCACGACGTGCGCGTTGGTGACCACGCGCCCGTCCTGCACGACCCAGCCGCTGCCGGACGACGACGTGCCGCACGCGGGCGCCGAGGAGAGGATCTTCACGACGCTGCCAGCGGACCGCCGCACCGCGTCGGGCACGTCGGCGTCGGGCGCCGCCGTGTCGGCGATCGACTCCTGGCCGTTCGCGAAGACGCGCGGGTAGCCCACGTCGTGCAGCGCGTCGTCGAGCGCGGAGAGCGCGGAGCCGCTGGAGATCGGGCTGACGCGGTCGAGGGTCGCGAGGATGCGCGAGGAGGACGCGAGCTGCACGGCCGGGATCACGCCGCTGGATCCGAGGAAGCCGCCGATGAACCACACCGACACCGCCCACGCGGCGAGGCCGGCGACCGCGCCGACCCCGCGGTCGAGGCCCTGCGCCGCGCCGCGGGGACGCAGCAGGCGCGTGAGGACGCTGGCGACCTGGGCGAGGATCCCGCTCACGAGCGAGGTCGTCACGAGCATCAGCAGCGCGGCGGCGACGGTCCGCATGATCCCCGTGGCCACGCCGAACCGGTCGAGCAGCGCGAGGAACGCGGGCGTGATGGCGAGCGCCAGCAGCACGCCCAGCACGATCCCGGCCAACCCGGCGACGGTGACGATGGCCCCGCGACGCCAGCCGGCGAGGGCGGCCACGACCGCGACGACGAGGATGACGATGTCGACGGCGGGGCTCACCTCGACAGTCTGCCCCGGGTCACCGACCGAGTCCTGAGCGCAGCTCCTCCACGAGGTGCGTCACCACCGGGGCGAGCGCCCCGTCGTTCTCCTCCGCGACGCGCAGCTGCCGCTGGTAGCTCGCGCCGCCGTCGACGATGTCGAGGATCCCGCCGAGCTCGGCCGCGCAGCCGAGCTCCTCGGCCACGGGGGAGAGGCGCTCCACGAGGGCCCGCGTGTCGTCGCCGACGAGGGCCTCGTCGCCCGCCGCGTCCTGGATCACGATGGCGTCCATCCCGTACCGCGCCGCGCGCCACTTGTTCTCGCGCACGAACCACGGCTGCATCCGCGGCAGCTCCTCGCCGCGGTCGAGCGCGGCGGACATGTCGTGCACGAGGCACTGCACGAGGGCGGCCAGCGACGCGATCTCCCGCAGCGTGGACACGCCGTCGAACACGCGCGTCTCGAGGGTGCCCCACTTCGGCGCCGGCCGGATGTCCCACCGCAGCTCGCTGTGGTGGTCGATGACGCCCACGTGCGTCATGTCGCCCACGAGCCGCTCGTAATCGGCCCAGGTCGTCAGGTCCGGCGGCAGCCCCGCGGTCGGCAGCTGCTGGAACATGAGCGCGCGGTTGGACGCGTACCCCGTCTCCTGCCCCGACCAGTAGGGGCTCGACGCGCTGAGCGCCTGGAACCGGGGGAGGTGCACGAGCAGCGCGTTGAGGATGGGGAGCGCCTTGGACGCGTCGTCGATGCCGACGTGCACGTGCACGCCCCAGATCATCATCTGCCGACCCCACCACCTGGTGCGGTCGAGGAGGGTGGCGTACCGCTCGTTGTCGGGCGTCACGTCCTGGTCCGGCCAGGCGCTGAAGGGATGGGTGCCGGCGCACATCAGGTCGATGCCGAGCGGGTCGGCGACGTCCACCACGCGCTCGATGAGGCGGGCGAGGTCGTCCACCGCGTCGCCGACCCGGGCGTGCGGCGCGCTCACGACCTCGACCGTGTTGGTGAGGAACTCCCCGGTCACGTGCGGATGCGCGTCGTCATGCGGGAACGAGCGGAGGATCTCGGGCGCGGCCCCCGCGAGCTCCCCGGAGCCGCGGTCGACGCACGCGAGCTCCCACTCGATCCCGACGCGGGAGGGCGGCTGCCGGGCGAAGTCGATCTGCATGCGGGTCCTGCCGTCCACGGGGTCTCGGGGCGCATGCGCCGGGTGTCGTCCGATCATGCCACGCACCCTCCGGGGCAGCCGGGCGGTGGCGCCGTGCGGCGCGCCGGGGACGGGGTATTGGCGACGGCCGGCGTCTGCCATAATGATCTGTCGAGTCCGCGATCGTCCGACCCTCTAATCAGGCGCCGCGAGACCCCATCGAACCTATGCCGAGTGTGCCCCCACGCTCACGGCCGTCAGTTCACCCCACACAAAGAAATTCAGGAGAATTGTGGCTGTCAAGATCCGTCTGAAGCGCCTGGGCAAGATCCGCGCGCCGTATTACCGCATCGTCGTCGCCGACTCGCGCACCAAGCGCGACGGCCGCGTCATCGAGGAGATCGGCAAGTACCACCCCACCGAGGAGCCCTCGTTCATCGAGGTCCAGTCGGAGCGGGCGCAGTACTGGCTCTCCGTGGGCGCCCAGCCCACCGAGCAGGTCGAGGCCCTCCTCAAGCTCACGGGCGACTGGGGTCGCTTCAAGGGCGACAAGGACGCGGTCTCCACCGTCCGCACCCGCGAGGCGAAGCCCGCCTACGTCGCCGACGAGAAGAAGAAGCCGGTCCTCAAGCCCAAGACCGAGAAGGCCGCCCCCGCGCCGGAGGCCGTCGAGGCCCCTGCCGAGGCGACCGAGGAGCAGGCCTAGCCCATGCTCGCTCCCGCGCTCGCTCATCTGGTCAAGGGCATCGTCGAGCACCCGGACGACGTCTCCGTGACGAGCAAGGGATCCCCCCGCGGCGAGGTCCTCGAGGTGCGCGTGCACCCCGAGGACCTCGGCCGGGTCATCGGCCGCGCGGGTCGCACCGCGAAGGCCCTTCGGACCCTGGTGTCGGCTCTCGCCGACGGCCAGCGCGTCCGCGTCGATGTGGTGGACACCGATTCCTGAGGTCGAGGGCCGGGACCCCGCGGCGTTCCGCGTGGGTCGGCTCACCAAGGCGCACGGGCTCAAGGGCGCCGTGAAGCTCGAGCTGTTCACCGACGATCCCGCCAAGCGCTTCGTCCCCGGCGCCGAGTTCAGCCTGCAGGTCCCGGAGTCCTCGCCCTGGCACGGCCGCACCCTCACGCTCACCGAGCTGCGCTGGTACAACAGCCACCCCGTCGGCTTCTTCGAGGGCGTCGCCGACCGCACGGCCGCCGAGTCGCTCGCGAAGGCCATCCTCTGGATGACGCCCCCCGCCGACGAGCCCGCCGAGCCCGACGCCTGGTACGACCACCAGCTGGTGGGGCTGAAGGTCCTCCGCGACGGCGTCGAGGTCGGCACCGTCTCGCTCGTCGACCACTTCCCGGCGCAGGACCTGCTGCACGTCGACACGCCCTCCGGCACGGTCCTCGTCCCCTTCGTCCAGGCCATCGTGCCCTCGGTCGACGTCGAGGCCGGCACCCTGGTGGTCACGCCGCCGCTCGGGCTCTTCGAGGACGTCGCCGAGGCTCCGGAGCCTGCGTCCGACGCGCCCGCGTCCAATGCCTCCGCGAGCGACGCTCCCGCGGCCGGGCAGGGCGGATCCGAACCCGGCGCGGATCCCGCGTCCGAGGCCGACGACGCCCGCTGACATGCGGATCGACATCGTCTCGATCTTCCCGGAGTTCTTCGGGGTGCTCGACATCTCCCTCCTCGGCCGTGCTCGGCAGTCCGGCCTCATCGACCTGCGCCTGCACGACCTCCGCTCCTTCACGCACGACCGGCACCGCACCGTCGACGACACCCCGTACGGCGGCGGCGCCGGCATGGTCATGCGCCCCGAGCCGTGGGGCGAGGCGATCGACGAGGTCCTCGCCGACGACACGGATCCCGTCGTCATCTTCCCGTCGCCCGCGGGCGACGTCTTCACGCAGGCGATGGCGCAGGAGCTCTCCGCCGAGCCGCACCTCGCCTTCGGCTGCGGCCGGTACGAGGGCATCGACCAGCGCGTGGTGGACCACACCGCGACCCGCGCCCGCGTGCGGCTCGTGAGCCTCGGCGACTACGTGCTGAACGGCGGCGAGGTCGCGGTGATGGCGATGATCGAGGCCATCGGGCGACTGGTGCCGGGCGTCGTCGGCAACCCCGCGAGCCTCGTCGAGGAGAGCCACTCCGACGGTCTGCTCGAGCACCCCAGCTACACGAAGCCGCCCGAGTGGCGTGGCCTCGCCGTGCCCGAGGTCCTGCGCAGCGGCAACCACGGCGCCATCGCCTCCTGGCGGCGCGAGCAGCAGCTCGAGCGCACGCGCCGGGTCCGTCCGGACCTGCTGCCCGACTGACGGCCGCGTCGCCCGCTAGGAGCGCGCGGTGAGGATGAGCGGGCCGTCCTCCGTGATGGCGACCGTGTGCTCCACGTGCGCGCCACGGGAGCCGTCGACGCTCCGGAGCGTCCACCCGTCCTCGTCCGTGCGGATCTTGTCGGTGCTCTGCAGGAACCACGGCTCGATGGCGATGACGAGGCCGGGGCGCAGCGGCACGCCGCGGTTCGGACGGCCCTGGTTCGCGATGTGCGGGTCGCCGTGCATGGTGCGGCCGACGCCGTGGCCGCCGAAGTCGGTGTTGACGGAGTAGCCCGCCTCGGTCGCTACGGCGCCGATGGCCGCGGAGATGTCGCCGGTGCGGCCCCCGGGCTGCGCGGCGCGTATGCCCGCGTCGAGCGCGGCCGTCGTGACCTCGATGAGACGCACGTCCTCCGGTCGCGGGGTGCCGACGATGATGCTGACCGCCGAGTCGCTGACCCAGCCGTCCACCGACGCGGCGAAGTCGAGGCTCAGGAGGTCGCCGTCCTGCAGCCGGTAGTCGTGGGGGAGGCCGTGCAGCACGCCGTCGTTCACGGAGGTGCAGAGCACCTTCCCGAAGGGGCTCGCGCCGAAGGACGGGTGGTAGTCGATGTAGCAGGACTCGGCGCCGCGTTCGCGGATCATGCGGTGCGCCGCGCGGTCGAGGTCGAGCAGGTTGACCCCCACGTCCGCCTGGGCGGCGAGGGTCGTGAGCACCTTCGCCACGAACTCCCCGGCGGGTCGCATCTGGTCCATCTCGGCGGGCGTTCGCAGTTCGATCACCCGGTCGATCCTACGCGAGGGGCTCCGCGGAGCCTCCGCACCGCCCAGGTTCCGCTCCTAGCATGGGGTCATGCAGCAGTCCCCGGCCCTCGCCCTCCGTCGCGCGCTGCACCGTTGGCAGCCCCTCGCCGTCGTCGTGCTCCCAGCGTGGCTCCTGGTGGGCTGGGCCGTCTTCGGCTCCGGCGGCTGGGAGCTGCTCCTCGTGATCATCGCGGCCGGGGTCCTCGGCGTCGCGCTCGTCGCGGGCCTCGGGCTGGTGCGCGCCCGCCGGTCGGTGCGCGAGTCGCGGGCCCTGTCCGCCCTCGACGCGGTCGCGCTGGGCGTGACCACCGTCGCGGTCATCGGCACGGGCACCTACTCCGTCGTGAGCACCTGGTGTGCCGTCCTGGCGGTGCTCTCGGTCGTCGCGCTCCTCGTCCTGGCCGTCCGCCAGCTGCTCGTGGAGACCCGGCAGCGCATGCAGGACGTCCTCTCCACGATCGAGCGCGACGCCCAGCCGCGTCCGCCGGAGTGGAAGGCCGCCGAGGGGCCGGACGCGGGCCGCACCATCCGCCTCGACTGATCCGCGCCCCCCGTTCGGCCCGGCGCTTTGCTTTCGACGCGCCCGAGGTGGCAGAATGAGCGATCGTGCCTGCCGCCGACCCTGCCACGGGGGAGTCGGCCACTCGTGCGGGCCGTTCCCCTTCCAGACATTGATGCGCAGTCGACCCGTGGCGGTTGCAGAGAGCGGTACACCATGCACATCCTCGATTCCGTCGACCAGGCGTCGCTGCGGTCGGACATCCCCGACTTCCGCGCCGGCGACACCGTCAAGGTCCACGTCAACATCGTCGAGGGCAGCCGCTCGCGCATCCAGGTGTTCCAGGGCATCGTCATCGGCCGTCAGGGCGAGGGCGTCCGCGAGACGTTCTGCGTCCGCAAGGTCAGCTTCCAGGTCGGCGTCGAGCGCACCTTCCCGGTGCACTCCCCGGTCATCGACCACATCGAGGTCGTGACGCGCGGCGACGTGCGTCGCGCCAAGCTCTACTTCCTGCGCGACCTGCGCGGCAAGAAGGCGAAGATCAAGGAGAAGCGCTCCTAGCGCATCCCCACCTGTCCTCCGACCGAGCTCCCGGCATCTACACTTGCCGGGAGCTCAGGCGGTTAAATGACAGATAGCACGACGCCCGCGGACACCAGGTCCTCGGGCAGGCACAGCGGCAGCGGGTCCCGAGGATGGAAGACGTTCCTCCGGGACGTCCTCGTCATCTTCGTGGTGGCCCTCCTCGTATCGGTCCTGATCAAGGCGTTCCTGATCCGGTCGTTCTACATCCCCTCCGCATCGATGGAGGACACGCTGCAGATCAACGACCGCATCGTCGTCAACCAGCTCACCCCGCGCCTCATGCCGCTGCAACGGGGCGACGTCGTCGTGTTCCGTGATCCGGGCGGGTGGCTCACGCCCTCACCCCAGGTCGACAAGCCGCCGATCGCCGCCGCGGTCGACTGGGCACTCACGACGGTGGGGCTGTCCGCGTCCGACAGCAACGACCACCTCATCAAGCGCCTCATCGGCCTGCCGGGAGACCACGTCTTCTGCTGCAACTCCCTCGGTCAGATGAGCGTGAACGACGTCCCGCTGGACGAGCCCTACATCAAGCTCGTCCCGGGCGTCACACGGGCATCCGACGTGGACTTCGACGTCACCGTCCCGGCGGACTCGCTCTGGGTCATGGGGGACAACCGCGGCAACTCCTCGGACTCCCGCTACAACCAGGAGGGGCCGACGAGGGGGTTCGTGCCCATCGACCACGTCGTCGGCCGCGCGTTCGTGATCACGTGGCCCATCGACCGCTGGACGATCCTGGGCGACCACCCCGAGACGTTCGGCGACGTGCCGGACGCGGTCCCCGCCGGCTGATGCCGGTCGCGGATCCGACCCTCGACCTCGAGCGCGAGCTGCTCCGCGCGGGATCGGCGCTCGTGATCGGCTGCGACGAGGTCGGGCGCGGGGCCCTGGCCGGCCCCGTCGCGGTGGGCATGGCGGCCGTCGGCTACGACGCCGGCGCGTTCCCGGTGGGCCTGCGCGACTCGAAGATGCTCAGCGAGAAGCGCCGCGAGGCCCTGCACCCCCTCGTCTCCGCCTGGGTGCGGCACTCCGCCGTCGGCATGGCATCGGCGGAGGAGGTCGATTCGCTCGGCATCACGGCGTGCCTGGGCCTCGCCGGGCGCCGCGCGCTCGTCGAGCTGCACCACCTCGGCGTGCCCCTCCTCGACAGCGTCGTCCTCCTCGACGGGTCGCACGACTGGCTGACGCCCGCCCTCGCGCATCCGGTGCCGGTGCGGCTGCGCGTCAAGGCGGACCGCGACTGCGCCTCCGTCTCGGCGGCGTCCGTGCTCGCGAAGGTCCACCGCGATCGCCTGATGGCCGCATGGCACGATGAGTCGCCCGAGTACGGCTGGGCCGGCAACAAGGGCTACGGCAGCCCGGCGCACCTGGACGCGATCCGGGCGAGCGGGGCGTCGCCGATCCACCGGCGCACCTGGCTCACGGGCGTGCTGGCGGCCCCGGGCGTCTGAGCCCCGTCCCCTCAGGAGCGGATGCGGCGCACGGGTCGCGTGTCATGCGGCGCGGGCCCGGCGTCGGCCCCGGCCGGACGACGGTGGCCGCGGGGGCGGTTAGGATCGACGGACCATGGATGACGACGAGTTCGAGGACTACGACCGCGAGGTGGAGCTCGCGCTCTACCGGGAGTACCGGGACATCGTGTCCCAGTTCACGTACGTGGTCGAGACCGAGCGGCGCTTCTACCTCGCCAACGAGGTCGATCTCGTGCGACGCGACACGGAGCACGACTTCTACTTCGAGCTCACCATGACCGACGTGTGGGTGTGGGACGTGTACCGCTCCGACCGGTTCGTGAAGTCCGTCCGCGTGCTCACCTTCAAGGACGTCAACGTCGAGGAGCTGTCGGCGAAGGAGTTCGAGCTCCCCAAGGAGCTCGCCATCGACGAGTAGGGCGCGTCGCTCCCTCCCCAGGCGGGGGCTCCGCCCATCCGGCACCATCCCGTCCCGGACCACGTCCGTCTCCGCGCGCATCGCGCATCCTCTTCGCGGAGGTGCCCATGACACGCACGCAGGACCTGGGACGACGCGGCGAGGAGCTCGCCGCACGGCATCTGATCGAACGGGGGTACACCCTCGTCGAGCGCAACTGGCGGTGCCGCGAGGGGGAGATCGACCTCGTCATGCGCCACGCGGGCACCACGGTGCTCGTGGAGGTGAAGACCCGCGCGGGCCTCGGATACGGGCATCCTCTGGAGGCCGTGACGCGCGTCAAGGCCGCGCGGCTCCGCGTGCTCGCCGGGCTGTGGTGCCAGGAGCATCCCGATCATCGCGGCCCGGTCCGCATCGACGTGGTGGGGGTGATGTGGCCTCCCGGCGCGGAGCCGACCGTCGATGTCGTGCGGAGCGCCTGCTGATGGCCGTCGGACGCACGCTGGCCGTCGCCCTCTCCGGCCTCGACGGGTCGCTCGTCGACGTCGAGGCGGACATCACGAGCCAGCTGCCCGGCTTCGTCCTCATCGGGCTGCCGGACGCCGCGCTCAGCCAGGCGCGGGAGCGCGTCCGGGCGGCCACGGGGAACGCCGGATGCGAGTTCCCGGTCCGACGCGTCACCGTCAACCTCTCGCCGGCCGTCCTGCCCAAGCACGGCTCGGGCTTCGACCTCGCCATCGCCCTGGCGGTCCTGGCCGCCGGCGGATCCGTGTCGGCCGAGTCCGTCGCTGGCACGGTGCACCTGGGCGAGCTGGGGCTCGACGGGCGGCTGCGTCCCACGCACGGCGTGCTCCCCGCGGTGCTCGCGGCCCGTCGGGCGGGATGCCGGCGGGTCATGGTGCCGCGGTGCCACGCCGACGAGGCCTCGCTCGTACCGGACATGCGGGTGGTCGCCGTGTCCGGCCTGCGCGAGGCGGCCATCCACCATGGCGCAGAGCTGGAACCGGAGCCGGACGCCGGCGATGTCGTCCACGGCCCGCCGGCATCGGCCGCCGTCCAGCCGGGGACGGCCGATCCGACGCCGTGCCTCGGGGACGTGGTGGGCAACGAGGAGGCCGTGGACGCGCTCGTCGTCGCGGCGGCCGGTGGCCACCACATGTTCCTGCTCGGGCCACCTGGCGCGGGCAAGACGATGCTCGCCCAGCGGCTGCCCGGTCTCCTGCCCGACCTCGACGAGGAGGCGGCGCTCGAGGTCGGCTGCGTCCGCTCCCTGTGCGGCGACCAGCTCGGCCCGGAGCTGCCCGTGCGTCCGCCGCTGGAGGCACCGCACCACACGGCGAGCGCCTCCGGCCTGGTCGGCGGCGGCAGCGGCCGCATCCGACCCGGAGCCGCCGTCCGGGCCAGCGGGGGAGTGCTGTTCCTCGACGAGGCGCCGGAGTTCTCGGGGGCGGTGCTGGACTGCCTGCGGCAGCCGCTGGAGTCGGGGGTCGTGAGCATCCACCGGGCCAACGGCGTCGCCCACTTCCCCGGCCGCTTCCAGCTGGTCATGGCCGCGAACCCGTGCCCGTGCGGGTCGTTCGGCGTGCCCGGCGCCGACTGCACGTGCCCGCCGCAGGCCCGCCGCCGGTACCTCGCCCGCCTGTCGGGACCGCTCATGGACCGCATGGACATCCGGCTCACCGTGCGCCGGGTCACGAGCGCCGTCCACCGAGCCGCCGACGGGGCTCCTCGCACGACCACGGAGTCCGGCCGTGCCCGCGTCGCCGTCGCCCGCGCTGCCGCCGCCGAGCGCTGGTCCGGGACGCCGTGGCGGCTCAACGCCCACGCGTCCGGGCCCTGGCTCCGGCGGGAGGCGGGCCTCGGCCGCGGGGCCACCGCCTCGCTCGACCGCGCCCTCGACCGCGGGCTCATCACCATGCGCGGCTACGACCGCGTGCTCCGCATCGGGTGGACGCTGGCCGACCTCGACGGCGCCCCGCGCCCCGATGCCGACCACCTCGGGCGCGCCCTCCTCCTGCGGGGCGCATCGTGACCGACGGCGGCGTGGACGTGGGCGCCGCGCCGGACGGCGAGCGCACCGAACCCCTCGCGGGCCTCGAGCGCGCGCCCGCACCCGGCGATGCACGGGCTCGGACGGTCGCGCGGCTCGGGATGTCCGCGGCGGAGGCGCGGGAGCTCGTGGCGGCCCTCCGGCCGACCGCCCCCACCGACGGCGTCGGCGACGGAGACGATGCGCCCGAGATCGTGGCGCGCTGCACCTGGTCCGGGATCGCGGAGCCGGGTGACCGCGTCGCCGGTGCGGTCGTCGGGGTCCTCGGGGCGGCGGGCGCCCTCGCTGCCGTGGTCGACGTGCGGTCCGCGGACGGGGTCGTGGGTCGCATGGTCGACGCCGGACTCGTCCTCGAGGCCGACGGCCGCGATGCGCTCGTCGACGAGGTGCGCGCCGCGCTCGAGCGGTGGAGGCCGCGTGTCGTGCGCACCGAGGCGATGGCCAGGCTGCACGCGGCCCGCGCCGTCGGCGCTCGGGTGCTCGTGCCCGGGGACCCGGCGTGGCCCGACGGCGCGGACGACCTCGGGCCGCATGCCCCGCTCGTCCTCTGGTGGACCGGCGAGGAGCGGGCTCTGGCCGCCCTCCCGAGATCCGTCGCGGTCGTCGGCGCCCGTGCCGCCACGGGGTACGGCGAGCACGTCACCGCCGAGCTCGCCAGCGGGCTCGTCGACCGCGGCATGGAGATCGTGTCGGGCGGGGCCTACGGCATCGACGGCGTCGCTCACCGAGCGGCCGTCGCATCCGGAGGCAGGACCGTCGCCTTCCTCGCGGGGGGCGTCGATCGCCTGTACCCGGCTGGGCACACGGAGCTCTTCGCCCGGATGCGCCGGGACGGGGCGCTCGTGTCCGAGCTGCCCTGCGGCGCCTCGCCCACTCGCTGGAGGTTCCTGTTGCGCAATCGGCTGATCGCCGCCGTCAGCGCCGCCACGGTGGTCGTGGAGGCGGGGGCCCGCAGCGGATCGCTCAACACGGCCAACCACGCGCTGGCGCTGGAGAGACCGCTGGGAGCCGTGCCCGGACCCGTCACGAGCGTCTCGTCGTCCGGCTGTCACCGGCTGATCCGCGAGTCCGGAGCCGCGTGCATCACCTCGGCGGAGGATGCGATGGAGCTCGTCCCGGCCGACAGGGGAGGCGCGTGGGAGGACGCGGGCGTCGTCCGCGCGTCGAGACCCGATGACATCGCGCGGCATCCTGTGAGAGCCGCTGCCGGGCCCCAGACGTCCCCGTCGCACGCGCCGGCCCCGCGTCCGTCCGGGCCGTCTCCGGACGAGGCGGGACGCGCTCGGACGTCGAGCGCGGACGCCGTGGCCGACCCGCGGGTGACACGCGTCCTCGACGCGTTGAGCACCCGGCGAGCGCGGGAGACCTTCGAGGTCGCCTCCCAGGCGGGTCTGGGCATCGCGGAGACGTCGTCCGTCCTCGGACGCCTCGAGCTCGAGGGCCACGCCGCGCGTCCGGACGGGGGTTGGGTCCGTCGTCCGTCCTCGCGATGACTCGGGACCGCGCCGGATGCGGACGGGCGACGCCCCTCGTCCGGCGCGGAGCGTCGGCGTGCGGGGGAGGAGACCGTAGCCTTCGGGCATGGAGACGCCTCGGACCGGTCGCACCCCCCTCGAGCGGGACATCGACGGCTTCGGCGTCGCGCTCCGGCTGGAGCGGGGCAGCTCGGCGAACACCGTGCGGTCCTACGCGTCTGACCTCCAGGACCTGGCCGCGCATGCGGCCAGCCAGGGCGTCACGGCCGCCGCCGATCTCGATCTCGAGCTGCTGAGGGACTGGATGTGGCGCGGATCCCAGGCGCGGCTCGCCCCCGCCACCCTCGCACGACGCTCCGCGGCCGTCCGGGGATTCTGCGCATGGCTCCTGCGGGAGGGGCGGATCGACGCCGATCCCGCGGCGCGGCTGAAGGCCCCCCGCGCCGGGACGCATCTCCCGCGCGTCCTCGCCCGCGAGCAGATGTCCGCCCTCCTCGACGGACTCGCCGCGCGCGCCGCGGAGGACGAGCCGGCTGCCCTGCGTGACCTGGCCGTCGTCGAGCTGCTGTACGCCTCGGCGCTCCGCGTGTCCGAGCTCATCGGCCTCGACCTCGGCGACATCGATCCGTCGCGCTTGACCGCTCGCGTCGTCGGGAAGGGCGACCGCGAGCGCGTCGTGCCGTTCGGCGTGCCCGCTGCCGAGGCGCTGGACGCCTACGTCACGCGCGGCCGACCCCATCTCGTCACCCCGCGGACCGGCAGCGCCCTCATGCTCGGCGCCCGCGGAGGGCGTCTCGGTCCGCGCGCCGTCTACGGGCTCGTCGCGTCGCTGCTCGAGGGCATCCCCGGCTCGGGGCCGCAGGGGCCGCACGCGCTCCGGCACACGGCGGCCACCCACCTCCTGGACGGCGGGGCGGACCTGCGCACCGTGCAGGAGATGCTCGGGCACGCCAGCCTCGGGACCACGCAGATCTACACGCATGTCTCCGTCGACCGGCTGCGCCGCAGCTACGCGGGTGCGCACCCGCGCGCCTGAGACGCGGCGGGCGCGTCTGCGGCAGCGCGTGGACGCACGCGTGCCCGCGTCGGATGCCGGAGCGGGGAGCGCTCGCGCGCGACGCGCCCGTCCGGCGGCGTCCGTCGCCGCGGGCCACCGGGCCGTCGCGGTCGCCTGGTCCGTGCGCGCCGATGCACGGGCTGGACGCTTCAGGGGTCCAGCGGCAGCAGCACCGCGTGGCGGAGCGACGCGAGGAGCAGAGCCGGATCCACGTACTCGCCGTGGAGCCGGGCCCCGAGGTGCACGCCGCCGTCGGGCTCGTGCCGGGGCGCGGCGGCCACGGTCCCGATGACCTGCCCGACCGACACGCGCTCCCCGGCGGAGACGGTCGGGACGACGGGCTCCACCGAGGACACGAGCCCGTCCGCGTGACGGATGCTGACGACGGGTCGATCGACGACGACGCCCGCGAACGACACCGTGCCGTCGGCGGGCGCCAGGACGTCGGCACCCGGATCCGCGGCGATGTCGACGCCGCGATGACCGGGGCCGTACGCGGTGGCCGGCGGCGAGAAGGGGCGCGTGATCGTGTGCGGAGGGCGCACCGGCCACCGCCACCGGGGCGCCACGGACGACGCGGACGACGCGGATGCGCCGTCGGCACCCTCGGCACCGGACCCGCGACCCGCGCTGCCGTCATCCGCGGCTACGGCTACGGCCGCGCATGAGGCCGCACCAACGGCTACGGCCGCGCATGAGGCCGCACCAACGGCTACGGCCGCACTTGAGGCCGCGCCTGCGGTCGGCGTCGTCCACCGCTCCGCGCCGATCGCGCGCATCGCGTGCGATCGCGGGACGGCCCCGAGCGCTACCGCCGTCTCGCTCGGGCAGGTAGGCCCCACGGCGAGGGCGCATGCCGTCGTGAGGGCGGCGACCACGACGCGGGCCGCTCGGACCGTCCCCCTCCGTCCCCGCCACGCGCCGCCGGCACCCTCTGCCAGCGCCACCCGATGCCCCGACGCTTCCGCCCCTGCCGATCCCACCCGTCCCGCCCGGTCCGCCCCTCGCGCCCTCGCCCGTCCCGCCTGTGCCCGCATCCGCTCCCGCCTCCCGCTCGTCGACGCCGCGCGCGCCGACGTCACGCGGTCCAGGATGCGGGCCCGCTAGCACGGGCGTCGCCGGGCGACCCGCACCGCGGAGAAGTGGCAGAGTGGTCCGTTGTGAACGAGACGACGACCCCCCGGGATGAGAAGAAGCTCCAGCGACGCGCGATCGGGTTGGCGGTCTCCGCCGCGGTGGGGGGCTTCCTCTTCGGGTTCGACTCCTCGGTCATCAACGGCGCGGTCTCCGCGATCCAGGGCCGGTTCGCGCTGAGCGAGACGCTCATCGGACTCGCCGTCGCGAGCGCCCTGCTCGGCTGCGCGCTCGGCGCCTACCTCGCGGGTCGCATCGCGGACCGCTTCGGACGGCGCTGGACCATGATCGCGGGCGCGTTCTTCTTCTTCATCAGCGCGTTCGGCTCCGGTCTCGCGTTCAGCGTCTGGGACCTCACCATCTGGCGCGTCATCGGCGGACTGGGCATCGGCATCGCGTCGGTCGTCGCCCCCGCGTACATCGCGGAGATCTCTCCGAAGCTCCTCCGCGGCCGGCTCGCGTCGCTCCAGCAGCTCGCGATCACGCTCGGCATCTTCACCGCCCTGCTCTCCGACGCCGTCTTCGCCGGGGCCGCGGGAGGCGCGTCCGAGGGCTTCTGGCTCGGCCTGGAGGCCTGGCGCTGGATGCTCCTCGTCTGCGCCATCCCCGCCATCGTCTACGGCTTCCTCGCCTTCCGCCTCCCCGAGTCGCCCCGCTTCCTCGTGGAGAAGGGCCGCAAGGACGAGGCCCAGGCGATCCTCGCGAGCGTCTGGAAGCAGGAGGACATCGACCGCGCCAGCCGCGACCTCGAGCGCCAGATCGAGGAGGACCGCGTCGCCAAGCGCACCGGCACGCTCCGCGGACGGAAGTTCGGCCTGCAGGGCATCGTCTGGATCGGCATCATCCTGTCCGTGTTCCAGCAGTTCGTCGGCATCAACGTGATCTTCTACTACTCCACGACGCTCTGGCAGGCCGTCGGCTTCGACGAGTCCCAGTCGCTCACCACCTCGGTCATCACGGCCGTCACCAACGTCGCCGTCACCTTCATCGCCATCGCGCTGGTCGACCGCATCGGCCGCCGCCCGATCCTGCTGACCGGCTCGCTCGCGATGGCCGTGTCCCTCGCCGTCATGGCCGTCTGCTTCAGCCAGTCCGCGACCGTCGACGGCGAGGTCGCCCTGCCGCAGCCCTTCGGCGTCATCGCGATCATCGCGGCCAACGTCTTCGTCATCGGCTTCGGCGCCTCGTGGGGCCCGCTCGTCTGGGTGCTGCTCGGCGAGATCTTCCCGAACCGCATCCGCGCGAAGGCGCTCGGCGTCGCCGCGATGGCCCAGTGGATCGCCAACTTCGTCATCACCGTCTCGTTCCCGGCGCTCTCCGCGTTCTCGCTGCCCTTCACCTACGGCATGTACGCGGCGTTCGCCGCCCTCTCGTTCGTCTTCGTGCTCATGAAGATCCCGGAGACCAACGGCATGTCGCTCGAGGAGGCCGAGACGCTCTTCGTCGACAAGCCCAAGAAGCGCAAGGACGCCGCGCGCCGCTGACCCGGCGGACCGCCCCGCGGGTGGTACCATCGACCAGCACCCGATCCAGGTCGGGTGACTACGCGTGCCCATCAGGCCTCCGCATCCACTCGGTCTCCTCCCGGCGATGATCCCTGTCGCTCGAGGAGCGGATGCGCGCCGGGCACCAGGATCAGCGGTCGTCCCGACCGCCGAGCGAACCGACGAGGCGCGCCGCGCGAGCGCGCGCCGGAACAGGAGTACGGCCATGGCCGTCGTCACCATCCGCCAGCTGCTCGACTGCGGCGTCCACTTCGGTCACCCGAAGACGCGCTGGAACCCGAAGATGAAGCGCTTCATCTTCACCGAGCGCTCCGGCATCTACATCATCGACCTCCAGCAGTCGCTGGCCCTCATCGACAAGGCCTACGACTTCGTCAAGGAGACCGTCGCCCACGGCGGCACCATCCTCTTCGTCGGCACCAAGAAGCAGGCGCAGGAGTCCATCGCCGAGCAGGCGCAGCGCGTCGGCCAGCCCTACGTCAACCAGCGCTGGCTGGGTGGTCTGCTGACCAACTTCCAGACCGTGCACAAGCGCCTCAACCGCCTCAAGGAGCTCGACCTCGTCGACTTCGACGACACGACGCGCGGCTTCACCAAGAAGGAGCTCCTCATCCAGCGTCGCGAGCGCGACAAGCTGGAGAAGAGCCTCGGCGGAATCCGCAACCTGACCAAGACGCCGTCGGCGATGTGGGTCGTGGACACCAAGAAGGAGCACCTCGCGATCGACGAGGCGCGCAAGCTCGGCATCCCCGTCATCGGCATCCTCGACACCAACTGCGACCCGGACGAGGTCCAGTACCCGATCCCGGGCAACGACGACGCGATCCGCTCCGTCGCGCTGCTGACGCGCATCATCGCCGACGCCGCCGCCGAGGGCCTCATCCAGCGCCACCAGAAGCCCGACGCCGAGGGCTCCGCGCCCGCCGAGCCGCTGGCCGATTGGGAGCGCGAGCTGCTCGAGCAGGGCGACGCCGCCAAGGCCGAGCTGCCCGTCGAGGAGAACGACGTCGACGCCGAGGTCTCCGCCAAGAACGAGGCGAAGTCCGAGGACGAGGTCCCCGCGCCCGTGCACGCCCCCGAGTCCGACGACGCCACCGAGGCGAAGATCGAGGCCGAGGCGACCGAGGCCGAGGCAGCGCCCTCCACGACGGTCCCTGTCTCCGAGTAGTCCGCCACACGCACCATCCCGACGGGCGGGCGCGGGGAACCGCGCCCGCCCGTCGGGCACTCACCACCGGGACACCCCCGGATCATCACCTACAGAAGGAGTCCATGAGCATGGCGAACTTCACTGCCGCTGACGTCAAGGAGCTGCGCGACCGCCTCGGCGCCGGCATGATGGACAGCAAGAACGCGCTGGTCGAGGCCGACGGCGACATCGAGAAGGCCATCGAGATCCTGCGCCTCAAGGGCCAGAAGGGCAACGCGAAGCGCGGCGACCGCTCCACCGCCGAGGGCCTCGTCGCCGCATCCGAGGAGGGCGGCGCCGCCACCCTCATCGAGCTCGCGTGCGAGACCGACTTTGTCGCGAAGAACGACAAGTTCATCGCGCTGTCCGAGTCCGTCCTCGCCGCGGTCGTCGCGGCCGGCGCGTCCACCGTCGAGGAGGCCCTGCAGGCCCCCGCCGGCGAGCAGACCGTCGACCAGCTCATCAGCGACCAGGCCGCCATCCTCGGCGAGAAGATCGCGCTCCGCCGAGTGGTCCGCCTCGCCGGCGAGCACCAGGAGGTCTACCTCCACCGCACGTCGAAGGACCTCCCGCCCCAGGTCGGCGTCGTCGTCGACTACTCGGGCACCGACGCCGAGACGGCCCGCAGCATCGCGCAGCACATCGCGTTCGCCGACCCGGAGTACCTCGCCCGCGAGGACGTCCCGGCGGACAAGGTCGAGGCCGAGCGCGCGATCGTCACCGAGATCTCCCGCAACGAGGGCAAGCCCGAGGCCGCCCTGCCGAAGATCATCGAGGGTCGCCTCACCGGCTTCTTCAAGCAGGTCGCGCTCCTCGAGCAGGACTACGCGAAGGACAACAAGCAGTCGGTCAAGAAGGTCGTCGAGGCCGCGGGCCTCACGATCACGGGCTTCGCCCGCTTCAAGGTCGGCGCGTAGCACCACCACGGGGAGCCCGGGTCATCGCGACCCGGGCTCCCTTCGCCATGCCCGGGCCCGGACGGCGGCGTGATCCGCCGTCGTCCCCACCCTGGCGCCACAGTAGATTGGACCGGGGCCTGATGCGGCTCCGACCGAGGGACGGGAACAGCACCATGACCGATCAGACCACCAGGCGCCGCGTCCTCCTCAAGCTCTCGGGGGAGTCCTTCGGCGGCGGCCAGATGGGCGTCGACCCGGACGTCGTGAGCGCCCTGGCGCGCGAGATCGCGGAGGCGGCCGAGACCGTCGAGGTCGCCATCGTCGTCGGAGGCGGCAACTTCTTCCGCGGCGCGCAGCTCTCGCAGCGGGGCATGGACCGAGGCCGCGCCGACTACATGGGCATGCTCGGAACCGTGATGAACGCCCTCGCCCTCCAGGACTTCCTCGAGCAGGCCGGCGCGGCGACGCGCGTGCAGTCCGCCATCTCGATGACCCAGGTCGCCGAGCCCTACATCCCGCGTCGCGCGGAGCGCCACCTCGAGAAGGGCCGCATCGTCATCTTCGGCGCCGGAGCGGGTCTGCCGTACTTCTCCACCGACACGGTCGCCGCCCAGCGCGCGCTGGAGATCCAGGCCGTCGAGGTGCTCGTCGCCAAGAACGGCGTCGACGGCGTCTACACGGGGGACCCGCGCACGGATCCGTCCGCCACGCTCCTCGACACGCTCACCTACCAGGACGCGCTCCAGCAGGGGCTCAAGGTCGTCGACTCGACCGCGTTCTCCCTCTGCATGGACAACGACATGAAGATGGTGGTCTTCGGCATGGAGCCCGGCGGCAACGTCACGCGCGCCATCCGGGGCGAGCGCATCGGCACCATCGTCTCCAACTGACGAGGTCGTCCGCCCGCCGGCCCCGCGGCCGCGCCGGGCGGGATGGCCTCCCCATCCGCGTTAAGATCGATCGGGCGCCTGCCGCGTCCGCGCTACCGAAGGAGATCCCGTGACCGTCGCCGAAGTCCTCGCAGATGCCCGAGACCGGATGGGCAAGGCCGTCGAGTCGGTGAAGGAGGACTTCGGATCCGTCCGCACGGGCCGCGCCAACCCCGCCCTCTTCCAGAAGGTCCTCGTCGAGTACTACGGCAGCCCCACGCCGCTCGGCCAGCTCGCCAGCATGAACAACCCGGAGGCACGGACGCTCATCGTCACGCCCTACGACAAGACGGCGCTCAAGGAGATCGAGAAGGCGCTCGTGAACGTCCCCAACCTCAGCGCCACCGTCGGCAACGACGGCGAGATGGTCCGCCTCACGCTCCCTGAGCTCACGGAGGACCGCCGCAAGGAGTTCGTCAAGATCGTCCGCGGCAAGGCCGAGGAGGGGCGCGTGAGCGTCCGCAACATCCGCCGCCGCTCCAAGGACGAGCTGGACGCGCTCAAGGGCGAGGTCGGCGACGACGAGGTGTCCCGTGGTGAGAAGGAGCTCGAGGCCCTCACCAAGACGCACACCGACCAGGTCGACGACGCGCTGAAGCGCAAAGAGACCGAACTCCTCGAGGTCTAGGTGGACAGCCCCGACGATCCCGCCGAGCGGGCGCCCGTCGTCCCGCCCGCGACGCGGCCCGGCGGCGCTCCGCGGATCCGGCGGCACCGCGGCCGCGTGACCCGCGCGGACTTCGAGGCGCAGGTGCAGGCGACGCGCGCCGACCTCACCGCCCAGGTGCGGGCAACCCGCGCCTCGCTGGAGGCGACGAACGACCGCATCAACGCGCGCACCGGACGCAACCTGCTGTTCGCCGTGTCCGTGGGCCTGCTGCTCGGCGGGGTCGTGCTCGTCAGCCTCGTCGTGGTGAAGGAGCTGTTCGTCCTGATCGCCATGGCGCTCATCGCGTTCACGGCGTACGAGCTGGCGACGGCCCTCCGTCAGGCCGGTCGGCGCGTGCCGCGCGTCGGGTCCGTGGTGGCGGTGGTCGCCTACCTGCCGCTCACCTACCTCTGGCGGCCCGACGGGCAGTGGCTCGGCTTGCTCGGCACCATGGCCGGCCTCGCCCTGTGGCGCGTCGTCGAGCAGGCGGTACCGGCCCGACGCACGTCCTCCCGGGCGCTCGCGGGCGACATCGGCTCGAGCCTCTTCCTGCTCGCCTACGTCGGCCTCCTCGGGTCGTTCGCCGTCCTGCTCACGGCCGAGGACGGCGGCGAGTGGTGGACGCTGGCCTTCCTCATCCTCGTGGTCTGCTGCGACACGGGCGCCTACGCGGCGGGCCTCAACTTCGGCAAGCACCCCATGGCCCCGACGATCAGCCCGAAGAAGACGTGGGAGGGATTCGCGGGTGCGGCGGTCGCGGCGGTCCTGGCCGGCGTCCTCGTCGCCGAGTTCATGATCCACCAGCCGTGGTGGTTCGGCGTGGTCATGGGCCTCGTCATCGTCGTGACCGCGACGATGGGCGACCTCGCCGAGTCGCTGATGAAGCGGGACCTCGGCGTGAAGGACATCAGCTCCTGGCTGCCGGGCCACGGCGGGTTCCTCGACCGGCTCGACTCGATCCTCCCGTCCGCCGCCGTGGCCTACGCGCTGTTCCTCATCGTCCAGGGCGTTCCCTCGTAGGATGTCCCGGATGACCACCACCTTCCCGACCGCCGGGCGCCGCGAGCGCGGCTACGACCCCGCGCAGGTCGACGCCTTCCTGCAGGACGCGCGCCGCTGCTACGACGACGAGGCCGACCGCTCCCTCACCTCGGAGACCATCCGCCGCGTGTCCTTCGACATGCGCCGTGGCGGTTACTCGGCTGCCGCGGTCGACCGCGTGCTCGAGCGCCTGGAGGACGCCTTCGCGGTGCGCGAGCGCGACCGCACGGTGGCCCGCGTCGGCGCGGACGCCTGGAACGCGGAGGCGCGACGGGCGGCGCAGGAGATCCTCGACCGGGTCAGCCGTCCGGCGGGGGAGCGCTTCGACCGGGCGGGGCTCCTCACGACCGGGTACGACCGCCGCGAGGTCGACCGCTTCGCGGACCGCGTCGCCAAGTACTTCCGCGGCACGAAGCCCATGAGCGTCGACGACGTGCGCACGGTGGCCTTCCACCCGCGTCGCGGCGGCTATCGCGAGGCGCAGGTGGACCTGCTCCTCGACGCGGTGGTCGACGTGATGAACGCCGTCCGCTGAGGCGACCCACGGTTCCTCCACCGCATCCGCGCCTGGCAGGACGCCCCCGATCCGGCTCTCGACTCGCCATCGAGGTAACGGATGGGTAAAGTCGAGCGGAGTTATGGGTAGACACGCGCACGACCTCGCCCCTCGCCAGCCGCTCACCGCCGCTCCGAGGCCCGTCCGCCGACGCCGATCGGCGTTCTCCCGTGTGGCGGCCCCCACCATCGCCTTCGGCGCGGCCGCCGCGTTCATGCTGGTCAACGTCGTGGATCCCACGTCGGGCGCGGTCGCGAACCCGCAGTACCAGGAGTACCAGGCCACGGTCGCCCAGCTCGCCCGGGCCGACGCCCAGACGCTCACCGTGGCGTCCGCGGAGACGACGGTCGAGATCGAGCCGGGCTTCCAGTCCGTCGCCCCGCCGCCGCCACCGCCCCCGCCCGTCGTCGCTCCCGCTCCGTCGACCGGCTCGGGATCGGGTACCGGTGCCAAGGCGTCCGGCGGGTCCCCGTCCTCCGGCGGACCGGTGGCCGTCCCGGATCCCGGCAGCGCGCGCGGCATCGCCCGCAGCATCCTCGCGTCGCAGGGCATGGGCGACGACCAGTTCGCGTGCCTCGACTACCTGTGGAACAAGGAGTCCGGCTGGCGCACCAACGCGTACAACCCGAGCGGCGCGTACGGCATCCCGCAGGCGCTGCCCGGCAGCAAGATGGCGTCCGCCGGCGCCGACTGGCAGACCAACCCCGCAACGCAGATCACCTGGGGCCTCGGCTACATCGACTCGCGCTACGGCACCCCGTGCGGCGCCAAGGCGCACAGCGTCCTGAAGAACTGGTACTGACCCGACGCCCGTCCGGATCCCGATCCGGACGGGCGTCCGTCGTCCGCCCGTCGGACTAGCCTCGGAGCATGGACTACGCGGCTCTCGGCGTCGCCGGGATCGCGACCCTGGTCGCCGTCACCCTCCTCGCCCGACGGATCCGCGTGGCGACGCCGCTCGTGCTCGTGCTGGTGGGCGTCGGCGTCTCCTTCCTCCCGGGGGTTCCTCCCGTGGAGGTGCCGCCCGAGCTGATCCTCGCGGGCGTCCTCCCGCCGCTGCTGTACGGCGCCGCGGTGACGGTGCCGCTCGTGGACCTGCGACGCAACCTCCGCACGATCGTCAGCCTCTCCGTCGTCCTCGTGCTGGTGTCGGCCGCGGGCATCGGCCTCCTGCTCTACGCGCTGTTCCCGGACCTGTCGTTCGCGGGCGCGCTGGCCCTCGGGGCGGTGGTGAGCCCGCCGGACGCCGTGGCCGCGACGAGCATCGCCCGGCGTCTCGGACTGCCGCCGCGCCTCGTGACGGTGCTGGAGGGCGAGGGCCTCGTCAACGACGCGACCGCCCTGGTGCTGCTGCGGACGTCGATCGCCGCCGTGGGCGCCTCGGTCGACCTGTGGCAGGCCGCCGGCGGCTTCCTCCTCTCCGCGGTGGGCGCCCTGGCCATCGGCATCGCCGTCGGCGCCCTCACGACCGAGATCCGACGTCGCCTCGACGACCCCGTGCTCGACACGGCCATCTCCTTCGCGGTGCCGTTCGTGGCGTTCATCCCCGCCGAGGAGATCGGGGCGTCCGGGGTGCTCGCGGTCGTCGCCGCGGGCATCTGGTCGGGGCACCGGAGCGCCTCCACGCTGTCGGCTCAGTCGCGGATCAACGAGCGGCTCAACTGGCGGACCGCGTTGTTCCTGCTCGAGAACGGGGTGTTCCTCGTGATGGGGCTGGAGCTCCGGGACATCCTCGACGAGGTGCACGAGGCCGACCTCGGAGTCGACACGGCGATCCTCTACGGGCTCCTCACCCTCGCGGTGCTGACCCTCATCCGCTTCGCCTTTCTCGTGCCGCTGCTGTTGGGCCTGCGTCGTCACGAGCAGCGCGCCGCGGAACGGGCGCGACGCGTCGGGCGCTGGCTCGAACGCCTCCGCCGCGCGCGCGGCGACGACCGGCCCAGCCGTCGGGAGCGCCGGGCCGCGCGGATCCTCCGACGCCGCCGGGCGGACATCGAGGCGCTCCGCTCGCAGGGTCTCGGCTGGCGCGGCGGCCTCGTGCTCGGCTGGGCCGGCATGCGGGGCGTGGTGACGCTGGCGGCGGCGCAGTCGCTGCCGAACGGGACCCCGTACCGGGCGCAGCTGGTGCTGATCGCCTTCACGGTCGCGATCGTGTCCCTGCTCGTGAACGGCGGGACGCTCCCCGCGGTCATCCGCCTGAGCGGGATCCGGGGGAGCGACCAGGTGGAGGACGAGCGCGACCTCGCGGAGCTGGTGTCGGAGCTCGCCGACGCGGGCATCCGCGCGCTCGACGAGGGCGCGCGGACCCTGCCGCACGGCCAGGAGGTCGACCCCCAGGTGGTGGAGCGCGTGCGCCGCGACACGGCTCTGCGCGCGGAGTGGGCGAGCGAGCGCGCCGAGGCGATGGCGGCCGACGACGACGCGCCGCTCACCCCGCGCGCGACCTACCTCCTGCTCCGCCGCCACGTCCTCGACGCCGAGCGCCAGGCGCTGCTGGAGGCGCGCGGCACGGGACGGCACCCCTCGCGGGTCCTCGCGCGCGCCCAGCGGATGCTTGACCACGAGGAGGCGCGCCTCGGCCGGCAGGGCGACGCCGGCTGACGGGACGGCGCGGCGCGCGGCCTAGGATCGGATCATGCCGCGCAGCAATCGACCCCGGGGGAGACGCCGCCCGGGGGACGAGGACGAAGACGTGCTGACGCGCCTCCTCAGCGGATCGCAGCACACGGAGACCCGGCGCGGACGCGTCTGGAACGTGCAGCCCGTCTCCGCCGCCCGCGCGCTCAAGGTGTACCGCTGCCCCGGATGCCTGCTCGACATCGAGCCGGGCCACGCGCACGTCGTCGCGTGGCGCGCCGACGGGATGATGGGCGAGGAGAGCGACCTCGCCGCCCGCCGGCACTGGCACTCCCACTGCTGGAAGGTCTCATGACGGACACCGCCCCCCGCCCCATCACGAGCTCCACGGAGCTGCCCGCCCGGCGCGAGGACGTGGAGCTCGTCACCGCCGACGGCCTGCGCCTCGTGGGGGAGCTGGCGCTGCCGGCCGACCGGGATCCCGTGGCCACCCTCGTGACGCTGCATCCGCTGCCGACCGCGGGCGGGTTCATGGACTCGCACGTGCTGCGCAAGGCGGCGCTGCGCCTCCCCGCCCTCGCCGACCTCGCCGTGCTGCGCTTCAACACGCGGGGCACGACGTCCGCCCGCGGGACCAGCGAGGGCGCCTTCGACGGCGGCGAGGGGGAGCGCCACGACCTGGCCGCCGCCATGGACCTCGTCGCCGAGCGCGGGCTCCCGGCGCCGTGGATCGTCGGCTGGTCGTTCGGCACCGAGATCGCGCTGCGGCACGGACGCGCGCACCCCGTCGAGGGCGCGGCGCTGCTCTCGCCCCCGCTGCACCGGGCGAGCGCCGAGGAGGTCGCCGCCTGGCACGGCGACCCCCGCCGGCTCGTGATCCTGGTGCCCGAGCACGACGACTTCCTGCAGCCGGACGAGGCACGCCGGAGGTTCGCGTCCGTGCCCGAGGCGGAGCTCATCGCGGTCGACGGCGCCAAGCACCTGTGGGTGGGGGAGTCGCAGGTGTCCCGCGTGCTCACCGAGATCGTGCGGACCGTGAACCCGGCCGCGCTGCCGCTCCCGACGGAGTGGCCTCCGGCCTGAGCCGGACGGGCGTCAGCGCTCGTTCTGGAGCGGCACGGCGACCTGCCGGATGATGAGCAGCACCGCGGCGGCGACCGGCACCGCGATGAGGGCCCCCAGCACGCCGAGCAGCGTGCCGCCCGTGATCGCGGCGATCACCACCACCACACCGGGCACCTTGACCGCGCGGTTCATGATGTTCGGGCTGAGGACGTACGCCTCGATCTGCATGTAGACGAGGTAGTAGACCGCCACCGCGATCCAGGTGTTCGTCGACTCCGGCAGCAGCACGACCTGGCCGAGCACGATGAGCGTGGAGCCGGTGATGGTGCCCACGAGCGGCAGCAGCGAGAAGAGGAACGCGATGAACGCCCACACGGCGGGGAGCGCCGCGCCCACGATGCTCAGGTAGATGAAGCTCAGCACGCCGTTGCAGAGCGCGAGCCCCACCTGGCCCGTGACGTAGCGGCCGACCGACTGGGTGATCTGCTCGGCGATGTCGGCGAAGCGCGCGCGCCGCGTCGCCGGCACCAGCTTGTAGAGGCCGCTCTTGAAGGAGTTGAGCGAGGCCGTGAAGTACATCGTGAGGATCAGGATGATGACCGTGCCGAAGAGGAAGTTGCCGATGGTGAAGGCGACGTTGATGACGTTGCCCGTGATGGTCGCGACGTTGGACGCGTTCGACAGGTAGGTGATGAGCTGGTCGGCGCCGCTCTGCACGTCGAAGACCTCGCGGGGCACGAACGACTGCAGGTTCGCGATGAACTGGTCGCCGCTCACGCTCTGGGCGTACTCGACGATCTGCGTGACGAGCGCGCTCGCCTGGTTCACGACCACGGGGATCACGGCGAGGAGGACCCCGGCCAGGGAGCCGAGGAGCACGAGGAAGATCACGAGGATGGCGACGGGGCGCGGCACCCCCTTGCGCTCGAGGAAGGTCACGAGCGGATCGATGCCGAGCGCCAGGAAGATGGCGGTGCCGACGTACGTGAGGACGCTGCCGAGCGAGACGAGCGCGCCGCCGATGACGAGGGCGGTGAGGACGCCGAGGCCGGCCAGGAGGCCGAGCCGGTAGGGGTTGTGGATCTTCACGTCGGGACCTCCGAGTCGGCGGGCGCTCAGCGCACGGTGCGGGAATCGTCGGAGGAGGCGTCATCCGCCTGGGTCAGCACGCCGCGGACGTTCTCGAGGTACGCGGCCACCGCCTCGCGCTCGATCCTAATGCGGTCGAGGCGCTCCTCCGCGTCGGCCACCGTCTCGCGGGCGCGGCGCTCGGCGTCGGCCAGGGTCTCGCGGGCGCGGCGCTCCGCGTCGGCGATGGCCGCACGGGCGTCGTGGTCGGCCTCCTCGCGCACCGTGCGGGCGGACTCGCGGCTCTCGACCGCGAGCTCCTCCGCCTCCTGACGGGTGGAGGCGAGCAGCGCCGTCACCTCCTGCAGGCGCGCCTCGGCCTCGCCCAGGTACGCGGCGGTGCGTTCGGCGGCATCCCGCTGGCGCTCGGCGGCGTCGCGCGCGTCGTGGTCGCGCCGGGCGGTGATCTCGGCGTCGAGGTCGAGGTGCCCCTGCTCGATCTCGCGGCTGAGGGCCAGTCGCGCCTCGTCGGCCTCGGCGGCGAGGATCCGGCGCGTCTCAGCGGCCTCGCGCTCCAGCCGGAGCCGCTCGGCCTCGCGACGGTCGGCCTCCAGCGCCTCGGCCTCGGCGATCTCCCGCTCGAGGGCCGTGCGCGCGGTGACCGCCTCGAGCTCCAGCTGCTCCCGCGTGGCCCGGGTCTCCCGGGCGAGCGCCTCGGTGCCCGCCGCGATGTCGCGGGCCAGGTCGGTGCGGGCCTCATCGACATCGCGGGCGAGCTCGGCGCGGGCGGTGGCGACCTCGAGGTCGAGCGCCTCGCGTGTCTCGGCGATCTCGCGCTCGAGCGAGGCGCGGGTCTCCTCGACGTCTCGGTCGAACGCGGTGCGCTCCGCCTGCATCCGGCGGTCGAAGTCCTCGCGGGACGCCTGCAGCTCCCGATCCCGGTCGGTGCGCACCTGCTCGACCTCGCGGTCGAGGTCGGCGCGGGTCTGCTCGTCGAGCTGGGCGAGGGCGATGCGCTGCGTCTCGGCATCGAGCCCGAGGCGCTCCTCGACCTCGCGGATCTCGCGGTCGAGGTCGGCGCGCTCCTCGGCGACGGACTCGTCGTGGCGGGCGCGGGCATCGGCGAGCTCGCGCTCGAGGGCGCCGCGGGCCAGGGCGTTGTCGCGGGCGAGGTCGGCGGCATCCCGGCGGGCCTCGTCGGTCTCGCGGTCGACCCGGGCCCGGAGCTCGGCGACCTCGCGCGCGACCTCGGCGCGCAGGGAATCCGTCTCGCGCTCGGCCGTGCCGCGGAGGTCCGCGACCTCGGTGCGCGTGCGGAGGAGGAGGGCGGCGGCCTCGCGCTCCGCGTCGCTGCGGAGGCCCTCGGCGCGGTCGTCCGCGCGCTCCCGGAGGTCGTCGGCCTCGCGCCGGGCGGCGTCGACGATCTGCTCGGCCTGCGCCCGGGCGGAGTCCACGAGGTGGCGCGCGGTGGCCTCGGCCTCGGCGCGCTGCGCGTCGGTCTCCTCCTGGGTGGCGCGGCGGAGGCGCGCGGCGTCCGCGTCGGCCTGCGCGACGAGCCGCGTGGACTGCTCCTCGGCGACGCGGAGGGTCGCCTCGAGGCGGGATCCCAGCCCGGCGAACGTGGGGCTGCCCACCTCCTCCAGCTCGTCGCGCAGCTCCCCCTCGACGCGGCGCAGGCGCTCGGCCTCGGCGCGGGCCTCGGCCGCCAGCTGGTTCGAGCGGATCAGCTCGCGGCGCAGGTCGCCGACCGCCCGGTCGACCTCGTCGCGGTTGTAGCCGCGCATGGCCGGGCTGAACGGGGTGTCGTCGTGGGGCACGGGGACTCCTTGTCGGGCGTCCGCGCACGCGGTGGCGGGCACGGCAGGTGCCGATCCTACCGAGACCGGCGCTCCCGGTCCGCGGTACGCCCCCGGGCCGCCTCCGGGTCGCGGGCGGGGAGGGGAGGCGCTCCCAGGGTCGTCCGGTATCCTTCGATGTCGTCGTCCGCCGCCGCCCGCCCGCATGTCGGCGGAGCGTCGCCCGGGCATCGCGCTCGTCGGCCGCCGCGGTCGCCGAGCCGGCCGCCGCCCATCACCGCAGCCGCCCGCGACGACACGAGAGGAGACACCCGTGCGATTCGTCCTGGCGATCGCGACCTTCGTGGTCGCCGCCCTCATGATCGGCCTGGGGGTCGCCCAGCACACCTTCCTGGCCGGACCCGACCGCATCACCGCGTCGACGTCCTCCGCCGGGGGCGCGGCCTACACGGTCATCAGCGGGAAGACGCTCAACGCGCACCCCGGCCTGCAGGACACCGTCGCCCGCGGCGACGGCGAGGTCTTCGCCGCGTACGGCCCCACGACCGACGTCGAGGCGTGGGTGGGCACCAGCCCCTACACGCGCATCGCGATGGACGAGACCGGGGCCCTGACCAGCGAGGTCGTCGAACCCGCGGCCGCCACTCCGACGCCCGCGCCCAGCAGCTCGCCCGCGCCGGAGGGCGGCTCGGGCACGCCCGCGACCGTCACCTCCGCCGTCACGGACCCGCGCGGATCCGACCTCTGGCTCTCCGAGGAGACCGGCCAGGGCGAGCTGTCGCTCAGCACGCGCCTCCCCGACGACGTCAGCGTCCTGCTCGCCGCGGACGGCACGGCGGCGGCCCCCGCGGAGGTCACGCTGTCCTGGCCCTCCGAGGGCGAGTCACCATGGGTCCTCCCGCTCGTGATCGGCGGCATCGTCCTGCTGATCGTGGGCCTCGTGCTCTACCTCCTCGCCATCCGCCACCTCCGCCGCAGCCGCGGCCCGCGCCGCAACCTGCCGCCGCGCGGCGGCCCCCGCATCCCGCGCATCGGCCCGGCCGCCCGCCGTGCCGCGCTCACCGCAGGCACGGGCGCCGCCCCGCCCGCCCCGCGACGCGGTCGTCGCAGCATGATCGCCCTGCCCGTCCTCGTCGTCACCGGCCTCGCTCTGAGCGGCTGCACGACCACGGGGGCGCCCGCCGCGCTCACGGCCGGTGCCGCGTCCACCCCGACGCCGACCCCCACATCCTCGCTCGACGCCGCGCGCGAGGCCGAGGACGCGGATCCGCCCGTCGTCACCGACGACCAGGCCGCGCGCATCGTCTCGCGCGTCTCCGCGGTCGCAACCGCGGCCGACCAGGCGCTCGACGCCGGCCAGCTGTCCCCGCGCTTCGCGGGCCCCGCCCTCCAGGAGCGCACGTCCGACTACCAGGTGCGGAAGGCGAAGCCCGACATCGCGGCCGTCCCCGCCATCCCCGCCGGCGACCTCCAGCTCACGCTGCCGCAGGCGACCGTCGCCTGGCCCCGCACGATCGCCGCCGTGGTGAAGAACCCGGACGCGGACGACGCGCCGACCCTCTCGCTCACGCTCGTGCAGACGAGCCCGCGGGAGAACTACCGCGTGCTGTACGCCATGCCCATCTCCACCACGGCGGCGCTGCCGGACGTGGCGCCCGCCGCGATCGGCGCCGCACGGCTCGCGCCCGACGTGAAGCTGCTCGCGGTCCAGCCGGACCAGCTCTCCGCCGCGTACGCGGACCTGCTGAACAAGGGCGACCAGAGCGAGTTCGCGTCCCTCTTCGACGCGACAGACGACGGCGTCCGCGCGCAGGACGCCAAGCGCAAGGTCGACTTCCCGGCCTCGATCGGCGAGACCGGCTCGGTGGAGTTCTCGGCCGCGGCCGACTCCGCGACGCCCGTCGCCATGTCGACCGTCGAGTCCGGCGCGCTCGTGAGCGTCACCGTGAAGCTCGGCATCGTCGCGAAGCCGACCGCCCAGGGCGCCAAGGTCAACGCGAACCCGGAGGTGCAGGCCATCACCGGGCTCACCGACTCCGCGAAGGGCTTCGACACCGTCCGCACGGCGCAGATGCTCATGTACGTGCCCCCCGTGAACTCGGGGGAGAAGATCCGCCTCTACGCCTCCAGCACCCACATCACCTCGGCCAAGGAGCTCCCATGACGAACGTGCCCCCCTCCGCCGCCAGCCTCCGCGGCGCCGTCGACCTCTCGTCCCTCGTGAACCGCGCGCAGGCCCCGGCGGGTGCCGCGCCCGCCGGTGGCGCGCCCGGCGCACCCGGTGCTCCTGCCGGCGCGCCGGCCTCGCCGCAGACGGTGGACGTCCCGGGACTCGTGCTCGCCGCGGACGACGCGTCGTTCACGCAGTTCCTCGACATCTCGTCGGTCGTGCCCGTCGTCGTCGAGCTGGTGTCGACGGGGCTCGCGAGCAGCCGCGAGCTCTCGCCCGTGCTCGAGCGGATCATCACCGAGCAGGCGGGGCGCGTGCTGCTCGTCCGGATCGACGTCGACCAGAGCCCGCAGCTGGGCCAGGCGTTCCAGGCGCAGTCCGTGCCCACGGTCGCGGCGCTCATCGGCGGTCGGCCCGTTGGCCTGTTCGCCGGCGTGATCCCCGAGGACCAGGTGCGCGACGTCCTCCAGCAGGTGCTGGAGCTCGCGCAGCAGAACGGGGTGACCGGCACGGCCGTCGCGCCCGATGCGTCCGCCGCCCCGGCGGCGCCGGTCGAGGAGCCGCTGCCCCCGCACCACGCGGAGGCCTACGCGTTCATCGAGCAGGGCGACTACGCGTCGGCGGCTGCGGAGTACCGCACCGCCATCGCGCAGAACCCGCGCGACGCGCTCGCGGTCGCCGGCCTCGCGCAGGTCAACCTCCTGCACCGCCTCGACGGGACGACCGCGGACGAGATCCGCAGCGCCGCCGCGGCCGCCCCGGGCGACGTCGACGCGCAGCTGCTCGTCGCCGACCTCGACCTGTCCGGCGGGCACGTGGAGGACGCGTTCGCGCGCCTGCTCGAGCTCTTCCCGTCCGCGGACGCCGCGGGGCGCGCGACCATCCGCCAGCGCCTCCTGGAGCACTTCGAGGTCGTCGGGCTCGAGGATCCGCGCGTCGCGGTCGCCCGCCGCCGGCTCACGCGCCTGCTCTACTGACGCGCATCCGCACGGACCACGACGGCGCCGCACCCCGAGGGGGCGGCGCCGTCGTCGTCGTGCGGGTCGGGTCGGGATCAGACCGTGGGCACCCGCGGCGTGCCGTCGTCGGAGCCGGGCGCGTCGTCGGTCGCGGACAGCCCCTCCGCGGGCGGCTGCGCGTCGGGCGACTGCGGGAGCACGGGCACGTCGGCCGCGTCCCCGAACGGCGTGCCGTCGACGCGCGACTCGTCCGCGTCCGGCGCGTGGTGCGCGGGCACCTCGACGGGCGTGAGGTCTTCCGGATCCTGCTTGAGCCGCAGCCAGAGGCCGGCCAGCGGCGGCAGCGTCAGCTCCGCCGAGGCGGGCCGACCGTGCCAGCCGTCGTCGCCCGCGTGGACGGCGCCGAGGTTGCCCACGCCGGATCCGCCGAACTGCTCGGCGTCCGTGTTGAGGATCTCCTCCCACACGCCCGCCTGCGGCAGCCCCAGCCGATAGCCCGAGATGGGCGCACCGGAGAAGTTGTGCACGACGGCGACCTGGTTGCCCTCCCGGTCGCGGCGGAGGAACGCGAGCACGTTGCGCTCGGCGTCGCCCGCGTCGATCCACTCGAAGCCCGCCGGGTCGTTGTCGAGCGCCCAGAGCGCGGGGGTGTCGACGTAGGTGCGGTTGAGGGAGCCGACGAGGTCGAACAGGGCGCGGTGCACGGGCTGGTCGAGGATCCACCAGTCGAGCCCGCGCTCCTCGCTCCACTCGGACGGCTGGCCGAACTCCTGGCCCATGAACAGCAGCTGCTTGCCGGGGTGCGACCACATGAAGCTGAGGTAGGCGCGCACGTTGGCGAGCTTCTGCCAGTGGTCGCCCGGCATCTTGCCGACGAGCGAGCCCTTCCCGTGCACGACCTCGTCGTGGCTGATGGGGAGGAGGAAGTTCTCCGTGTACGCGTAGACCATCGAGAACGTGATCTGGCCGTGGTGGTGAGCGCGGTACATCGGGTCGACGGCCGCGTAGTCGAGCGAGTCGTGCATCCAGCCCATGTTCCACTTGAGCCCGAAGCCGAGGCCGCCGTCGCTCGTGGGGCGCGTGACGCCGGGGAAGCTCGTCGACTCCTCGGCGATCATCACGATGCCGGGGTGCGTGCGGTACGCGGTGGCGTTGACCTCCTGGAGGAACGAGATCGCCTCGAGGTTCTCGCGGCCGCCGTGCACGTTCGGCAGCCACTGGCCCTCCTCGCGGGAGTAGTCGAGGTACAGCATCGAGGCCACGGCGTCGACCCGGAGGCCGTCGATGTGGAACTCCTCGAACCAGTACAGCGCGTTCGCGACGAGGAAGTTGCGGACCTGCGAGTGGCCGAAGTCGAAGACGAGGGTGCCCCAGTCCTGCTGCTCGCCGCGCCGCGGGTCGGTGTGCTCGTAGAGCGGCTGGCCGTCGAACTGCGCCAGCGCGAACGCGTCCTTGGGGAAGTGCGCCGGGACCCAGTCCACGATGACGCCGATGCCGGCCTGGTGCAGCGAGTCGATGAGGAACTTGAGGTCGTCCGGGCTGCCGAAGCGCGAGGTGGGCGCGTAGTAGCCGGACACCTGGTAGCCCCAGGACCCGCCGAACGGGTGCTCCGCGAGCGGCAGGAACTCCACGTGCGTGTAGTGCAGCTCCTGCAGGTAGGCGACGAGCTCGCCGGCGACCTCGCGGTAGCCGAGGCCCGGGCGCCAGGATCCGAGGTGCATCTCGTACACGCTCATGGGGGAGTCGTGCGGGTCGCGCGCGGCGCGCTCCTCCAGCCAGGCGGCGTCGTCCCAGACGTGGTGGCTGGTCTCGACGCGCGATGCGGTGGCCGGCGGGACCTCGGTCATGCGGGCCATGGGATCGGCCTTCTCGATCCAGTGCCCGGCCTGCGTGAGGATCTCGAACTTGTACGAGACGCCGGGCTCGACGCCCGGCACGAAGAGCTCCCAGACGCCGTTGCCGTCGAGGCGGCGCATCGCGTGCTGCACGCCGTCCCAGCCGTTGAACCCGCCGATGACGCGGACGGCGCGCGCGTGCGGCGCCCACACGGCGAAGGAGACGCCGACGTAGGTGCGCGCGACGCCCCAGTGCTCGCGGTGCTGCGCGCCGAGGACGTCCCAGAGGCGCTCGTGGCGGCCCTCGCCGAAGAGGTACAGGTCGAGGTCGCCGACCGTCGGCAGGAACCGGTACGGGTCCTCGGCGGTCCAGGTGCCGCCGTCGCCGTACCGTGCCTCGACCCGGTAGTCCTGCAGGCCGAGCACGTGCGCGCCCTGCCAGACGCCGTGGCCGAGGTGGGCGAGCTCCACGCGGGCCCCGGTGGAGAGGATGACGGAGACGCCCTCGGCGAGCGGGCGGAGGGCCCGGACGACCACGAGGTCGTCCGAGACGCCGTCGACGGAGACGGGGTGCTGGCCGAGGACCGAGTGCGGTCCGGAGTGGACGCCCTCGGCGATCGCGCGCAGGTCGAGGCCGGAGACCTCGGGCAGGCGGATCGGGTCGGACGAGGCCGCGGGGGTGCCCGCGTCGGATGCGGCAGGCGCGTCCGCGGCGGGCGCGTCGCCTCCGGCCGGGGGCACGACCACGTCGGCACCGGCCTCGGGGTGCGTCTCGGCGGCGGTCGGCACGGCGACGTCGGCGCCGTCCCTCGGGTCCTGCTGGGGGGTGGTGTCGGTCATGTCCGTCATCCCTTCGATGCGGTCGGGTGGACCCGGAACACGTGCACGGGGTGCGTGAACGCGTCGAGCCGGACGAAGTTGGAGGTCGACCACGTGTAGACGTCGCCCGTGAGGAGGTCCTCGACGTCGAACACGGCGTCCTCGGCGAGACCCCAGCGGGTGGGGTCGAGGTGCACCTGGGTCTCGCGCGCGGAGTGCGGGTCGACGTTGGCCACCACGAGGATCGTGTCGGCCTCGCCCGTGCCGGTGTGCTCGGCCGCGAGGTGCTTGGAGTAGACGAGGATCGAGTCGTCGTCGCTCCAGTGCACGTCGAGGTTCCGCAGCTGGCGGAGGGCGGGGTGCTGGCGGCGGATCTCGTTGAGGCGCGTGATCTCCGGCGCGATGGATCCGCCGAGCTCCTCCTGGCGGGCCCAGTCGCGCGGCTTGTACTCGTACTTCTCGTTGTCGATGTTCTCCTCGGCACCGGGGCGCGCGACGTTCTCGATCAGCTCGTAGCCCGAGTAGATGCCCCACGAGGGCGACGCGGTCGCGGCGATGGCGGCGCGGATCCGGTACGCGGCACGCCCGCCGAACTGCAGGTAGGGCGTGAGGATGTCGTGCGTGTTCGCGAAGAAGTTCGGGCGCAGGTAGTCGCTCGTCTCGTGGCTGACCTCGGTGAGGTACTCCTCGAGCTCCTGCTTCGTGTTCCGCCAGGTGAAGTACGTGTACGACTGCTGGAACCCGATCTTGGCGAGCGTGCGCATCATCGCGGGGCGCGTGAAGGCCTCGCTGAGGAAAATGGCGTCGGGCTCGTCGCGCATCACCTGGTGGATGAGGCGCTCCCAGAACACGAGCGGCTTGGTGTGCGGGTTGTCGACGCGGAAGATCTTCACGCCGAGCCCGAGCCACACGCGCATGACGCGGAGCATCTCCCGGTACGACCCCTCCGGGTCGTTGTCGAAGTTCAGGGGATAGATGTCCTGGTACTTCTTCGGCGGGTTCTCCGCGAACGCGATCGAGCCGTCGGGGAGCGTCGTGAACAGCTCCGGGTGCGTCGTGACCCACGGGTGGTCGGGCGAGGCCTGCAGCGCGATGTCGATCGCGAGCTCCATGCCGTGGTCCGCGACGGCCCGCACGAACTCGCGGAAGTCGTCGGCCGTGCCGAGCTCGGGGTGGATGCTGTCGTGGCCGCCGTCCTCGGAGCCGATGCCGTAGGGCGAGCCGGGGTCGTGCGGTCCCGCCGTGAGCGTGTTGTTCGGGCCCTTGCGGTTGGTGCGGCCGATGGGGTGCACCGGCGGGATGTAGACCACGTCGAAGCCCATGTCGCGGATCGCGGGGAGGCGGCGCGCGGCGGTGGCGAACGTGCCGCTCGTCCAGGAGCCGTCCTCGTGCTGGACGGCGCCCTCGGAGCGCGGGAAGAACTCGTACCAGGAGCCGACGGCGGCGCGCTCGCGCTCGACGACGATCGTGCGCTCGGGCGAGAGGGTGATGAGGCTGCGGACCGGGATCCGGTCGATCGCGGCGTGCACCTCGGGGGAGGTGGCGGCGGCGAGGCGCTCGGCGGGGGAGAGGCCGGCGTCGGCGATCCCCGCGAGCGCCTCCCGGAGGACCGCGCGGTCGTCGTCGGCGCGCTCGGCGTCCGCGGCGGCGCGCTCGAGGAGCTCGGCGCCGAGGGCGAGCATCACGTCGACGTCGAGGCCCGCGGGGACCTTGATCTCCGCGTTGTGCAGCCAGGTGCCGAAGTCGTCGGACCACGCGCTGACGCGCCAGGTCCAGACGCCCTGCGTCTCGAGCTGGGCGGTCGTGATCCAGCGGTCGAGGCCGGGCTTCGTGGCGTCGAGCGACATGCGGTGCGCGGTCACGGCGCCCGACGGGTCGGTGAGCAGGACGTCGGCGCCGATGAGATCGTGGCCCTCGCGGAAGACCGTCGCGCCGAAGGGCACGACGTCGTGGACGAAGCTCTTGGCGGGCCAGAGGTCGTCCTCGATCTGCGGGGTGAGCGACAGGATCGGGATGCGGCCGATGACGGGGACGTAGTCGTCCGTGGGCTCGGCCGTCTCGGGGGTGGTGGCCGGCGCCGCGGGCTCGGCCGTCTCGGGGGTGGTCGCGGGCTCGGCGGCCGGGGCCTCCACGACCGTCGTCGCGACGTGCTCCGCCGGGTCGTGCGGGTCCGCCGGGTCGTGCGGCTCCGACGGGTCGAGCTGCTCGGCGTCGGCGACCGGCTTGGCGTCGACCTCGGCGTCCGGGGCGGCGTGACGCGGGGCGGGAGCGGATGCGGGCACGGCGGCGGCCTCGGCGGCGGCGGGCTGCACGGCGGCGGCCTCGGCCGCGGCGGGCTGCACCGTGGCAGGCGTGGCAGGCGTGGCAGGCGCCTCGGGGATCAGCGGGGGTCGCGGGGCGGGCGGGCGCTGGGCGTCCTGGGCCTTCTGGGCCTTGGCGGCCTTGCGGGCCGCACGGCCGCGCACCGGGCGGGGGAGGGGATCGGGTCCGTCCTGGGGTGTGGTCACTGTTCGACCGTAGCCCGTGCGCCCTCCGGCTGTCGCTCGCCGCGGCGCCGGAGGACGCCGGAGGGACGCCCGACGCCGACCCGTCACCCGGCGTCCGGCCGCCGTCCACGCGGGCGGCGGACCTTGGTGCGGTCCACCCCGCGCCCCTAGGCTCGGGGCCGAGCGCGCGGGTGCCTCTCGCCGCCGATCCGGTCCGAGGGAGTCCCGTGAAGGCCATCCGCAGATTCACCGTCCGTGCCGTCCTCCCGGAGGAGCTGTCCGCGCTGGACGAGCTCGCCGGGAACCTCCGGTGGTCCTGGTACGAGCCGACGCGTCGCGTGTTCGCGCATGTCAGCCCGGAGCTGTGGGAGGGCACGGGGCACGACCCGGTGGCGCTCCTCGGCGCGGTCGACCAGGAGCGGCTGCGCGAGCTCGCGGCCGACGAGGGCTTCGTCGCGTGGGCGGAGGAGCAGAGGGCCGACCTCCGCGCGTACTGCGAGCAGCCGCGGTGGTACCAGTCGCTCGCGGGCGACGTGCCCGAGGCCGTCGGCTACTTCTCGCCGGAGTTCGGGATCGCCGCGGCGCTGCCGCAGTACTCGGGCGGCCTCGGCATCCTCGCGGGCGATCACCTGAAGAGCGCATCCGACCTCGGCGTGCCGCTCGTGGGCGTCGGCCTCTTCTACCGCTCCGGCTACTTCCGCCAGGGGATCTCCTCCGACGGTTGGCAGCAGGAGACCTACCCCGTCTTCGACCCGGACGGCCTGCCGCTCCAGGTGCTCCGCGACGCCGACGGGCGGCCCGTCCAGATCGCCCTCGGTCTGCCGGCCGACCGCACGCTGCACGCGCGGATCTGGCAGGCGCGCGTCGGCCGGATCCCGCTGCTGCTCCTCGACACGGACGTGCCCGAGAACGACGACGACCTCCGCGGCGTGACGGACCGGCTCTACGGCGGCGGCGGCGAGCACCGGCTGCACCAGGAGCTGCTGCTCGGCATCGGCGGCGTGCGCGCCATCGCCGCCCACGCGCGCATCACCGGATCGCCCGTGCCGCGCGTCTTCCACACGAACGAGGGCCACGCGGGCTTCCTCGGGCTCGAGCGGATCTCCGCGCTCATGGGCGACGGCCTCGACTTCGACGAAGCGCTGCAGGTCGTGCGCGCGGGCACCGTGTTCACGACGCACACTCCCGTGCCCGCCGGCATCGACCGCTTCGACGTCGAGCTGGTCCGCGCGCACGTGACCGAGGCCCTCCTGCCCGGCGTGCCCCGCGACCGCGTGCTGGAGCTCGGTGCGGAGGCGCACGACGGCGGCGATCCGGGCGTGTTCAACATGGCGCTCATGGGCTTGCGCCTCGCGCAGCGCGCGAACGGCGTCTCGCAGCTGCACGGCGAGGTGAGCAGGGGCATGTTCGCCGGTCTCTGGCCGGGGTTCGACACCGAGGAGGTGCCGATCACGAGCGTCACGAACGGCGTGCACGCGCCCACGTGGACGGATCCGATGCTCATGTCGCTCGCGGGCGAGCGCCTCGGCACCACGGACACGACGGGCGCCGACTGGTCCTCCCCGGCCGTCAGCGACGGAGACCTGTGGGACGTCCGCGGCCGGATGCGCCGCCAGCTCGTCGCCGACGCCCGCCGCCGCGTCGTGCGCGCCTGGCGCGAGCAGAACCCGGGCGGCGTCGAGCCGTCGTGGCTCGAGGACGTGCTCGACCCCGAGGTCCTCACCATCGGCTTCGCCCGCCGCGTGCCCACCTACAAGCGCCTGACGCTCATGCTCCACGACCGGGAGCGCCTCCGTCGCATCCTCACCGACCCCGACCGGCCCGTGCAGATCGTGGTGGCCGGCAAGTCGCACCCGGCGGACGACGAGGGCAAGCGCCTCATCCAGGAGCTGGTGCGGTTCGCGGCCGAGCCCGAGATCCGCGGGCGCCTCGTGTTCCTGCCCGACTACGACATCGGCATGGCGCAGCTCCTCTACCCGGGCACCGACGTGTGGCTCAACAACCCGCTGCGGCCGCTCGAGGCGTGCGGCACGTCGGGGATGAAGGCGGCGCTCAACGGGGCGCTCAACCTGTCGATCCTCGACGGCTGGTGGAACGAGTACTTCGACGGCGGCAACGGCTGGGCGATCCCGTCCGCGGACCGCGCGCACGACGGCGCCGAGCGCGACGCGATGGAGGCGACGGCGCTGTACGACCTCATCGAGAACCGCATCGCGCCGCGCTTCTACGAGCGCGACGCGGACGGCGTGCCCGCGGGCTGGGTGCACGACATCCGCCACACGCTGCAGACGCTCTCGCCCGAGCTCAGCGCCGACCGGATGGTGCGGCAGTACGTGGAGCGGCTGTACGTCCCGGCGGGGCGCGCCCAGCGGATGGTCGCGGCCGACGACCACGCCCGGGCCCGGGAGCTCGCGGCCTGGCGACGGCGCATCGTGGCGGCCTGGCCGTCGGTGCAGGTCGCGCACGTGGAGTCGGAGGGCGTGGGTCCCCAGGCGCAGGTCGGCGACGAGCTGCGCGTGCGCGCGTGGGTCGCCCTCGGCGGGCTCCACGCGGACGACGTGACGGTCGAGGTCGTGCACGGGCGCACCGGCGAGGGGGACGTGCTCACGGACGTCGTGCGGCACGCGCTCGCACCCGTCGGCGGATCCGGAGGGCAGCAGGAGCACGTGGGCACGGTGCCGCTCCGCTCCGCGGGTCCCTTCGGCTACACCGTGCGCGTGGTGCCGCGGCACGAGCTCCTCGCGTCGAGCGCGGAGCCGGGGCTGGTCGCGGTCGCGGGCTGAGCGCGCGGGGGCGGGGCCGTCGCCGCCCGGCAGGCGGCCCCGTCCGGGCGGACGTCCGCCTCAGGCCGCGCGGTAGATGCGCATCGCCGGGCCGCGCACCTCGATGCGGTCGCCGGGCGCATCGTCCGCGGAGACGGCCTCCGGGCGCTCCCACGCGCTCGACCACAGGAGGCGCCACGCCGTGACGCCGTCGTGCTCCGGCAGCGTGACGGTCGCCGTCGTCTCCAGCCCGTGCACCACGACGAGGACGGTGTTCGGCTCCTCGGTCTCGGGCGTCGAGGTGGTGATCCACTGCAGCGTGCGCGTGCCCGCGGACTCCCAGGCCGCGTCCGTCATGGGCGCGCCGTCCGCGTCGCGCCAGGCGAGCACCGACGCGCTCGGCACGCGCACGTCGGGCTGGGCGTACCGGACGGGACGGAGCGCCGGGTTCTCGCGGCGGATGCGGATGAGGTGCCGTGTGGTCGCCTCGAGGTCGAGCCGCCAGGCGTCCTCGTCGCGATGCAGCCAGGTCGCCGCGTTGTCGAGGCAGTAGCCGTTGTTGTTGCCGCGCTGGGTGCGGCCCCGCTCGTCGCCCATCGTGATCATGGGGATGCCGGCGGAGACGAGGAGGGTGCCGAGCAGGTTCCGCGACGTGCGGCGACGCGCGGCGAGGACGGCCGGATCGCGCGTCGGCCCCTCCACGCCGTGGTTCCAGGACCGGTTGGCGTCGGTCCCGTCGCGGTTCGACTCCCCGTTGCCGCTGTTGTGCTTGTGGTCGTAGGAGGTGAGGTCGGCGAGCGTGAACCCGTCGTGCGCCGTGACGAACGAGACGGACGCGAGCGGCCCGCGGTCGGCGGCGAAGGTGCCCGAGGATCCGGCGAGGCAGGACGCGAGCGCGCCCACGCCGTGCGGCGCGCCACCCGTGCGACGCGCCTCCGCGACGTCCGTCAACCAGAAGTCGCGCACCACGTCGCGGTAGCCGTCGTTCCACTCGCTCCAGCCGGAGCCGAACCCGCCCGTGCGCCAGCCGCCCATGCCCACGTCCCACGGCTCGGCGATCATCAGAAGCCCCTGGAGCGCCTCGTCCTCGACGATGGCGCGGAGCAGCGGGTGCTCTGGATCGAAGTCGACGCGCTCGTCGCGGCCGAGCGTCACCGCGAGGTCGAAGCGGAAGCCGTCGACGCCCATCACGTCGGACCAGTGCTCGAGCGAGTCGAGCACGAGGCGCTGCGCGTCCGGCCGGGACAGGTCGACCGTGTTGCCGCATCCGGTCACGTCGATGGGCGTGCCGTCCGGCGTGTGCCGGTAGTAGCGGGACCCGTCGATGCCGCGGAGGCTCGTGACGGGGCCGTCGGCGCCCTCCTCCGCGGTGTGGTTGTAGACGACGTCGAGCACGACCTGGACGCCGGCGGCGTGCAGCGCGTCCACCATCGCGCGGAACTCGTCCGCCACCGCGTCGGCCCCGGCGTCCCGCGCCCGGCGCGTGGCGTAGGGCGCGTGCGGCGCGAGGTAGGCGAGCGTGTTGTATCCCCAGTGGTTGATGCGCCCCTGCGCGCGCAGCCGCTCCTCGCTCGTGGAGGCGTGCACGGGCAGGAGCTCGACCGTCGTGATGCCGAGCTCCACGAGCCGGTCGACGGACGCCGCGTGGCCGAGCCCCGCGTAGGTGCCGCGCAGCTCCTCCGGGACGCGCTCGTCGAGCTTGGAGAAGCCGCGCACGTGCAGCTCGTACACGACCTGGCGGTCGCGCGGCACGGCCGGCCGGGCGGCCCGACGGGCGGCGCGCTCCTCCGCAGGCACCTCGCGCGTGACGACCGAGCGCCACGCGGCCGGCCCCACCTGCACGAGGCCGCGCGCGTACGGGTCGATGAGGTGGCGCGTGGGGTCGAAGGAGTCGCCCGGCGCGGGGTCCCCGTCGACGCGCACCGAGTAGGCGGTGCCGGGGACGAGCCGCTCGCTCCACCCGGTCCAGACGCCGTGATCGCCCCGCTCCATCGCGACCACCTGCGCGACGCGGCGCGGGTCGTCGACGGCGGACACGGTGAGCTCCACGGCGGACGCGCCATGGCTCACGAGGCGGAGCGTGCCGCCGGTCTCGTGGAGCGTCAGCCCCAGGGGCTCGGGCGGTCCGGGGCGCGGCATGCGACCTAGGGTAGGGGGCATGACGGTCTACCTCGACCACGCCGCGACGACCCCGATGCGGCCGGAGGCGATCGCGGCGCTCGCCGGCGCGCTCACGCTCGTGGGGAACCCGTCCTCCATCCACTCGCACGGCCAGGAGGCCCGACGCGTGCTCGAGCAGGCGCGCGAGGACATCGCCCGCGCGCTCGACGCCGACGCGGTCGAGGTGATCCTCACGTCCGGCGGCACCGAGTCGGTGAACCTCGGGATCAAGGGGCTGCACGGCGCCCGGGTCGCCGCCGACGCACGGCGGACGCGGATCCTCGTGCCCGACGGCGAGCACCACGCCACGGTCGACACGGTGGAGTGGCTCGAGCGGCGGGGCGCCGTGGTCGAGCGGCTGCCGATCGACGCGCTCGGGCGCATCCGGGTCGACGCGGTCGCCGCCGCGCTCGCCGCGGATCCCGGATCCGTCTCCCTCCTCACCCTCCTCGCCGCGAGCAACGAGGTCGGCACGATCCAGCCCGTGGAGGAGCTCGCGGCGCTCGCCGCTGCCCACGGCGTGCCGGTGCACGTCGACGCGGTGGCCGCCCTCGGGCACATGCCGGTCCCGTTCCGCCGCTGGCGCGAGGCGGGGGTGTCCGCGGTCAGCGTCTCGGCGCACAAGGTCGGCGGGCCCGTCGGCAGCGGCGCGCTCGTGCTCGCGCGGCAGGCGACGGTCGATGCGCAGATCCACGGCGGCGGCCAGCAGCGGCAGGTGCGCTCGGGCACGCAGGACGCCGCCTCCGCGGTCGCGTTCGCCGCCGCCGTCACGCTCGCGGTCGCGGAGCTCGACGCCGAGCGCGTGCGCCTCGCCGCCCTCCGCGACCGGCTCGTGCAGACGGTGCTCCGCGACGTGCCGGGCGCCGTCCTCCGCGGCGACCCGGATCCGGCCGGCCGCCTCCCCGGCAACGCGCACCTCACGTTCGCCGGCTGCCAGGGCGACTCGCTCCTGCTCCTCCTCGACATGGCGGGCGTCTCGGTGAGCACCGGATCCGCGTGCCAGGCCGGCGTCCCCGAGGTCTCGCACGTGCTCCTCGGCATGGGCGTCCCCGAGTCCGAGGCCCGGGGAGCGCTCCGCTTCACGCTCGGCCGCACCACGACCGACGCCGACGTCGACGCGCTGCTGGCCGCCCTGCCCGACGCCGTCGCGCGGGCCTCCCGGGCGGGGTTCGCGGGACGCGCGGCGCGTAGGCTCAGCGGGTGAAGATCCTCGCAGCGATGAGTGGTGGAGTCGACTCCGCCGTGGCCGCCGCCCGCGCCGTCGAGGCCGGGCACGACGTGACGGGCGTGCACCTCGCCCTCAGCCGCATGCCGGGCACGCTCCGCACCGGATCCCGCGGCTGCTGCACGATCGAGGACTCCATGGACGCGCGCCGCGCCGCCGACCTCCTCGGCATCCCGTTCTACGTGTGGGACTTCTCCGAGCGCTTCGCCGCCGACGTGGTGGACGACTTCGTGGCCGAGTACCAGGCCGGCCGCACGCCGAACCCCTGCATGCGCTGCAACGAGCGGATCAAGTTCGCCGCGCTCCTGGAGAAGGCCCTCGACCTCGGCTTCGACGCCGTCTGCACCGGCCACTACGCGGACGTGCTGGAGGGGCCGGACGGGAAGCCCGAGCTGCATCGCGCGGCCGCGTGGGCCAAGGACCAGTCGTACGTGCTCGGCGTGCTGACGGCCGAGCAGATCGCGCACTCCTACTTCCCGCTGGGATCCACGCCGTCGAAGGCCGAGGTGCGCGCCGAGGCCGCCGCGCGCGGGATCCAGGTGGCGCAGAAGCCCGACAGCCACGACATCTGCTTCATCCCCGACGGCGACACCCGCGGCTGGCTCGCGGACCGCGTGGGAGCAGCGCCCGGCGACATCCTCGACGGCCGGGGCGCGGTGGTGGGCACGCACGCCGGCGCTGCGGCGTTCACGGTCGGGCAGCGCAAGGGCCTCGCGATCGGCACGCCGGCGCCCGACGGCCGCCCGCGGTTCGTCCTGGAAATCCGGCCCAAGGACAACACGGTCGTCGTCGGCCCGCAGGAGGCGCTCGCGATCCGCGAGATCGCCGGATCCTCCTTCACGTGGGCGGGCACGCCGCCCACGCGACCCGACCAGCCGTTCGACTGCGACGTGCAGATCCGCGCGCACGCCGACCCGGTGCCGGCCAGCGCCCGGGTGTCGGGGGTCGACGGCATGATCGAGCTCGTGATCACCCCCCGCGAGCACCTCATCGGCGTGGCCCCCGGGCAGACCGCCGTCGTCTACGCCGGCACCCGCGTGCTCGGCCAGGTCACCATCGACCGCACCGTGAGCGCCGTCGACGACGCACGGCCGCCGATCCGCGACACGGCCCTCGCCGGCGCGGCCGCGGGGGAGTGAGCGTCCCGTGAGCGACACGACGACCGGATCCGACGCGGCCGCCGACGCCGTCCCCGCTACCACTCCCGCCGACCTCGAGGCCGCGTCCGCCCGCGTGGACGCGCTCCGCGCCGAGATCGAGCGCCACCGCGACGAGTACTACGCGTCGAACGCGAGCACCCTGAGCGACGCCGAGTACGACGCGCTCGTGCACGAGCTCGAGGCGCTCGAGGAGGCGCACCCCACGCTCCGCAGCCAGGACAGCCCCACGCAGACGGTCGGCGGCCGCGCCGAGACCACGCTCTTCGCGCCCGTCACGCACGCCGAGCGCATGCTCAGCCTCGACAACGTGTTCAGCGAGGAGGAGCTCGCCGAGTGGGCGGCCAAGGTCGAGCGCGACGCGGGGAGCGGGCGCGTCCGCTACCTCAGCGAGCTCAAGATCGACGGGCTCGCCATCAACCTCCGCTACGAGCACGGCGTGCTCGTCACGGCGGCGACCCGCGGCGACGGCGTCGTCGGCGAGGACGTCACGCAGAACGTGCTCACCATGGGCACCGTGCCCGAGCGGCTCGCCGGATCCGGGCATCCGCCGCTCGTCGAGGTGCGCGGCGAGATCTTCTTCCCCGTCGCCGAGTTCGACGAGCTCAACGCCCGGCAGCTGGAGGTGGGGGAGCGCGTGTTCGCGAACCCGCGCAACGCCGCCGCGGGATCCCTGCGCCAGAAGGAGGAGGGCAAGAGCCCCGCGCGCCTCGACCTGATGCGCGCGCGCATCCGCCGCCTCCGCATGCTCGTGCACGGCATCGGCGCCTGGCCCGTCCGCGAGCTCGAGCGCGACGCGCACGTGTCCGCGCAGTCCGAGGTCTACGGGCTGCTCGAGGGGTGGGGCCTGCCCATCTCCACGCACTTCCGCGTGTTCGACGACGTCGCCGAGGTGGTGGAGTTCGTGCGTCGCCACGGCGCCCACCGCGCCGAGGTCGAGCACCAGATCGACGGCATCGTCGTCAAGGTCGACGACCTGGGGCTGCACGAGGAGCTCGGCGCCACCAGCCGCGCGCCGCGCTGGGCCACCGCGTACAAGTACCCGCCGGAGGAGGTCAACACGACGCTCCTCGACATCGTCGTGAGCGTCGGCCGCACCGGCCGGGCCACGCCGTTCGCGGTCATGGAGAAGGTGGAGGTCGCCGGATCCGAGGTGCGCCAGGCCACGCTGCACAACCAGCAGGTGGTGAAGGCCAAGGGCGTGCTCATCGGCGACACGGTCGTGCTGCGGAAGGCCGGCGACGTCATCCCCGAGGTGCTCGGGCCGGTCGTCGAGCTCCGCGACGGCACCGAGCGCGAGTTCGTCATGCCCACGCTCTGCCCCGAGTGCCAGACGCCCCTGAAGCCCGCGAAGGAGGGCGACATCGACCTCCGCTGCCCGAACGCGCGCAGCTGCCCGGCGCAGGTCCGCGGGCGCGTCGAGCACGTCGCCTCCCGCGGCGCGCTCGACATCGAGGGCCTCGGCGAGGTCGCCGCGGCCGCGCTCACCCAGCCGCTCGAGCCGGAGGACCCGCCGCTCGAGACCGAGGCGGGCCTCTTCGAGCTGACCATGGCCGACCTCGTGCCCATCACCGTGGTGGTCCGCGACGCCGAGACCGGCATGGTCAAGGTGGACGAGAAGACGGGCGAGGCCAAGCGCGTCACGCCGTTCCGCCGCAAGCGCGTCCCGAAGCGCGACGGCGCGTTCGACCCGGCGGAGCCCTGGGGCGACGAGCTGTCGGTGCCGTCGAAGTCCGCCGAGGTGCTGCTCGAGAACCTGGAGAAGGCGAAGACGCAGGACCTGTGGCGGATCCTCGTGGCCCTGAGCATCCGACACGTCGGCCCGGTCGCCGCGCGCGCCCTGGCGGGCTGGTTCGGCTCGCTCGACGCCATCCGCGCCGCCAGCCGCGAGGAGCTCGCCGCGGTCGACGGCGTGGGCGGCATCATCGCCGATGCCCTGCTCGACTGGTTCGAGGTCGACTGGCACCGGGAGATCGTCGAGCGCTGGGAGCGGGCGGGCGTCGTCACGTCCGTGCCCGGCCACCCCGGGCCCGGCGCCGCGGCCGCCGCGGGCGGCGTGCTCGCCGGCCTCACTGTCGTCGCCACCGGGTCGCTCGAGGGGTACACCCGCGAGGGGGCGCTCGAGGCGATCATGGCGGCCGGCGGCAAGGCCGGATCCAGCGTGAGCAAGAAGACGCACTACGTCGCCGCCGGGCCGGGCGCGGGATCCAAGCTCGGCAAGGCCGAGGCGCTCGGCGTGCGGATCATCGACGCCGCGGAGTTCCGCCTGCTCGTGGAGCAGGGGCCGGAGGCCATCGCGCTTCCGGAGCCGGAGCTGGAGGCGGAGCCCGAGGCGGAGTCGGAGCTGGAGCTGGAGCCGGAGCCCGCGGCCGAGCCGGACGCGGGGGCCCGGTCCGATGCCGCAGGTGCCGCCGACGGGGATTCCACCGCGAGCGACGCGGACGCCACCACCACCACCTGACGGGTCGGGCGGCGCGCGATCCCGTCGGTAGCATGGGAGCGCGTCGGCCGGATCCCGGCGCATCCCGGCCGGCTCTCCTGGGGGCTCCCACCCGTGTCTCCTCGCGTCCCCGCGCTGCTGACCGCCGCGGCCCTGTGCCTCGGCCCGGTCGGCCCCCTCGGCGTCCCCGCCGCGTCGGCCGCCACCGCCGCGTCCGCCGCTACCGCCGCTACCGCCGCTACCGCCGCGTCCGCCGCGGCGGCCGGGCCCGCGGCTTCCCCGCCCACCTCCGCCGTGCACGCGGTGTCCATGCTCGCGGCTCCGTCATCCACCGGGCTCCTCGCCGGGCCGGACGCAGCGGATCCCACCCTCGCCGCTCGCACGCCGCCTCCGCCGCGCGTGCTCCAGCTCCTCCGCCACGGCCGCGCGACCGATCCGGCACTGCGCCGCATGCCGCCCGTCGCGCTCCTGGCGGCCCTGCCCGCCCTCGACGCCGCCGAGCTCCGGCGCCTCGCACGCACGACCCCCGACCTGATCCACGACCTCGTGCGCCGCCCGCCGACGGCCTCGACCGTCCGGGCCTGGTGGGACGCGCTGGCACCCGACGACCGGGACGACCTGGCCGACGGCGTCCCCGAGCTGATCGGGAATCTCGAGGGCCTGCCTGTCGACGTGCGGGACTCCGCCAACCGCCGCCACCTCGCCGAGCGCCGACACCACCTGCACGAGGTGGCGCGCAGGACGCCGGGCCGCGGCGCGCAGCAGGTGATCGGGCGGGAGCTGGGCATGCTCGCCGGGGTCCGCGCCGCCCTCGCGCCCGGCGCCGGGCCCGAGCGCGCCCTGCTCGCGCTGGACACGCGCTGGCCGGGTCGCGCCGCGGTCGTCACGGGCGACCTCGCGACCGCCGCGTACGTCGACGTCGTCGTGCCGGGCATGCTCTACGCCGTCTCCGAGCGCCTCGTCGACTGGACGGAGGTGGCCGCGCGCCTGCAGGAGGAGCAGACGCGCCTCCTGGGCGGCCCGGGCCGAGGCGGCGGCGTCGCGACGATCGCGTGGCTCGGCTACCGCACGCCCGACCTCACGGGCATCGGCTCGCTCGCCCTGGCGGAGGAGGGCGCCGTGCGTCTGGAGGCCGCGATCCAGGGCATCCGCGGGGCACGCGTCGAGGCGCCGCCGCGCCTCACCGTCATCGCGCACTCGTACGGCTCGACGGCCGCGCTCCTCGCGCTGTCGAGCGGCCGGGCGTCGGCCGACGCGCTCGCGCTGGTCGGCTCGCCGGGCGGCGTCGTCCGCGACGTCTCCGAGCTGAGCGTGCCGGCCGACCGGGTGTTCGTGGGGGAGGCGCCGGGGGATCCGGTCGCGGGGTCGTCCTGGTTCGGCGCGGATCCCGGCAGCCCCGGCTTCGGCGCGCGGCCGTTCGGCGTGCGGGGCACGGGCGGCGCGGCGGGCGTGTCGGCCGACGGGGCCCTCGCCGGCGTCGCGGGCCACAACGGGTACTTCGACCGGGGCACGGAGTCGTTCCGGAACCTCGCGCTCATCGGGATCGACCGCCCCGTGCGCGACGCGGTCGCGACCGACGCGAGCGGCCGGTAGGCGCGCGGGATCAGCCCCGGCTGCGCTCGGCGTACTCGAGCCGCACGCCGTCGGCGCCGGACGCGACGAGGTGGCCGTCGTCCACGCGCCAGGAGGTGACCTCCGCGAGGTCGTGGAAGTACTCCGCCTCGACACCGGCGTCATCGCAGGGGATGGCGCCCGGCGCCACGGCGGCGAGCATCCCCTCGCCCGGGTCCCGGATCGGGCCCGAGTAGTCGTTGCACGGACCGCGCCCGCTGATCTCCCCGCCGCCCACGCGCATGGTGATGAGGGTGTCGCCGATCGCCAGCGCACCGCCCGAGTCGCGTGCGGCGACGAGGTGCCAGTTGCCGCGCACGTCGCTCACGGGCGCGCAGCCCGCGAGGGGCACCAGGGCGAGCGCGGCGGCGGACGCCGCGAGACCCGCGCGGACACGGGTCCCGCCGACGCGGCCGGTGCCCGCGCGGGCGGCACGGCGCGCAGCGGATCGACGGGGGGCGGGGATCCGGGCTGCGGTGGGCATGGGGGTCACGCTAATAGAATCTCCCGGTACCCCCGCACACAGTCCTTTGGAGACGCATGTCCGACACCCGGCCCGAGCACGCCGACGCGACGCGGGGGGACGAGAACCCCCCGGCGCCGACCCCCACGGAGCAGATCAGCCGGGAGCAGGTGCAGCACCTCGCGGGACTCGCGCGCATCCGCCTGAGCGACGCGGAGATCGACACGCTCACGACCGAGCTCGGCCTCATCGTCGAGTCGGTCGCGAAGGTCACCGCGGTCGCGGGGCCGGACGTGCCCGCGACGAGCCACCCGATCCCGCTGGTCAACGTGTACCGCCCCGACGTCCCGGGCGTGACGCTGACCACGGAGCAGGCCCTCCAGGGCGCGCCCGAGCACGACGGCTCCCGCTTCAAGGTGTCCGCGATCCTCGGCGAAGAGCAGTAGGAGCACCATGACCGACGACCTCACGCGCCTCAGCGCGTCCGCCCTCGCCGACCGCCTCGCATCGGGCGACGTCTCCAGCGTCGACGCCGTGCGCGCCCACCTCGACCGCATCGACCACGTCGACGGCGACGTCCACGCGTTCCTGCACGTATCCGGTGAAGCGGCGCTCCGGCGCGCCGCGGAGATCGACGCGCAGCGCGCCGAGGGCGCCGCCCTCGGGCCGCTCGCGGGCGTGCCCATCGCCATCAAGGACGTGCTCTGCACCATCGACATGCCGTCCACCGCGGGCTCGCGCATGCTCGAGGGCTGGACGCCGCCCTACGACGCGACCGTCGTCCAGCGCCTCCGCGCCGCGGGCCTCGTGCCGCTCGGCAAGACCAACATGGACGAGTTCGCGATGGGCTCCTCCACCGAGCACTCCGCGTTCGGCGCCACGCACAACCCGTGGGACCTCGACCGCATCCCCGGTGGCTCGGGCGGTGGATCCGCGGCCGCGGTCGCCGCGTTCGAGGCACCCGTCGCGCTCGGCTCCGACACCGGCGGATCCATCCGCCAGCCCGCGGCCGTCACCGGCTCGGTCGGCGTCAAGCCCACCTACGGCGGCGTCAGCCGGTACGGCGCCATCGCGCTCGCGTCGAGCCTCGACCAGGTCGGCCCCGTGTCCCGCACGGTGCTCGACTCGGCGCTCGTCCACGACGTCATCGGCGGGCACGACCCGCGCGACTCCACCTCGCTCACCGACCGGTGGCCGTCCTTCGCGGACGCCGCCCGCGCCGGGCAGCGCGAGGGCGCCCTGAAGGGCGTCCGCGTCGGCGTCGTGAAGCAGCTCGACGGCGAGGGCTTCCAGCCCGGCGTCACGCAGCGCTTCCGCGAGGCGCTCGCGCTCCTCGAGGAGGCCGGCGCCGAGATCGTCGAGGTGTCCGCCCCGAACTTCGAGCATGCCATCGCCGCGTACTACCTGATCCTCCCCGCGGAGGCGTCGAGCAACCTCGCCAAGTTCGACTCGGTGCGCTTCGGCCTCCGGGTGAACCCGCCCGGCGGCGGCACCGTCGAGGACGTCATGGCGGCGACCCGCGAGGCCGGCTTCGGCCCCGAGGTCAAGCGCCGCATCATCCTCGGCACCTACGCGCTGAGCGCCGGCTACTACGACGCGTACTACGGCAGCGCGCAGAAGGTCCGCACGCTCATCCAGCGCGACTTCGACGCCGCGTTCCAGCAGGTCGACGTGCTCGTCACGCCGTCCGCGCCCACCACGGCGTTCAAGCTGGGCGAGAAGCTCGACGACCCGCTGGCGATGTACCTCAACGACCTCACGACGATCCCTGCGAACCTCGCGGGCGTCCCCGGCATCGGCCTCCCCATCGGGCTCGCGCCCGAGGACGGCCTGCCCGTCGGGATCCAGTTCATGGCGCCCGCCCGCGAGGACGCGCGCCTCTACACGGTCGGCGCCGCCCTCGAGCAGATCCTCGAGCGGCAGTGGGGCGGGCCCCTGCTCGCCCAGGCACCCGAGCTCGCGCGCGCCGCGCGCCGCACCACGGACGGAGACACGCACTGATGGCCAAAGCCGAGCTGATGGACTACGACGAGGCCATCGAGATGTTCGAGCCCGTGCTCGGGTTCGAGGTGCACGTGGAGCTGAACACGCGCACGAAGATGTTCTCCGACGCCCCGAACTTCTTCGGCGGCGAGCCCAACACCAACATCACTCCCGTCGACCTGGGTCTCCCGGGCTCGCTGCCGGTCGTGAACGAGCAGGCCGTGAAGCACTCGATCAGCCTCGGGCTCGCCCTCGGCTGCTCGATCGCGGAGAGCTCGCGCTTCGCCCGGAAGAACTACTTCTACCCGGACCTCGCGAAGAACTACCAGATCAGCCAGTTCGACGAGCCCATCGCGTTCCGCGGCTCCGTCGAGGTGGAGATGCCCGACGGCCGCATCGTCACGGTGCCCATCGAGCGCGCGCACATGGAGGAGGACGCGGGGAAGCTCACGCACGTGGGCGGCGCGACGGGCCGGATCCAGGGCGCCGACCACTCGCTGGTCGACTACAACCGCGCGGGCGTGCCGCTGGTGGAGATCGTCACGGACATCATCTACGGCGCGGAAGGCGAGGCCCCCGAGCTCGCGAAGGCGTACGTGTCGACGATCCGCGACATCGTCGTGGCGCTCGGCATCTCCGACGCGAAGATGGAGCGCGGCAACCTCCGCTGCGACGCGAACATCTCGCTGAGCCCGCGCGGATCCGGGAAGCTCGGCACCCGCACGGAGACGAAGAACGTCAACTCGCTCCGCAGCGTCGAGCGCGCCATCCGCTACGAGATCCAGCGCCAGGCCGCGATCCTCGCCGCGGGCGGCACGATCACGCAGGAGACGCGCCACTGGCACGAGGACACCGGCCGCACCTCCGCCGGCCGCCCGAAGAGCGACGCCGACGACTACCGCTACTTCCCGGAGCCCGACCTGCTGCCCGTGCAGCCGAGCGCCGAGCTGATCGCGGAGCTCCGGGCGGCGCTCCCCGAGGCGCCCGCGATCCGCCGCCGTCGGCTGAAGGCCGAGTGGGGCTTCACCGACCTGGAGTTCCAGGACGTCGTGAACTCCGGGCTCCTCACCGAGCTCGTCGACACGGTCGAGGCCGGGGCCGCCCCGCAGGCCGCGCGCAAGTGGTGGACGGGCGAGATCGCCCGCATCGCCAACGCGCGCGGCGTGGACGCGGCGACGCTCATCAGCCCGCAGCAGGTGGCGTCCGTCATCGAGCTGGTCGAGGCCGGCACGCTGACGAACCGCCTGGCGCGTGACGTGCTCGAGGGCGTCATCGACGGCGAGGGCACGGCGCAGGAGGTCGTGGACGCCCGCGGCCTCGCGGTCGTGTCCGACGACGGCCCGCTCATCCAGGCCATCGACGAGGCGCTCCAGGCACAGCCCGACGTGCTCGCGAAGATCCGCGACGGCAAGGTGCAGGCCGCCGGCGCCGTCATCGGCGCCGTGATGAAGGCCATGCGCGGCCAGGCGGACGCGGCCCGCGTCCGCGAGCTCGTGCTGGAGCGCGCGCAGGCCTCGTGACCGCCACCCTCGTCGCCCGTGGCCTCGCCGGAGGACACGGGCACCGCACGCTGTTCTCCGGGCTCGACCTCACGGTCGCGCCCGGGGACGTCGTGGGGCTCGTCGGCGCGAACGGCGCGGGCAAGAGCACGCTGCTGCGGCTCCTCGCGGGGGTGGACGCGCCGCAGGACGGCCGCGTGCTGCTCTCGCCCGCCGATGCCTTCATCGGCTGGCTGCCGCAGGAGCACGAGCGGATTCCCGGCGAGACCGTCGCGGGCTACGTCGCCCGCCGCACGGGGTGCGCCGAGGCGTCGGCCGAGCTGGATCGTACGGCGGTCGCTCTCGGCGAGGGCCTGCCCGGCGCCGACGACGCGTACGGCACGGCGCTCGACCGCTGGATGGCGAGCGGCGCGGCCGACCTCGACGAGCGCCTTCCTGTCACGCTCGCGGAGCTGGGCCTCGACCTCGATCCCGCGCTCCCCACCGCGGGCCTGTCCGGCGGGCAGGCGGCCCGCGTCGCCCTCGCCGCGCTCCTGCTCAGCCGCTTCGACGTGGTGCTCCTCGACGAGCCCACCAACGACCTCGACCTGGACGGCCTCGCGCGCCTGGAGTCGTTCGTGCGCGGCCTCCGCGGCGGCGTCGTCCTCGTGTCGCACGACCGCGAGTTCCTCGCCCGCTGCGTCACGACCGTCGTCGAGCTCGACCTCGCGCAGGACAGCGTCCGCGTCTACGAGGGCGGCTACGACGCGTTCCTCGAGGAGCGGCAGGTCGCCCGCCGCCACGCGCGCGAGGCGTACGAGCAGTTCGCCGACACCAAGGCCGACCTCGTATCCCGCGCCCGCACCCAGCGCGAGTGGTCGTCGCAGGGCGTCCGCAACGCGATGCGGAAGGCGCCCGACAACGACAAGATCCGGCGCAAGGCGAGCGCCGAGTCGAGCGAGAAGCAGGGCCAGAAGGTCCGCCAGATGGAGAGCCGCATCGCGCGCCTCGAGGAGGTCGAGGAGCCCCGCAAGGAGTGGGAGCTGGCGTTCACCATCGGGTCCGCGCCCCGGTCGAGCGCCGTCGTGGCGACCCTCCGCGAGGCGACCGTGACGCGCGGCGCGTTCACGCTCGGCCCCGTCTCCCTCCAGGTCGACGGCGGCGACCGCATCGGCATCACCGGCCCGAACGGCGCCGGCAAGTCCTCGCTCCTCGGCTTGATCCTCGGCCGCCTCGCGCCCGACTCCGGCGACGCGTCGCCCGGCCGCAGCGTGCAGGTGGGCGAGATCGACCAGGCCCGCGCGTCGCTCCGCGGCGAGCTGCCGCTCGCGGAGTCCTTCGCCGAGCAGGTGCCGGATCTCTCGCCCGCCGAGGTCCGTACGCTGCTCGCCAAGTTCGGCCTGCGGGCCGACCACGTCACGCGTCCCGTCGACGGCCTGTCGCCGGGGGAGCGCACGCGCGCGGGACTCGCGCTCCTGCAGGCGCGCGGGGTCAACCTGCTCGTGCTCGACGAGCCGACCAACCACCTCGACCTGCCCGCCATCGAGCAGCTGGAGCAGGCGCTCGACTCCTACGAGGGCACGCTCCTGCTCGTCACCCACGACCGGCGGATGCTCGACGCGGTGCGCCTCGACCGGCACTGGCACGTGGACGCGGGCGTCGTCACCGAGTCCTGAGCCGGCGGGCCCCGTCCCGCCGGCCGGCCGCGTCCCTACTGGTAGGTGACGAGGTCCGGCGTGGGGGACACGTGCCGCATCGTCTGCTCGGGCGTGAGCATGGGCTTGTCCTCGTCGATGAAGTCCTTCCAGCCCCAGCGCATCCCGGCGGGAGCGTCGGTGTGCAGTGCGCGCCACGTGGCCTGCTTGTCGGGCTGGCCGCCCTGGCCGTCGGCGTGGATGAGCATCGCGAGCTCGGGGTGGGTCATGTCGAGCGACGCCCGGTCGGTGATCATGTTCAGCCGGAACTGGTGCAGCACGAGCATCTTCTGCGGGAGCCCCCGGTCACGGACGAGGCCGGCCAGCCAGTCGGTGGTGGCGTCGACCTCGGCGGCGGAGACGCTGCCGATCTGCTTCAGCGGCACCTGGTCCGGGCCGAGCCGCCACTCGGGGTCGAGCGCCAGGCCCACGCCCGGCTGCGCGAGGACGGACTCGTACCGCTTCGCCTGGGTGAGGAAGTCGGTGCGGCCGGGCTGCAGGTCGATCACCACGTAGACGCCGGCGTCGCGGGCCGCGTCCAGCCACGGCTGCAGCGTCTCGACCGGGACCTCGGAGGAGTAGTCGCCGTCCGTGCCCGCGGAGCCCGAGGCGACGGTGGCGATGAGCTCGAACATCGGCACCACGGGCGCGTCGGAGAAGGGCTGGTACTCGGCGGCCTGCGCCTTCGCGCGCGCCACCGCGTCGGCCGGGCCCTGCTCGCCGAGGACCCCGAGCGCGCCCGAGCCGGCCGCGCCGTACAGGGCGACGTAGCGCTTGTCCGGGAAGACGAGCTGGCCGCCGCCCGGGAGCTGGTCGCCGGTGGCGGCGGTGCGGATCCGGCCCTCGAGCGACGCGTCGTCGGCGTACGGGGCGCCGATCGCGAGCGTGTGCGCGGCCCCGGCGTCGTGCAGGGCGGTGATCGCGTCGGCGGAGGAGCGCGGATCCGGCGAGGCCTCGGGCAGCACGGTGACGCCGACCCCGGCCGCACGGGCCGTGGCGACGGCGGCGAGCGAGGACGCGGCGTCGGTCGCGAGCGCGTGCGCGGCGTCGAGGGCGGCGGCGGGCGCCGTGCGGGGGAGCCCCGCGTCGGGATCCGCCGACGACGGGAGCGCGTCGGCGGGGGCCGTGAGCGCGGCGGCGCGTGTGACGGCGGCGGCCGCGTCGTCCGCGTCGGGAGCGGCGCCGACGTCGGCCCCGGTGAGGCGCGCCACGTCCTCGGCGTGCGCCGCCCGTACGACGGTGGTGGATCCGGGCAGGGCCTGTGTCGCGCCCTCGCCGACGCCGCCCACGGCGAGCACGTCGTCCGATCCGAGGCGCTCGATCTCGGGCACGGCACCGGCGCCGTCCACGAGGAGCGGTGCCCCCAGCGCGACGGCGGCCGCGGCGCCGAGCTCCTGCGCGGCGACGTCGCCGGCCGGCGCCAGCACGGCGACGGGCGCGGAACGGAAGAGGCTGCCGCTCATCGCGACCGACGCGCCGGAGTCGTCGGCGTCGCCGACCACCGTGAGGGCCGCGTCGGGCGCGCCCGTGACGGGGCGCTGCACCCCGTCCGGATCGGTCGCAGACGTGCACGCGCCAAGGCCGGCGACGACACCGAGCGCGACGAGGAGGGAGACGGAGGTGCGGAGGGACCGGGGGAGTCGGATCGGGGACGGCACGCGTCCACGGTACGGGACGCCCCCGCGGCGCGCCCCCGTCCACGGTGCCCGGGCGCGTCCCGCCGGTCGCCCGCCGTCTCGCGTCGATGCCGCCGTCCGCCCGCCGGCCCCTCGGGCGAGGCGGCCGGTACCGTGGTCGGGTGACCGCTCTCCTGCCGCCGACCCTGCTGCCGACGACGATCGCCGGGGTGCGCCCCGCCGCGACGGGCGAGGATCCGCTCCAGGGCCTCGACGGGCTCGTGGGCGCCGCCGCCCGCGTCATCGAGGCGCTCGGCGAGGTCGGCGTCGGCGCGATGACCTTCGTCGAGACGGTGTTCCCGCCCATCCCCAGCGAGGTCGTGCTCCCGCTGGCGGGCTTCGTGGCCGCCACGGGGCGCATGAACATCGTCCTCGTGATCGTCGCGAGCACCCTCGGCGCGTACCTCGGCGCCCTGCTGCTCTACTTGCTCGGCCGGAAGGCGGGCGAGGAGCGCACCATCCGCGTGCTCTCGAGGCTGCCGCTGGTGGAGCGCCACGACTTCGAGGACGCCGCAGCGTGGTTCCACCGGCACGGCCGCTCGGCGGTCTTCTTCGGGCGGCTCGTGCCCGGGGTCCGCAGCCTCATCTCGCTCCCGGCCGGCGCCGCCGGCATGCACCTCGGCACGTTCAGCTCCTACACGATCGCCGGCAGCGGGCTCTGGAACGGGGCGCTCATCGGGCTGGGCGCCGCGCTCGGCAGCCAGTACGAGCTCATCGACCGGTACGCCCGGTACCTCGACTACGCCGTGTACGCGGTGCTCGGGATCCTGCTGCTCCTGCTGGTCGGGCGCGCCGTCCGCCGTCGTGCGCGGCGCGGTCGCGCGGAGCGCTGACCGGATCCCCACGCCCCTCCCACGGGTCTCCCCAGTGGACGGAATACGGTGGCCGCGGCTGATGCGGTCGGCGAACCCCGCCGATCCGGCCCTCTGCGAGAGGCACCACCATGGGATTCCTGGACAGGCTCCTGGGCCGCGACGAGCAGCCCCACGACCGACGCGGATCCGCGCCGGACCCCGCATCGGCGCCCGCGCCGCGTGAGCGCAGCGCCGACGAGGTCGCGGTCGAGCGCTACCGCTACCTCCTCCGCACGGCGCCGCCCGAGCGCATCGAGGAGGTCCACCTGGAGGCCTTCCGGAAGCTGACCCCCGAGCAGCGCGAGATCCTCTTCCGCCAGCTGAGCTCGGACGCCGCCGAGGGCGACGCGCCCGTGGACGACCGTCCCGAGTCTCTCGCGCGCTCGGCCACCCGATCCGAGATGCGCGCCCCGGGCACGCTCGAGCGCACCCTCGGCCCCCGCGGCGGCCTCGCCGGCGGCGGCGGCGGGATGGGCATGGGCGGCATGATCGCGGGATCCATGCTCGGCACGATCGCGGGCGTCGTGGTCGGGTCGGCCATCGCGCAGGCGCTGATCCCGGATGCGGTCGGAGGCGACCAGGCCGGAGCCGACGGGGCCGACGGCGCGGGCGACGCCGGCGCGCAGGACGCGGGAGCGGCCGACGCCGGCGGGACGGACGCGGGCGCCGGCGACGCGGGCGCCGGCGACGCGGGCAGCGGTGACTTCGGGGGCGGCGACTTCGGCGGTGGCGACTTCGGCGGCGGAGCCGACTTCGGCGGCGGCGACTTCTTCTAGCGGCGCGGACGGGAGCGGCACGGCGACATGCGGCGGCGGCGCGGCGGCGCGCGTCGCGGTGCCGCGCTCCCTCCGCCGTGGCGTGGCCGTCAGCCCCGGGCCACGATCCCCTCGCGCACCTCGCGGCGCAGCACCTTCCCCAGCAGGGAGGTCGGCAGCTCGTCGAGCACCACGATCCGACGCGGCACCTTGTACGGCGTGAGGTGCCCGCGGAGCTCGGCGCGCGCGGCCTGCTCGTCGAGCGTCGCGCCCTCGTCGAGCACGACGGCCGCGACCACCTCCTCGTCGCCGCCGTCGCGCGGGATCCCGACGACCGCCGCGTCGCGCACCCCGGCGAGCTCGCGCACGGCGTCCTCCACCTCGGACGGCGAGACGTTGAAGCCGCCGGTGATGATGAGCTCCTTGATCCGGTCGGCGATGCGGACGAAGCCGTCCGCGTCGATCGTCACCACGTCGCCCGTGCGGAACCAGCCGCCCTCGAGCAGCACCGAGGCCGTCTCCTCGGGCCGGCCGTGGTATCCGCGGAACACCTGCGGCCCGCGCACGAGCAGCTCGCCGGGCTCGCCCGCGGGCCGGTCGACCGACGGGTCGTCCGGATCCACCACGCGCACCTCGGTGTTCGGCAGCGGCAGGCCGACGGTCCCGGCGCGGCGCGTATCGCCCACGGGGTTGGCCATCAGCACCGGGGAGCACTCCGACAGGCCGTAGCCCTCGACGAGCCAGCCGCCGGTCTGCTCCTCCCACGGGACGACCACGGACTCCGGCAGCGCCATGGCGCCGGAGATGGAGATGGAGATGCCTGCGAGCGACACGCCCTCGGTCTCGGCCGCCTGGCGGAGCTTCGCGTAGATGGGCGGCACCGCGGGGAGGAACGTGGGCGGGTGCCGGCGGATCGCCTGCAGCACGAGGTCGGGCTCGAAGCGGGGGAAGAGCACGAGGCGGGATCCCATGCTCATCGCGAAGGTGAGGCAGAGGGTGAGGCCGTACGCGTGGAACATCGGCAGCACGGCGTACACGACGCTCGTGCCGCGCGGCACGGTGGGCACCCACGCGCGAGACTGGGCGGCGTTCGCGCTGAGGTTGAGGTGCGTGAGCTCGGCGCCCTTGGGGGCCCCGGTGGTGCCGCTCGTGTACTGGATCACCGCGAGGTCGTCGGCGGCGGGCCGCGGGTGGTCGACCGGCAGCGGTGCGGCGGCGGCGATCCGCTCCCAGGGGGTCGTGCCGGTGACCTTCGCGGCGATGGCGGCACGCGCGGCGCGGGCCTTCGGGACGGGGAGCCGGAGCAGCAGACGCGTCCGGCGGGGCATGGCGCGCGTGACGTCGACGGAGACGATGCGCTCGGGGCGCACGCCGTCCGGGAGCGCCTGGATGGTCGCGACCGACCGGTCCCACGCGATGACGGTGCGGGCGCGGTGGTCCTCGAACTGGTGCTGCAGCTCACGCGGCGTGTAGAGCGGGTTGTGCTCGACGACCACGGCGCCGAGGCGGAGGACGGCGTAGAACGCGACGACGTGCTGCGGGCAGTTGGGGAGCACGATCGCGACGGGGTCGCCCGCGCGGACGCCCTGGTCGTGCAGTCCCTGCGCGGCCCGCGCGATGAGGTCGCCGAGCTCGGCGTAGCTCGTCTCGGCGCCGAGGAAGTCGAGCGCGGTGCCGCCGGGGAAGCGGAGCACGGACTGGTCGACGATGTCGACGAGCGACCCCTGCGGCAGGTCGATCTCGTGCGGGACGTCGGGCGCGTAGCTGGCCAGCCAGGGCCGGTCGGTGGGGGTGCTCACGCGTCCACCCTAGGCCGCGGGGGTCGCGCGGCCGGCGACGCGCGGGCGACCGGGTGGGGTCGGCGGCATCGTCCCTCGAGGCGCGCACGCGAGGGGATCACCGACGGCCGGCGCGCCGCCCTTCGGCCAGGTACGCGAGCCGGCGGAGCGTCTCCACGTTGCGGGCGTGCAGCATCAGGTCCATGATCGGCGCGGGGACGAGCCGGCCGGGTCCGCGCACGGCCACCTCGGTCATCCGCACCTCGCAGCCGTCCGGCAGGGTCCGCACCTCGAGGGTCACCCGGGCCTCTCCGACGGGCCAGCCCTTGGGCTGCATCACCATCCTGCGCGGCGGGTCCCACTCGAGCATCGTGGTGGCGTCGTCGAGGAGGACGGGCCAGGAGCCGAACGAGTGGTGCAGCTTCGCGCCGACGGCGGGCCAGGCGTCGTCGACCGCGCGCATCCGCGAGGCGCCGACGACCCATGCGGGGAACAGCCAGCCGTCGGACACCACCTCCGCGACGTCGGAGGGGGAGCACGTCATGCGGCGTCGGGTCACGGACATGGGACCAGTCTGCCGGAGCGGCCCGAGGACGACGACCCGCGCGAGGCCGCCGTGCCGCGCGCGCTCACGGGCTCGAGCGCGCCTGGTGGAACCGGCGGGCCACGTCGTCGAGGTGCTTCGCGAGCCGGGCCTGGGCCTCGCGGGTGCGCCGCCGGAGGCGCGCGACCGGGATGCGACCGCCGACCGCGAGCCCCGGGTCGTCGGGGATGTCGTAGACGATGGTGCGCCCGTGGGTCGCGAACAGGCGGCGCGACTCCGACTGCACGTCGTGGCGTCCGTTGGTGCGGCTCGCGACGATCGTGACGCGCGCCATCGCCTCGATCCCGTACCGGGCGGTGATGTCCGTGAGCAGCTCCGTGGCCGCCGCGATCCCGGTGGGGGTCGACGCGGTCGTGATGGCCAGCAGGGTGGCGGGCGACTCGAGCAGGTCGATGCCCTCGCCGCGGGCGTGCGGGCCGAGGTCGTGGAGGACCAGCCGCGCATCGACGGCACCGGCCTCGTCGCCGAGCGGCAGACGCCCCCCGAGCGTCCCGCCCGTGTGGTCGGTGAGGGTCGGCGCGCCGGCGGTGCCGCCCTGGAGGGCCGCGAACACCAGCGCCGCGGTCGTCGTGGTGCCGACGCCGCCCGAGGTGCCGGCGAAGACGACGCGCACGGCCGCGCGCTCGCGGGGGCGGAGGAGGGGGCTCGGCGTCTCAGCCATGCGCGGCCATCTCCTCCTCCGCCGGGGCGGCGACCTCGTGCAGGGCGATCTGGATCAGCTGCGCGCGGGCGCCGCGACGCACGACCCGAGCGCGTCCGGGCACCATGCGCTCGGCGTGGATGCCGGGCACGATCTGCCCCTCCGACCGTTCGCCCGACATGACGACCGCCGTCGCCCCGTTGTCGCGGAGGGACTGCAGCACGATGTCGAAGAACGCCCGCGACGTGCCCGCGACCGGCCGCGCCAGGGCGACGGTGAGCCGCAGGTCGCGCGCGCTCGCGATGAACGGCAGGAGCGGGCGCAGGGCGTCGGCGCCGGAGGCGGCCACGATGTCGTGGTCGTCAATCACCAGCAGGATCCGGGCCGCCGCGGTGTCGTGCTCCGCACGTCGACGCGTCAGCTCCCCGGCGATCGCCGTGATGAGCTCGCCGGCCTGCGTGGCGTCCCCCGCGTAGCCGCCGAGGTAGTCGTCGGGGCACGCGTCGGCCAGCGCGCCGCGGAAGTCGACGAGCGCGACGACGAGCTCGTCCGAGCTGCTGCGCTGCACGGAACCGTCGATGAGCACCCGGAGCAGGTTGCTCTTGCCGGCGCCCGGGTCGCCGAAGACGAGCAGGTGCGGATCCGGACCGCGGTGGTCCAGCAGCGCGGGCTGCATGGTCTCCTGCGCGAGGCCGACGGGCACGGCGACGGGCACCTCGACGGCGTCGGGCAGGAGCGCGGCGGGGAGGTTCTCCGGGAGGAGGCGGATGGCGCGCGCCCCCGATCCCTGCCACCGCGCGGCGGTGTCGCGGGCGAGCCGCTCGAGCGCGTCGCCCACGTCGAGGCCGGGCTCGGTCTCGAGGACCGGCAGGGCGATCTGCGCGAACCGCCGGTCGTCGGTGATCGCCCGTCCCGGCTGCTCGGCGCGCAGCGTCTCCGAGAGGCGCCGCCCGGCGAGCGACTCGAGCGCGTCGTTGAGCCGCAGCTCGATGCGCGTGCCGATGAACGGCTGCAGGGTCGTGCGGAGGTCGTTCCAGCGCGTGAGCGCCAGCACCACGTGGATGCCGTACGACCCGCCGCGCTGGAGCAGCTCCTGCACGACCGGCTCCAGGTCCTCGTGGTCGCCGCGCAGGGCGCCGGCCTCGTCCACGACCAGCACCACGTCGGCCGCGTCGAGCTCCGGGACGCGGCCCTCGGCGTGCAGGCGGCGGAGCGTCGCCAGGGAGTCGATCGCGTGGCGGGGGAAGACCGCCTCGCGTTCCGTGAGCATGCGGCGCATCTCCTCGGCGACGCGCTGCAGCTTCTCGCGGCTCGTCCGGGTGGCGATGCCGCCGACGTGCGGGAACCCCTCGACGCGCGACAGGCCTCCGCCGGAGAAGTCGAGGCCGTAGACGGCGACCTGATCGGGGGAGTGCGTGAGCGCGAGCCCGGCCACGACCGTGCGGAGGAAGGTGGTGCGGCCCGACTGCGGCGCGCCGAAGATCGCCGCGTGGCCGCCGCTGCGCGTGAGGTCGAGGATCCACGGCTCCTGGCGCTGGCGATCGGGCTCGTCGAGGAGGCCGACGGGCACCGCGAGCGCGCGGTGCTGGTCGGCGCGGTCGACGAGGGAGGCGAGGGTGAGCCGCTCCGGCAGCGGCGGCAGCCAGACGGGGGCGACGGGCTCGCCGCGGGTGCGGATGCGCTCCACGGCGAGGTCGACGAGGACGCGGCCGACGACCGGACGGGCGAGCGCCTCCTCGGCGCTCTGGCTGCTCTCGCGCGTGGCGATGCCGTTGTAGGTGGGCAGCCGGATCATCCCGCGGGGCGCGTCGGCACCCGTGGACTGGGGGTCGGGATCCGACGCGGCGATGGCCCCGGAGACGTACCCGGAGCGGAAGCGGCGGAGGGTGGTGTCGAACTTCAGGTACGCGTAGCCGGGCACCGCGGGCAGCCGGAAGGCGTCGCTGGTGTCGATGATCATGCTGCTCTCGGCCTCCGAGAACGTGCGGAGCGCGATCCGGTACGACAGGTAGGTGTCGAGGCCGCGCAGCTTGCCGGCCTCCAGGCGCTGGCTCGACAGGAGCATGTGGATGCCGAGCGTGCGGCCGATGCGCCCGATCTGGATGAGCAGGTCGATGAGGTCCGGCTCGGCCGTGAGGAGCTCGCCGAACTCGTCGATGATCAGCAGCAGGTGCGGCATGCCGGGCAGGTCGGGACGGGTGGTGCGGAGCTCGGCGTAGTGGGTGATGGAGGGGACGTTGCCCGCGTCCTTGAGCATCTTCTGCCGCCGGACCACCTCGCCCGCGAGGCTCGCGCGGGCGCGCTGGGTGAGCTGGGGGTCGTCGGCGAGGTTGTCGATGAGGCCGGCGACGTGCGGGAGGCTCGCGAACGGCGCGAACGCGGCGCCGCCCTTGTAGTCGACGAGGATCATCGCGAGGTCCTCGGGGCTGTGCGAGGACGCGAGGGCGAGCACGAAGGTGCGGAGGAACTCGCTCTTGCCGGATCCGGTCGCCCCGACGCACAGGCCGTGCGGCCCGATGCCGAGCTGCGAGGCCTCCTTGATGTCGAGCAGGAGCGGCTCGCCGAAGTCGTCGAGGCCGACCGGCACGCGCAGGAAGTCGCGCGGGGAGCGCGGGGCCTGCGTGACGGCGGGGTCGAGCGCGCTCACCTCGCCGATCCCGAGCAGCTCGGAGATGTCGATGGCCCGTGCGGACTCCGCCTCGTCCTTGCGCGACATGCTGAGGCGCAGCGGCGCGAGGGCGCGCGTGAGCACGTCGAGGAGCGCCACCGGCATCCGGTCGGGCGTGACCTCGGAGACGGGGTGCGCGAGCCGCGCGTCCGAGATGACGGCCGATCCGTCGCCGACGAGGATGCGGAGCGTCACGTCCGAGGGCTCGTGCAGCCGGTCGCTCAGCAGGTGGACGATCGTGATCCGCAGGTCGCGGAGGTCGAGCTCGGCGTCGGGCACGGGCAGGGACCCCGCGATGCTGCCGTAGTCGTCCATGAACACCACGAGCCGCGGGATGTCGGCGGGCCCCTGGTCGAGACCGCCGCGGCGGGCCGTGGCGGCGAGCTGGGCGCGGTCGGCGAGGTCCTCGCCGATGACCGTGCGGAGCGCCTGCGGGGTGGGGGCGACGCGGCGCGCGGGCACGGGGCCGTCGAAGACGTCCTCCACCACGAGGTGCGGGAGACGGTCGACGCCGCGCCAGTCCGACGCGGCGTGCTCGGGGAACGTGAGCGCCATCACCATGTCGTCGGGCGCGTGGAAGACCGCGAGCTGCGCGATCAGGGCGCGCGCGGCGTTCAGCACGTCGTCCCGGGGCCCGATCACGGAGACGTGCCCGGCTCCCGCGAGGTCGACGGTGATGGGCATCCCGCGCACCACCTCGTGCTGCGCCACGACCTGCTCGGCCTCCGCGGCCATGATCGGGTCGTACGGCTCGACGGGGTTCGCCTCCGGGGGGAGCGCCAGCTCGAGCCAGCGCCGCGTGCCGGATCCCAGGCGCACGCGCAGGAAGTCGGCGTCGCTGCGACGCCGCTCCCACAGGCGGGCCGGGTCGCGCACGATCTCGGTGAGCGCGACGGGGGCAGGGTCCAGCAGGGCGGCCTGCTCCCGGGCCTCGAAGGCGCGCGCCCGGGTGCGGGACCGCACGCGCTCCAGGTAGTCGAGGTAGCGCTCCCTCTGGACGCGTCGCGTCCGGGCGGAGCTGCTCCGCTGGGTGAACGCCATCGCGAGCCCGCCGACCGCGGCCACGACGAGCACGAGCGCGCCGATGACCATGTAGATCTGCTGGCCGCGGAGCAGCGTCATCATCGTGACGCTGACCGTGGCGCCGAGGATGGGGATGAGGGACTGGATGGGGAAGCCGCCCTGCGGTCCGTCCTGCATGGCGGGCGGCGCGGCCAGCGCCTCCTGCTCGGGCTGCTCGAGCGGGCGCGTGACGCGGCTCGGCCGGTGGACGAGGCGGTTCACGCGACGGCCGCCGAGCGCGCGTCGTCGGCCGGTCGGTCGGACGGCGCGCCGTTGGACGGCGCCCGGTTGGACGGCAGCGAGGCGACCGCCTCCCCCATGACGGTGCTCGCGAGCCGGAGCACGGCGGTGCGCGAGGCGAGCGACAGGCGCCGGCTCGGCGTGGGGATGGCGGTGGACCAGGCGGCGTCGTAGGGCATGCCGATGAGCGGGACGCCGACCTCGCGCGCGATCACGTCGCGTGCGTCGTGCCGGCCGCGCGCGCCGACGTCGACGCTCACGATCACGATGCGCGGAGGGTCGGGCTCGGCGCGGAGGGCGGGGACCATGGCCACGACATCTTCCAGCGCGTGTCGCTCCGCCCGGCAGACGAGGCACAGCACGTGGCTGGCGAGGGCCGTGAGCGCGAGGTCGGCGGCGGCCGGTCGCACGCCCCAGTCGGTGACGACGAGGTCGAAGAACCGCGAGATGGGGTTCACCTCGTCGAACCAGGTGCGGGCCTCCGCGGCGGTGGTCGGCCGGTCCCGGCGCTGCAGGTCGAGGGCGGCGAGGCGGGGGAGGGGGAACGCGAGGTCGGCCGCGGCCTGTCGCAGCGTGGTGGGGAGGGCGTCGCGCCGGGCGCGGGGATCCGCGTCCTCCGCCGGCAGGCGGCGCAGGACGTGCGTGGATCCGCCCGACGCGTTGACGGCGAGGGAGACGCCGGCGCGACGCGAGGCGAGGGCGGCGGCGACCGCGGCGGCGGCGGCGGAGGTGCCGCTCCCGCCGGCGAGCTGGGCGAAGCCCACCCGGCGCGAGACCGGCAGCGGGATGCGCACGGCGGCGTCCGCCTCCGTCGCCTCGCGGAAGGCCGAGGCGGGGCTCGTGAGGAGCATGTGGGCCGTGGTGCCGAGCGAGCTGATCAGGCGTCCCATCGTCAGAAGGTCCCGAGCAGGGACGGGTACACGCCGAAGACGCCGATGACGCACGGCACCAGCGCGACGACGGCGAGGGTCTCGACGCGGTTGCCCACCCGGCGGAGGCGTGCGCGCGTCTGGAGCGACGGCCGCGCGACGCAGACCGCGGCGCACGCGAGCATCACCGCTCCGAGGCCCGCGGCGACGGCGTCGCGCTCGGAGCCGTGGGCGAGGGCCGCGATCACGATCACCGCGGCGACGGCGGCCCACAGCGGCAGGGCCTGCCAGGCCAGCGGGAAGGCGCGCGTGCGCAGGGCGAGGACCACGGTGAGGCACACGCCGAGGGCGATCGGCCACGGATCCGTCGTGCCGACGAGCGCTCCGGCGGCGATGGCCGCCGGGACCGCCGCGGCGAGGCTGGCCCAGCTGAGGGACCGGTACGCCTCGTCGACCGTGCTCCGGAGCGTGTCGCGGTCGGACAGCGTGCCGGCGATGACGAGGTCGTCGAGGCCCGTGAGGCCGGATGCCGTCATCGAGTACCAGGGGAGGAGGCCGATCAGCACGACGGCGGCCGTGCCGACGACCGCGGACTCCTGCGGCACCGTCATCCCGAGCAGGTCGACGCCGAGGGCGACGGCGCTGGCGGCGACCCCGACGACGCTCCCGCGCAGCAGCGTGCGCCGGCGCAGGCCGACCCCGATGCCGACGCCGACCACGAGCCAGGCCGCTCCGGAGGTCGCGAACGCGAGCACGGGCAGCGAGGCGCCCCCCGGCATCCAGGCGTCCACCGCCGCGACGGTGGCGGGCACGGCCAGACCGGCCGCCGCGGCCGTGAGCACGAGCGCGGGACGCGCGGCCCCCACGAGCCCGAGCACCGCGGCCGCGACCGCGAGGAGGAGCGCGCCGCCGCCGAGCTCCGGGACGGCGTCCGGGGAGACGAGCGATGTACCGGCGACCCCCGCGAGCAGCGCGATCGCGACGCAGCACGCCGAGATGCGGTGCACGTCCGCCCACAGCGAGCCCTGGTCGTCGCGCGCCTCGGCGACCACGTCGGTCACGTCGGCGACCTCGGGCGGCGCCGGCGCGTCGTCCACGCGCACGAGCCGGAGGACGTCGCCGGCGAGGACGCCCTGGTCGTCGAGGGACTCCTCCGCGCCGAGCTGGTCGCCGGAGGCGCGGATGAGCGTCATCGGCCGGGCCGCCGACTCCGTCCGCTCGCCCAGCAGCTCGACGAGCTGCGCGATCAGGGCGGCGACGGCCTCGTCGCTCGGGGCGACCAGGTCGACGCGGCGGTGCGAGCCGAGGACGGTGACGCGCGTGAAGGTGCTCACGGGCTGGGCACCGGGGTGGAGACGACGCCGCCGAGTCCGCCCGCGGGTGCTGCGCCCAGCAGGTGCCCCACGAACGAGACGCCCACGCAGCCCGCGCAGACGACGGCCGCGACCACGACGCTGGCGATGAACCGCTTCGAGTTGTCGTCCACGATTCGGCGCTCGGTGAGCTCCCCGAAGATGAACGCCGACCGGAGCCGGGAGCGGTGGGTGCGGATCGTCTCCAGGAGGATGACGTCGGGATCAGTCGGCACGGGGCGCCGTCCTCTCGGTGGGGGTCGGTGCGGGGGCGACGGCCGGGGACGGGGCCGCGGTCGGGGGACGGGAGCCGGTGCGGGAGCGGAGTCCGGGGTCGGACACGGCGTCCGCCGGGCTCGCGTCGGTCGCGTCCGGGACGGCCGTCGGGGACTCGGAGGCGGTGGCCTCGGGGGCGTCCGGTTCGATGACGATGCGGCGGCGGCCGAGCTCGACGGTCCAGCCGACGCTCGCCGCGGTCGGCACGCCCGCGACCAGAGGACGGCGTTCGCCCTCGGGGGTGATGACGGCGGTGCCCGAGAGGCTGCCCAGGTCGGTGATCCACATGCTCGAGCCGGACCACGCGAACAGCGCGTGGGACTTGGCGACGGTGCGCGACAGGTCGGTCCACATGTGCACGACGTGCGTCACGCCGTCGACCTGCGCCTCGGGCTTCCTGCCCACGACCAGCGGCTCCGTGACGGCGAGCCGCTCGCCGGAGTCCAGCACGAGGGCGGCTCCCGTCGGCGCGGGCGCCTCGACCCGGATCGACGTCGTCCGGCGATGGGCACGGCGGACGGCCTCGTCCACGGTCGGACCGGCGTCGTCGTCTGCCACGTCGTCGCCGAGCGCGTCGGCCGGGGGCCGGGCGACCCCGAGGGGGTCCCGTCCGGCACGGAGGTCGGCGGTCACGGTCGTGCGCTGTCGCAGCAGCCGGGGGATCCGGCCGAACCGGTCCATGGCGGTGAGCGGCGCGCCGGAGAGGTCGTCGACCGTCCGGAGCCGGAGGAGGCGTCGCCCGAGCGTCTGGCCGCTGCGGAGCGAGGACGCGGCGTTCGCGGTCAGCACGGCGAATGCCGCTCCGACGAGGAGGAGCACGACGAGCACCGGCCAGCGCGCGTCGCCGGCGCCGATCACGGCCGCCGCGAGGAGGGCCGCGGGCGGGACCGCGTCCATCGCCCGGGCGGCATACCGCCGTCCGGCCGGGGCGGGGACGACGCCGATGAGCATGCCCTGGTAGGGGCCGGTCGCCGTGCCCGGCGCGGCGTCGAGGCGGGGTGACGCGCAGCGGGCGCAGGTGGAGACGGCCACGGCGACGCGCGCACCGCACCGTCCGCAGGTGACCGCGCCGAGGAGCGCATGCGCCATCGATGCCTCCCAGCGGGTACCGGCCCGACGCCCGAGCCAGCGCGATCCTAGCGTCAAGAATCCGTACCTCTGTTAACCGTTCCCGCGCCCCCGGATCGGGGGTACCATCCGGTGCGATCGGACGGCTGTCGTCCGGTCGCATCGGCGAGCAGCGCGCGGCATCCGCGTGGCTGAGAGGAGCGGTACATGGGCATGAAATTCGCGATGGGGGCATCCACCCTCACGCAGCTGGGACAGCGGACCAGCTCGTCGCACGAGGACCTCGGCGCGCTCGTGCGCCGGCTGGAGCAGTCGGCGGCACCGCTCGAGGGCCGCTTCAACGGCGCGGGGCGCCAGGCGTTCGACCAGTTCAAGGCGCACACGGACTCCATCGCCACCGAGCTGAACGCGGCGCTGGCCGCGGTGCTCGGCGGCATCCAGGGCCAGGACACGGCCTTCCAGCAGGGCGACTCCGACATGTCGGACCAGACGCGCGCGGCGCAGAGCGGGGCGGGCTTCGACTCCGCCCGCTTCTCCGGCCGGGCTTAGAGAAGGGATCCGACGAACATGAGCGGGAACAGCGCAGACCGCCGCGACTACGACATCGCGGCATCCCAGTCGGCCCAGGACGAGTTCCAGGCCGTCGCGAGCCACCTGGAGTCGCTGCTCGACCAGCGCGACTCCGACGTGAAGGCCGCCATGGCCGACTACCAGGCCGACGGCGTCTCCACGGAGTACGCGGCCAAGGAAGCCCGCTGGAATGCGGTCGCCCAGCAGGTGCGGGACATCATCCACGCGCTCCGCCAGGCGATGGCACGCAACGACGAGACCGCGCAGACGGCCATGTCGCGCGGGAAGGCGGCGGTCGACGCCATCGGCTAGGCGTCGAGCGTCACCGCATGAGCGACACCGTCGCGGATGCGACACCGGCCGTCACCCATCCCCTCATCGAGGAGATGGGTGACGGCTTCCTCGTCATCCGCAGCACCGCGCGGATCCTGCACCTCAGCGCCCTCCGGTCCGGCCTCCTGGCCGACGCGGGGGCAGCCGCGAAGCGCGTGCTGATCGTGACGCCACCGCAGACGCGGCTCACGTTCGCGATGCTGCAGGCGCTGCGGCTCTTCGACGGCCGATGGGCCGTCTCCGCCGGCGACGGGCTCCGTCTCGCCGGCACGGACACGCTGATCGCCGGTCCGTCGGAGGCGTGGACGGCGGCGGCGGCCGCGGGGGAGCGCCGTCGCGACGGCGCGTCCGCCGCCTGGACGCAGGTCACCGTGAGCGCCCGGTACGTGGACGCGTCCGCGTTCGAGGCGGGACGCGTCGCCGAGGTCGTCGCCTCGGAGACGGGAACCCGGCTGGAGGGCTGGGGCGCGGTCGAGCCGGCGGCGTCGGACTGGTCGCCGCGGGGCATGACCGAGTGGGTGCGCAGACGGTTCCCGGACGTCGCGCGGATCGTCGTCCACGGGCCGGGAGCCAGCGGCACCCTCCGGGCCTGGCAGGCGCCCTCGGGGATCTACGAGGAGACGAAGCTGGTGGTGCGCGGCGCGATCCCCGCGGAGGGAGCGGCCCGGCTGATGCGGCGTCTGCACGGCGTCGCCCAGATCCAGTTCGCCTTCGCCGTCGCCATGGCGGGGGCGGAGGACCTGACCTTCTCCGCCGACCCCCCGCACGCGGTCGAGCCGCGCGCGGCCCTCGTGGGCCCACGCGCGGTCCGCGACTGGGCCTTCCCCACGGCCGGCCTGGAGGCCGCCGGCGTGCTGACGCGCATCGGGCATCCGCGCACGCCGTCCCTGCTCCTGCAGTTCGGGAGCGGACCGGCGCCAGCGTGGGCCGACCTCGAGACCGCGCTCCGCGCCTTCGGGCCGGAGACCGTCGTCTCGGCCCTGGCGGGGGAGACCCCGTGAACGGCGAGTGGGTGATCCTCTCGCCCCGGCCCGTCACCGTCGGCGAGTGCGTCGTCGGGGCAGCTGCCACGGATCCGGACCTCCGGATCGCCTCGCTCTGGGACGGGGGAGCGGTGCTCCTCTCGAACCTGCGCGGCGGGCAGCTCACCGTGACCGGCTCCCGGCCGCTCGAGCACGCGGGCGACGCCGTGCGGATCCTCGGCGTCGGCGTCGAACAGGACAGGCACTGGACGGAGGCGCACGCGCGCGGCTGGGGAGCGGAAGACGCCGGGGCGCTCATCACCGCGATCGCCGCCGCGGCGGACGGTCACGCGCATCGACTGAGCACAGAAGGGCACGGTGGATCGGACGTCGAGCTACAGCATTGACCCCGCGGGGGTGTCGGCCGTCGTGAAGGACGTGCAGGACGCGGCCGGGGCGCTCGTGGAGGCGTTCTCGAGCCTGGAATCCGCGGAGACGGACGTCACGAACGGCACGTCGGACTGCGTCGAGGTCGCGACCGCCGTTTCGGCGCTCCTGCAACGGGAGGCACCGAGGATGACGACCGTGGGCAACCGCATCTCGGCGTGCCTGCTCGGCGTGTCCACCGCCACGGCGGACTACGTCGCGGCCGACGACACCATGTCGGAAGACGTGCGGGCGGCGCAGACGCACGCGGTGGAATCCGCGGGCTCGGGCGACTTCAGCTGGTTCACCGAACGGTCGGGCGTCCAGCGATGATGCCGAGCGACTCCGGCGGATACTCCGGCCGCCGTGCGGACGGGTACATCGACCCGTTCGCGATCCCCGGCGCGGGTCTCGACGCGGATCTGATCCGCCGTGCCGCTGCGAGCTTCACCTCCGCATCCACGGCGGTGACCACGCACGGCGCTGACGTGGTGTCGAAGTGGTCGGGCATCTCGGCCTCGTACCGGGCACCCGAGGCCCCGAGCCTCATCGAGACGATGGCGCCGGTGAAGACGGGCACGGAGTCGCTGAGCGCGGTGTTCCTTGCAGCGTCCCACGCGCTCACCGCGTTCGCGGACGAGGTGGACCGGATCAAGCCGGAGCTGCTGCAGCTCACGGGCGAGGCCGAGCAGTTCATCACGAGTGTCGTCGGCACCACGGCTGAGGGCACGAAGATCTTTGACTACATCCCGGAGTTCGCGGACAGGAACAACGACCTGATGCGGCGCGTCGCGGCGCAGGTGGATGCGCTGGCGCACGCCCGCGACACGTGCGTGGCCGCGCTCTCCGGGCTGGATTCCCCCATGTACTGGCTGTCCCGCGGAGCAGGGCAAGGGCCGGCCGCGCCAGCCGCCTTGGACACGAGCATCGGGACGGTGCTGCCTTTCGGGACGATGAAGGAGCGGTCCTGCCAGGAGGCGCAGGCGCACGGCGCGCAGGATGCCTTCCGAGAGTCGGTGAAGGGTGGGCTGGCCATGGTCGGCTTCAACGCCCACACCCGAAAGGCATTCGACGGGGACCTCGCGCTCAACTCGTGGCGGGGAGCCGCGGCATCCGTGTACCTGGTGACGACGTTTGTATTGCCTTCGCCTCTCACGGATCCCGGCGAGGGCGCTCCGGATCTATTGAAGACGTTGGCGCCGAGATTCCGGGCGCAGAGGGGGCAGGTGGTGGAGGGGTTCCTCGGAAGCGAGGAGGCCTGGAAGACGAACCCGGGTCGGGCATTGGGCGGATTGGAGTTCAACGTCGGGAGCGTGCTCATGCCGGGCGCGGAGGCGGGTGCGGGGCTGAAGGTCCTGGCGAGCGGTGCGCGCGGTCTGCGGTTCGGGGCGCGCGCCACGGAGATGGGTGCCGAGGGTGCCGCCGATGCGGCTCGTGCGGGGGAGGCATCATCGGGGCTAGGGCGTGTGCTCAGGGGCACCGGCGCGGTGTCGGGACGGGTCGGGGATCTCGTGGCGGCGATGTCCCGGGGTGCGGCGTCGTCGGTGTCGGGATCCGTGACGGGGTTCCGGGATCTGCTGGCGCGGGTGCCGAAGGTGAGCGTCTCGGTAGAGCACATGGTGACGCCGGACGGGATGCGGGTGCCGACGGGGATGCGCATGGACGTGGAGCCGCGGGCAGGGTCTCACGTGTCCACCGATGCGCAGCATCATGGATCCATCGGGTCGAGTCGGAATATCAGCGCACCCGGTGATGCTCATCCGCGCTCAGAGATCATGAACGTAAGCACTAGTGATGCTTCGCGACCGCACGAGTCGGCGCCTCTCGCAGACCATCAGGGGCTTGCTCATGCTCATCATCAGGAATCCATGCAGGAGCAGCATTCCGTGTTGCGTGACCATGCAAGCATTCGGGAAGCCCAGCATCTTGATGGCGACGAGGTAGTAGACGCACCAATGCGTCACGACGAACTCGTGCGCTATGGTGGACAGGACGTTGTCTTGTTCGAGGGTCCCGTCATTCCGGATTGGATTGACCACGCGCTAAGTAACCCAAATCTTGATCCGCGACTTCGAAATATAATCCGGGGCATACGTTTCAACTATGAGAACCACTACAAGTATCCTCACAATGAAGTAACGCTCGAAACTGGGTTCCGCGTCGACTCCTATATCCCCGGTAAGGAAATAGTCTCCAGAAAACATACACAAATAGCTGAAGTGCTCGCGAGAACGGCGCGGGGTGGCGTCGACGAGCTCAATGCGAAGTATGCTCCGGGGGAAATTGTAAAGACGCCATTGCGATTGCGGGCAAATACTGTTTTCAGTGAAGCAAACCGATCTCTGTGGGGCCTGCCGCTGCGTGGGAGACCCGTCCTCGAACTACCACCTCAGCTGCGACCTATTCCTCAAGAGTTCTTAGATTACGCTGACTACAAAAGGGTCGTGATCCGTGATACATCCGGACACGTGTATAATAAGAATATTCTGCGATTGAGAGAGTTGGGTAAATGAATTACCAGTACTGCCAGCGATGGGAAACTGCGTTGCGTCGGCCGGTCGATCCGATTGCTGAAGAAGAAGCGAAGCGGCGTTACAGAGGTGAGGTAGCAAAACCTGATCACTGGTTCTCGGTCGCTGCTTCAAAACATCCGCAAATAGAGGGAGCGGCTCCCGAATATGTTTTAGAAATTCTACCCGAAGCATCCTATGTCAACGTCAAATTCCTCGATCCGTACTGCAGTGAGCGGTTTGACTACGGATTCACGCGCCTAGACGAGTCGCTTTTCTTGAGTCATGTGACGGAGCATAGATATCCTATCGAGCCTCAGTATTATGGTCCGGATGAGGCGGTCTACGTCGCGCAATACTTGTACAAGCCCGACGGTTACACCAAGGAAGTTCTGATGGACGATGCTGATCCGTTGACGCATGTGTCCGAGTATCGTGATGTCGACGTGTCCAAGCACTGGGAGCCGGTACCCGAGTTCGGCGCCTGGGCTTCTTTGGGGAAGTTCAATCGCTGGTAGATGAGCGCATCAGTAAGGCGATAGACGCGCGTGGTGATGAAGTCAAGGGAAGCTCATCTGACCGGCGCTTCGGGCGTACGACGAGTCAAAGCTCGCGATCCCGTTAGCCGCCTTAGCCGTGATGCCCGAAAAACTCCTGGTAGGACAGGGTCGTCTATCAAATGCATCTACTGCGAACAGTGGGTTGACAGGCCAATAATGGGGTGGATTGCCTGCTCGCGTGATGTGGTCCCTTCAGTTACGGATTCACGCGAATAGATGAGTCGCTCTTGATGAGCCATGTGGCGGAGTGTATGAAGTACATTTATTGCGAGCATTGGGACGATCGGCGCCGAGAGCCTCGGCAATTGCTCATGTAAAATGAAGCGCGGATGCGTTATGAGACGGGTACCACTGAGCCGAAGAACTGGTTCACCGTTGCTGCCGTGAGTGAAGACGGTGAGTATGAGGATGTGCTCATGGGTGTCTTGGAGGTCCTACCGTTCGGCGCGTTCATTCGCACGCGGATACTAGATGATCATAATCGCACAGGCGTGGTGTATCATTTCAAGCGGTTTGATGAGAAGATGCTTCTTAGTAGCATAATACATTACACGTATGAAAACGATGTCGCCTACTCGGGTGTAGCGCGCGCGGCGGTCGTGGGGGAGTTGGAATTCAAAGTCGAGGGCGCTTCTATGAAGCACACGCTCGATGTGACCGCTAGTCTCACGATCGAGGTTCGGGAGTATCGGGATGTTGATCTGTCTGCCAACTGGGAAGCCACTCCGGTATTTGGAGATTGGGGCGCGTTCGTAGAATACCGGGGTGGATTACCTGCTCGTGTGATGTAGTCGCTATTGTTTGTCGAAGTGCATGCGGGCAAAAGTGACGGACCACTCCTGCTCCTGTTCCCTGGAATCTTTGGGTGCAGTGAGCCACAACTGGCTGGCTGGGTGCCTGCCGAAGGTATTCGGCAGGGAAAGACGACGCATGCGTTTCCGGCGCAGGCCCACGCGTCGTCCGACCAGCACCGGATGAGTCGATCCCGTCCCGAGGCTCGTGGCGACGGCGCCCGACGACGACTCCGGCCGAGCCGCTCGCACTCAGGCAGGCAGGCAGGCAGCCGAGTTCGGCACGCAGCCGCACAACTGGGGAAACGGCGGACGCCGTCTCGGCATCTCAGCCACCTTGGGTACCCGTCGTCTCGCCCGTCGCCTGGACTCCTGAGGAGCGCTCATCACCATGGACTTCCCACCCCCTGCGCAGGACTACCACTCCGGCTTCGGGGTCGCGCGGGAGGCGGCGCCGATCGGCGGCAGGCCCGTCCTCGAGATCGCGGCCCAGGCGGAGGTCGTCCCCCAGCCCCTCCTCGATGAGGCGACCGAGAAGCGCGTCGTCATCCGGACCGTCGAGGGCCGCATCCTCAACTCGGTGCTCCTCGAGGACGGCGTGATGGCGCCGTCTCCGGCCCCGTCCCTGGTGCCGCCGCTCCCCGCCGGCTTCCGCCGTCCGTGGCAGCGGGCCCTGCAGGCGACGCTCGTCGTGAACACCTACATGTCGGATCAGGAGATCATCTCGAAGCCGCGCGTGCAGATCTCTCGGCTCTCCGCGGAGAAGGCACGGGCGTTGATCGACGATCTGGTGGCCCTCTACCACCCCGGTCAGGCGGGCGACCGCGTGGGCGAGCTCGACGGCGACCTTGTGCTGGAGCTCCCCGTGCAACGTCGGCGCCTCCCGCCCGCGTTCCTCGAGCACGCGCGGGAGCAGGACGTCATCGTGCGCGACGCGCGAGGAAGGGTCCATGAGCCCGAGCCGGGGGAGCGGTGACGTGATCTACGTGTACTGCGCGCGGTGGCACCACGGCAGGGGCCGGCCCATCGACGTGATGACCGAGGAGGAGGCCTGGCTGCGGTACGCGGCGCGGGTCCCCGGGCCCGCCAACTGGTTCACCGTGGCCGCCTGGCACGACGGCCGCGACGTGACGACGCCGCCGGACTTCCTGCTGGAGGTGATGCCCTACGCCGCGTGCATCAAGGCGCGCTACCTCGATGAATGGCACCGGATCCGCTACAGCTTCAGCCTCACGCGCACTGGCGACCAGCTGTTCCAGAGCCAGGTGGTGGAGCACCACTACCCGGCCGTCGAGGGATACCTGCGACGGAGGGACGCCGTGCTCATCGAGAAGTTCCAGTACCGAGAGGACGGGTACGGGCGCTGGACCCGCACCGACTGCGTGCGCGACGACGTCGAGGTGCGGGAGTACCGGGAGGTGCCGGTCGACGAGATGTACGAGATCGTCCCGATGTTCGGCGCGTGGGAGCACGTGGGGCGCTGGCGCGGCTAGGCCGGGAGCCGGCGGATCACGACGAGAGGTCCGGCCCCCGCGTGATCCCGAACTCGTGCCGCAGCGCGCTCCGCGCCGCCTGGTACCCGGCCATGCCGTGCACGCCGGGCCCGGGCGTCGCCGAGCTCGACGCGAGGTAGACGCCCGCGGCCGGCGTGCGCCACGGGTCCGGCGACAGCACCGGACGCGCCAGCAGCTGCCAGACGCTCGCGGCGCCGGCCGCGATGTCGCCGCCGATGTAGTTGGGGTCGTGCTCCTCCATGCCGACCGCGTCGATGCTGGAGGAGGCGAGGATGAGGTCGCGGAATCCGGGGGCGAAGCGCTCGATCTGGCGCGTGATCGCCTCGGTCTGGTCGACCGTCGATCCCGCGGGCACGTGCGTGTACGCCCACAGCACGTGCTTCCCCGCGGGCGCGCGGCCGGGATCGTCGATGGAGGGCTGCGCCACGAGCACGTACGGATCGTCGCTGTGCCGCCCCGCGGCCACGTCGCGCTCGGCGGCCTGGATCTCCGCGCGCGTGCCGCCGACGTGGAGCGTGCCCGCGCGGCGGAGCTCGGGATCCGTCCACGGCACGGGACCGGAGAGCGCGAAGTCGACCTTGGAGGCCGCGTTGCCGTAGCGGAAGCGGCGGAGGGCGCGGAGGTAGCCGGCGGGCAGGCGATCGCTCGCGATGCGCGCGAGGGCGCGCGCGCTGGTGTCGAACAGCACCGCGCGGGCGGCGGGCAGCTCGCGGAGCCGGCGGACCTCGGATCCCGTGATCACCTCGCCGCCGTGGGCACGCAGGTCGGCGATCATGGCGTCGACGATGGACTGGCTGCCGCCGACCGGCACCGGCCAGCCGCGGGCGTGGGCGTACGCGCCGAGGGAGAGCGCGGCGGCGGCGGTCGACACGCTCGGCATGGTCTGGATCGCATGTGCGGCCACGCCGGTGAACATGGCCGGCGCGACGTCGCCGCGGAACCGCGCATTCCAGACGGGGGAGCCCTGCTCGAGCGCCCGGAGGCCGAGCCGGATCGCGGTCGGCGGGTGGCGCGGCACCTGGAGCAGCGGGCCGTTCGTGAACTGGGCGACGCGGTCGGCGGATGCGGCGAGCGGCCCCATCAGCTGCCGCCACGCCCGGCCGTCCACGCCGAGCGCGTCGGCGGTGCGGTCGATGTCGCGGTAGGCGATGCCCGAGCGACCGCCGTCGAGCGGATGCGCGTAGGAGATCTCCGGCACGACGAGGTCGATCCGCCGGTCGAGCTGGAAGGCGCGGAAGAACCCGGAGGCGAGCGCCATCGGGTGCACGGCCGAGCAGATGTCGTGGTGGAAGCCGGGGAGAGTGAGCTCCGCGGTGCGGCTGCCGCCGCCGACGGTGTCCGCCCTTTCGTGCACCTGCACGGAGAGCCCGGCCCGGGCCATCGTCACGGCGGCGGCCAGGCCGTTCGGTCCGGATCCGACCACGATCGCGTCGATGTCACCCATGCGTCGAGGCTATCGGCGCCGGAGCGCGGCGACCCCGGCGACGACGCCGGAGAGGAGGGCGCCCGCGCCGATCGCGACGGTCGTGGCGCGGTTGCGGATGATCCAGACCTGCGGGCTCGTCATGCGCGCCCGGTCGCTGAAGATGCCACGCGCTCCGTGATCGCCAGCCGTCGGCGTGTAGAGGTTCGTCGTGAGCATGGGCTGCGTCTTGTCCTCGGCCTGCTGGCCGGAGTAGCCCGTCTTCGCGAGGTAGCCGTCGAGCCAGTTCGCCACGAAGCGGTTGCCGAGCACGGTCATCACGGTGGGCTCGCCGACCCAGTTGCGGCGCTTCGGCTTCTCGGCGACCGCGGCGATGGCCTGCGCGCCCACCTCGGGCTCGAAGATGGGCGGCACCGGTTGCGGGTGGTGCGGCAGCTGCGACTTGACCCAGTTGAACTGGATCGTGTTGAGGGCGGGCATGTCGACCGTGGAGATCTTCACGGCGCTCTCGTTGTGGATCAGCTCGGTCGTCACCGACTCGGTGAAGCCCTGCACGGCGTGCTTCGCGGCGCAGTACGCGGCCTGCAGCGGGATCCCGCGGTGCGCGAGCGCGGAGCCGACCTGGATCACGTGGCCGCGGTCGCGCGGCACCATGCGGGAGAGCGCGGCTCGCGTGCCGTTGACGAAGCCGAAGTAGTTGACCGCCGTGGCCCGCTCGAAGTCGGCGGGATCCGTCGTGAGGAACTCGCCGAAGACGCCGACCATGGCGTCGTTGACCCAGAGGTCGATGGGGCCGAGCTCGTCCTCCACGCGGTCGGCGGCGGCCTCGACGGCCAGGCGGTCGGCGACGTCGGTGGAGATCCCGAGGCCGCGGCGTCCGCGCGCCTCGATGTCGGCGACGGCGCCCGCGAGCCCGTCCTCGCCGCGCGCGAGGACGGCGACGTCCCAGCCGCGGTCCGCGAGCTCCCGGACGGTGGCCCGTCCCAGTCCCGCGGATCCTCCGGTGACGACGGCGATGCCTCTGGTCATTGCGCTCCTTCGATGGTTGGTGCACGAAACGTGCTTGTCCACCGTAGGACCGCGGTGCCCCGCGGAGGCGTCGCGGCCGGGACCTGCCAGGCGGCGGTCAGCCTTCGCGCTGCAGCTCCTCGCGCACCTGGCGGCGGAGCACCTTCCCGATGAGGGAGGTCGGCAGCGCGTCCACCTGGATGACGCGGCGGGGGACCTTGTACGCGGTGAGGTGCGCGCGGCAGTAGGCGCGGATCGCGGCCTCGTCGAGGGTCGCGCCGGGATCCAGCACGACCGCGGCCGTGACGTCCTCGCCGCCGTCCGGCGACGGGAGACCGACCACGGCGACGCCCTGCACGCCCGGCGCGCCGCGCACGACGTCCTCGACCTCGCTGGGGGAGACGTTGAAGCCGCCCGTGATGATGAGCTCCTTCATCCGGTCGACGATGGTCGTGAAGCCGTCGGCGTCGACGCGCACGATGTCGCCCGTGCGGAACCAGCCGCCCTCGAGGAGCGCGGCGCGCGACTCGTCCGGGCGGCGCCAGTAGCCCTGGAACACCTGCGGGCCGCGGATGAGCAGCTCGCCCTCCTCGCCGGGGGAGCGGTCGGCCGTCGGGTCCTCGGGATCCACGACGCGCACCTCGGTGCTCGGGAACGGGACGCCCACGGTGCCGGGCCGCCGGGACGGGCCGATGGGGTTGCCGAGCGCGACGGGCGACGTCTCGGTGAGCCCGTATCCCTCGACGAGGTAGCCGCCCGTGAGGCCCTCCCACAGCTCGACGGTGGCGACGGGCAGGTTCATGGCCCCGGAGATCGCGAACCGCACGCCCGTGAGGTCGACGCCCTTCTCCTTCGCGCCCCGCGCGAGGCGCTCGTAGATGGGCGGCACGGCGGGCAGGAACGTCGGCGGGTGCTTCCGCGCGGCGGCGAGCACGAGGTCCACGTCGAACTTCGGGAAGAGCACCAGCCGGGCGCCGATCGCCATGGCGAAGGTGAGGCAGAGCGTGAGGCCGTAGGCGTGGAACATGGGCAGCACGCCGTAGACGGTCTCGCCGCCGTCGGCGAGGCCCGGCACCCAGGCGCGGCCCTGCATCGCGTTGGCGTGCAGGTTGCGGTGGGTGAGGATCGCGCCCTTGGGGCTCGCCGTGGTGCCGCTCGTGTACTGGAGGATCGCCACGTCGTCGAGCGCCGGCCGCGGGCGGGAGGCGGCGATGCGGCGGTGGTCGACGAGCTGCTCCCACGTGACGGTGTCCGTGACGGGCGCGGTGATCGCGGCCCGGGCGCGTCGGGCCGCGGGTACCGGCAGGCGGAGCTTGAGGCGCATGGCGAGCGGCATGGCGGCCGGCAGGTCGACGGAGACGATCGTGTCGACGGGCACGTCGCTCGGCATGTCCTGGATCGTGCCCACGACGGTGTTCCAGGCGATCGCGACGCGAGCGCCGTGGTCCTCGAACTGGTGGCGGAGCTCGCGCGGCGTGTAGAGCGGGTTGTGCTCGACGACGATGGCGCCGAGCCGCAGCACCGCGTAGAACGCGATCACGTGCTGCGGGCAGTTGGGCAGCACGAGCGCGACGCGGTCGCCCTTCTTCACGCCGAGCTTGCGCAGTCCCTCCGCGGCGCGGCTGATCAAGTCGCCGAGCTCCCGATAGGTCGTCTCGCGCCCGAAGAACTCCAGCGCGACGGCCTTGGCGTGCCGCTGGATGCTGCGCTCGACCATGTCGACGAGCGATCCGACGACGTGCGGGATGTCCGCCGACACCCCGTCCGCGTAGCTGCGTACCCAGGGGCGGTCGGCGTCGAGGCTCATGTCCCCACCATAGGGAATGCGGCCGGGTGGGACCCGGGCGCGACCGCGGATCGGCCAGGCGCGCCAGGGTGGGGGACGGGCCGCGGCGACGACGGCGGATGCCCCTACCGTGGCACCGGCCGCCGACGTGGAGCCGCGAGACGGGGAGCGGGATGACGGGACGCGATGCGCGGAGCGGCATCGCCCGCGCCCTGCGGACGGTGGGCGCGGGTCACCTCGCCGCATGGAGCGCGCTGCCGCGGCCCGTGCGCGTCCTCATCGCGGCCCGGAGCGTGAACCGGCTCGGCGCGGCCACCCTGCCGTTCCTCGCGGTCGTGCTGACCGGGCAGATGGGCGCCTCCGTCGCCGCGGCGGGCGCCGTGGTGGCGCTCTTCGGCGCGGCGACGATCCCGTCCCGGCTGCTGGGCGGCCGGCTGGCGGACGCCGTGGGGCGGCGGACCGCCATCGTGACGGGCCTCGTGCTGACGGCGGTCTGCCAGCTGGCGCTGGCCGCAGCGCCCGACCTGCGGACGGCGGCCGTGGCGGCGGTGCTCCTCGGGCTGTCCTTCGAGCTCTACGAGCCGGCCAGCCAGGCCCTCGTCGCGGACCTCGTCGAGGGGGACGGGGACCGGGTCGCGGCGTACGGGATGCTGGCGGCGTGCCTCGCCGCGGCGGGCGTCCTCGCGGGCGTCCTCGCCACGGCCGTCGGCGGCGTCGACCTCCGTCTCCTCTTCGTGGCGGACGCGGCGAGCTGCCTCGCCTGCGCTGCCCTGGTGCGCCTCGGCCTGACGGCCCCGGCCGCGGGACCCAGGGCATCGGCGGATCGGGCTGCGGACTCTCGCACGCGCAGCGGGGTGGCCCACGGCGGCGCGATGGCCGACGACAGCGCCGCGCGGTCGCCATGGCGCGATCCGGTCCTCCTCGGCATGCTCGCCTCGGGCACCGGCTTCGCGGTCCTCTACCTCCAGCTCGACGTGCTCCTGCCCCTGACCCTCGCGGCGCGGGGGACGGAGCCGTCGCGGGCCGGCCTGCTGTTCGCGCTCTCCGCGCTCGTCGTGGTGCTCGGACAGCCGCTGCTCCGGAGCGGGCCCCTGTCGCGTCTCCGTCCGGGGCCCGCCATGGCGCTCGGCTTCGCGCTGCTGGGCACCGGCTTCGCCGTGACCGGCTCCGCCGGCGGTCCGCTCGGGCTGGCGGCCGCCGCCGTCGTGTGGAGCGTCGGCGACCTGCTCCTGCTCGGACGCGCGCCCGCGCTGGTCGTCGCCCTGGCGCCGGTCGCCTCCCGGGCCCGCTACCTCTCGGCGTACGGCGTGAGCTGGGGCATCGCCGCGATGGTCGGACCGCTCCTCGGCACCCAGCTGCTGGCGCGCATCGGCGTGGCCGGCACCTGGGTCGCGCTTGGCCTCGGGGGAGTCGCGCTCGCCCTCGTGCAGCCGCTCGTCGTGCGCCGCGTGGCCGCCCGGTCGATCGGCCGTCGGGCGGGCCGCTCCGCGGATCAGGCCGGGTAGACCACGCCCGTCAGCTGCTCGGACGCGTCCCACAGCCGGCGGGCGAGCTCGGCGTCCTTCGACCACGGGCTCGACGCGGCGAGGTGCGGCATGCCGCTCATGCCCCCGGCGCCCGCGGGTCCGTAGTAGTCGCCCGGGTGCACGCCGAGGCCCGTCGCCGCCTGGATCTGCGGCAGGGCGCCCACGCGCACGTCCTGGCCCAGGGCGGCCGGGCCGAACTTCGCGGCGAGGTCGCTCATCACGCCCTGCGGGCCGGACCCGGGGCCGTTCTTCGCGAGGTTGGTCGACGTGACGCCGGGGTGCGCGGCCGCGGCGGTGAGCCCCCAGCCGCGCTCGTCGGACAGCGCCTGCAGGCGGCGCATGAACAGCAGGTTGGCGAGCTTCGCCTGGCCGTACGCGGCCCACGGGCTGTAGCGCTCCTCCGACTGGAGGTCGCCGAACGCGATGCGCCCCATCCAGTGCGCGAGGCTCGACACGACGACGACGCGCGGGGCGTCGGCCGACTGGAGCGCGGGCAGCAGGAGGCCCGTCAGGGCGAAGTGGCCGAGGTGGTTCGTGCCGAGCTGGAGCTCGAAGCCGTCGCGGGTCTCGCGGCGGTCGGGCGGGGCCATGACGCCCGCGTTGTCGACCAGGATGTCGATCGGCCCGGCCTCGATCTCGCGTGCCGCGAAGGCGCGCACGGAGGCGAGGTCGGCGAGGTCGAGGGAGCCGACCTCCACGTGGACGCCGGGGTGGCGGTCGCGGATCGCGCCCGCCGCGTCCTCGCCGCGCTCCGGGTCGCGCGACGTGAGGACGACGGAGGCGCCGGCCGCGGCGAGGCGGCGTGCCGTCTCGAGGCCGAGGCCGCTGTTGCCGCCGGTGACGACGGCGCGCTTCCCGTCGAGCGGGCTGATGATGATGTCGGTGGGACGGGGCACGCGGACTCCTCATTGCGGGTGGGATCCCCACGCTAGCCGCCGCGGCCGGGCGTCGTCCGTGCGGCGGGCGGGGCCGGGCGCGCCGGATGCGCCGGACGGGCTCCCCGTGACCGCGGCGGGCCGCGTGCCGGGCGGCGGCGGGGAGCGTCCGATGGGACGATGGGCGCATGTGGATGAGACGCGGCCGGGACGGTTCCGAGGACGAGCGCGGCGGTGAGGGCACGCACGCGATCGGCGTGGGCGCCGTGGTCGTCATCGTCGACGGCGCCGCCGCGACCGGCGACGCGACGCTCGCGGGCGAGCCCGTGGGCCTCGTGGTCGCATCCGCGTCCGACGGGCTCCGCAGCGTCAGCCCGGTGCCGACCGCCCGCGGCCGCGCCTGGCTCGTGGAGCTCGGCGCCGACGAGGACGAGAGTCCCGGCCGCCGGGTCGTGGTGCCGCAGAGCGCGCTGCGTCTCGCGGACGACGCCGACGCGGCCGACGCCGGAGCGGGCGCGCCCGTGCTGCCCGCCGACGACCTGCCGCCGCGCCCGTGAGCGAGGCGGCCATCCCCGGCCCGGCGGACCCGTCCGCCGTCGACCCCGTCGACCTCGCCGCCGACCTCATCCGCATCGACTCCACGAACCCCGACCTCGTCCCGGGCGCCGCGGGGGAGGCCGCGGTCGCCGCGCACGTCGCCGCCTGGCTCCGCGCCCGCGGCTTCGCCGTCCGGATCCTCGAGGACGTACCCGGCCGCCCCACCGTCCTCGCGACCGCGGCGGGCACGGGCGGCGGGCGCACCATCCTGCTCGACGGGCACCTCGACACCGTGCCGCCCGGCGACCCCGAGCGCGGCGGCCTCCTGCCGCGCGTCGAGGACGGCCGCCTGCTCGGCCGCGGCGCGTTCGACATGAAGGCCGGGCTCGCGGCGATGATGGTCGCCGCCGACCGCGCCCGGCGGATCGGCACGCGCGGCGGCATCGTGCTCGCCCTGGTCGCCGACGAGGAGTTCGGCAGCATCGGCACCGAGGAGGCGCTCCGCACCCTGGCCGCCGACGGCACGGTCGTCGACGGCGCCGTGATCTCGGAGCCCAGCCAGTCCGAGGCGATCGTCGCCCACCGCGGCTTCGGCTGGTACGAGATCCGCCTGCGCGGACGCGCCGCGCACGGCTCCATGCCCGAGCAGGGCGTCGACGCCATCGCGCACGCAGGCCTCGTGCTCCGCGAGCTGGACGCCCTCGGCGCGCGGCTCGCGGCGGGCCCGCGGCACCCGCTGCTCGGCACGGGCGCGGTGCGCGTATCGCGCATCCACGGCGGCACGGACGCCGCGACCGTCGCCGAGGCCTGCACGCTCACCGTCGAGCGGCGCTACCTGCCCGGCGAGAGCCCGGCGGGCGTGGAGGCGGAGCTGCGGCGGATCCTCGACGCCGTCCTCGCCCGCACGCCCGATATGGACGCCGAGCTGGTGCCGCTCGTCGCCCGCGCGGCCTTCGAGGCCGACGTCGACGGGCCGCTGGCCCGCGCCGTCCTCGACCGCGGCGCGCGCGTCACCGGCGCACCCGTCGCGCACCGCGGCGAGCCGTTCTGGACCGACGCCGGACTCGTGCAGGAGGCCGGCATCCCGTGCATCCTGCTCGGCGTCACCGGCGGCGGCGCGCACGCGGCCGAGGAGTGGGCCGAGGTCGCCTCGGTCCGCGTGCTCGCGGACGTGCTCGAGGGCGCGATCCTCGACTTCTGCGGTCGAGCGGACGCTGCGGACCCGACGGCCTGAGGTCGCGCCCGCCAGGTCCGATCCGGCAGCGGCGGCGGCAGCGGCAGCGCGTCAGTCCCGCGTCGCCGACCGGACGAGCTCCACGTCGAGCCGCCCGGCGTCGGCCGTCGCGGTCATCCAGGTGAAGTCGGGCTGGCGCCGCCGGTCGGTGGGGGAGCCGGGGTTCAGCAGCCGGAGGCCGGCGGGCGTCACGGTGTCCCACGGGATGTGGCTGTGGCCGAACACGAGCACGTCGGTCTCGGGGAAGGCCGCGTCCATCCGCCGCTCGCGTCCGGTGGACGCGCCCGTCTCGTGCGTGACGGCGATGCGGATCCCCTCCACGACCACGCGCGCCGTCTCGGGCAGACGCGCCCGCAGCCCCGCGGGGTCGTTGTTGCCCCAGCACGCGACCAGCCGCCGCGAGCGCGCCTCGAGCGCGTCGAGCGCGGGCTCGTCGACCCAGTCGCCGGCGTGGATCACGAGGTCGGCGGCCTCGACCGCCCGCCACAGCGCCGCCGGGAGGTCCTTCGCGCGCTTCGGGAGGTGGGTGTCGCTGAGGAGGACGAGCGATGCGGTCACGCGACCACGCTACGCGCCGGGCGTCGTCGGGAGCGTCACCGGGCGGCCGCCGGGCGGACGGGCGCGGCATGATGGACGGGACCCGTCCCCGACCGCCCTCCAGGAGGCGCGCATGACCGGCATCACCCGCGGCTTCGTCGGCCGCCCCAGGAAGGGCCCGGCCGACCGCCTCCCGCCCGGCCAATACGACACCGGGGGCGGCTGGCCCGTCCTCACGGCGGAGGCCGTGCCGAACCTGCCGGAGTCGCGCTGGTCGATCGCCGTCGACGGCCTCGTCGAACGGCCGACGACGTGGGACTGGGACCAGGCGCACGCGCTGCCCCGCTCCGAGTACGCGGGCGACATCCACTGCGTCACCACCTGGACCCGGCTCGACACGCGCTTCGCCGGCGTCAGCGTCGACACCCTGCTCGACGCCGCCGGCCCGCTGCCGGAGGCCCGCTTCGTCCTCGCGACCTCGCACTCCGGCTACACGACGAACCTCCCGCTGGAGGACCTCCGCGGCGGCCGCGCCTGGATCGCGTTCGAGGCCGACGGCCGCCCGCTCACCGCCGACCACGGCGGACCCGCGCGGCTCCTCGTGCCGCACCTCTACTTCTGGAAGAGCGCCAAGTGGATCGCGCGCCTCACGCTGCTCGACCGCGACCAGCAGGGGTTCTGGGAGCGCAACGGCTACCACGACCGCGGCGACCCGTGGCACGAGCAGCGCTACCAGGGCGACCGCTGAGCGCGCTCGCGGGCGCGTCCCCGGCCGACCACGTGCCCGCCGAGCCCGTCCTGCCCGCCGTCCCCGCCTCCGTCGGCGGCGAGTGGCGCACCGCGACCATCACGGCGCTCGAGCACCCGACGCCCGGGACCGTGCTGCTGCGGTTCGACGTGCCCGACCGGATCCCGCACCTCCCCGGCCAGCACTGCGTCGTGCGCCTGCGCGCGGAGGACGGCTACGTCGCGCAGCGCTCGTACTCGATCCTGTCGGCGCCGCACGAGCGGGGGATCGAGCTGCTCCTGGAGCGCTACGAGGACGGCGAGGTCAGCGGCTTCTTCGCCGAGATCGCGCGGGTCGGCGACGAGATCGAGATGCGCCTCCCCATCGGCGGCTTCTTCGTCTGGGACGGCGCGACGCCCGTGGTCGCGCTCGGCGGCGGGACGGGCGCGGTGCCGATCGTGTCGATGATCCGCCACGCGCGGCACCTCGGCGTCCCCGGGCTCGTGCGCGCCGCCGTCTCGGCGCGGACCGCTCACGACGTGCCGTGCCGCGGGGAGCTCGAGGCGGCCGGCGCGCTCGTCGCGACGACGCGCGAGCGGCACGGGGAACGGGGCTTCGGCCGGCTCCGGCCGGAGGAGGTCGCCGATCTCGCGGCGGGAGCGCGCGTGGCGTTCATCTGCGGATCCACCGCCTTCGCCGGCGGGGCGACGCGCCTCCTCCTCGACGCGGGCGTCCCGCGGGAGGCGATCCGGGTGGAGCAGTTCGGCCCGTCCGGCGACTGAGCCCGCGCGGACGCCCGTCCGCGTGGCGTCCCGCCGTTCCGTCCGCGCCGATCCCGGGCCACACTGGTGCGGACGGCGAGGGCGCCGGGGGAGCGGGTGCCGGATGGAGCGGTCGGTCGTGCTGCTGCGCGGGATCAACGTCGGGCGGGCGAAGCAGGTGCCCATGTCCGCGCTCACGCAGGCGCTCGAGGGCCTCGGCTACACCGGCGTGCGGACGCACCTCCGCAGCGGGAACGCCGTCGTCGACCACGTGCGCCCGGCCGGGCGGGGCGCCGCGGTCGCCATCGAGGACGCGGTGCGCCTCGCCACGGGCGTGACCGCCGACGTGCACGTGGTCGGCGCGGTCGACTTCCGTGCCATCGCCTCGGCGATCCCCTTCGCCGGCGTCGCGGACGACCCGTCCCTGCTCCTCGTCTCCTTCCTCGACCGGCCGCTGCGTCCGGCGCCCGCGCCCCCGTCCGCGGAGGGCATCGCGCCCGACCTGGTGCGCGTCGCCGAGCGCGCGGTGTACTCCTGGCACCCGGACGGCGTCTCGCGCTCGCGCATCCCCGCCTCCTTCTGGCGCGGCCTCGGAGCCTCCGTCACGGCGCGGAACGCCCGCACGGTCGCGGCCCTCGTCGCCCTCCTCGACGGCTGATCCGCCGCACAGCCGACATGGCCCCCGCACGGGGGACGCGTCCAGGGAGCCGTCACGCCCCCGTTCGGGATCCGTGCCGCGGGGACCTCCCCAGGCTGGGAAACGCGGGATAGGTTCGATGACGTGAGCAGATACGCGGACCGCTGGAAGTCCCACATCCTGGAGACCTTCTCCGCCGACTCCGAGGGGCGACCCCAGTGGATCCAGGACCTGGAGAAGGGCGACGACGCGGGCTGGTTCGGCCCGGGATCCGCCGTCTGGTCCGTGCACGGCGGCATGCCGTCGCTCGTCGCCGGGATCCGCGCGCTCCTCATGCAGACCCTGCATCCGGGCGCCATGGCGGGCGTGCACGACTGGTCGCGGTACCGCGAGGATCCGCTCGGCCGACTCGCCGGCACCGTTCGCTGGGTGGTCACCACCTCGTTCGGCGACCGCGACACGGCCGTCGACGTCAGCCGGCGCGTCCGCGGGTACCACCGCAAGGTCCGGGGCACCTTCGTGGACGGACACGGCGTCGAGCGCCCCTACAGCGCGAACGACCCCGACCTCCTGTCCTGGGTGCACATCGTCTTCACCGACGCCTTCCTCAGCACGCACATGCAGTGGGGCCCGCCGATCCCGGGCGGCCCCGACCGGTACGTGGACGAGTGGGCCAAGGCGGGCGAGCTGATGGGCGTCGAGGCGCCGCCGCGCTCGCACGCCGAGCTGCACGCGCAGATCGACGCCTTCCACGACCAGGGCATGCTCCGCGCGGACGAGCGCACGCGCGAGACGATCTCGTTCCTCCGTGAGCCGCCGCTGCGCCCGTCGATGCTCCCCGCCTACCGGGTGCTCTTCGCGGGAGCCGTCGCCTCGCTCGAGCCGCGGTACCGCGAGCTGCTCGGCCTCGACCGTGCCTCCTTCGGCCCGTTCCCGCTGCCGGCGCTGGCGTCGACGCGGGTGATGCTGGGCGTGGCCGGCCGCGTCATGGGGGCGCAGTCGACGAGCCACGAGGCGGCGCTCAAGCGCATCGCGCGGCTCGAGGACGAGCGGGACGGGCGGCGGGACGGCGGCGGCGTCGACGTCGCCGCGGAGGCGGAGTGCGACGACGACGCCGGGCACCGCGCCCAGCCCGCCGCCTGATCCGCGCCGCGCGCCGCGACCCTCCGCCCGCGCCGCGCCGCGGCTCCGCCGACGTCGACCGATGTCGGCGGCCCGGGCTAGCGTGAGGACGACATGAGCAGGCAGGACGGATCGACGAGGCGCACGTCCGACGCGAGCGCGGACGACTCCGAGGCGACCATCCTCCACATCGACATGGACGCGTTCTTCGCCGCCGTCGAGCTGCTCGAGCGGCCGGAGCTCCGCGGCACGCCCGTCATCGTGGGCGGCTCGGCGGGGCGCGGCGTCGTCACGAGCGCCACGTACGAGGCGCGCCGGTTCGGGGTCCGGTCGGCCATGCCCATGGCGCAGGCCCTCCGTCTCTGCCCGCAGGCCACGGTCATCGGCGGGCACATGGAGAAGTACGCGCACTGGTCGAAGGTCGTCATGGGGATCTTCCGCGACGTCACGCCGCTCGTGGAGCCGCTGTCCATCGACGAGGCGTTCCTCGACGTGGCCGGGGCGCGGAACCTGTTCGGCTCGCCCGCGGAGATCGGCGCGATGATCCGCCGCCGCGTCCACGCGGAGACCGGCCTCACCTGCTCGGTCGGCGCCGCGTCCACCAAGTTCGTCGCCAAGCTCGCGAGCACCCGCTGCAAGCCGGACGGCCTCCTCGTCATCCCGGCCGCCGAGACGCTCCCGTTCCTCCACGCGCTGCCGGTCGGCGCGCTGTGGGGCGTGGGGAAGACCACCGAGGAGGCGCTCCTCCGCCGTGGCCTCCGCACGGTGGCCGACATCGCCGACACGCCCCTGCCCGCGCTGCAGTCGATGCTCGGCGAGTCCGCGGGCGCCCGGCTGCACGACCTCTCCTGGGGACGCGACCCGCGACGCGTCAGCACGCACCGCGAGGAGAAGAGCATGGGGCACGAGAACACGTTCTCCGACGACGTGGCGGATCCGGCGATCGTGCGCCGCGAGCTCCTCGGCCAGGCCACGCGCGTCGCGGAGCGGCTGCGGCGTGCCGGGCTCACCACGCGCACCGTGTCGCTCAAGCTCCGCTACTCCGACTTCCGCACCATCACGCGCTCGCGCACGCTGTCCGAGCCGACGGACGTCGCGCGGCGCATCTACGACGAGATCCGCGAGGTCTACGAGCAGGTCGCACGCCCGGGCGACCGGATCCGGCTCGTGGGCGTGCGGGCCGAGCAGCTCGACGACGCCGACAACCGGGCCGTCGCGCTGTGGGACGCCGACGAGGGCTGGCGCGAGGCCGAGCGCACGGTCGACCAGGCAGCGGCGCGCTTCGGCCGGGGCGCCATCGGGCCGGCGTCGCTCCTGCGGCGGCCCGGCGCGGACGGTACCACGGCATCGGATCCGCGCTCCGCGCCCTCGGGACGCGATAACCTCCGGTGACATCCGCCCTACTGACGAGGACCACCGTGACCGATCCCGCCGCGCCCGCATCCGACGACCAGCCCGCAGCTCCCGCGCCTGCCGCACCGGCGGCGCCGTCCGTGCAGCCGCACCCGAGCGCGTCCGCCCCGGCCGCCCCGCCGTACGGCCTCGCGCCCGCACCGGTGCCGCCCGCCCCGGCGGCGGTGGCCTGGGGCCAGCCCGTCTACGCGGCCGCGCCCCCCAAGGGCATGAGCCTCACCTCGATGATCCTCGGCCTCGTCTCGGTCTTCTTCTTCTGGACGTTCCTGTGCCCGCTCATCGGCCTGGTCTTCGGCGTCATCGGCATCCGCAAGGAGCCGGCCGGCCGCGGGTTCGCCATCACCGGCCTCATCCTCAACGGCCTGCTGCTGCTCATCCCCGTGGCCATCGGGATCTCGATCATCGTCGCGGGCGGCGCGCTCATGGGCTTCGCGGCGACCACTCCGCGCTGATCGGGCGCGCGCTCCACGGAAGCGTGGATGACGCGCTCCCCGGAGCGCGACATCGGCTACTCTCCCGCGTCACCCACCCGACGCGAGGAGAGCCGTGGACGTCCGCCGCCCCGATCCCGATCCGCCTGCCGCCCGCCGGTCCGATCCACGCTGGCCTCAGCCGGCTCCGGTGGACGTGGGCGGGCTCGTCCCTCAGCAGAAGGGGCTGGCGACGTCCTCGCTGATCATCGGACTCGTCTCGCTCGTCGCCGGGTTCACCGTCGTGTGCCCGCTCGCGGGACTCGTCGTGGGGATCATGGCCCTGTGCAGCGAGCCCGACGGGCACGACCGCGCGATCGCCGGGATCCTGCTGAACGGCGCTGTCCTCGCCGCCCTGGTGAGCGTGTTCGCGATCATCGTCGGGGCGTTGGCCCAGGGGTGATCCGACCCGCGAGGACTAGGGCCGGCCCATGCCGCGGTAGCGCCAGCCGGCCGCGCGCCATGCGACGGGATCCAGGCAGTTGCGGCCGTCGACGATCACGGGCGTGGCCACGATGGCCTTGAGCTCCGCGGGGTCGATGGCGCGGTACTGCTTCCACTCGGTGAGCAGCATGACCACGTCGGCGTCGCGTGCGGCCTCCTGCCACGTGTCCACGTAGGTGAGCTCCGGGAAACGGCGGCGCGAGTTCTCGTTCGCGTACGGATCCGTCGCCAGCACGCGCGCACCCTGCAGCTGCAGCTGCGCGGAGATGCTGAGCGCGGGGGAGTCGCGCACGTCGTCGGACTCCGGCTTGAACGCGAGGCCGAGGACGGCGACGTTGCGGCCGAGCAGCGATCCCCCGCACACCTCGCGCGCCACGTCGACCGCGCGGACGCGGCGGCGCATGTTGATGGAGTCGACCTCGCGGAGGAACGTCAGCGCCTGGTCCGCCCCGAGCTCGCCGGCCCGGGCCATGAAGGCCCGGATGTCCTTGGGCAGGCAGCCGCCGCCGAAGCCGACGCCGGCGTTGAGGAAGCGGCGCCCGATGCGGTCGTCGTACCCGATGGCGTCCGCGAGCTGCGTCACGTCGGCGCCCGTCGCCTCGCACACCTCCGCCATGGCGTTGATGAACGAGATCTTGGTGGCGAGGAACGCGTTGGCGGAGACCTTGACGAGCTCGGCGGTCTCGTAGTCGGTGGTGACCCGGGCCGTGCCGGCGCCGATCGCGGTGGCGTAGACCTCGTCGAGCACGGCGCGGGCGGCCTCGCCCTCCTCGCCCGCGGGGAGCCCGTAGACGAAGCGGTCCGGCGTGAGGGTGTCCTCCACCGCGAAGCCCTCGCGCAGGAACTCGGGGTTCCACATGAGCGTGGCGCCGGGCACGCGGGCGTGCACGCGCTCGGCGAGCCGGCGGGCCGTGCCGACGGGGACGGTCGACTTGCCGGCGATGACGTCGCCGTCGGCCAGGTGCGGGATCAGCGCCTCGACGGCCGCGTCGACGTACGTGAGGTCGGCCGCGTTCTCGCCGCGCTTCTGGGGCGTGCCCACGGCGATGAAGTGCACGCGGGCCCCGGCGGTCTCCGCCGCGTCGGTGCTGAACCGCAGGCGCCCGGTCGCCAGCTGCTCGCTGAGGAGCTCGGGGAGGCCCGGCTCGAAGAAGGGGGCGACGCCCTGCTGGAGCGAGGCGATCTTGGCGGCGTCCACGTCGATGGCCACCACGTCGTGCCCGAGCCGGCTCATGCAGGCCGCGTGCACGGTTCCGAGGTAGCCGCAGCCGATCACTGAGATGCGCAAGGGGAGTCCGTTCCGTCGAGGGATGTCGCCGCTGCCGACGCGCGGGAACGACGTCGGCGTGCCCCCCAGCCCGGCCTGTTTCGAACCTAGCACGGGCGCGGGACCGCGCAGGGGGAGGGCCCGGGAGCACGTCGCCGCCCGCCCGGGCCCCGGTCGCTCAGGCGAGCAGCGCCTCCGCGGCGTCCGCCACCGGCCCGAGGATCGCGGCGGTGCGCGCCGGGAGCACGACCTCGTCCGCACCGAGCTCGACGCCCGGGGCGGTCCCGAGCAGCAGCGCGGGACGCTCGCCCACGACGGGCACCCGGCGCTCCTCGTCGGAGAGGTTGACCACGATCGACAGCTCGCCGCGGTCCATCACGAGCAGGCGCGCCTCCTCGTGCACCTCCACCTCGACCTCGGCGAACCGGGGGTCGGTGAGGTCGGGGTGCGCGCGGCGGAGGCGGATCAGCTCGCTGTAGAGCGCGAACAGCCGCGCGTGCTGCGACGCGGCGGCCTCGGCGCCGTACAGCTCCGACCAGTCGAGCTTCGAGTCCTGGAAGGTGGACGGGTCCTGCGGGTTCGGCACGACGGACTCGTCCCAGCCCATCCTCGCGAACTCCTCGATGCGGCCCTTCGCGGTCGCCTCGCCGAGGTCGTGCTCGGGGTGCGAGGTGAAGAACTGCCACGGGGTGGTCGCCCCCCATTCCTCGCCCATGAAGAGCATCGGCGTGAAGGGCGACGTGAGCGTGAGCACGGCCGCCAGCGCGAGCCCGCCCTCGTCGAGCGTCGCCGTCAGGCGGTCGCCGGTCGCCCGGTTGCCGATCTGGTCGTGGTTCTGGTTCGCGACCACGAGGCGGTGCGCGGGGATCCGCTCGAGGTCCAGCGGCCGACCGTGCACGCGGCCGCGGAACGACGACCACGTGCCGTCGTGGAAGAAGCCGCGCGTGATGACCTTGGCGAGCGCCCCGAGCGACGCGAAGTCCTCGTAGTAGCCCGTCGTCTCGCCCGTGAGCGCCACGTGGACGGCGTGGTGGAAGTCGTCGCTCCACTGCGCGTCGAGTCCGTAGCCGTGGGCCTCGCGCGAGGTGATCAGCTTCGGGTCGTTGAGGTCCGACTCGGCGATGAGCGTGAGCGGGCGGCCCACGTGCGCGGAGAGCACGTCCACCTGCACCGCGAGCTCCTCGAGGAGGTGCGTCGCCGTGTGGTCGACGAGCGCGTGCACCGCGTCGAGGCGCAGCGCGTCGACGTGGTAGTCGCCGAGCCACATGAGCGCGTTGTCGATGACGTACTCGCGGACGGGACCGGAGTCCTCCCCGTCGAGGTTGAGGCTGCTGCCCCACGTGTTCGCCGACGCCTCGTGCAGGTACGGGCCGTAGACGGGCAGGTAGTTGCCCGAGGGGCCGAGGTGGTTGTACACGACGTCCTGCACGACGCCGAGGCCGCGCGCGTGGCAGGCGTCGACGAAGCGCTGGTACGCCTCGGGGCCGCCGTAGGTCTCCTGCACCGTGTACCAGAGGACGCCGTCGTAGCCCCAGTTGTGCGTGCCGTTGAAGCCGTTGACCGGCAGCACCTCCACCAGGTCGACGCCGAGCGCGACGAGGTGGTCGAGCCGGTCGATCGCGGAGTCGAGCGTGCCCTCGGGGGTGAAGGTGCCGATGTGCATCTCGTAGACGACGGCGCCGGCGAGCTGGCGGCCGGTCCACGCCTGGTCGGTCCACGCGAACGACGACGGGTCGTACGTGCGCGAGCGCCCGTGGACGCCCTCGGGCTGGCGGCGGGAGCGCGGGTCCGGCAGCGGGGTGTCGGAGTCGTCCACGAGGTAGCCGTAGTCGAGGTCGCCGGAGGGGAGGGCCTCGGCGCGCGCGGCGTCGAGGGTCCACCAGCCGTCGCCCACGGGGGAGAGCGGCAGGCGCTCGTCCCCCACGGACAGCGCGAGGGTGCGGGCCTTCGGGGCCCAGATGTCGAAGCGGTCGTCGGTCATGCTCAGCTCCCGGGGGTGAGGTCGGCGGCGGTGGAGGCGGGCGCGAGGATCGCGACCGGGTAGTCGGCGAGGAGCGCGGCCACGGAGACGCGTCCGCCGTCGAGGCGGCGGCCGCTCACGTGGTCGACGAGCTCGCCCTCGGGCAGCGTGATCGTGGTGGATCCCCATCCGCCGCCGGACTCCAGCCCCACGGGCAGGCGGGTGGCCACGGTGATGGCGCCGCCGCGGTCGAAGGCGATCACGTGCGCCGCGGCGTCGCCCGCCGCGTGCAGGGGGTCGTAGCCCGTGAACAGCTCCGGGTGGTCGCGGCGGAGGCGGAGCGCGCGCGCCGTGACGAGGAGCTTCGCGGCGCCCGTCTCGTCGATCGCGGGCTCGGCGCCCGTGAGCACGGCGTCGAGGGCGGCGCGACGCGTGCCGAAGTCGACCTCGCGGCGGTTGTCGGGATCCACCAGGCTCGTCTCCCACAGCTCGCTGCCCTGGTAGACGTCGGGCATGCCGGGGGCCGTCAGCTGGATGGCCTTGGCGGCCAGGGAGTTCGACCAGCCGGGGCCGGAGAGGCGGTCGTAGAGCCCGGCGACGATGGTGCGGGCGCGCGGGTCGTCGAACGCCGCGTCGACGAGCGCGTGCATGCGCTCCTCGAACGCCTCGTCGGGCGCGGTCCACGTGGTGGAGTCGCCGGCCTCGCGCGACGCCTTCTCGGCGTACGCGTGCAGGCGCTCGCGCGACGCGGGCCAGGTGCCGACGAGCGTCTGCCAGAGCAGGTTCTCGAACGGGCCGTCGCCGGTGGGCGCGACCTCGCGGAGCCGCTCGAGCGCGTCGCGCCACGCCTCGGGCGTCTCGGAGAGCACGTCGATGCGCGCGCGCACGTCCTCACCGCGCTTCGTGTCGTGGGTCGACAGCGTGGTCATCGCGTGCGGCGCGACGCGCTGGCGCTCCTGCTGGCGCGCGTGGAAGTCGTCGACGTCGATGGCGAAGATCGACGGGTCGGCGCCGACCTCGTTAAGGGAGACGAGCCGCGAGTAGCGGTAGAACGCGGTGTCCTCGACGCCCTTCGCCATGACCATGCCGCTCGTCTGCTGGAAGCGCTGCGCGACGAGCGTGGACGGGTCGGACAGCTGCGGCATGAGCGCGTCGATGGTGGCGGCGAGGTCGGGGCGGCTGGCACGCGCGGCCTCGGCGGCCTCCTCGAGGTGCGCGAGCCCGCCCGGGAGGTAGCTGCGGTACACGGGGAAGGTGGCGAGCAGCTCGGCGAGCGCGTCGGCGGCGTCCGCGGGCGCGTCCTCGACGAGGCGCTCGAGGCGGAGCACCTCGCTGCGGAGGATCCCGTCGGCGATGCCGCGCTTGGTGCCGCGGATCATGTCGGCCCAGTCCGTGAGCTCACCCTGGGGCAGGCCGCGGAGGGACGCCTCGAGGTGATCGAGCTCGACCTGGCCGTCGGGGTCGACGAGCACGCGGTCGATCTCGGCGAGCGCGTCGTACCCGGTGGTCCCGGCGGTGGCCCAGTCGGTGGGCAGCGTCTCGCCGGGCTCGAGGATCTTCTCCACGAGCACGTACGCGCCGTCCGTGATCCGCGCCAGGTCGTCGAGGTAGCCCTTCGGGTCGAGCAGGCCGTCCGGGTGGTCGACCCGGAGGCCGTCCGCGAGCCCCTCGCGGAACCAGCGGGAGATCTCGGCGTGCGACTCCTCGAACACGCGCGGCAGCTCGACGCGGATGCCCGCGAGCGTGTTCACCGCGAAGAAGCGGCGGTAGTTGAGCTCGGCGTCGGCGCGACGCCAGTTGATCAGCTCGTACGACTGGCGCTCGTGCACCGTGCGGGCGTCCGCGTCGTCCTCGGCCGTGCCGGGCGCGACGGGGAACCGCTGGTCGTAGTAGCGCAGCTCGACGGTGCCGTCGTCGCCGCGGACCAGCGTCAGCTCGTCGAGCTCGGACTCGCCGTCGCCGAGCACGGGGATCCGCACCTTGCCGCGCCCGAAGTCCCAGTCCACGTCGAAGGCCTCGGCGTAGCGGCTCGCGGTGCCGTGGGTCAGGAGGTCCCACCACCAGAGGCTCTCCACCGGGGTGGCGACGCCGACGTGGTTCGGGACGATGTCCACCAGCACGCCCATCCCCAGCTCGTGGGCGCGGTCGGCGACGGCCTTCAGTCCCGCCGCCCCGCCCCGCGCCGGGTCCACCTGCGCGTGGTCGACCACGTCGTAGCCGTGGTCGGATCCGGGCTCCGCCGTGAGGATCGGGCTGAGGTAGACCCAGTCCGCGCCGAGGTCCTTCACGTACGGCAGCTGCGCCGCGACGGCCGCGAGGTCGAAGGACTCCCGCACCTGGAACCGGTAGGTGGAGATGGGGGTTCTCAACTGATGTCGCTCCTTGGGTCTGCGGCGGGCCGGTCGGCCTGCGCGTGGGTGAGGACCGCGAGGCTCGCCGCGACCGAGTGGTCGGGCTCCACCTCGGGCTCCGTGTAGGCGCGCAGCACCACGAGTGCCTTGGCCGCCACGTCCACGACGCTACTCGCGCGGAGCGCCGTCGAGTCGGCTCCGACGCCCGCGGTGTCGATCACGGTCTCCCACGCGTCCGCGTACTCGTCCGACGGGAGGGTGAACGACACCGGCTCGTCGTGGGCGTTGAAGTAGAGGAGGAAGTGCGTGTCGTAGATGTCCTCGCCGCGGCGGTCGCGCCCGCGGATCCCGTTGCCGTTGAGGAACATGCCGATCGCCCGGAGGCCGGACTCCCAGTCGTCGTCCACCATGGGTGTCGCGTCGGCGTCGAGCCAGACGATGTCGGGCAGCGGTTCGCCCTCGCCGCGGCGCACGGGCCGGCCGTCGAAGAAGCGGCCGCGCCGGAAGGTCGGGTGCTCCTTGCGCAGGCGCACCACCGAGGCGGTGAACTCCGCCAGCGGCTGGTCCGCCTGGTCCCAGTGCACCCAGCTGATCTCGTTGTCCTGCGCGTACGTGTTGTTGTTGCCCTGCTGGGTGCGGCCGAGCTCGTCGCCGTGCAGGATCATCGGCACGCCCTGCGACAGGATCATCGTCGCGAGCATGTTGCGCTGCTGCCGGCCGCGGAGCGTGAGCACCGCCGGGTCGTCCGTCGGCCCCTCCACGCCCATGTTCCAGGAGCGGTTGTGGCTCTCGCCGTCCTTGTTGTCCTCGCCGTTCGCCTCGTTGTGCTTCTCGTTGTAGGAGACGAGGTCGGCGATGGTGAAGCCGTCGTGCGCGGTGATGAAGTTGATCGACGCCACCGGGCGACGGCCCGAGTGCTCGTAGAGGTCGGCGGATCCGGTGATCCGGGCCGCGAACTCGCCGAGCGACGACGCCTCGCCGCGCCAGAAGTCGCGCACGGTGTCGCGGTACTTGCCGTTCCACTCGGTCCACTGCGGCGGGAAGTTGCCCACCTGGTAGCCGCCGGGGCCCACGTCCCACGGCTCGGCGATGAGCTTGACCTGCGACACCACCGGGTCCTGCTGCACGAGCTCGAAGAAGGTGGCGAGCTTGTCGACGTCGTAGAACTCGCGGGCGAGCGCGGAGGCGAGGTCGAAGCGGAAGCCGTCGACGTGCATCTCGGTGACCCAGTAGCGCAGCGAGTCCATGATCAGCTGGAGCGAGTGCGGGTGGCGCACGTTGAGCGAGTTGCCCGTGCCCGTGTAGTCCATGTAGTAGGTGGGGTCGTCCTCCATGAGCCGGTAGTAGGCCTGGTTGTCGATCCCCTTGAACGAGAGCGTCGGGCCGAGGTGGTTGCCCTCCGCCGTGTGGTTGTAGACCACGTCGAGGATGACCTCGATGCCGGCCGCGTGCAGCGCCCGCACCATGGACTTGAACTCCTGCACCTGCTGGCCGAGCTCGCCCGTGGACGAGTACGCGTTGTGCGGCGCGAAGAAGCCGATGGTGTTGTAGCCCCAGTAGTTGCGGAGGCCCTTCTCGAGCAGGGTGTTGTCCTGCACGAACTGGTGCACGGGCATCAGCTCGATGGCGGTGACGCCGAGGTGCTGCAGGTGGTCGATGACGGCGGGGTGCGCGATGCCCGCGTACGTGCCGCGCAGCTCCTCGGGGATCCGCGGGTGCAGCTGCGTGAGGCCCTTCACGTGCGCCTCGTAGACGACGGACTCGCTGTAGGGCGTGCGGGGGAGGCGGTCGCCGTCCCAGTCGAAGAAGGGGTTCACGACGACGCCGAGCATCATGTGCGGGCCCGAGTCCTCGTCGTTGCGGCTGGCCGGGTCGCCGAAGTCGTAGGCGAAGAGGGACGGGTGCCAGTCGAACTCGCCGCACGTGGCCTTGGCGTAGGGGTCCAGCAGCAGCTTCGCGGGGTTCGAGCGGTGCCCGTTCTCGGGCTCGTAGGGACCGGTCACCCGGTAGCCGTAGCGCTGGCCCGGCTGCACGTGCGGGAGGTAGCAGTGCCAGACGTGGGCGTCGACCTCGGTGACGTCGACGCGGGTCTCGGTGCCGTCCTCCTCGATGAGGCACAGCTGCACCTGCTCGGCCACCTCGCTGAACAGCGCGAAGTTCGTGCCGCTCCCGTCGAAGGTCGCGCCGAGCGGATAGGGGTTTCCGGGCCAGGTGTGCAAGTGGTCCTCCAGTTGGGTCGACTCGTCCCACGACGGCGCGCGCGCGGGCGCGGATCCGTCGGGGGCGGGGCAGGCGGTGGATCCGCAGCTGCCGCAGCGGCGGGGGAGGCCGGATGCGACGCGACGACGCACCAGGGGCGAGGTTACCGCGAGGACCGGGATCGCCCGGCATCCGGCGGGGCTCGCGGGGTACGGTGGGACGCATGACCAACCTCGTCGCACAGCTCGCAGAGAACGTGAAGAACGCCGGAGTGGGGACGGTCTACGGCGACCCCCTCGACATCGACGGCTCGACCATCGTGCCCGTGGCATTCGCCTGGTACGGCTTCGGCGGGGGCAGCGACCTCCCCGACTCCGAGGGCAACGTCGCGGGCGGCGGCGGGGGCGGCGGCGCCACCTGGCCGATCGGCGCGTACATCGCCACCGACGGCGAGGTGCGCTTCCAGCCGAACGTCATCGCGCTGCTCGCGGTGGCCACGCCCGTCATCTGGATCTCGGGCAAGGTGCTCGTCAAGCTCATCAAGACCCTCAGGTAGCGACGGGCGCCCGACCGGCGCGCACGACCACCGCGGAGCGCGGGTGCCCTCGGGCGCCCGCGCTCCCGTGCGTCCGGGGTGCCCGCGCATCCCGGGCGCGGCGGACGCCCCACCGCGCGCTAGGATCGCCTCGAACACGGGAGTCCGGTGAGCCGGGCTGAGAGGAAGACACCCAGTCTTCGACCGTAAGAACCTGATCTGGATCATGCCAGCGCAGGGAGGCTTCCATCTCGCACCCGTGCCCTCTTCACACTCACCCGAAGGGCACGTCCAATGACCGCATCACCCTCGTCCACCGCATCCGCGCTCCCCGGCGATGCCGGCGCCCGCGCACCCCGCTCGGGGCTCCGCGCCCGCTGGCGCGTCATCGACATCGTCGTGGCCAGCGTCCTCGGCGTCGCCTCCGGCCTCGTCTTCGTCCTCTGGAACACGGCGTCGGTGCCCGTCGCCGGCCTGTTCGAGCCGCTGCTGCCCGGGCTCCAGGCCCTCGCCGGAGGCGGCTGGCTGTTCGCCGGCGTCCTCACCGGCATCGTGATCCGCAAGCCCGGCGCCGCCCTGTACGGCGAGCTGCTGGCGGCCTTCGTCTCCATGCTCGTCGGCAACGTGTGGGGCGTGAGCACGCTGCTCTCCGGCCTGACGCAGGGCATCGGCGCCGAGCTCGTGCTCCTCGTCTTCCTCTACGCCAACTGGCGCGCCTACGTTGCCGTCCTCGCGGGCATGGGGGCGGGCCTCGGCATGGCCGTGACCGACCTCATCACCTACTACCCGGGCTCCTCGCCGGTCTTCGTCGTCGTCTACACGATCGCGGCGCTCGTGTCCGGTGCGGTGATCGCCGGCCTGCTGTCGTGGCTGGTCGCCCGGGCGCTCGCCCGCACCGGCGCGCTGTCGCGGTTCGCCTCGGGTCGCGACACCGCGGCCCGGGTCTGAGCGTGCGGCGACCCGGCCGGCGCGGCTCGACGGCCGCCCCTGTCGCCGACCGGTCGCCCGCGGACGCCGCGTCGCGGTCGGGCGGCGGCGGTGCGGCCGTCAAGGCCGTCGGATGGGGTTGGCGCCACGCCGGCCGGAGCGCCTGGGCCGTCCGCGACGTCGATCTCGTCATCGAGCCGGGGGAGCGCGTGCTGCTCCTCGGCGCATCCGGCGCGGGAAAGACCACGCTGCTGCATGCGCTCGCGGGCGTCCTCGGGGGCGACGACGAGGGCGAGAGCCGGGGCGAGCTGCGCGTCGACGGCGTGGATCCGGCCGGCCAGCGTGGTCGTGCCGGCCTCGTGCTGCAGGACCCGGACGCGCAGGTGATCCTCTCCCGCGTCGGCGACGACGTCGCGTTCGGCTGCGAGAACCTGGGCGTCCCGCGGGACGAGATCTGGATCCGCGTCCGCGACGCCCTCGACGCCGTCGGCCTCGACGTCGAGCTCGACCGGTCGACGACCGCGCTCTCGGGCGGCCAGAAGCAGCGGCTCGCGCTCGCGGGCGTCCTCGCGATGCGGCCCGGCCTCCTGCTCCTCGACGAGCCCACGGCCAACCTCGATCCCGAGGGCGTCGGCGAGGTGCGCCGCGCGGTGGAGCGCGTGGTCGCGTCCACGGGCACGACGCTCGTGGTCATCGAGCACCGCGTCGCCGTCTGGCGGGACCTGGTCGACCGGGTGGTCGTCCTCGGGGCGGACGGCGGGATCCTCGCCGACGGCGCGCCCGACGACGTGCTCCGCGACCAGGGCGCCTCCCTCGCGGCGGCCGGCGTGTGGGTCCCCGGTCGGGAGCCGGCGGCGCCCGACCGCGCCCCGGCGGCGCCCTCCCCGCTGCTCCGGGCCGATGGCCTCGCGGTGGGGCGACGGCGTGGTGTCGCCGTGGCGGAGGATGTCTCGCTGACCCTGTCCGCGGGACGCGTCGCGGCGCTCACGGGACCCAACGGCGGCGGCAAGAGCACGCTCGCGCTCACGCTCGGCGGGCTCCTGCCCGCCGTCTCCGGCCGGGTGGTCGCCGAGGGCCCGCTCGCGGACGGCCTCGACGCGGATCCGTCCGCCTGGCGCTCGCGCGAGCTCGCCGCCCGCATCGGCACCGTCTTCCAGGACCCGGAGCACCAGTTCCTCGCGGCGACCGTCCGCGCAGAGCTGAAGGTGGGGCCCCGCGCCGTCGGCGCCGACCCGGCGACGTCCGCGCGACGCGTCGACGAGCTCCTCGTGCGCCTCCGGCTCGACGGCCTCGCCCAGGCCAACCCCTTCACGCTGTCCGGGGGCGAGAAGCGCCGGCTGTCCGTGGCCACCGCGCTCGCGACGGCCCCGCGCCTCCTCGTCCTCGACGAGCCGACCTTCGGCCAGGACGCCCGCACCTGGGCGGAGCTCGTCGCGCTGCTCGCCGACCTCGTCGACCGCGAGGGCGTCGGCGTGCTCGCCGTGACGCACGACGAGGACCTCGTGGAGGCGCTCGCGGACGACGTGCTCCGCCTGGCTCCCGCCGCCGCGGCACCCGCGCGGCTCCGGGTGGTCCGGTGAGCGCCGCGATCCGCGAGCCAGCGCCCGCCGCGCGTGCGACCGGCCTCGCCGCCGTGAACCCGGTCGCCCGGCTCGCCGCCGCGCTCGTCCTGACCCTCGCGCTCGTCCTCAGCCTCGACGTGGTGTCCGCCGGTGCCGCGCTCGCGCTCGAGCTGCTGCTGCTCCCGCTCACCGGGATCCGCGTCCGGTCCCTCCTCGTCCGGGGCATCCCGATCTGGATCGCGGCCCCGGGCGCGGGCCTCACGATCCTGCTCTACGGGCGCACCTCGGGAGACGTCTACGCGCAGTTCCTCCTCGTGGTGGTGAGCGAGGGTTCCGTGCTGCTGGCCCTCGCGACGACGCTCCGCGTGCTCGCGGTCGGCATCGCGTCGCTCATCCTCTTCTCGGACGTGGACCCGACCGACCTCGCCGACGGCCTCGCGCAGGTGTGGCGCCTCCCGTCGCGGTTCGTCCTGGGTGCCCTCGCGGGCGTCCGCCTGGTCGGGCTGCTGCTCGACGACTGGCGCTCGCTCGAGCTCGCCCGGCGGGCCCGCGGGGTCGCCGACCGGGGCCGCGTGCGTCGGTTCGCGGGGCAGGCGTTCGCGCTGCTGGTCCTCTCCATCCGCCGCGGCAGCAAGCTCGCGACCGCGATGGAGGCGCGCGGCTTCGGCGGACCGGGCGCCCGGACCTGGGCGCGCCCCAGCGTCGTCGGTCGGCGCGAGCACCTGGTGGTCGTGGTGGCCGTGCTCGTCGCCGCGGTGTCCGTCGGCGCGGCCGTCGCGGCCGGGACGTGGGACTTCGTTGCCGCCTGACGCGGGGGAGCGGCGCCCCGCGCTGGTCCTCGTCGACGGCCCGAGCGGATCCGGCAAGTCGACGCTCGCCGACGCCCTCGTCCGCGACGGCGATCCGGCCGCGCAGCTCCCGCCGGGCGCGCAGCTGCTCCGCCTCGACGACGTCTACCCGGGCTGGGACGGTCTCGAGCGGGCGTCACGGCACCTCGAGCGGCACGTCCTGCCGGAGATGCGGCCGGGCGGGCGCCCCCGGTGGCGCCGCTGGGACTGGGCGGCCGACGCGCCCGCCGAGTGGCACGACCTCGACCCCGACCGGCCGCTCGTGGTCGAGGGCTGCGGGTCCCTCACGCGGATCGCGGCGGCGCTGGCTACGCACCGCATCTGGGTCGAGGCCGACGACGACGTCCGACGGGCCCGCGCCATCGCGCGCGACGGCGAGGCCTTCGCCGCCGAGTGGGAGCGCTGGGACGCCCAGTGGCGCGACCACATCGCCCGGGAGGGTCCGCGCGCCCTGGCCGACGTCGTCGTCCGGACGGACGCCGCCGTGACGCCCGGGTAGCCTGAGGCCATGACCGATTCCGCACCCACCGACGTCCGCTACCTCGCCGTCTTCGCCGACGGCCCCCTCGAAGGCACCACCGAGACGCGCGTGCTCGTGGACGGCGGGCACGACGAGACCATCAGCACCCTGTCCGCCGTCGAGGGCAAGGAGGCCCTCTTCCAGTACCGCGCCGGTGAGGTGACCGAGGTCGCGGGTGAGAAGCGCGTGACGTACTCGTTCGTGGCCGACGGCAGCGACGACGTCCTCGGCGAGGGCGACGACGAGTCCCTCGAGCTCTGATCCGGACCTCGGCCGGCGCCTGAGCGCCGATCCCGACGGCCCCGGCCCGCGCGATGCGGCCGGGGCCGTCGCGCGTCCGGCGTCCGGCGTCAGGCCCAGCCCAGCTCGTGCAGGCGGTCGTCGTCGATGCCGTGGAAGTGGGCGATCTCGTGCACGAGCGTCACGTGCACCAGGTCGCGGAGGTCCTCGAGATCGTCCACCTCGTGCAGGTGGGGCTCCCGGTACACGACGATCCGATCCGGCATCTCGCCGAACCCGTACTGCCCGCGCTCGGTCATCGCGACGCCGTCGTAGAGCCCGAGCAGGCCGAGGGACCCGTCCTCGGGCCGGTCTTCCACCACGAACACGACGTTGTCGAGGCCGTCGACCATCTCGTCCGGCAGGGCGTCGAGCTCGTCGACCACCAGTCGCTCGAAGTCCTCGGGGTCGCAGTGCAGCACGGTGCCAGCCTCGCACGCCGCGGGCCGCGGCTGGACCGCACGGGGACGGCGGAAGGGCCGAGGACGAGGACGGCCGGGACGGCGGAAGGGCCCAGACGAGGGAAGGGCCCAGACGACGAAAGGGCCGGGACCCTCTCGGATCCCGGCCCTTCCCGGTGGGGTGGACGACGGGGCTCGAACCCGCGACTTCCGGCTCCACAAGCCAGCGCTCTGCCAACTGAGCTACGCCCACCATGCGGCCGATCCCCCTCTCGCGGACGGCCATGAATGAGGATACTACAGCCGCGGAGCCCACGCGGACGTCACGTCCGCGGAGATGGCCTGCACGTCCTCGGTCGCCGGTCCCGGCGCCGGCACGAAGGCGGCGCGGCGGTAGTACTCGAGCTCGCGGATGGACTCGAGGATGTCCGCGAGGGCGCGGTGCCCGCCGTTCTTGGCGGGGGAGTTGAAGTAGATCCGGGGGAACCACTCCTTGGCGAGCACCTTGATGGAGGAGACGTCGACGCTGCGGTAGTGCAGGTGCGCGTCCACGCGCGGCATGTACTTGGCGAGGAACGCGCGGTCGGTGCCGATCGTGTTGCCCGCGATGGGCGCCTTGCCGCCGTTGGGGACGTGCTGCAGGAGGTACTCGAGCACCGCGAACTCGGCGTCGGCGAGGCTGACTCCCGCAGGAATCTCCTCGAGGAGCCCCGAGGAGCGGTGCATGTCGGTGACGAACTCGCCCATGTTCGCCAGGGCTGCGGGATCCGGGTTGATGACGATGCTGAAGCCCGCGTCGACGGGGACGAGGTCGAAGTCGGTGACGACGACCGCGACCTCCACCAGCTCGTCGATCGCGAGGTCGAGCCCCGTCATCTCGCAGTCGATCCACACCAGCCGGTCCGCGTTGTTGCCCATCCCCCGATCCTATCGGCGGCCCCGGACGGACCATCGTCGCCGCCTACCATGGGGGAGTGATCACCCTCCTCGCCGTCCTCCTCCTCGTCAACGGCATCTGGAACGTCGTCGTCTGGCCGCAGTTCCTGAAGCGCGTCGCCAAGGACCCGCGCGCTCGCGCCGCCGACGGGTCGCGCACGCCCTTCTACACGGTGCACCTCGTGCTGGTGTCGGTGTCGCTCCTCCTCGCGGCCCTCTCGATCGCGGCCGCCGTCGTCGCGTTCCTGTCCTGACCTCCGCCGAGGACACGGGCGCGTCCGTCGTCCGCGTCGTGATGTACTCCTCGCTGTTCTGCGTGCCGTGCCAGGCCACCCGCCGCGTCCTCACCGAGGTGCATCGGCTGCTGCCCTGGCTCCCGGTCGAGGAGCTCGACGTCGCGGCGCACCCCGACCGCGCGGAGGAGGAGCGGATCCGCTCGACCCCGACCATCCTCGTCTTCGCCGGCGCCCGGCAGGTCCTGCGCGCCGAGGGCGTGCCGACCGCGCCGCAGGTGCTGCAGGCGGTGGCGCGGGCGCTGGACGACGGAGCCGCCTCGACGCCGGGCAGCGGCCCCGGAGCGGCGGGACCCGCGTAGTACCCTCGTCACGACCCCCTGTAGCTCAATGGATAGAGCATCGGCCTTCTAATCCGACGGTTGCGCGTTCGAGTCGCGCCGGGGGGACCAGCGCTGTCGCGGCCCGCCGGATCACCGTAGATTTGGGCGCATGCGCGACATCCAGTCACAGATCATCGACGCCCTCGAGGTGCGTCCCACCATCGATCCCGCCGACGAGGTCCGGAAGCGCGTCGACTTCCTCAAGGCCTACCTGCGGTCGACCGGCGCGGAGGGCTTCGTCCTCGGCGTCAGCGGCGGCCAGGACTCCTCCCTCGCGGGTCGGCTCGCCCAGCTGGCCGTCGAGGAGCTGGCGGCCGAGGGCGTGCGCGCCGACTTCGTCGCCGTGCGGCTGCCCTACGGCGTCCAGGCCGACGAGGAGGACGCGCAGCTCGCGCTGCGGTTCATCCAGCCGAAGGCGAGCGTCGTCTTCGACATCAAGCGCGCGGTGGACGGCTTCGAGGCGGAGTACGCCGACGCGGCGGGCCACCGGATGCTCGACTTCACCAAGGGCAACGTCAAGGCGCGCTCGCGCATGGTCGCCCAGTACGCCCTCGCCGGGCAGGCGCGCCTCCTCGTCGTCGGCACGGACCACGCGGCCGAGGCGGTCACGGGCTTCTTCACCAAGTACGGCGACGGCGGTGCCGACGTCCTGCCCCTCACCGGCCTGACCAAGCGCCAGGGCCGCGCCCTGCTCGAGCACCTGGGCGCGCCCGAGCGGCTCTATCTGAAGGCCCCCACCGCGGATCTCCTCGACGACACGCCCGGGCAGACGGACGAGGCGAACCTGGGCCTCACCTACGCCGACATCGACGACTTCCTCGAGGGCCGCGATGTCGACGTCGAGGTCGCCGACGCGATCGAGGCGCGGTACGTGAGCACGGAGCACAAGCGCCGCGTCCCTTCGACCATGTTCGACGACTGGTGGAGGTGATCGCCGCGCCATCCCGGACATGACGACGCCCCGCACCTCGAGGGGATGCGGGGCGTCGTCGCGCGGGGCCGGGTCAGCGGCGCTCGGCCTCCGCGGCGCGGGAGTTGGCGGCGGCCGACGACGGCACCGGAGGGCTGTACTGCTCGTCCGGGGACTCGACGCGACGCTCCGCGACGGTCCGGTCGTCGACTCCGGGGCGCCACGGTTCCGGAACGGGGGCGGCGGCCGGGGCGGCCTCCGGCGCGCGGGCGGCGGGCGCCTTCGTGGCGGGGGAGTCGTCCTCGAACTGCCAGCGCGCGATGTCGCCCTGGAAGATCTTGCGGGCCCGACCCGGGTGGTGCTGCCACTCGACGATGCGGTCGCGGAACTCGGCGAGCTGCGTGTCGAACTGGAACCCGAAGCTGCCGCTGCCGCGCTTGAACTCGGTGATCTCGTGCGCCGCCCACGTGGCCGCCGTCGCGGCGCCCTTGACCGGCATGAGGCGGATGCGGATGTCGGCCTCGCCGGCGGCGCGATCGGCGAGCACGCGCTCCTGCGGGGTGAGGCCGTCCCAGACGGAGGCCTGGCGCGCCGCGTCGACGAGCGCGCCGATGGCGGCCGCCTTCACCTCGCGGTCGTGGCGCGTGAGGATCCGCTGCGTGGCCCCGCGCGCGATGACCGCGGCGAGGACGCCGGCCACCACGATGGCCACGAAGGGGACGACGACGCCGGAGAGGAGCTGAGTGCCCCGCTCGGACGCGAGGGCATCGAGGAGATCATTCCACCACTGCATGCGGTGACCGTACCCCGGGCTCCGGCTGCGACCGGGGAGGCGGGGCGGGCGCGTCGCCGCGTCGCGGGGCGCCGTCCGCGACGCGACTCAGAACCGGAGGCAGTCGACCGCGTCCTGCAGAGCCCAGAAGTCGCCGAGGGGGACGAACCCCTGCGCGTCCCGTCGGAGGCGCTTGGCGCGGAAGCGCTCGCCCTGCGGCTCGTGCATGCGCTCGACGTAGCCGAGCACGGCGCCGTCCGGCCGGGTGACGCGCAGCAGCCCGTCGTGCAGCTCGCGCACCTGGGCCGCCGAGCGCGCCAGGGGGGTGTAGGTGATGCTGGGCATGGTGTCCTCCGTCCGCGTGCCGCCGGCCCGGCGGTGTCTCGATGTCCCCGAAGCTACGGGGGACCACCGACATCGCGACCGGCAGGAATGGGCGGCGTCCGATGACGGTTCCCTCCCATGTCGACCCGTGCGGACCTCGCGCGCGGCGACGGGAAGTAGGTTCATCTCTCATGCAGACATTCATCCTCGCCGGCGGCTGCTTCTGGTGCCTCGATGCGGTCTACCGCACGCTCGACGGCGTCCAGGACGTCATCTCCGGCTACATCGGCGGACACACCGCCCACCCCTCCTACGACGCCGTGTGCACGGGCGCGACCGGGCACGCCGAGGCGGTGAAGGTGGTCTTCGACGAGGAGGTCATCCCCGCCGACGTCATCCTCGACGTGTTCTTCACGCTGCACGACCCGCGCCAGCTCAACCGCCAGGGCGCCGACGTCGGCACCCAGTACCGCTCGGCCATGTTCCCCGCGGACGCCGAGCAGGAGCAGCTGTTCCGCGACGCCATCTCCCGCGCCGGCGAGCTGTGGGACGGCACCGCCGTCACCACGATCGAGCCTGTCGGCACCTGGTATGACGCGGAGGACTACCACCAGGACTTCTTCGCGAAGAACCCGGGCCAGGGCTACTGCAACGCGGTCGCCGTGCCCAAGGTCAACAAGGTGCGCAAGTCGTTCGCGCAGTACGTGCGCGCGGCCTGACCCACCCTCCCCGACGCCCCGCGGCCTGTACGGCCGCGGGGCGTGGGCGTACCATCGGCACGTCCGGGCGACGGAGCCCGGCGAGGAGAGGCGACGACGATGTCGATGACTACGAACACGAGCACGAGCACGAACACGAGCACGACCGGCCTGCCGCGCACCGCGGGCAAGACCTGGGTGGCCTTCGGAGCCACGGGTGCGCTCGCCTCCATCCACTCGCACGACGACGGGTACGAGGTGCGCCCGCTGCACCGCGGCGTCGTCGCCGGCACGTACCCGTCGCTGGAGATCGCGAAGTCGGCGCTCCGGGCGGGGCAGGGCGGCGACGTGGAGTTCTCCGCGCACTGAGCCGCCCGCGGCTCCTCCCCAGCGGGCGGGGACGTCCGCATCCGCCGTCCCCGGGACCCGATCCCGTCGGCATGCCCGGGGTCGTGCACGATGCGACCGCGGCACGGTGCCGCCGGGGGAGGCGGCATGCGCGGGACGGGCACGGCGGACGGGACGACGATCGGCGACGGCGGTGGGCGGCTGCATGCCCTGTTGCGCGGGCGGCTCGGCGATGCCGCCCGCGGCATCCGCACGGCGGAGGGCTGGGAGCTCGCCGCCCTCGACGTGGGCGGCGTGATCGTCACGTGCGCGGGCGCGGGGGCGGCGGATGCCGTCCGGTCGCTCCACGCGGGCGACGAGGTCGTCGTGCGCGGGGTCCTGCGCGCCCGCCGCGGGGGACGCCCGGGCGACGATGCCGTCGAGATGGAGGCGACGCTCCTCGCCGTGCGGAGGCGGGTCGGGACGCACCCGATGGCGCCCCGGCCGCGGCGGCCTAGGATCGCATCATGAGCGGATCCCCCCGGTGGCTCGAGCCGGATCAGCAGCGCGCCTGGCGGACCGTCATCGTCGCGCTGAACCACGTCAGCGAGCGCATCGAACGGCAGCTGGTCCGGGATGCCGCGATGCCCCACGCCTACTTCATGATCCTCGTGCGGCTGTCCGAGGTCGAGGGCAACGCGCTGCCGATGAGCGTCCTCGCGCGCGCCCTGCAGGCCTCGGCGAGCCGCACCTCGCATGCCGTGACGCGCCTCGAGCAGCTCGGCTGGGTGCGCCGCGTCCCCTCGCCGCGCGATGGCCGGAGCCTCCTCGCCGAGCTCACGGACGAGGGGCGCAGCACGCTGGCGTCCGCCGCTCCCGGGCACGCCGAGGAGGTGCTCCGCACGGTGTTCGATCCGCTGAGCGCCGAGCAGACCGCGCAGCTCGAGGCGATCGCCCGCGATATCCTCACGAGCATGACCGCTTCCTCCCCCTTCGACGACCGGGGGAGCGCCGGCGGCGACGACCTGGCCATCCCGCCGGCCCCCGGCGCACGCGACTCGGGTGCCACCGCCCGCGCGGACGAGCCCGCCGCATGAGGGGCCGCTTCGCCGCCGTGGCCGCTCCCGCGCTCCTCGCCGCGCTCGTCCTGGGCGGCTGCACGCAGACGCCGACTCCGACGCAGCCGACGGTGCCGGCGTCCGCCCCGCCCGCGACGCCCGACGACGCGGCGTCCGCCGCCCCCACCGCGGCGACCGTCGACCTGGCGGGGACGGCCGACGCCAACCTGCCCGTGTTCGAGGCCACGGCGGGCGCGGTCGTCTCCGCGGATCCGAACGCCAAGGGCCGCGCCATGGTCGACGCGCTCGTCGGTGTCGGGTTCCCGAAGGACAAGATGGAGGTCACGGCGGACGCCACGCCGCTGGGCAACTCCGTCGACTCGATCCTCGTGGCCGTGCGGATGGGCGACGGCTGCCTCATCGGCCAGCGCGCGCAGGACGGCTTCTCCGCGCACGTCGAGCCCGCCCTGTCCTCCGGCCGCTGCCTCGTGGGGCAGACCCGCGCGATCGACTGGTGACCGACGGTCGGCACGCGGCGGCGGCGTCCGGCCGCCCGCGGCACTGAATAGACTCGCCCCATGGCTGAATACATCTACTCGATGGTCCGCGCCCGGAAGTCGGTCGGCGACAAGCTGATCCTCGACGACGTCACGATGTCGTTCATCCCGGGTGCCAAGATCGGCGTCGTCGGACCGAACGGCGCGGGCAAGTCCACGATCCTCAAGATCATGGCGGGCCTCGACACCCCGAGCAACGGCGAGGCCAAGCTGTCGCCCGGCTACTCGGTCGGCATCCTCATGCAGGAGCCCGAGCTCGACGAGTCGAAGACCGTCCTCGAGAACGTCCAGGAGGGCGTCGGCCCGCTCAAGGCGCAGGTCGACCGCTACAACGAGATCGCCGCGGCCATGGCCGAGCCCGACGCCGACTTCGACACGCTCCTCGCCGAGATGGGCACGCTGCAGGAGGCCATCGACGCCGCCGACGGCTGGGAGCTCGACTCGCAGCTCGAGCAGGCGATGGACGCGCTCCGCACCCCGCCGGGCGATGCCTCTGTCGCGAACCTCTCCGGTGGCGAGAAGCGCCGCGTGGCGCTCTGCAAGCTGCTGCTCCAGAAGCCCGACCTCCTGCTCCTCGACGAGCCCACCAACCACCTCGACGCCGAGAGCGTGCTCTGGCTCGAGCAGCACCTCTCCAAGTACCCGGGCGCCGTCCTCGCCGTGACCCACGACCGGTACTTCCTCGACCACGTGGCCGAGTGGATCGCCGAGGTCGACCGCGGCCGCCTCTACCCCTACGAGGGCAACTACTCGACGTACCTCGAGAAGAAGCAGGAGCGCCTCAGCGTCCAGGGCAAGAAGGACGCGAAGCTCTCCAAGCGCCTCGCCGAGGAGCTCGACTGGGTCCGCAGCAACGCGAAGGGCCGCCAGGCGAAGTCCAAGGCGCGCCTCGCCCGCTACGAGGAGATGGTGACGGAGGCGGAGCGCACGAGGAAGCTGGACTTCGAGGAGATCCAGATCCCCGTCGGCCCGCGCCTCGGCTCGCAGGTCATCGACGCGAACAAGCTGCACAAGCAGTTCGGGGAGCGCGTCCTCATCGACGACCTCTCGTTCACGCTGCCGCGCAACGGCATCGTCGGCGTCATCGGCCCGAACGGCGTCGGCAAGACCACGCTGTTCAAGACGATCGTGGGATTCGAGCCACTCGACTCCGGTGAGCTCAAGGTCGGCGACACGGTCGACATCTCCTACGTCGACCAGAGCCGCGGCGGCATCGACCCCGAGAAGTCGCTCTTCGAGGTCGTCTCGGACGGGCAGGACTACATCCAGGTCGGCAAGCAGGAGGTGCCGGCGCGCGCCTACGTCTCCACCTTCGGGTTCAAGGGGCCGGACCAGCAGAAGAAGGCCGGCATCCTCTCCGGTGGCGAGCGCAACCGCCTGAACCTCGCGCTCACGCTCAAGCAGGGCGGCAACCTCCTGCTGCTCGACGAGCCCACCAACGACCTGGACGTCGAGACGCTCGGCAGCCTCGAGAACGCGCTCCTCGAGTTCCCCGGCTGCGCCGTGGTCATCACCCACGACCGGTGGTTCCTCGACCGGATCGCGACGCACATCCTGTCGTACGAGGGCACGGAGGATGACCCGGCGAACTGGTACTGGTTCGAGGGCAACTTCGAGTCGTACGAGCAGAACAAGATCGAGCGCCTCGGCGCGGACGCCGCGAAGCCCCACCGCTCGGCGTACCGCAAGCTGACGCGCGACTGATCCCGTGACCCGGGTCCACGTCCCCGTCCACCTCCGGTGGGCCGACCTCGACGCCTACGACCACGTGAACAACGTGGAGGTGCTCCGGCTGCTGGAGGAGGCGCGCGTCCGCGCCTTCTGGCGGGGCGACGACGACGGCGAGGGCGTGGATCCGGGGATGGCGCTCATCCACGCGTCCGCGGGTGCGAGCACCATGACGATGATCGCCCGGCAGGAGGTCGAGTACCTGCTGCCCATCTCGTACGGGCGGAGGCCGCTCGACGTGCAGGTGTGGCTGGGGCGCCTCGGCGGCTCCAGCCTCGAGGCCTGCTACGAGGTGCGGACGCCCGCGGGCGTCGAGCCGGCGGCGCTGTACGCGCGCGCCTCGACCACCATCGTGCTGGTGGACGCCGCCACCGGCCGTCCGCGCCGCATCACCGACGCCGAGCGAGCCGGGTGGAGCGCGTACCTCGAGGAGCCCGTGGCGTTCAGTCGACGGGGGTGAGCGGCGCGGCGCACGGGGCGCCGGCCGCCGTGCCGGGCCGGGGTCAGCCGCGCGCGTCGGCGGGGACGCGCACCATGCCCTCCTGCGCGACGCTCGCCAGCAGCACGCCGTCGCGCGAGTAGATGCGGCCGAGCGAGAGGCCGCGCCCGCCCTGCGCGCTCGTGGACTCCTGCACGTAGAGCATCCACTCGTCGGCGCGGCCGAAGCGGTGGAACCACATGGCGTGGTCGAGGCTCGCGGTCTTGATGCCGGGGGTGGCCCAGCTGAGGCCGTGGCGCCGGTAGATCGACTCGAGGATCGAGTAGTCGCTCGCGTAGGCGAGGGACGCGAGGTGCACGGCCGGGTCGTCGGGCAGGCGGCCGATCGCGCGGATCCAGACGGCCTGGTGGGCGACGCGCTCCTCGGCCGCGCCGAAGTACACGGGCTGCTCGACGTGGCGCATGTCGAACGGACGGTCGTTGGCCCAGTGCTTCGCGACGGGGTGCTCGATGCGCGACAGCACGTCGTGCGCGCTCGGCAGGGACTCCGGCTCGGGGATGCCCTCCGGCATGGGCGCCTGGTGCTCGAGGCCCTCGTCGCCGTCCTGGAACGACGCGATCATCGACAGGATCGGGCGGCCGTCCTGGTAGGCCTGCGTGCGCCGCGTGGAGAAGGAGCGCCCGTCGTGGATGCGGTCCACCGAGAACGTGATGGGCTTCGTGACGTCGCCGGGGCGGAGGAAGTAGCCGTGCATGCTGTGCACGCGGCGGTCGGCCTCGGTCGTGCGCATCGCCGCGACGAGCGACTGCGCGAGCACCTGGCCGCCGAAGACGCGGCCCATGGGCATCCACTGCGACGGGCCGGTGGAGATGTCCTCGCTCGTGCGGGCGCCGGTGTCCGTGAGGTCGAGCGCGGTGAGGAGCCCGGCGAGCGGGCCGCCCGCGGTGTCGTCGGGGGTGTCGGATGCGTGGTCGGTCATGGGTCCTCCGGCGTACGGGCCGACCTCGGGCGGCCGGGCTGCCGGGCGGGTCGCCCGGGCGCATCCAGTAGCTTAGACAGGCCATGACGCCCTCCTTCGCCCTCCGGGACGCCCTCGCCCTCGGCGACCTGCAGACCTTCCTCGGGCGCTCGGCCCGCGTCGACGACGGAGCCGTGCGGCTCATCGGATCCGGGGGCGTGCTCGCCGTGTACACCTCGGTGCTGCAGCCGGCGGGCCTCCTCGACCGGGCGCCCACCGTCCTCGGCCTGCGGACCTTCGCCGCGGACACGCGGGCGCCCGTCGACAGCGTCGTGCCGATCCGCGCGCTGCTCGACCGGCTCGCGCGGCTCGAGGGGCCCGCCACCGGATCTCCCGGCGAGCCCGTCGGCGTGCTCGTGCCGCCGGACACCGCGACGGCCGCGTGGGCGGGCATCTCCCCGCCGCGGGCCGGATGGGAGCGGGTCGACGACGTGGCCGCCGCCGCCCTGCGCGCGGCCGCACGGGCCGGAATCGACGAGGTCGCGGCCGCCGTGCCCTCCGGCATCGGCGAGCAGATCGTCTCCCGCGTGCGCGGAGAGGTCTGGGGACGCCCCGTGGACGGCGCGCCGGACGTGGTCGCGGGCGGGGCGTTCGCGGCCTACAGCCTGGGGTTCCTCGGGCCGGATCCCGCCCCGGACGCGGAGGCGGACGACGACGAGCCGCCGGTGGCCGTGTTCCGCGCGGGGCCGTGGATGCGACTCACGACGTCCCGCGGGCACGTGCTGATCCGCCGCCTCTAGGCGATCGCCGCCCCCCGTCCTCCGGGACGGGGGCGGCGCTGGTGGTTCAGGACTCGTCGAAGGTGTTGACCATCGCGTGGGCGGCGCGCTCGAGGTAGTCCCAGAGCTGCGCCTCGTGCATCGGCGGCAGGTCGAGGGAGTCGACCGCGACCCGCATGTGCGCGAGCCACCGGTCGCGGGCGTCCGGGTTCACGCGGAACGGCATGTGCCGCATCCGGAGCCGCGGGTGGCCGCGCTCCTCGCTGTAGGTCGTCGGCCCGCCCCAGTACTGCTCGAGGAACCCGGTGAGGCGCTGGATGGCGCCCTCGAGGTCCTCCTCCGGGTACATGGCGACCAGCACCGGATCGTCGGCGACGCCGCGGTAGAACTCGCGGACGAGCCTCTCGAAGGTGGGGCGGCCGCCGACGTCGCCGTAGAAGGAGCTCCCGAGCAGGTCGGCCATCAGGATCCCTCGGGCGGCGTCGCGGGCTTCCGCGGGGCGCGAGGGGAGCGCGGCGGCCTCGGGGGAGCGGCGTCGGCGGACGCATCGTCGGCCGACGGGTCGGCGGCGGGCTCCGGATCCTCGGGCAGCACCGTCCAGGTGGCCGTGACCTCATCCTCGCCGACGGGGCGCGCGGCGGGCGCGGGATCCTGCGTCGGGATCACGCGCGTGGCGCGCGGATCCTGCGGGGGGCCGGCGGCGCCGCGGACGACCGGGGACGCGGGGCCCTCCGGTGCGGAGATCCGCGCGGCCGGCGGTCGCTGGGCTGCCTTGCGCGCGGCGCGCTTCTTGGGCGCCGGCGCCTCGGGCTGCTGCACGGGGGTCGGGACGGTGCGCGGCGGGTGCGCGCCGCCCACGCTGGCGGCGCTGTCGAAGCCCGTGAGGACGACGGCGGACAGCGACGGCAGGGTGACGTCCATCCGGTCGAGCGCGGCCTTGAGGCGACCGCGGAGCTCCCGGGAGACGTCGTCGCGGGCGTTGCTCCGGGTCTTCACGACGATGCGGATGACCACGGCCGACTCCGCGATCGACTCGATGCCCCAGAGCTCCGGCTTCTCGACGATGCGCGAGCGCCACTTGGGCGTGGTCGCGAGCTCGGTGGCGGTGGCGAGCATGCGCTCCTGCACGGCCTGCACGTCCGTGTCGTACGGGACGGCGAGGTCGATGACGACGCGGGCCCAGCCCTGCGACATGTTGCCGACGCGGAGGATCTCGCCGTTGCGCACGAACCAGAGCGTGCCGTTGACGTCGCGGAGCGTGGTGATGCGGATGCCGACCGTCTCGACGACGCCCGTGGCCGGCCCCACGTCGACCACGTCGCCGACGCCGAGCTGGTCCTCGACCACCATGAACAGGCCGTTGAGGATGTCCTTGACGATGTTCTGCGCGCCGAAGCCGAGGCCCGCGCCGAGGGCGGCGGTGAGGAGGGCGAGGGAGCTGAGGATGTCGGGGTTGACTGCGGTGACGGCGAGCGACATCGCGATCACGACGATCACGACCGTGGTGATGTTGCTGAGGACGCTGCCGAGCGTGCGCGTGCGCTGCACGACGCGGACGGCGGTGAGGGGTGACGCCTGGATCGACTGCGTGTCGTCGACGTTCTGGCGCTTCTTGACGCCGGACACGATCTGGTCGACCGTGTTGCGGATCACGACGAGGAGGATCCACCGGGCGATGAAAGCGCCGATGACGATCGAGACGACCTGGATCAGCACGCCCCAGGTGGAGAAGAACGAGCCGTCGCCGCAGCACACCATGCTCAGGTCCATCGCGACGCGCTTCCGAGGGGGAGGAGGAGAGGGGTGGTCATCCGCCCGAGTGTACCGGCGGGGTGCCGGGCCGGTCCTGGGTGCGCACGGGTCGCGGAGGGCGATCGGGCGGGACGCGGGAGGGGGCGGCCTCCTGCGCGACCGCCCCCTCCCGTCGTGCAGGTGCCGCTACTCGGCGTCCTTCGCCTGCGCCCGCAGCGCCCGCTCGACGCCCGACAGCAGCTCGCTGACGAGGCGGCGGAGCGCCGGCGGCTCGGGGTTCGCGTCGAGCCAGGCGACGGTCGCGTCGCGCAGTTCGGCGTCCGCGAGCGGCGACGGGTAGAAGCCGCCGATGAGCGCCGCCGCGATGGCGTAGCTCCGCGACTCCCACACGCCCTGCAGCGCGTCGAAGTAGGCGGCGACGAACGGACGCAGGAGCTCCGTGTCGGCTGCGCGGCGGAAGCCGAGGCCCGTGGTGCGCACGATGGTGTTCGGCTCGGTGTCGGCCTCCCACACGGATGCCCACGCCGCCTGCTTGCCCTCCGCCGTGGGCAGCGCCGCGCGGGCCTGGGCGGCGGACTGCGCGCCCGTCGCCGTGCGGTCGGCCGCGAGCGCGGCGTCGATCTCGGCGGTGCCGGCGCGCCCGCCCGCGACGAGCGCGGTCAGCAGCTCCCAGCGGAGGTCGGCGTCGATCTCGACGCCCTCGAGCGTCTCGGTGCCGTCGAGGAGCGCCTGCACGTGGTCCAGCTGCGCGGGCTCGGCCGCGACCTGCGCGAAGGTGCGCAGGAACTGGAACTGGTTGTCGGATCCGGGCGCCGCCTGCGCGGTGAGCGCCCACAGCTCGGTCGCGACCGTCGCGAGCAGCTCGTCCCGGTGGTCGGGCGCCGAGTACGTGGACGCCGCGACCGTGAGCTGCGCGAGCGCGTAGCGGAGGGCCGTGGACTCGTCCTCGGTGGCGACGTTGTCGAGCACGAGGCGCGCGTAGTCGCGGGCCCGGATCTCGCCGTCGCGCGTCGCGTCCCACACGGAGGCGAAGACGAGCGAGCGGGCGAGCGAGTCCTCGAACGCGGCGAGGTGGCGCATCGCGACCTCGAGCGACGCGGGATCCAGCCGGATCTTCGCGTACGTGAGGTCGTCGTCGTTGAGCAGCACGAGCGCCGGGCGCTGGCGGCCGACGAGCTCGGCGACCTCGGTGCGGTCGCCGTCCACGTCGAGCTCGAAGCGCTCGGTGCGCACCAGGTGCGCGTCGCGCAGCTCGTAGAAGCCGATCGCGAGGCGGTGCGGGCGGAGCGTCGGGTAGTCCGCCGCCGCCTCCTGCAGCACGGCGAACGACGTGATGACGCCGTCCTCGTCGGTCTCGATCTCGGGACGCAGCGTGTTCACGCCCGAGGTCTTCAGCCACAGGTCGGTCCAGCGCTCGAGGTCGCGGCCGCTCGTGCCCTCGAGCTCCGAGGTGAAGTCGCGGAGCGTCGAGTTGCCGAAGGCGTGGCGCTGGAAGTAGGCGGCGACGCCCGCGAGGAACTCGTCCTGGCCGACGTAGGCCACGAGCTGGCGGAGGACCGAGGCGCCCTTGGCATACGTGATGCCGTCGAAGTTGACCTGCACGTCCTCCAGGTCGTTGATGGTCGCGTAGACGGGGTGCGTGCTCGGCAGCTGGTCCTGGTTGTAGGCCCAGGACTTCTCGCCGGCGTTGAACGTGGTCCAGGCGCCCGTCCACTCGGTGGCCTCGGCGGTCGCCAGGGTCGAGATGTAGGTCGCGAACGACTCGTTGAGCCACAGGTCGTCCCACCACTTCATGGTGACGAGGTCGCCGAACCACATGTGCGCGAGCTCGTGCAGGATCGTCGTGACCCGGCGCTCCTTCACGGCGTCCGTGACCTTGGAGCGGAAGACGTAGCTCTCCACGAACGTGACGGCGCCCGCGTTCTCCATCGCTCCCGCGTTGAACTCGGGGACGAAGAGCTGGTCGTACTTGGGGAACGGGTAGGGGTACGCGAAGCGCTCCTCGTAGAACGCGAAGCCCTCGCGGGTCTTCTCGAAGACGTAGTCGGCGTCGAGGTGCTCCATGAGCGACTTGCGCGCGAAGACGCCGAGCGGGATCGTGCGGCCGTCGCTCGAGGTCAGCTCGCTGCGGACGACGCCGTAGGGGCCCGCGATGAGCGCGGTGATGTAGCTCGACATGCGGAGCGTGGGCTCGAAGGTCCAGGTGGACGCGCCGTCGGCGGCGGCCGTGGGCTCGGGCGTGGGGGAGTTGGACACGACCTCCCAGTGCGACGGCGCCGTGACCGTGAAGCGGAAGACGGCCTTCAGGTCGGGCTGCTCGAACACCGCGAACATGCGGCGGGAGTCCGGCACCTCGAACTGCGAGTAGAGGTAGACCTCGTCGTCGACGGGATCCACGAAGCGGTGCAGGCCCTCGCCCGTGTTCGTGTACATGGCGTCGGCGACGACCGTCAGCTCGTTCTCCTGCGCGAGGTCGTCGAGTCGGATGCGCACGCCGTCGTTGACGTCGGCCGGGTCGAGCTCGCGGCCGTTCAGGGTCACGGCGTGCACCGTGCGCGTGATCGCGTCGATGAACGTGGACGCGCCCGCCGTGGCCGTGAAGCGCACGGTCGTGGTGGATCCGAACACCTCCGCTCCCCGGGTGAGGTCGAGCGTCACGTCGTACTCCGTCACGTCGAGGAGCGCCGCGCGCTCCTCGGCCTCGACGCGGGTGAGGTTCTCTCCTGGCATGGTGCTCCTGCTCGTCCGTGAGGTGGGTGGGCCGTGCATGCGGACCGCGCCTCGCGTGACGGGCCATCGGGCGGTCGGGGACCGGGGATGCCGGGGCGGGAGCGGCGCCGCTTCAGCGCCGATCCTATTCCGTCGGCTGACCTAGGCTGGCGGCATGTCCGACGTACAGAGCAGCCCCCGCACGACCGCCGTCGAGTTCTGGTTCGACCCCTCCTGCCCGTGGGCGTGGATGACCTCCCGCTGGGTCGACGAGGTCGCCCGCCACCGCGACCTCGACATCACCTGGCGCGTCATGAGCCTCGCCGTCCTCAACGAGGACAAGGCCGACGACCCGAAGTTCGCGGAGTTCCTCCCGCGCGCGCTCCGCTTCACGCGCCTCGTCGCCGCCGTCGAGGCCGAGCACGGCGCCGAGCACGTCAAGCCGCTGTACGACGCGCTGGGCACGCGGATCCACCTCCGCGACCAGAAGGACGCCGACGTCGTCATCCCCGAGGTCCTCGCGGAGCTCGGCCTCCCGGCGGGGCTCGCCGAGACCAGCCGCACCGACCGGTACGACGAGCCGATGCGCGCGAGCCACTTCGACGGCATCGAGCGCGTCGGCCAGGACGTCGGCACGCCCGTCATCGCGGTCGACGGCGTGGCCTTCTTCGGCCCCGTCATCTCGCCCGCGCCGAAGGGCGAGGAGGCCGTCAAGCTGTGGGACGGCGTCGTCGCGGTGGCCGGGTACCCCGGCTTCTTCGAGATCAAGCGCTCGCGCACCGTCGGCCCGATCTTCGACTGACCCCGTTCCCGTCGCGCGTGCGGCGGCCGGCGCCCGCGGGTGCCGGCCGCCTCGCGCGCGGTACGCCCGCCGTGCGGGCACGACGCCGCGACGCGCGGCAGGAGGAGTGCACCCGATGCGCATCCACATCGCGACCGACCACGCGGGCCTCGACTTCTCGAGGCACCTCGCCGAGCACCTGACGGGCGCCGGGCACGAGGTCGTCGACCACGGCCCGACGGCGTACGACGCGCTCGACGACTACCCGTCGTTCTGCATCCGTGCCGCCCGCGCGGTCGTCGCCGACCAGCGCCGCGGCACGACCGCGCTCGGCGTGGTCTTCGGCGGATCCGGCAACGGCGAGCAGATCGCCGCCAACAAGGTCGAGGGCGTGCGCGCGGCGCTCGTCTGGAACCTCTCGACCGCGGTGCTCGCCCGCCAGCACAACGACGCCAACGTGATCTCGATCGGCGCGCGTCAGCACACCGTCGACGAGGCCGTGTCGTTCATCGACGCGTTCATCGCCGAGCCGTTCTCCGAGGAGGAGCGGCACGCGCGCCGCATCGCGCAGCTCGCCGAGTACGAGACGACGGGGGCCATCGCCGGTCACCCCGTCACCGACTAGGCCGCCGTGCCCGAGGGGCATTCGATCCACCGGATCGCGAAGCAGTTCGAGGCGCACTTCGTGGGCGACGTGGTGCAGGCGTCCTCGCCCCAGGGCCGCTTCGCCGAGGGCGCCGCCGTGCTCGACGGCCGCCGGCTCCTCGCCGCGAAGGCCGTCGGCAAGCAGATGTTCCTCGAGTTCGACGGCGACGTCTGGCTGCGCGTGCACCTCGGCCTCTACGGCGCGTGGGACTTCGCGGGCGACGTGTCGACGCTCAACCGCATGGGCCAGAACGGCATGCGGGGCGACGTGCCTGTGGACGATCGCGTCGACGACGCGCCGGTCGACGCGGATGCCGAGGACTCGCTCGCGAGCATCGGCGCGCCCCGCCGGGCGCGGCTCCGGATGGCGGAGCAGGAGAAGGTGCACGACCCGTTCTCGGCCGATGCGTGGCCGCCCGAGCCCGTGGGCCAGGTGCGCGTGCGGCTCCTCACCGAGCGCGCGGTCGCGGACCTCCGCGGGCCCACCGCGTGCGTCGTCGCCGACCCCGGGGAGGTGCGGGAGGCCATCGACAAGCTCGGGCCCGATCCCCTCGTCGACGGCGGCAAGCGCTCCGAGGACCGCTTCACGGCCACCGTGCGGAAGAAGCCCACCGCCATCGGGCTGCTGCTCATGGACCAGTCGGTCGTCAGCGGGATCGGCAACGTCTACCGCGCGGAGCTGCTCTTCCGCGCGCGGCAGAACCCGCACACCCCGGGGCGCGACGTGCCCGAGGACGTGGTCCGCGGGCTCTGGAAGGACTGGTCGAAGCTCCTCCGCAAGGGCGTCGAGGTCGGCCAGATGATGACCATGGACGGCCTGCGCGGCAGGAAGCTCGAGGCGGCGCTGCGCAACCGCGCCGACCGCCACTGGGTCTACCACCGCGAGGGGCTGCCGTGCCGGGTGTGCGGCACGAACATCGTGATGGAGGAGGCCGCCGGACGGAAGCTCTACTGGTGCCCGTACTGCCAGGCCTGATGCCGGGCCGGGGCTGATCCGGCGCCGAGACGACGGAGGGGCCCGGATCCTCGGCGGATCCGGGCCCCTCGACCGTCGGCGGCTGATGCCGTGCGGCGGGCTACTCGCTGATGTGGGAGAACAGGAACCAGCGGTCCTTCTCGAGACCGCGGGCGATCTCGATGGCGACGTCCTGGCTGTTCACGTCGATCTCCCCGAGCTCCTGCACGGCGCGGTTCACGAGCTCCATCGTCGCGTCGATCTGGGCGATGACCTCGGCGATGGTCGCGCTGGACGGGCGGAAGCCGGGCGTCAGCGCCGCGGTCGTGGTGGAGGCGGCCACCGTCTCGATGCGGGCGTCGATCGGGAGCCCGAGGGCGACGACGCGCTCGGCCGCGGTGTCGGCCCAGACCTGCGCGTGGGAGACGAGCACGTCGAGGAACTCGTGCACGCCGATGAAGTTGGCGCCGCGGACGTGCCAGTGCGCCTGCTTGCCGTTGAGGGCGAGCGCCTGGAGGTTGACGACGACGGGGCTGAGGAACTGCGCGACGCCGGCGGCGACGTCGGCGGAGGCGGAGCTGGTGGGGACGTGGACGGTGTCGGTCATGGGGTCTCCTCGTGCGTGGATGCGGTCAGCGAGCTGCGGACGATGCCGTCAATCTCGCGCATCGCCGCGGCGCCCGCAAGCAAGCTGAGGCATGGCTTACCGGCTTCCGAGGGGGTCAGCGCCGCGCGGCAGGCGTGCCGGCACGCCGTGGCGACCCGGATGCGCCGGGCCGACGGGTGCGGCACGGGGCAGCGGGGTGCGGGGAGGGGGGCGGACCCACCTGCCCTGGGAGAGGAGCGGTGGACGCGGATGGAGGGGATGACGGGAATCGAACCCGCGTGATCAGTTTGGAAGACTGAGGCTCTACCATTGAGCTACATCCCCGCGACGTCGGCACCGCCGCCCCGAAGGGCCGCGAGCCGGATGCGCGGGATCCAGCGTAGCGCAGCCCCCGCCCGGCGGTGACCAGCGCCAGGCACGAGTCGGATAGGCTGTGCCACGGTCGATCCGGCTTCCGCGCGCCTGCACGTCAGGGGAGCGGTCATCGCCTCGACCGCACGGGAATGCGTGGCAGCCGGGGCGTAGCGTAGTGGCTAGCGCGTCCGCTTTGGGAGCGGAAGACCGCAGGTTCGAGTCCTGTCGCCCCGACCACATCCCCGACGACGAAATGCCGTCTCAGCCGAGGCGTGTACCGCGATTACAGGAGAACTCCACACGTGAAGACCACGGTCGAAAAGCTGAGCCCCACGCGCGTCAAGCTCGCGATCTCTGCCACCCCCGAAGACCTGAAGCCGCACATCGACCACGCCTACGGCCACATCGCCGAGCAGGTCGCCATCCCCGGCTTCCGCAAGGGCAAGGTGCCGCCCGCCATCATCGACCAGCGCGTCGGCCGCGAGGCCGTGCTGGAGCACGCCGTGAACGACGGCATGGACGGCTTCTACCAGGCCGCGGTGAAGGAGACGGACATCCGTCCCCTCGGCCGCCCCGAGGCGGACGTCAAGGAGTGGCCCGGCAAGGACCTCACCGGCGACCTGCTCCTCGAGATCGAGGTCGACGTGCGCCCCGAGTTCGACCTCCCCTCCTACGAGGGCCTCGAGCTCACGGTCGACGCCGTCGAGGTCACCGACGACGAGGTCGGCACCGAGCTCGACGGACTGCGCAGCCGCTTCGGCACGCTGATCACGGTCGACCGCCCCGCGAAGACGGGCGACTTCGTCCAGATCGACCTCACCGCGACGATCGCCGGCAACGCCGTCGACACCGCGAGCGGCATCTCCTACGAGCTCGGCTCCGGCGACCTCATCGACGGCATCGACGAGGCGCTCGAGTCCCTCACCGCCGGCGAGAGCACCACGTTCGAGTCGAAGCTGCTCGGCGGCGACAACGAGGGCGAGACGGCCGAGATCGCCGTGACCGTCCAGTCCGTCAAGGAGCGCGAGCTGCCCGACGCCGACGACGACTTCGCGCAGATCGCCAGCGAGTTCGACACCATCGACGAGCTGCGCGCCGACCTCAAGGTGCAGCTGGGCAAGTCCAAGGTCTTCGGCCAGGTCACCCAGGCGCGCGACCAGATCGTCGACAAGCTCCTCGAGACCGTCGAGATCCCCGTCCCCGAGAAGCTCGTCGAGGACGAGGTGCAGCGCCACCTCGAGAACGAGAACCGCCTCGAGGACGACGTGCACCGCGCCGAGGTCAAGGAGTCCAGCGAGAAGGCGTTCCGCCAGCAGCTGCTCCTCGACGTCATCGCCGAGAAGGAGGAGCTGCAGGTCAGCCAGGACGAGCTGACCCAGTACCTCATCCAGGGTGCGCAGCAGTACAACATGGAGCCGAACGAGTTCGTCCAGGTGCTGCAGCAGAACAACCAGATCCCCGCCATGGTCGGCGAGGTCGCGCGCAACAAGGCCCTCGCGGTCGTGCTCGACAAGGCGAAGGTCGTGGACGCCGACGGCAAGGTCGTCGACGTGACCGAGTTCACGCAGCCCGTCGTGCGCGACGCGGACGCGGTGACCGAGGAGCCCGGGGACGCGGACGCCGAGGCCGTCGTCGCCGACGCCCCCGCGGAGGAGGAGACCTCGGCCCCCGCCGCCGAGGAGGCGCCGGCCGAGAAGCCGAAGAAGAAGGCGGCGCCCAAGAAGAAGGCCGCCGCGAAGGCCGCGGACTCCGAGTAGCCGCATCCGCCGCCGCTCGCGCGGCCGGCATCATCAGGGCCCGGGGAGCAGATGCTCCCCGGGCCCTCGTGCGTCCGGCGGTTGTGCTCTCCGCCCGCGGCGGCTGTGCTCTCCGCCCGCGGCGGGTGTGCTCTCCGCCCGCGGCGGGTGTGCTCTCCGCCCGCGGCGGGTGTGCTCTCCGCCCGCGGCGGCTGTGCTCTCCGCCCGCGGCGGCTGCGCTCTCCGCCCGCGGCGAACACGGCCGTAGCGGCGGATGCGCTCCGATAGATTCATCACTCGAAGCGACGAATGAATGGGAGCTCGAACAATGGCCGAACCGACACTGGTACCCGGTGTTTTTGACCGACTGCTGAAGGACCGCATCATCTGGCTCGGATCCGAGGTCCGCGACGACAACGCGAACGAGATCTGCGCGAAGATCCTGCTGCTGGCGGCGGAGGATTCCGAGAAGGACATCTTCCTGTACATCAACTCGCCCGGCGGTTCCATCACCGCGGGAATGGCCATCTACGACACCATGCAGTTCGTCCCCAACGACATCGTCACCGTCGGGATCGGCATGGCCGCCTCCATGGGCCAGCTGCTCCTCACGAGCGGCACGAAGGGCAAGCGCTACATCACGCCGAACGCGCGCGTGCTGCTGCACCAGCCCCACGGCGGCTTCGGCGGCACGTCGAGCGACATCCAGACGCAGGCCCAGCTCATCCTCTCGATGAAGCAGCGCCTCGCCGAGATCACCGCCGGTCAGACCGGCAAGACGGCCGAGCAGATCAACGAGGACGGCGACCGCGACCGCTGGTTCACGGCCCAGGAGGCGCTCGAGTACGGCTTCGTCGACCACATCCGCGAGTCCGCGACCGACGTCGTCGGCGGCGGCGGCACCGAGACCTCCTAGAGCCCGCGACTTTCGAGACAGGTAAGAGAAGAGAACATGGAACTCCCCACCTTCGGCGGCGCCCGCGGCGCCGGCTCCACCGCCACGAGCCCGTCGTCGCGGTACATCCTCCCCAGCTTCGAGGAGCGCACGGCCTACGGCTACAAGCGCCAGGACCCGTACGCGAAGCTCTTCGAGGACCGCATCATCTTCCTCGGCGTCCAGGTGGACGACGCGTCGGCGGATGACGTCATGGCCCAGCTGCTCGTGCTCGAGTCGATGGACCCGGACCGCGACATCGTGATGTACATCAACTCGCCCGGCGGCTCCTTCACGGCCATGACGGCCATCTACGACACGATGCAGTACGTGTCGCCGCAGATCCAGACGGTCTGCCTCGGCCAGGCGGCGTCCGCCGCGGCCGTGCTGCTCGCGGGCGGTGCACCCGGCAAGCGCCTCGCGCTGCCCAACGCGCGGGTGCTCATCCACCAGCCCGCCACGGGCGAGTCGAGCGGCGGCCAGGCCTCCGACATCGAGATCCAGGCGGCGGAGATCATGCGCATGCGCTCCTGGCTCGAGGACACGCTCGCGAAGCACACCAACCGCGACCGCGACCAGATCAATCGCGACATCGAGCGCGACAAGATCCTCGGCGCGGACGAGGCGCTGGAGTACGGCCTGATCGACCAGGTCCTCACCTCGCGCAAGAACCTGACGGCGGCGATCCCCGCCCGCTAGGCCCGCACAGCGGGAGAGGGGCGGTCGGCATCAGCCGACCGCCCCTCTCCCTTTCGCCCGGACGCGTCAGGCCGCGGGCTCCGCGATCTCGCCGCGCTCGATGGCCTCGCGCTCCAGCTCCCGCACGATAGGCAGCACCTGCGTGCCGAACACCTCGATGTCCTCGAGGTAGTGCAGGAAGCCGAGCAGGAGCAGGTCCACCCCGCGCTTGCGGTACTCCACCATGCGGCGCGCGATCTGCTCGGGCGTGCCGATGAGGCCCGTCCGGAAGCCGTCGTTGTACTGCACGAGGTCGCGGAACGTGGAGTCCGACCACATGCCCTTCCCGTCGCCCGTGGAGGATCCCGCCTGCTTCACCGCCTGCCGGAAGCCCTCCACGGCATCCGGGTTCGCCTTGGCGATGATCTCCTCGAGCACGTCCTGCGCCTCCTGCTCCGTGTCGCGCGCGATGACGAAGCCGTTGAGGCCGAACCTGACGCGCTCAGCCCGTCCGGCGGCGCGGGCCGAGGCGAGCACGTCGTCGCGCTGCTCCTCGAAGCCGGCGAAGTCCTTGCCGTTGGAGAAGTACCAGTCGGTGACCCGGCCGCCCATCTCCCGCGCGTCCGTGCTGTTGCCGCCCATGAAGATCTCCGGGTGCGCGCGGCCGGGCACGGCGACGGGCGGCGGCTTGAGCGTGAAGTCGTGGATCCGGTAGAAGTCGCCCAGGTGCGTGAAGTCCTTCTCCGTCCAGAGGCCGCGGAGCACGCGGATGAACTCCTCCGTGCGGCGGTAGCGCTCCCCGTGCTCGAGCCACGGCTCGCCGAATCCGACGAACTCGTCCTTCAGCCAGCCGGAGACGACGTTGACCGCGGCGCGGCCGTGCGACATGTGGTCGGCCGTGATGATCCACTTGGCCAGCACTCCCGGGTGCCAGAGCCCCGGGTGCACGGCGGCGATCACCTTGAGGCGCTCGGTGGCGAGGAGGAGGCCGAGGGAGAACGACGTGGACTCGTGCTGCTGGTCGGCGCCGTAGGACGCGGCGTACCGGACCTGGCTGAGGGCGTAGTCGAAGCCGTTCCGCTCGGCGAGCTGGGCGACCCGGACGTTGAAGTCGAAGTCGAAGTGCGTGCGCTGCTCGATGTCGCTCGTCACGAGGCCGCCCGAGACGTTCGGGACCCAGTAGGCGAAGGACAGCGCGTCGGGGGATGCGGTGGCGGAGTTCTCGGTCATGCGGACATGCTGGGCGACCGAGGCTGGGGCGCACCCGCGTGTTGCGCCGTGTGACGCCGCGCTACCACGCGACGGGCCGTCCTCCCAGGGGTCCGGGCGATGTCCCATGCACGGGTTAGGCTCGTGGCACACCGCACGACTTCCGGGGAGGCATTCATGGCACGCATCGGCGAGAGCGCGGATCTGCTCAAGTGCTCCTTCTGCGGGAAGAGCCAGAAGCAGGTCCAGCAGCTGATCGCGGGACCGGGCGTCTACATCTGCGACGAGTGCGTGGAGCTCTGCAACGAGATCATCGAGGAGCGCCTGGCCGAGGCCAGCGAGGAGACCACGGGCGAGTTCGACCTCCCCAAGCCGAAGGAGATCTTCGGCTTCCTCGACGAGTACGTCATCGGGCAGGAGGCCGCCAAGCGCGCCCTGTCCGTCGCGGTCTACAACCACTACAAGCGCGTGCGCGCGGTGGGCACCATCGGCCCGGCGGAGGCCGTGGGCGAGGAGATCGAGATCGCCAAGAGCAACATCCTGCTCATCGGGCCCACGGGCTGCGGCAAGACCTACCTCGCGCAGACGCTGGCGAAGCGGCTCAACGTCCCCTTCGCGGTCGCCGACGCCACGGCGCTCACCGAGGCCGGCTACGTCGGCGAGGACGTGGAGAACATCCTCCTGAAGCTCATCCAGGCCGCCGACTACGACGTGAAGCGCGCCGAGACCGGCATCATCTACATCGACGAGGTCGACAAGATCGCGCGCAAGGCCGAGAACCCGAGCATCACGCGGGACGTGTCGGGCGAGGGCGTGCAGCAGGCGCTGCTGAAGATCCTCGAGGGCACGGTCGCCTCGGTGCCGCCGCAGGGCGGACGGAAGCACCCGCACCAGGAGTTCATCCAGGTCGACACCACGAACGTGCTCTTCATCGTGGCGGGCGCCTTCGCGGGCCTCGAGGACATCATCAGCCAGCGCGCCGGCAAGAAGGGCATCGGCTTCGGCGCCCCGCTGCACCGCAAGGACGTGAACGCCGACGTGTTCGGCGAGGTGCTCCCGGAGGACCTGCACAAGTTCGGCCTCATCCCCGAGTTCATCGGCCGGCTGCCCGTCGTCACGACCGTCACGCAGCTCGACCAGCGGGCGCTCATGGAGATCCTCACCAAGCCGCGCAACGCCCTCGTGCGCCAGTACCAGAAGATGTTCGAGCTCGACGGCGTGGAGCTGGAGTTCGAGCAGGGCGCGCTGGAGTCCATCGCCGACCTCGCGGTGCTCCGCCAGACGGGAGCCCGCGGGCTCCGCGCCATCCTCGAGGAGGTGCTCGGGCCGATCATGTTCGACATCCCCTCGGACGACGAGGTGGGGCGCGTGGTCATCACGCGCGAGTCGGTCGTGCAGAACGCGGCGCCCACCATCGTGCCGCGCGCGTCCATGCTCCGCGCGGAGAAGTCCGCCTGATCCGTGCCGCGGCACGCGGCACCGCGACACGAGAGCGCTGCACCCTCAGGGGTGCGGCGCTCTCGTCGTCCGGGGACGCGGATCAGTCGGCGAGGCCGCGGCGCTCGAGGAGCGGCTCGATCACGGCGTCGCGGCCGCGGAAGTCCCGGTAGGCCTCGAGCGGGTCCCGGGATCCGCCCACGCCGAGGAGCCGGGATCGGAAGCGGTCGCCGTTGGCGCGTGTGAGTCCGCCGTTCTCGTGGAACCACTCGACGGTGTCCGCGTCCAGCACCTCGCTCCAGATGTAGGAGTAGTACCCCGCGTCGTAGCCGCCCGCGAACGTGTGCTGGAAGTAGCTCGACGCGTAGCGGGGGAGGACCGCGGGCACGTCGAGGCCGACCGCCGCGAGGGCATCAGCCTGGAACGCGTCCACGTCCTCGATGACGTCGTCGACGCCGAGACGGTGCCATGCCTGGTCGAGGAGCGCGGCGCCCAGGTACTCGCTCGTGAGGAAGCCCTCGTTGAAGGCGGAGGAGGCCCGCACCGCGGCGACGAGCTCCTCGGGCATGCGCTCACCCGTCTCGTGGTGCACGGCGTAGGACGCGAGGATCTCCGGCCACAGCATCCACATCTCGTTCACCTGGCTCGGGAACTCGACGAAGTCGCGGAAGACGTTGGTGCCGGCGAAGCGCGGGTACGTGACGCGCGCGAAGAGACCGTGCAGGGCGTGGCCGAACTCGTGGAACAGCGTGTTCGCCTCGTCGTAGCTGAGGAGGGTCGGCTGGCCGGCGGGCGGCTTCGGCACGTTGAGGTTGTTGAGCACCACGGCGGGCGTGCCGAGGAGGTCGCTCTGCGAGATGAGCGGGTTCATCCACGCGCCGCCGCGCTTCGAGTCGCGCGTGTGCAGGTCGAGCACGTAGAGGCCGACGGGGGAGCCGTCCTCGTCCCGCACCTCGAAGACGCGCGCGTCCGGGTGGTAGGAGGTGATGTCGTCCCGCTCGGCGAACGTCACGCCGTAGAGCTCCGTGGCCGCGCGGAAGACGCCGTCGTGCAGCACGCGCTCGGACTCGAGGTAGGGGCGCATGCGCGCGGTGTCGACGGCGTAGCGCTCCGTGCGGACCCTCTCGCTGTAGAACGCCCAGTCCCATGCGGCGAGCTCGAAGGTCGGCTCGCCGCGCTCCTCCTGCGTGCGGTCGATCACGCGCTGCAGCTCGACGGCCTCGGCGCGGGCGTTGCGGGCCGCGGCCGGGGCGAGGCGGCCGAGCATCTCGGCGACGGCCTCCGGGGTCCCGGCCGTCTGATCGGCCGTGACGGCGGCGGCGTGGCTCGGGAAGCCGAGGAGGGCGGCACGCTCGGCGCGGAGGCGCGTGATCTCGAGCACGAGCGGACGGTTGTCGTGCGCGTTCCCGCGGGCGCCGCGTGCGAGCGACGCCTCCATGATGCGCTGCCGCAGCCCCCGGTCCGTGAGCTGGGCGAGGTAGGGGTGGCCCGTGGGCAGCACGAGCGTGATGAGGTGCTTCCCTTCCAGCCCGCGGTCGGCGGCGGCCTGCGCGGCGGCGGCGATCGCGCCCTCACTAAGTCCGTCGAGCTCGGCCGGGTCGTCGACGACGACCGCGAGGTCATTGGTGTCCTCGAGGAGGTTCGACTCGAAGCGCGTCGTGAGCACCGACAGTCGGCGGTTGAGGTCGCGCAGGCGCCCCTTGGCGTCGTCGTCGAGGCCGGCGCCGGCGATCGTGAACTCGGCGAGGTACCGCTCGACCAGGTACACGGACTCGGCGTCGAGGCCAGCGTCGTGACGCCCCTCGTGCACGGCGCGGATGCGGGCGTAGAGCGCGGCGTCGAGGCGGATCGCGTCCTCGTGGGCCGTGAGCTCGGGGGCGATCTCCGCCTCGAGCTCCCGGGTGAACGGGGAGCTGTCGGACGAGGTGAGCGTGAAGAAGACGTGGGAGACGCGGTCGAGGATCCTCCCCGCGCGCTCGAGGGCGACGAGCGTGTTCTCGAACGTCGGCGCCTCGGGGGAGTCGGCGACGGCGCGCACCTCCGCCAGGTGCGCGGCGATCCCGGCCTCGAACGCGGGGCGGAAGTGCTCCTCCCGGATATCGTCGAAGGGGGGCATCCCGGAGGGCAGGGGGCTCGGCTCGAGGAAGGGGTTCGGGGGCGTCGTCATACAGCGAGCCTAGGCCGGGCGCCGACCTAGGCTCGGAGGGTGAACAGCGAGCGATACACCCACGGCCACCACGAGAGCGTCCTCCGCGTGCACAGCGCACGCACCGTCCGGAACTCCGCCGCCTACCTCGAACCGCATCTGCGGGCCGGGCTCGACGTGCTGGACGTGGGCAGCGGGCCCGGGACCATCACGGTGGAGCTCGCGCGCATCGTCGCTCCCGGGCGCGTGGTGGGGATCGACATGTCCGAGGAGGTCGTGCGGCAGGCCGTCGCCCTCGCGGAGCAGCAGGGCACGGCGAACGTCGAGTTCGTCTCCGGATCCGTGTACGAGCTGCCCTACGCCGACGCGTCGTTCGACGTCGTGCACGCGCACCAGGTCCTCCAGCACGTCGGCGACCCCGTGCGGGCGCTGGCCGAGATGCGGCGCGTCACGCGTCCCGGCGGGCTCGTGGCCGCCCGCGACGTCGTCTACTCGAAGGTCGCGCTCTTCCCCGAGACGGACGGGCTGCGGCTCTGGGCCGACGTCTACCTCCCGGTGCACCGGGCCAACGGCGGCGAGCCCGACGCCGGATCCCGGCTCAAGGCCTGGGCGCACCGGGCCGGCTTCACCGACGTCGCGTCCAGCGCGTCCGTGTGGTGCTTCTCCTCCGACGACGAGCGCGCGTGGTGGGGAGGCGCGTGGGCCGACCGCGCCGTCGCCTCCTCCTTCGCCGGTCAGGCGCTCGAGGGCGGCTTCGCCTCCGACGACGACCTGCAGGCCATCCGGGCCGGCTGGCAGGAGTGGGCGGCGGACGCCGACGGGTTCCTGGCGATGCCGCACGGGGAGATCCTCGCGCGCCGCTGACCCGGCGCCGCCGCCGCCGCCCCCGTCCCCGTCCCCGTCCCCGTCTCCGGACGCGAGGAGGCCCGCCGGACGCGAGGAGGCCCGCCGGACGCGAGGAGGCCCGCCGGACGCGTGGTCGGGCGGGCCTCCTCGTGCGGCGTCTCCGCGTCGCGGCGACGCGTCAGTCGTCGAACGGGTCGTCGGTGCTCTCGCCGGGGATCGTGATGGTGGCCGCGTCCTCGATCGGGTCATAGCGGATCACGGTGCCGTCGTCGAGCTCGACCACGGGCTTCCTCTCGAGCCAGGTGAGGGTCCAGCGCCACTGGGACGTGTCCGCGTCGAGCGCGACGACGTCGGACTCGACGGTCTTCACGGCGAGGAGCACGACCTCGGGGAGCTCCGCCGGGGCGGTGCCGCCGACGGGCCAGCGCGTGCCGAGCTGCATCAGACGTCCTGCTCGTAGGTGACCCACGTGGTGCGGCGGGCGACCCGGTCGTAGAGGCGCTGCGCGTCGGCGTTGTCCTCGGCGGTGATCCAGCGGAGCATGCTCGCGCCGTCGCGGCGCGCGACCTCGGCGACCGCGCCGATGAGCTGCTCGCCGACGCCCTGGCGGCGCGAGATCTCGCGCACGTAGAGGTCGTCGACCAGCAGGCCGTCGGTGCCGCGCGCGAGCCTCGCGAAGCGGTGGAAGTGCGCGAGGCCGACGAGGGCGCCCTCGTGCGCGTCGTCGACGGCGACGAGCGCGGTGCTCGCGTGCGCGTCGTCGATGAGGCGGCTCCAGGCGAGCACGGCCGCCTCGTCCGTCAGCTCGGTGCCGTAGGACTCGGCGTAGCCGGCGAACAGGTCGAACCAGGGGAAGAAGTCGCCGTCGCGGACGGGGCGGATCGAGATGGTCATGCGTCGGTCTCCTCGTGCTGCTCGGCGGTCGCGAGCGTGATGCGGGTGACGGCGGGGCCGTCCCCCTCGGTGAAGGTCAGGTTGGTGATGCGGCCCACGGCGCGGAGGTCCTCGGCCACGAGCTCGAGCGAGCGGATGTCCTCCGGCGAAGCGGAGACCACGGCCTCGGCGACCGGGGTCTTCTGCGACGCCTTGGCGTCGGTCTTGGCGCGGCGGATGCCCACGAGCGCCCGGCCGGCGAGGGCGAGCAGGCGCGGGTCGGCCGTGCCGCCGGTCGCCGGCGCATCCGGGGTCGGCGCGGTCGGCCAGGCGGCGGTGTGGATCGAGCCGTCGTGCGACCAGCTCCACGCCTCCTCGGCCGCGAACGGCACGAAGGGCGCGAACAGTCGCAGCAGCACGTCGAGGGCCTCGCGGAGCGCCGCGACGGCGGATCCCCGGTCGGCCGGGTCGGCGTCGGCCGAGTACGCGCGGTCCTTGACGAGCTCGAGGTAGTCGTCGCAGAAGGTCCAGAAGAAGCTCTCCGTGACCTCGAGCGCGCGGGCGTGGTCGTACTCCTCGAGCGCCGTGGTGGCGGTCTCGACGACCTCGGCGAGGGCGGCGAGCATCCCCACGTCGATGGCGTGCGTGGCCCGGGCGCCCTCCGGCGCCTCGAAGGAGAGGATGAACTTCGCGGCGTTGAGGACCTTGATCGCGAGCCGACGGCCGATCTTGATCTGCGTCGGGTTCTGCGGGTCCATCGCGGCGTCGACGCCGAGGCGCGCGGACGCGGCCCAGTAGCGCACGGCATCGGAGCCGAACTGCTCGAGCGTGGCCGCGGGGGTCACGACGTTGCCCTTCGACTTCGACATCTTCTTGCGGTCGGGGTCGAGGATCCAGCCGGAGATCGCGGCCGTCCTCCACGGCGCCTGGCCGTGCTCCAGCTCGGCACGGAGGACGGTGGAGAAGAGCCACGTGCGGATGATGTCCTGGCCCTGCGGGCGCATCGAGAACGGGAAGACGAGGTCGAACAGCTCCGGGTCGCGCTCCCAGCCGCCCGCGAGCTGCGGGGTGAGGGACGAGGTGGCCCAGGTGTCCATGACGTCGAGCTCGCCCTGGAAGCCGCCGGGGACGCCGCGCTGGTCCTCGGTGTATCCGGGAGCGGGATCCGACGACGGGTCGACGGGGAGCTGGTCCTCCGTCGGGGTGATCGCCTTCGCGAACTCCGGGTTGCCGTCGGCGTCGAGCGGGTACCACACGGGCAGCGGCACGCCGAAGAAGCGCTGGCGCGAGACGAGCCAGTCGCCGTTGAGGCCGCCGACCCAGTTCTCGTACCGGACGCGCATGAAGTCGGGCACGAACCCGATCTCGCGGCCGCGGCCGAGGAGGCGCTCGCGCAGCTCCTCGTCGCGGCCGCCGTTGCGGATGTACCACTGGCGGGTCGAGACGATCTCGAGGGGCTTGTCGCCCTTCTCGTAGAACTTGACGGGGTGTGTGATCTTGCGCGGCTCGCCGAGGAGCTCGCCGGACTCGGTGAGGAGCTCGACCATCGCGGCCTTCGCGGAGAAGACGGTCTTGCCGGCGAGGGCGGCGTACGCCTCGCGGCCCGCCTCGGACGTGATGGCGGCGGGCGCCTCGGAGACGATGCGGCCGTCGAAGCCCACGATCGCGCGGTTCTCGAGCTGCAGCTCGCGCCACCAGACGACGTCGTTGAGGTCGCCGAAGGTGCAGACCATGGCGATGCCGGATCCCTTGTCGGGCTGCGCGAGGTGGTGCGCGAGCACGGGCACCTCGACGCCGAAGACGGGTGTCGTGACGTTCGTGCCGAACAGGCCCTGGTAGCGCTCGTCGTCGGGGTGCGCGACGAGGGCGACGCAGGCCGCGAGGAGCTCGGGGCGCGTGGTGTCGATGATCACGTCGTCGCCGCCGGACCGGTGGAACGCGAGGCGGTGGTACGCGCTCGGCTGCTCGCGGTCCTCCAGCTCGGCCTGCGCGACCGCGGTGCGGAAGGTGACGTCCCAGAGCGTGGGGGCGTCGGCCTGGTACGCCTCGCCGCGGGCGAGGTTGCGGAGGAAGGCGCGCTGCGACGCGACCTGCGCCTCCTGGCCGATGGTGCGGTAGCTCTGGCGCCAGTCGACGCTGAGGCCGAGCGTGCGGAAGAGGTCCTCGAACTGCTTCTCGTCCTCCTCGGTGAGGCGCTCGCACAGCTCGATGAAGTTGCGGCGGGAGATCGGCCGCTGGTCGCCCGGCTTGGACGTGCCGCCGGTCTCCGCGGGCTGGAAGGACGGGTCGTAGGGGAGCGTGGGGTCGCAGCGGACGCCGTAGAAGTTCTGCACGCGGCGCTCGGTGGGGAGGCCGTTGTCGTCCCAGCCGAGCGGGTAGAAGACGCTCTCGCCGCGCATCCGGCGGTACCGGGCGATCACGTCGGTGTGCGTGTAGCTGAAGACGTGGCCGATGTGGAGGGAGCCGCTCGCCGTGGGCGGCGGGGTGTCGATGGAGAAGACGGTACCCGCGGCGGCCTCGTCGCGGCGGAAGTCGTACGTGCCGTCGGCCTGCCAGCGGTCGCCCCACTTGGCCTCGAGGCCCTCGAGGGCCGGCTTGTCGGGGACCCGGGCGACCTGGCCGGTCGCCTCCTGCGCGGTGTCCGGACGTCGTTCGTCAGCCATGCGTGCTCCGGTTCCCTCGATGTGGACGGCACCGTGTCGATGGTGAGGTGCCTTCTGTGCGGGGATCAGGCTACCGGATGGGGGCGCGACGGCCGGATGCGGGGACCGTCGCGGGCCCCGCATCCGGCGCGGGCATCAGGCGTCGGCGTCCTCCCGGGCGGCGCGGAACGCCCGGCGCATCGCGTCGACGCGGGCGGTGAGCTCGGCCGGGACGCGACCGCCGAAGCGCGCGAAGTGCGCATCCACGGCGTCGAGCTCCTCCAGCCAGGAGCCCGGATCCAGCGCCAGCAGCTCGTCGAGCGCGCCCTCCGCCAGGTCGAGCCCGGCGACGTCGAGGTCGTCCGGGAGGGGCAGGCCGCCGACCGGGCTCGGCCGGACGTCCACGCGGCACTCGACGCGGCGGACGATCCACTCGAGCACGCGCGCGTTCTCGCCGAAGCCCGGCCAGAGGAAGGAGCCGTCGTCGCCCCTGCGGAACCAGTTCACCTGGAAGACCCGCGGGGCGCCGGCGCCGAGTCCCGCGCCGACCTCGAGCCAGTGCCGCCAGTGGTCGGCCATGTCGTAGCCGACGAAGGGCTGCATCGCGAAGGGGTCGTGGCGGAGCTCGCCCACCCGGCCCTCCGCCGCGGCGGTGCGCTCCGAGGCCATGGTCGCGCCGACGAAGACGCCGTGCTCCCAGTCGTCGGCCTCGGCCACGAGCGGGACGTTGGTCGCCCGGCGCCCGCCGAAGAGGATCGCGTCCACCACCACGCCGTCGGGGTCGTCCCAGTCGTCGGCGAGGGTCGGGCACTGCTCGATCCCCACGGTGAAGCGGGCGTTCGGGTGCGCGGCGGGCGTGCCGGAGGCGGGTGACCACGGCTGCCCCTGCCAGTCGACGAGCCCGGCGGGCGGCGTGGGGGTCATGCCCTCCCACCACACGTCGCCGTCGGGGCGGAGGGCGACGTTCGTGTAGATCGCGTTGCCCCAGATCGTCGACATGGCGACGGGGTTCGTGGCCTCGCCGGTGCCGGGCGCGACGCCGAAGAGCCCGCGCTCGGGGTTGACCGCGCGGAGGCGGCCCTGCACGTCCGGCCGGAGCCAGGCGATGTCGTCGCCGAGCGTCTCGACCGTCCAGCCGGGGATGGTGGGGGTGAGCATCGCGAGGTTCGTCTTGCCGCACGCCGACGGGAACGCCGCGGCGACGTGGAAGCGACGGCCCTCGGGGCTCGTGATGCGGATCAGGAGCATGTGCTCGGCGAGCCAGCCCTCGTCGCGCGCCATGGCCGAGGCGATGCGGAGCGAGAAGCACTTCTTCCCGAGCAGGGCGTTGCCGCCGTAGCCCGAGCCGAACGAGATGATCTCGCGCTCCTCGGGGAAGTGGCAGATGCGCTTGTCGGCGTTGTGCGGCCACGGGACGTCGGCGGTACGGCGGCCGGCGTCGTCCACGAGCGGCGCGCCGAGGCCGTGCAGCGCGCGGACCCACGCGGTGTCCGGGCCGATGAGGCGGAGCGCGTCGTCGCCCATCCGGGTCATGAGGGCCATGCTCGCGACGACGTAGGGGCTGTCGGTGATCTGCACGCCGAGCTGCGAGATCGCGCCGCCGAGCGGGCCCATCGAGAACGGGACGACGTAGAGGGTGCGACCGCGCATGGATCCGGCGAACAGCTCCCGGAGCTCGGCGCGCGTCTCCGCCGGGTCGCGCCAGTTGTTCGTGGGGCCGGCGTCCGACTCCTGCGCGGAGCAGATGAAGGTGCGGTCCTCGACGCGCGCGACGTCGGCCGGGTCGCTGCGGGCGAGGAAGCTGTGCGGGCGCCATTCCGGGTTCAGCCGGATGAGCGTGCCGGCGTCGACCATCTGCCGGGTGATGCGGTCGTACTCGGCGACGCTGCCCGTGCACCAGACGACCCGGTCCGGCAGCGTGAGCGCGGCGACCTCGGCGACCCAGGCGGCGATCCGGGGATCGCGGCAGAGCGCGGGGGCGGCCGTGCCGGGCGGCAGGGGAGCGGCATCGGGTGTCGCGGCGGGCGCTGCCGCGGCGGGCGCTGCCGCGGCGTCCGCGGCGGCGGGATCGGCCGCGCGCGGTCCGGCGGCGGTGAGCGGGCGTGCGTCCTGGATGGTGGTCATGTCGGTCCGTCCTCGTCGATCGGTCTGTTGTTCCAGCCTGCGACCGGTCAGGATGGGGTTCCAGGATCCGTCGGCGTGAAGAAGCGCCGATGTTCACGGAGAGGTGAAGGAATGGACCAGCTCGTCATCGGCCGCCGCATCCGGCACGCGCGGAAGGGAGCCGGGCTCACGCTCCAGGCGCTGGGGGAGCGGGCGGGGATCCTGCCGAGCCAGCTGAGCATGATCGAGAACGGCCGGCGCGAGACCCGCCTCTCGACGCTCGGGCGCATCGCGGGGGCGCTCGGGGTGGACGTCACGCACCTGCTCGCGGCCGACGCGCCGGACGCCCGCTCGGCCCTCGAGATCGAGCTCGACCGGGCCCAGCGCTCCTCCCTCTACGGCTCGCTCGGGCTGCCGGCCGTGCCCGCGAGCCGTGCGCTGCCGCAGGAGACGCTCGAGGCGCTCGTCGGCCTGCACCGCGAGCTCGCGCGCCGTGCCCGCGAGTCGATCGCGACGCCCGAGGAGGCCCGGCGCGCGAACACCGAGCAGCGGCTGATGATGCGCGGGCGCGACAACCACATCCCCGAGATCGAGGAGCTGGCCGAGCGGATGCTCGCCGACGTCGGCCACCGTGCCGGGGCGCTCTCGCACCGGAGCGTCAGCCGGATGGCCGAGGGCCTCGGCTTCGAGCTCATCTACGTGGACGACCTGCCGCGCTCGACGCGCTCGGTCACCGACCTCGGGGAGGGGCGCATCTACCTGCCGCCGGCGTCCATCCCCGGCGGACACGGACTCCGCTCGATGGCGCTGCAGGCGATGGCGCACCGCGTGCTCGGGCACGAGGAGCCCGCGAGCTACGCCGACTTCCTGCGGCAGCGGCTGGAGATCAACTACTTCGCGGCGGCCTGCCTCATGCCGCTCACGCAGTCGGTCGAGTTCCTCGGCGACGCCAAGGCCAGGCGCGACCTCGCCGTGGAGGACTTCCGCGACGCGTTCGGCGTGACGCACGAGGCGGCGGCGCTCCGGCTCACGAACATCAGCACCACGCATCTCGACCTCCGCGTGCACTTCCTCCGGGTCGGCGGCGACGGCGCGGTCTACAAGGCGTACGAGAACGACGGGCTGCCGCTGCCGGTCGACGTCACGGGCGCGGTGGAGGGGCAGCCGGTGTGCCGGGAGTGGGCGGCGCGCGGGGCCTTCGACCGCACGAACCGCACGACCGAGTTCCACCAGTACACGGACACGCCCGCGGGCACCTTCTGGTGCTCGACGCAGACCGGGTCGACGGCCGAGGGCGAGTACTCGATCTCCTTCGGGGTGCCGTTCGCGCACGCGAAGTGGTTCCGCGGGCGGGAGACGACGGCGCGGAGCGTGTCGCGGTGCCCGGACGAGTCGTGCTGCCGGCGGGCGGATCCGGAGGACGCGGGCCGGTGGCGCGACCGCGCGTGGCCGAGCGCGCGGCTGCACGCGCACATCCTCGCGCCCCTGCCGCGCGGCTCGTTCCCCGGGGTCGACGACCGGGAGCTGTACGCGTTCCTCGACCGGCACGCGGGCGTCTGACGCCGGCGCGCGACGGTCGTCCGCGGGTCCGGGCGGGTGGCCGTCAGCGCGGCGCGGCGCCCGGATCCAGCTTCGGCACGGCGTCGAGGAGCGCCCGCGTCACCGGATGCGCCGGACGCTGGAGCACGTCTTCGGCATATCCGCGCTCGACGACGCGGCCCTCGCTCATCACGGCGACCTCGTCGCTCATGTGCGCGACGACGCCCAGGTCGTGCGAGATGAGCAGCAGCCCGAGGCCGAGGCGGCGCTGCAGCTCGTCGAGCAGGTCGAGCACCTGCGCCTGCACGGCGATGTCGAGCGCGGAGACGGGCTCGTCGCAGATGAGCACGTCCGGCCGCGCGGCCAGGGCCCGCGCGATGGCGACGCGCTGGCGCTGCCCGCCGGAGAGACGCGCGGGGCGGCGGCGCAGCAGCGCGGGCTCGAGCCCCACCTGTGCGAGCAGCGTGGCGGGGGAGTCGCGGTCGTCCGGCCCGCGCGGGTCGGCGACGGCGAGGGCGTCGCGCAGGATGCGGTCGACCGTCCAGCGCGGGTCGAACGAGGCCAGCGGATCCTGGTACACGGCGCCGACGCGGGGGCGGCGGGCGCGGCGCTCCCGCTCCGGGATGCCGCTCCACGGCGCGCCGTCGAGGGTCACGGTGCCGGCGTCGGGCTCCTCGAGCGCGAGCAGGAGGCGCGCGACGGTCGTCTTGCCGGAGCCGGATCCGCCCACCAGCCCGAGCGTGCGCCCGCGGCGGACCTCGAGGGAGACGTCGTCGACGGCCGTGCGGACGGATCCGCCGGGGTCGCGGTAGGAGCGGGTGAGGCCGGCGGCGCGGAGGGCGACGCCGCGGTCCTCCGGCGAGGTGGACGCGGGGCGGCGGTCGTCGCGGCCCGGGTCGGCGGATGCCGGGGCGCCGGGGGCCGCCGCCGCGATCCGCTCCTCCGAGAGCGGCACCCCGCGCGGCACGCCCGTCGGCACGGCGGCGACCAGCGCGCGCGTCCGCCTGTGCGCGGGCGCGCGGAGGACGTCCGCGGTGGGGCCCTCCTCGACGACGCGGCCGTCGTGCATGACCGCGACGCGGTCCGCGAGCCGGGCGACCACGGCGAGGTCGTGGCTCACCAGCAGCGTCGCCTGGCCGGCGCCGCGCAGCTCGCCGAGGAGGTCGAGGATCCGCGCCTGCACCGTCGCGTCGAGCGCCGTCGTCGGCTCGTCGGCCACGAGCAGCGGCGGGTCGAGGGCGATGGCGGCCGCGAGCAGGGCGCGCTGGCGGAGGCCGCCGGAGAGCGCGCCGGCGCGCTGGCGGACGCGCGTCCCGGGATCCGGCATGCCGACGCGCTCGAGCAGCTCCATGACGCGCGCCTGCCGCGCGCGGGCGTCCCGCATGCCGTGCAGGCGCAGGGCGTCGCCGATCTCGCGGCCGACGGGGCGGAGCGGGTCGAGCGACGAGAGCGGGTCCTGCAGGACGAGGCCCACGCCGGATCCGCGGACGCGCCGCCACTCGCGGGGCGTGGCGGCGCGGAGGTCGCGGCCGCCGATCTCGAGGGCGTCCGCCTCCACGTGGGCGCCCGCGCCGGCGAGGCCGAGGAGGCTCCGGGCGGTGACGCTCTTGCCGGATCCCGAGGTGCCCACGAGCGCGAGGCACTCGCCCGGCGCGATGCGGAGCGAGACGCCGTGCACGACGGGCACGCCGCCGAAGGAGACGCGCAGGTCCTCGACGCGGAGCGCGAGGGACGCGACGGGCGCCTCGGAGGCGTCGCGCGCGCCGGGCGCCGAGTCCGCCGATGGGTGGGGGCCGCCGCTCACGACTCGCGCACCCGTCGCTCGAGCGCGCGGCCGAGCACGGTGGAGGCCGTCGCCGTGAGCACGATCATCAGGCCCGGCACCACGGTCAGCCACGGCGCGGAGCCGATGTAGGTGCGGCCCGCGGCGAGCATGGCGCCCCACTCGGGATCCGGCGGCACCGTGCCGAGCCCGAGGTAGCTGAGCGACGACGCCCACACGATGGCCTGGCCGACGCCCAGGGTCCCGAGCACGAAGAGCGGCGCCGCGGTGTTCGGCAGGATGTGCCGCGCGAGCACCACGAGCGGAGGACGGCCGAGCACGGTCGCGGCCTCCACGTACGGCGACCGCCGCACCGACATCACGCGGCCGCGGATGATGCGCGCGTATCCGGGCGCGGCCGAGACGCCCACGGCGAGGGTGGCGCTGCCGATGCCGGGCCCGAGGATCACGATGAGGAAGAGCGCGAGGAGGAGCCCGGGGAACGCGAAGACGACCTCGATGACGCGGTTGACGGCGAAGTCGGCGACACGGCCGAGGAGCGCGGCGGCGAGGCCGAGGACCGCGCCGAGGCCGAGGCCGATCGCGGTCGCGCTCACCCCGATCACGAGGCTCGGGCCGGCGCCGTGCACGACGCGCGTGAGCACGTCGCGGCCGGACTCGTCGGTGCCGAGGAGGTGGCCGGGCCCCGGCGCGCGGAAGGCCTCCGCGGGGGCGATGGCGAGCGGGTCGCCGGGCGCGAGGAGACCGGGCGCGAGGGCGGCGGCCACGAGGAGCGCGACCACGAGCGCGGCGCCTGCGGTGCCGGCGATCGCGAGGATCCGGACGGGAGGGCGCGACGGCGCCGCGGTGAGCAGCGTCTCGGCGCGGGGGTCGCTCATCGCGCAGCCGCCTGCGGGGCGGGCGCGCCGGCGGGAGTCGACGAGTCGAGCGGGGGTGCAGGGGCCGCGGATGGCACGGGCCCGGTGCGCGCGTCGACGAGGCGCGGGTCCACGAGGCGCGCCAGCAGGTCGGTGACCGCGGTGAGCACGATGTAGACGACCGCCACCACCAGCACGACGCCGACGATCACCGGGACGTCCCGGCTCGTGACGGCCGACAGCGCCGTGCGGCCGAGGCCCGGGCGGGCGAAGATCTGCTCGACCACCACCGCGCCCGAGATGAGGAACCCGAACGCCCAGCCGGAGAGGGCGATGCCCGGGGCCGCGGCGTGCCGGAGCGCGTGCCGCAGCCGCACGCCCGACTCGGACTCCCCGCGCGCCCGGGCCGCGAGCGCGAACGGCGAGTCGAGCGCCTCGAGGAGCGCCTCGCGCATGATCTGCCCGAGGAACCCGGCCAGCGGGATCGCGAGCGTCAGCACGGGGAGCACGAGGCCCGCCGGAGAGGATCCGCTCACCGCCGGCAGCCAGCCGAGGCCGGTGGAGAAGACGAGGATGAGCACCACCCCGATCCAGAAGTGCGGGAGCGACGCCGCGACGATCTCGATCCCCGCGCCGAGCGCCGCGGCGACCCGCCCGGCCCCGGTGGAGACGAACGCCAGGGCGAGCGCGAGGATCCACGCCACGGCGAGCGCCAGCACCGCGAGCAGCAGCGTGCCCGGCAGCTGCCGCGCGAGCACCGCGACCACGTCCTCGCGGAGCGCGTAGGACCGGCCGAGGTCGCCCTGCGCGAGGCGGCCGAGCTGCGCGAGGTACTGCACGAGCAGCGGCTGGTCGAGCCCGTACTCGGCGCGCACGGCGGCGACGGCCTCGGGCGGGGCCTGCGAGCCGGGGCCGCCGAGGATCGCCTGCGCCGGGTCGCCCGGGATCAGGCGCACCGCGAGGAACGTCACGGTCGCGACCGCCCACAGCACGAGAACCGCGCCGCCGATCCGCGCGCCCGCGGCCCGCAGGAGCGCGGGCGCGCGGGCGGCGGACACGGGCCGGCTGCGGCCCCGCGTCACCGGGCGAGCCAGGTGTCGTACAGCGTGGGCGTCGCCACCGACGGCAGCGCGCGGAGGCCCTGCACGGCCGTCCCGTGCAGGAAGTGGTTCTGCTGGTCGTAGAGCGGCAGGATCCAGTGCCCGGCCATCACACGCCGCTGCACGTCGGCGTAGAGCGCGTTGCGGCGGTCGAGGTCGGTGGTGGAGCGGGCCTCGGCGAGCGCCCGGTCGATCTCGGGCACGGAGACCTTGGCGTGGTTCGCGAAGTAGCCGCTGGGCGCGGGCGTGATGCCCGAGGTGTCGTAGAGGATCCGCAGCACGTCCGGCCCCGCCTTCGTGTACGGCGCGCTCACGAGCTCGTACGCGTCGTCGCCCAGCGCCTCGTACCAGCGGCCGAGGTCCATCGGCTCGAGCTGCACGTCGAACCCGACCTGCTTGGTGGTGGCCTGGATCTGCTCGAACAGCGACTGCTCGGCGGGGATCGACTGGTTGGTGCTCACGGGGAAGCGCAGCGTGAGCCGCTTCCCGTCCTTCGTGCGGATCCCGTCGGCGTCCTTCGTGGACCAGCCCGCCTCGTCGAGGAGCGCGGCGGCGCGGTCGGCGTCGATGCCGAAGAGGTCGGGGTCGGAGACGGCCGCGGGCTCCGTGCTCGCGAGCGGCGAGTACGAGCGCTCCGCGGTGCCCTGGAACAGCGCCGTGATGCCCGCGTCGACGTCGGCCGAGCGGATGAACGCCTCGCGCACGCGCTCGTCGTCGAAGGGGGCCCGGCCGGAGTTCAGCTCGATGCGGTTGGACGCGCCCGGTCGCGGCGCGTCGAGCTCGCCGAGCGTGCCGCCGGAGGTCGCGGAGGCGATGGCGTCGGGCTGGGCGTTGTCGATCACGTCGACCTCGCCGCTCTGCAGGGCCGCGTAGCGCGAGGCGGCGTCGGGCAGGAAGCGCCAGTCGATGCGCTCGAGGTAGGCGGCGCCGGTGTGGGCGGCGTCCGCGGGCGGCGAGGAGTAGGCGTCGTTCCGCACGAGGGAGATGGACTGCTGTCGGTCCCAGCGCTCGACGCTGAACGGTCCCGTTCCGATGGGCTGCGCGCAGTTCGCGTCCGTGCCGCGGGAGATGCCGGCGGGCGACTCCATGGCGAGCCACGGTTGCGAGAGCGACTCGAGCAGCGCGCTGTCGGGCGCCTGGAGCGTGAGCTGCACCGTGTCGGCGTCGACCGCGGTCGCGTCCGTCACGGCCTGCAGCGCGAGGTACCCGGTGGAGGAGAGCGTGGCGGGATCCTGCACGTGCCGGATGTTCGCGACCACGGCGTCCGCGTCGAACGGCGTGCCGTCGGTGAAGGACACGCCCTGCCGGAGCTCGAGCGTGAGGCCGAGGCCGTCGTCGCTCCAGGTCCAGCTGTCGGCGAGCCACGGCGTGATCCCGCCCTTCCCGTCGAGGGACACGAGCGGCTCGAGGAACTGCGAGGACACGAGCGCCTGCGGGTAGTTGCCGCCGACGTGCGGATCGAGGCAGTCGGGCTCCGCGTCGCCGGAGGCGTAGACGAGGGTGCCGCCGGAGACCGGGGTCGTGGACGCTTCGGGGGTGCCGGTCGTGCAGCCGGTGAGGACGAGGGCGGTCGCGGCGAGGGCGCCGAGACCCGCGAGGGCGCGGGCGCGCGGGGTGGGGATCATGGGTGCTTCCGATGTGCGCGCCGACGGGCGCTGGTGCGGGTGGTTTCTGTACCGCGTCCAACAATACGCGAGGCCGCCGACGCCGGTGCGCGAGGATGGGCGCATGACCTCCGCCCGTCCCGCCGGCCGCCCGCGCCGCTCGTCGCGCGCGACCCTGGAGGAGGCGGCCGCCGAGCTCTTCCTCGAGCACACGTACGCGGCGACCACCGTGGAGCAGATCGCCCAGCGTGCCGGGGTCAGCCGCGCGACCTTCTTCAACTACTTCGCCTCCAAGGCCGACCTGCTCTGGGCGGGCCTCGATGACACCCTGCGCGAGGCGGGCGCGGCGGTCGCCGGCGTCGGTGCTGGCGGGGCCCCTGTCGACGCGGTGGTCGAGGCGATCGCGACGGGTGCTGGCGGGGCCCCTGTCGACGCGGTGGTCGAGGCGATCGCCACGGCCGCCCGGAGCCGGGGCGAGGGGTGGCTGCCGCTCGCGCTCACGCAGCACGAGGTCATGGGGCTCGGCGCCGACGTCGCGGGGGAGGGCGTCGCGCGGGCCGCGCCGCTCGTGGATCCGGTCGCCCAGGCCCTCGCCCGGGCGACCGGCCGACGCGCGTCGGACGGCCCCGTGCGCGTGGCGGCGTCCGTCGTCGCCGCGGCCACGGCCGCCGCCGTCATGGCCTGGGCCGCCGACGGGGTCGGCCGGGGTCCGCTGGAGGACGCGGTGCGCCGCGCGCTGGACCCGCTCCGCCCGGCTCTCGCGGCCTCCGTCGCCGTCGCCGCCAGCTGAACGCCGCGCGTCCTGCCGGCGAACGAGCAGACGGCGTCGGCCGCGGCCCTTCCGCGACGGGAGGGTGCGGTCCTACCCTGGCCGCGCGGCGCGACCGCGCCGCTCCCTCGAGATGAGAAGAGACGCCATGCACCTCATCCACGCCCTCGCCGACCGCCCGCGACGGGAGGGCACCCGGTGGCATCCCGGCCGTGCCCGCCGCCTCCGGGCCCTCCCCGCCCTGCTCGCCCTGCTCGTCGCGATCGCCGGGCTCTCGGCGGTCGCGCCCGCGGGATCCGCGGAAGCCGTCGTCGCCGCATCCGGCCGCGCCACGCACTACTCGCTCGGCCCGGACGGCAACCCGACGAACGGCAACTGCTCGCTCCCCGCCATCCCCGCGAACCGCCTCTACGTCGCGGTCGGCCCGGACGACTACGCCGGCAGCGCCGCGTGCGGCACCTACCTCGACGTCACCGGCCCGAAGGGGACGGTGCGCGTCGAGGTCGCGGACCAGTGCCCCGAGTGCGAGCACGGGCACCTCGACCTGAGCGAGGAGGCGTTCCGCGCCATCGGCGACTACGACGCCGGCATCATCCCCATCTCCTACGCGCCCGTCGCGGCGCCGACGGTCCCGCCGCTCGCGTTCCGCCTGAAGGAGGGGTCGTCGGCGTACTGGGCGGCGATCCAGGTCGTCGACGCGGGGACGGAGCTCCGCTCGGTCGAGGTCCGGGTCGGCACGAACTGGGTCCCGCTGTCGCGGACGACCTACGGCTACTGGCTCGCCTCGTCGGGTCTCGGCGCCGGGCCGTACACGGTGCGCGTCACGGACGTCACCGGGCGCACGGCGACGGTCCCGGGCATCGCCCTCGACCCGATGCGGCTCCAGCGCACCACGGCGCGGCTCGGCTGACGCGTGCGCCGCGGCGCGGCGGTGGGAACCGCCGCGCCGCGTGCCCGTGCCGAGGCCAGGATGTCCGCATGACCTCCGACGCCCCCGGCACGCCCGCCCGCTCCGACCTCGCCTCCTCGTTCGGCGCGGTCGCCGACCAGTACGACCGCGTGCGGCCCGGGTACCCCGACGAGGCCGTCGACTGGATGCTCCCCGCGGGCTCCCGCCGCGTCGTCGACCTGGGCGCCGGCACCGGCAAGCTCACCCGGCTCCTCGCCGCCCGCGGCCTCGCCGTCACCGCGGTGGAGCCCGACGCCGGGATGCGCCGGGTGCTCGCCGCATCCGCCCCCGACGTCGACGTCCGCGCGGGCAGCGGCGAGGCGATCCCCCTGGGCGACGGCGAGGAGGACGCGGTCCTCGTCGCGCAGGCGTGGCACTGGATGGACGCGGGCGAGGCGGCGCGCGAGTGCGCCCGCGTCCTCCGACCCGGCGGGCGCCTCGGCATCGTGTGGAACAACCTGGACACGGAGGTCGACTGGGTCCGCGAGTTCGACGCCCTGCTGCACCCGGCGGGGTCGCGTTCCTCCAACACCGCCCCCGAGCCCGGCCCGTTCCCCGGCTTCGGCCCGGTCGAGCACGCGTCCTTCCCGCACGTCCAGCGCCTGTCGCCGGAGGACGCGGTGGCGTTCGCCGGGTCCATCAGCGTCGTCAGCACGCTGCCCGAGGACGCGCGCGCCCGCCTCCTCGACGACATCCGGACGCTCCTGGCCGGCCACCCGGACACGGCGGGGCGCGACGTGCTCGAGCTCCCGTGGCGCGCCGACGCGTACCGGTCCCAGCTCGGCGGCTGAGCCGCCGGATCCGCCGCCCGGGCGCGCTAGCATGGGGGCACAGGCATCGATCCGGCCATCACCGGGGAGCCTTCGGAAGAGAGCCCCGCGGGCACGTCGGCGGGGAAGGTAGAACCGAACGGGTCGGGTCCGTCATCGCCTCTGGAGAGCGGTCGCGCCATGCGCGGCAAGCGGGGTGGTACCGCGCTCGGGATCCGCACACGGCATCCGGGCGTCCTCGCGGAGATCCCCATCGCCGCAGGAGATGCCATGACCTACCCCCGTCCCGTCCCCGACGACCCGACCGCGCCCGACCAGGTGGCCGCCAGTCCGCGCTTCCCCGACGTCGAGAAGGGGATCCTCGCGTTCTGGAAGCGCGACGACACCTTCCGCGCCTCCGTCGAGCGGCGCGAGGGATGCGACGAGTGGGTCTTCTACGACGGTCCGCCCTTCGCCAACGGGCTGCCGCACTACGGGCACCTCCTCACCGGCTACGCCAAGGACGCCTTCCCGCGCTTCCAGACCATGCGCGGCAAGCAGGTCCACCGCCGCTTCGGCTGGGACACGCACGGCCTCCCCGCCGAGCTCGAGGCGATGCGCCAGCTCGGCATCACCGAGAAGAGCGAGATCGAGCAGATGGGCGTCGAGGAGTTCAACGCCGTCGCCCGCCGCTCGGTGCTCGAGTACACGGGCGAGTGGGAGGAGTACGTCACCCGCTCCGCGCGCTGGGTCGACTTCGAGGACGACTACAAGACGCTCGACGTCGACTTCATGGAGTCGGTCATCTGGGCCTTCAAGCAGCTGCACGAGAAGGGCCTCGCCTACGAGGGGTTCCGCGTGCTGCCGTACTGCTGGCACGACCAGACGCCGCTGAGCAACCACGAGCTGCGGATGGACGACGACGTCTACCGCATGCGCCAGGACCAGTCGGTCACCGTCACGTTCCCGCTCGTGGGCGCCAAGGCGGAGTCGCTCGGCCTCACGGCCGTGCGCGCGCTCGCCTGGACGACCACGCCCTGGACCCTGCCCACCAACATGGCGCTCGCGGTCGGGCCGGACATCGCCTACGCCGTCGTGCCCGCCGGGCCCGCGGGGACGCCCGACGCCGAGGCGCCGGACGCGCTGCCCCGGGAGTCGTCGGTGCAGCTCGCCGCCGAGGTGCTCGGATCCGAGTACCTCATCGCCCAGGACCTGGTGGGGAACTACGCCAAGGACCTCGGCTACGCATCCGCCGACGAGGCCCGCGCCGCCGTCTCCCGCACCGTGCTCGGCCGCCAGCTCGAGGGCGTCGCCTACGACCGCCTCTGGGACTTCTACGCCGACACGGAGCGCTTCGGCACGGAGAACGCCTGGCAGGTGCTCGTCGCCGACTACGTCACGACCACCGACGGCACCGGCATCGTCCACCAGGCCCCGGCCTACGGCGAGGAGGACCAGCAGGTCTGCGCCGCGGCCGGCATCCCCGTGATCCTGTCGCTCGACGAGGGCGGCCGCTTCGTCGACACCGTGCCCGAGGTCGCCGGCGAGCTGTGGTCGGATGCGGGCAAGACGCTCACGCGCATGCTCAAGGCGCAGGGCCGCCTCATCCGCCAGGCCAGCTACGAGCACTCCTACCCGCACTGCTGGCGCTGCAAGAACCCGCTCATCTACAAGGCGGTCTCCAGCTGGTTCGTGCGCGTCACCGACTTCCGCGACGACATGGTGCGCCTCAACCAGGACATCACGTGGACGCCCGAGAACGTCAAGGACGGCCAGTTCGGCAAGTGGATCGGCAACGCGCGCGACTGGTCGATCAGCCGCAACCGGTTCTGGGGAAGCCCCATCCCGGTGTGGAAGAGCGACGACCCCGCGTACCCGCGCGTCGACGTGTACGGCAGCCTCGACGAGCTCGAGGCCGACTTCGGCGTGCGCCCGACCGACCTGCACCGCCCGTTCATCGACGAGCTCACCCGCCCGAACCCCGACGACCCGACGGGGAGGAGCACCATGCGCCGCATCGAGGACGTGCTCGACGTCTGGTTCGACTCCGGATCCATGCCCTTCGCGCAGGTGCACTACCCGTTCGAGAACCGCGAGTGGTTCGACGAGCACAGTCCGGCGGACTTCATCGTCGAGTACATCGGCCAGACCCGCGGGTGGTTCTACACCCTGCACGCGCTGTCGACCGCGCTGTTCGAGCGGCCGGCGTTCTCCAGCGTCGTCAGCCACGGCATCGTCCTCGGCAACGACGGGCAGAAGATGTCGAAGTCGCTCCGCAACTACCCGGACGTCAACGAGGTGTTCGACCGCGACGGATCCGACGCCATGCGCTGGTTCCTCCTCGCGAGCCCCGTGCTCCGCGGCGGCAACCTCGTGGTCACCGAGGAGGGCATCCGCGAGGGCGTCCGCCAGGTGCTGCTCCCGCTCTGGAGCACGTGGTACTTCTTCTCGCTCTACGCGAACTCCGCGCAGCCCGGCGGCTACGAGGCCAGGCGCGACACGACGAGCGACGACGTCCTGGACCGCTACATCCTCGCCCGCACGCGCCGCCTCGTCACCGAGGTCACCGAGCACATGACCGCGCTCGACTCGACCCTCGCCGCCGCGTCCCTCCGCGACTTCGCCGACGTGCTCACCAACTGGTACGTGCGCCGCAGTCGCGACCGGTTCTGGGCGGGCGTCGAGTCGCAGTCGGACGGCACCGTCACCGGCACGCAGGCGTTCGACACGCTCCACACGGTCCTCGAGACCGTGACGCGCGTGGCGGCGCCGCTCCTGCCGCTCGTCTCCGAGCGCATCTGGAAGGACCTCACGGGCGGCCGCAGCGTGCACCTCGAGGACTGGCCGGAGCCCGACGACCTGCCCGCCGACGACCGCCTCGTGGAGGTGATGGACCGGGTGCGCCAGGTCGCGTCGACCGCGCTGTCGCTCCGCAAGCAGTCGGGCCTCCGCGTCCGGCAGCCGCTCGCGCGCCTCACGGTCGTGAGCGACGACGCGGACGGGCTCGCCCGCTTCGAGGACATCCTCCGCGACGAGCTCAACGTCAAGGCCGTCGCCGTCGAGGAGCTGACCCCCACGAGCGCGGCCGACGCCGGCATCACGCGCCGCCTCACCGTGAACGCGCGCGTCGCGGGGCCCCGCCTCGGCAAGGGCGTGCAGCAGGTGATCCAGGCGGCCCGCTCCGGCGACTGGACCGAGGCGGACGGCGAGGTCGTCGCGGGCGGCGTGCCGCTCGTCGCCGGCGAGTACGAGCTCGTGCTGGAGGTGGCCGGAGACCGCGCCGACCAGGCGCTCGCGCTCCTGCCGGGCGGCGGCTTCCTGCTGCTCGACACCGCGCTCACCCCCGAGCTCGAGGCCGAGGGTCTCGCGCGCGACGTGGTGCGGAACGTGCAGGACGCGCGGAAGGGCGCGGGGCTCGACGTGAGCGACCGCATCGCCCTCGTGATCCGGCTCGATGCGGCGGGCGCCGAGGCCGCCGAGCGGTTCCGCGACCTCATCGCGCGTGAGACCCTGGCGGTGGCGCTGCGGATCGACGCGGACGCCGAGGCGACGGCGTCCGGCATCGTCGTCGGCGGCGGATCGCCCCTGGACATCGAGGTGGAGCGAGCATGAGCGACCAGCGGGGCGGGACGCCCTTCGACGACGACGCAGACGACGTCCGCCGCGACGACGACTTCGAGCCCGAGACGGACGAGGGCGTCGACGCGGCCGCGCGCGCCCTCGACCCCGACGTCGACGGCCTGAGCGACGACCAGCTCTTCGCCGACGACGCGGCCGAGCTCCGCCGCGAGGCCGAGCGCTCGATCGTCGCCGGCCGCGAGGTCGACGACGAGAACTACTTCGAGCGCGAGGGGGAGCAGGTCTACCAGGCGCTCCTCGCCCGCGTCGGCGAACAGGCGCCGCAGCCGCGCCTCACCGCCACCCGCCGCGTCGTCGAGCTGCTCGGCGACGTGCACCGCGCCTACAAGATCGTCCACGTCACGGGCACCAACGGGAAGACGTCCACGAGCCGGATGGCCGAGAGCATCCTGCGCGCCGCCGGCCTCCGCACGGGCCTGTTCACGAGCCCGCACCTGGTGCGGGTCAACGAGCGCATCGTGATAGACGGCGAGCCGATCACCGACGAGGCCCTCAGCCGCAACTGGGCCGACGTCGAGCCGTTCATCGACCTCGTCGACCGGGAGCTCGTGGCCGCGGGGGAGCAGCCCGTCACGTTCTTCGAGGCGCTCACCGTGCTCGCGTTCGCGTCCTTCGCGGACGCCCCCGTGGACGTCGCCGTGGTCGAGGTCGGCATGGGCGGCGAGTGGGATTCCACCAACGTCGCCGACGGCGAGGTCGCGGTCTTCACGCCCGTGTCGCTCGACCACACGCAGCGTCTGGGATCCACCGTCGCGGAGATCGCGCGCACCAAGTCCGGCATCGTGAAGCCGGCGTCGGACGTCGTCTCGAGCGCCCAGGCGCCCGAGGTGGTCGCCGAGCTCACGCGCGCGGCCGAGCTCACCGAGTCCACCTGGTCCATGGAGGGGGAGCGGTTCCGCCTCCTCGACACGACGCTCGCGGTCGGCGGCCAGGTCATCAGCGTGCAGGGGCTCGCGGGCACCTACCGGGACGTCTTCCTGCCGCTCTTCGGCGCGCACCAGGCGCAGAACGCCGCGGTCGCGATCGCCGCGGTCGAGTCGTTCCTGGGCGGCGGCGACCACGCCATCCACGAGGACGTGCTCGCCGAGGGCCTCGCCACCGTGACGAGCCCGGGCCGCCTGCAGGTCGTCGGCACCGAGCCGACCGTGCTCGTCGACGCCGCGCACAACCCGGCGGGCGCCGCGTCGCTCGCGGCCGCGCTGCCCGTCTACTTCACGTTCGACCGCGTGACCGCGGTGATCGGCGTGCTCGCCGACAAGGACGCGGAGGGCATCGTGCGGGAGCTCGCGCCCGTCGTGGACCACTTCATCGTCACGCGCTCCGCGTCGGAGCGGTCGGTGGATCCCGACGAGCTCGCCCGGATCGTGGTGGGCGTCGTCGGCCGCGACCGCGTCACGGTCGAGCCCGACCTCCGGACCGCCCTCGACGACGCGCGCGACTCCGCGGGCGAGACCGAGAAGGGCGCGGCGCTCGTCACCGGCTCCATCCTCCTCGTGGGCGAGACCATCGAGCACGCGCGCGGCGAGGGCTGGAAGACCGCGTGAGCACCGACGGCCGACCGGCCCGCACCCGGCGACCCCGCCCGCCCCGGACGACGGTCGAGATCCTCGGGTCCATCGTCATGGGCTTCCAGGTCATCGTCGTCTTCCTCGCCAGCCTCGTCGCCTTCGGGCTCCAGGCGGTGCCCGCGCTGCCCGCGCTCGGCGGCGGCGCGCTGCTCGTCCTCGCGATGCTCGCGGTGGTCGGCTCGCTCCGCACGGCGCTCGGCGTGCGGGCGGGCTGGGTCGTGCAGGTCCTCGTCGTGCTCACCGGCTTCGTGCTGCCCGCCATGTTCGCGGTCGGCGGCTTCTTCCTGCTCCTGTGGGTCTACGCGATGGTGCAGGGCGCCCGCATCGACCGCGAGAAGGCCGCCGCCCGCGGCGCATGGGAGCAGGCCATGCTCGACGAGCAGCGGGCCGCGCGATCCGCCGACGTACCGGATGCCGACGACCGCCCCACCGACCACCGACCCACCACCGAGCCGCCGGCTCCCACCCCGTAGGAGGAACCCATGACCGCTCCCGACCAGGAGACCCTCGTCCTCGTCAAGCCCGACGGCGTCGCCCGCGGCCTCACCGGCGAGATCCTCCGCCGCATCGAGGCCAAGGGCTACCGGATCGTCGACCTGCGCATGGTGCGGGCCGACCGCGCGCTGCTCGAGCAGCACTACGAGGAGCACCAGGGCAAGCCGTTCTACGAGCCGCTCGTCGCGTTCATGGAGTCGGGCCCGGTGGTCGCCGTGCGCGTCGCCGGGAACCGCGTCATCGAGGGCTTCCGGTCGCTCGCCGGCACGACCGACCCGACGGGCGCCGCGCCCGGCACGATCCGCGGCGACCTCGGCCGCGACTGGGGCCTCGCCGTCGCGCAGAACCTCGTGCACGGCAGCGACGCGCCCGAGTCGGCCGAGCGCGAGCTCGCCCTCTGGTTCTAGCTCCCGACACGACGAGAGGGGCCGACGGGCGATCCGGTCGGCCCCTCTCGTCGTCCCGGCGCCTCAGCCGAGGAGCGTGGGGATCAGCGCGGGGAACGTCGCGATGATCGCGACGACGATGATCGCGTAGTTGAGCACGACGATCGCCCACGTGTACGGCGCCACCGCGTCGGCGGCTCGGCGGATCCCCGCGGGCAGCGGCAGCAGCCCGGCGCGGGCGGTGGCCGACAGCGTGCCCCACCACAGCGGGATCATGGCGCTCCACACCAGCAGGCAGTAGGGGCAGAGCGCGCCGATGACGAAGACGCTCTGCGTGAAGAGCCAGGTGACGAACACCCAGCCCGCGAACGTGCCCATCGCGAACAGGGTCCAGAACCACCTCGCGAACCGCGCACCCGCCAGCAGGGCCATGCCGATCACCACGGGCACGACGAACGCGGCCACGCCGATGAGCGGGTTCGGGAAGCCGAACAGCGACCCCTGCGGCGACTGGATGACCGTGGCGCAGGAGATGAACGGGTTGACGTCGCAGGACAGCGACGCGCCCGGGTTCTCCAACAGGTGGAGGCGGTCGAGCACGAGGACGAACGCCCCGATCCACCCGACGACTCCCGTCACGACCAGCAGGAGGGCCAGGGAGCGGGTGTGCACGGGGGCCCGGGTCGCGGTCATGCGGTGATCATGGCAGACCGGCGGGCCCCGACCCTGACGGCCGGGTGGACGTCGGCGTGCGATACTGGCAGGCAGGTCGTCCCGCCGCGCGGGTCGACCGCCATGAAGAGTCTTTCCCGGGGCAGACCCGGGCCGCCAGGCACGTCCGGCGGCGGATAGCCAGTTCCGTACCAGTGCGCACGACCGAAGCCTCGGGCCGGTCGTCGCAGACCAAGGATCGACGGAGAACCGCGAACGCGGGGATCCACTCGGAGAGCTACCGGGGTACGGCGCGGCCGTACCGCCCGGCTGAGGAGTGCACCAGAGATGGTGGAGAGAGACGAGAACACCGGCAGGAGGCGCCCGCGCCTCTTCGAGCGGCTCACGGGCCGCCGTGCCGAGCCGACCGCGACCGAGGGGACCGACGGCGCGTCCGTCCTCCCCGGTGCCGCGACCCCCGAGGCGAGCGGTGCGTCCGCCGCCTCCGAAGCGAAGGGCCGAACCCTGAACGAGAACGAGACCACCCCGTCCACGCCCGACGAGACGGAGGCGCCGGTCGTCCGACGCTCCCGCCGCGCGAGCGCCGCCGCCTCCGCACCCGCGGGCGCCCCGACGGACGACGCCAGCGTCGACGCGTCCGCCGCCGTCGCCGCGCCGTCCGAGGGGTCCGCCCCGGATGCGGCCGAGGGGCAGCCGCCCGTGCGGGCGAGCCGCGCGCGTGCCCC
>NZ_LQXA01000054.1 GCF_001618005.1 Clavibacter tessellarius
CCCCGCGCGCCCGTCCGCGACGACTCACGCGCCGCGTCGCCCGCGTCCCCGCCCCGGGGCGCGACCGGACCCCGCGGCCCCCGTCGCACGGCCCTCTGGGTCGGCGGCGCGATCCTGCTGGTGCTCCTCCTCGTCGTCCTCTTCCTCCTGGGCCAGCGGCTGGGATCCGCCGCGTCCTCCGACGCCGCCCCCGTGGCGACCGCGACGGCCGCCGCCGAGGAGACCCCGACGCCGTCGCCGACCCCGACCCCGACGGATCCCGTGCAGGGCCCGGCCGCCGCCGGCGTGCGGGCCTGGGACGCGCTGCTCGGCGGCGAGTGCCTCGAGCCGTACACGACGCCGTGGGAGGAGGAGTTCACGGTCGTGGACTGCGGATCCGAGCACCACGCGCAGATGGTCGCCCGCGTCGCGCTGCCCCAGACCGGCGACGCGTTCCCCGGCGAGGACGCCGTGCGGGACTCCGCCGACGGGCTCTGCATCGCCGACACCGTGATCGACTACCGCGCGGCCCGCGCCTACGCGGACGTGCAGTACCAGTCGGCGTACCCCATCACGCAGGAGGAGTGGACGGCCGGCGACCGCGACGCCTACTGCTTCGTCTCGCGCGCCGGCGGCGGCACCTTCGCCGGCAGCATCGGCGTCCCGCAGCCGCCCGTCATCCCCTAGCCGGTCGGGCCGGCTGCCGCGCGCCTGCCGCCTGCGGTGCGCCTCGGGTGCGCCTGCCGCCTGCCGCCTGCCGCGCGCTCGTCGCGCGTGGGGATGGTGACGCCGCCGGATCCGCGCCCCGCCCTATCCTCGACACCCCGTGCGCGCAGGCCGCCGCACGGACGAGCGGCGGGCGGGGGATCGGATGGCGTCTCCCGTGCGACCCGGCAGCCGCGCGTTCCTCCTCCTCTGGGGCGCGCAGGCGGTCTCCTCCCTCGGAGCGAGCGCGGCGTCGTTCGCGCTCACGCTCCAGGTGTTCGCCGAGACCGGCAGCGCGCTGGCCCTGTCGGCGCTCACGGTCGTCGCCACGGTCGCCTCCATCTACTGCGCGCCGCTCACCGGCTGGGCCGCCGACCGGGTCGGCCATCGGCGCGCGGCCCTCGCGAGCAACGCGGTGCTCGCGGCCGCCTCCGTGGGCATGGCGGCGGTCTCGGCGGCGGGTCCCGGCCGGCTGCTCGCCGTCGTCTACCCGCTCACGCTCCTCTCGGCGCTCGCGTCGTCGACCCTCGCGCTGACCCTCACGGCGAGCGTGCGGCGGATGCGGCAGGAGGCCGACCTCACCCGGATCAACGGCGTCACGTCGCTGCTCCAGGACGGGCCGACGCTGCTCGCACCGGTCCTCGGGGCCGCGCTCTCCGCGACCGTGGCCCCGTCGGCCGTGTTCCTCGTCGACGCCGTGACCTCGCTCGGCTGCGTCGCCGCGCTGCTCGTGGTGCGCTGGGACGCGCCCCCGGACCGCCGGGTCGCGAACCCGTTCCGCGGCGCGCGCGACGGCATCGCGTGGATCCTCCGGCACCCCGGCCTCCGCCGCCTCCAGCTCGGCTTCGGCGCGCTCAACCTCGCCAACGGGATCGCCGCCTCCGCCACGACCGCGTACGTGCTGCTCCTCGGGGCGCGCGGCATCGGCTCCGGCGCGAGCCTCGCGGCCTTCAGCGTCGCCGGATCCGCCGGGCTCCTCGTCGGCGCCGCGCTCGTGGCCGCCCGGGGCGACCGGATCCCGCGGCTCGCCGCCATCGCGGGCGCGGCCGTGGTGCTGGGACTCGTCGGTCGCGTCGGACTGGCGTCGACCGCGCTCCTCGGGGTGTGGATCGCCGCGGCCGTCATCCGCAACGTCGCGCTCCAGGTGCAGGGCGCGCCGCTCACCGCCGTCTGGCAGGAGCGCACGCCGCCCGCCCGGCAGGGCGCGATCCTCGGCGCGAAGAAGCTCCTCGGCCAGGGCCTCTACCCGCCCGCCGTGCTCCTCGGCGGCGCGCTCACGGTCGCGCTGCACCCGCTCGGGCAGGAGACGGCGCTGCGGGTGGTCGTGATCGCGGGCGGCCTCGGCGAGGTGCTCGTGGGGCTCGCGATGCTGCGCTCCCGCGGCATCCGGGCGCTGCTCGCCTCGCGGGGTGCCGGGGAGGGGGCGCGGCCGGGCGGATCAGCGACGGCGCATCAGAGCTCGGACTCGACCGGCTCCGGATCGAGCAGCTCCGTGACGCCCGACAGCACCTCGTCGGGCCGGAACGGGTAGCGCTCGATCTCGGCCCGGTCGCTGATGCCCGTGAGCACGAGCACGGTGTGGAGCCCCGCCTCGATGCCCGCGATGATGTCGGTGTCCATCCGGTCGCCGATCATCCCGGTGCTCTCGGAGTGCGCGCCGATCTTGTTGAGCGCCGAGCGGAACATCATCGGGTTCGGCTTGCCGACGATGTACGGCTCCTTGCCCGTGGCCTTCGAGATGAGCGCGAGCACCGCGCCCGTCGCGGGCAGCACGCCCTCGGCGCTCGGGCCGGTCGCGTCGGGGTTCGTCGCGATGTAGCGCGCGCCGCCGTTGATGAGGCGGATCGCCCGCGTGATCGCCTCGAACGAGTAGTTGCGCGTCTCGCCGATGACCACGAAGTCGGGCTGCGTGTCGGTCATGATGAAGCCCGCCTCGTGCAGCGCCGTCGTGAGCCCGGCCTCGCCGATGACGAACGCGGATCCGCCGGGCATCTGCTGCTCGAGGAACGCAGCCGTCGCGAGGGCCGAGGTCCAGATCGCCGACTCGGGCACGTGCAGGCCCGACGCGCGGAGCCGGGCGGAGAGGTCGCGCGGCGTGAAGATGCTGTTGTTCGTCAGCACGAGGAAGGGCTTGCCCTGGTCCTGCCACTGCTGGATGAGGGCCGCCGCGCCGGGCAGGGCCTGGTTCTCGTGCACGAGCACGCCGTCCATGTCGGTGAGCCAGCAGTCCATCTCGTCGCGCGTCGCCATGGGGTTCCCTCTCGTCGTGGGACGAGGCTACCGCCGGGGCATGCGCGCCGGCCGGGCCCGCGGGACGCCGTCACCGGATGTCCGCCCGCCGTGCGCCGCGGTGTCGGCCCGCCCTCGTAGGGTCGTGGCATGCACGCACTGCCCACCGGATCCCTGCGCCTCGTCCACCTCAGCGACACCCACCTCCTCCGCGACGGCGGCCTCCATCAGGGCGTCGTCGACACGGCCGCCGCGCTCGACCGCGTGCTCGCCGCGGCCGACCGCGTGCCCGACGTGCGGCTCCTCGTCGGCTCCGGCGACCTCTCGGAGGACGGCACCCCGGAGTCGTACGCGCTCCTGCGCGAGCGGCTGGATCCGTGGGCCGCGTCGCGCGGCGCCGCCGTCGTCCTCTCGCCCGGCAACCACGACGTGCGCTCGGCCTTCCGCCTCGTGCTCGGCGACGGACATGGCAGCCCGGGCACCGACGACGGGCGCGATCCCGCCGCCGTCCCGCCCGTCGACGGCGTGACGATCGTCGACGGCTGGCGCATCGCGACCCTCGACACCTCGGTGCCCGGCAAGGGCTACGGCGCCCTCCGCGAGCAGCAGCTCGACGCGCTCCGCGAGCTGCTCGCCACGCCGTCCGAGCGCGGCACGGTCCTCGTGCTCCACCACCCGCCGGTGCCCGCGCCCACGACGCTGCACGAGTCGCTCGCGCTGCAGGACCCGGGCCGGCTCGCGGAGATCGTGCGGGGGAGCGACGTGCGGGTGATCCTCTCGGGGCACTACCACCACCACATCGTGGGTTCGCTCGCGGGCGTGCCGGTGCTCGTCGCGCCGGGCGTCGCGAACGAGACGGACGTGGCGGCCACGCCGGGCACGGAGCGCATCGTGCGCGGATCCGGCTTCCTCGTGGTCGACGTCGACCCGGCGGGCGGCGTCGTCTCCGTCGTGGTGCGCGCGCACGCGGCGGACGACGGCGAGGAGGTCGCGGTGCTCGACGCGGAGCTGGTGCAGCGGATCGCCGAGGCGGCGGGAGCGCCGGCGCGGGCCTGAGGCGTCCCGTCCCGCACATGACGGAGGCGGCGATCCCGTGGGGATCGCCGCCTCCGTCCGAGACCGGTGAGGGTCTACTTGAAGACGTCCTTGACGTCCTCGCCCGCCTTCTTCGCGGACGCGGCGGCCTGGTCCTTCTGGCCCTCGGCCTTGAGGCTGTCGTCGCCCTTGTGGTCGCCGAGCGCCTCCTTGGCCTTGCCCGCGATGTCCTGAGCAGCGTTCTTGATCTTGTCGTCGAGACCCATGATCTCCTCCTCACTGAGGCCACCGGATGCGGCCCTCGACTGCAATGTAGGACCGGCGGCTCCTGGATGGCTGGCAGATGCGCGGTCCGTGTCCACTGAGCGAATCGCGGGGGTGCGGGGCCCTCCGTCGCGATCGTGCAAGGCCCTTCCGTCGGGCACGGCTCCGCACCTAGGCTGCCTGACCGTGATCCTCTTCGGGCTGCTCCCCCTCCTCGTCGCCGTGTGCGCGCTCGTCGACCTCATCACGCGACCGGACGACCAGGTGAAGCACCTGCCGAAGCTCGTCTGGATCCTGCTCATCGTCTTCCTGCCGCTCATCGGCAGCATCGTGTGGTTCTGCGTCGGCCACGACTGGGACGCCCGGCGCGAGCCCGTCGGACCGCCGGACCGGAGCGCCGCCTACGAGCGCGCGGCCATGGCGGTCGACCTGCGCGTGCGCAGCACGGAGCAGCAGCTCGCCGACCTCGAGGAGGAGGAGCGGCACTACGCCCGGATCGCGCGGCTGCGGCAGCTCCAGGCCGAGCAGGCGGTGCAGGCCGCGCGGGCCCAGGGTCCCGCCCGGCCGTCGCGCGCCATCGAGCCCGGGTCCTCGCCCGAGCGGTAGTCCCTCCCCAGGTCGCGCGCCGGCGCGCTCTCCCTCCGCGGGGTCGCCGGGGAGGGCCCGGTCGGGGGCGGATGGGAGCATGGCCCCATGCCCGACACCGCCACGCCGTCCTCCTCCGCCGCGCTCTCCGACCTCCGGTCCGCCGCCCGGGAGCACCTGTCCCGGCTGGTCGGCGTCGCGGGCGCCGACTTCCACGACGGCCAGTTCGAGGCCATCGAGGCGCTCGTGCAGGACCGGTCCCGCGCCCTCGTCGTGCAGCGCACCGGATGGGGCAAGTCGGCGGTCTACTTCGTCGCGACCCTGCTCCTCCGCCAGCAGGGCCTCGGGCCCACGCTCCTCGTCTCACCGCTCCTCGCGCTCATGCGCGACCAGGTCGCCGCCGCCCGTCGGGCCGGGGTCCGCGCGGTCGCCATGAACTCCAGCAACGCCCACGAGTGGGACGACCTGCTGCGCGCGCTCGACGCCGACGAGGTCGACCTCCTGCTCGTCTCGCCCGAGCGCCTCAACAACCCGCGCTTCCGCGACGAGCAGCTCCCGGCCCTCCGTGCCCGGCTCGGCCTCCTGGTGGTCGACGAGGCGCACTGCATCTCCGACTGGGGCCACGACTTCCGGCCCGACTACCGGCGCCTGCGCGACCTCATCTCCTCCGTCGACGAGCGCGTGCCCGTGCTCGCCACCACCGCCACGGCGAACTCGCGCGTGGTGGCCGACGTGGAGGAGCAGCTGAGCGTCGGATCCACCGGCGGCGGCGCCGTCGAGACCGAGCGCGTGCCCGTGGTCACCATCCGCGGGCCGCTCGCGCGGCGCTCGCTCCGCCTCGGCGTGCTGCGGCTCGAGAACAGCCGCGACCGGCTCGGCTGGCTGCTCAGCCACCTCGACGAGCTGCCCGGCAGCGGCATCATCTACGCGCTCACGGTGTCCGCGGCGCAGGACACGGCGCGGCTGCTGCGCGACGCCGGGCACGCGGTGAAGGCGTACACGGGGCGCGACGATCCGGCCGACCGCGAGCAGGCGGAGGGCGAGCTCCAGCGCAACGAGGTCAAGGCGCTCGTCGCCACCAGCGCGCTCGGCATGGGCTTCGACAAGCCCGACCTCGGGTTCGTCGTGCACCTCGGGGCGCCGTCGTCGCCCGTCTCCTACTACCAGCAGGTCGGCCGCGCGGGCCGCGGGTCCGCCGACGCCGACGTGCTGCTCCTGCCCGGCCGCGAGGATCCGGACATCTGGCAGTACTTCGCCACGGCGTCCATGCCGGACGAGCAGCAGGCCGCGTCCGTCATCCAGGCGCTCGGCGAGAGCGACCGTCCGCTGTCGGTGCCGGCGCTCGAGTCGCGGGTGTCGCTCTCGCGCAGCCGGCTCGACCTCCTCCTCAAGGTGCTCGACGTCGACGGCGCCGTGCGTCGGGACACGTCGGGCTGGTCCGCCACGGGCGTCCCGTGGGTCTACGACCGCGCCCGGTACGAGCAGGTCGCGGCGGCGCGCGTGCGGGAGCAGCAGGCCATGCTCGACTACGAGACCACCCTCGGCTGCCGCATGGAGTTCCTCCAGCGCCAGCTCGACGACGACACCGCGGCGCCGTGCGGGCGCTGCGACCGGTGCGCGGGCGCGTGGTACCCGGCGTCGCTGGATCAGCAGGCGTCGGCCACCGCGTCGCAGGCGCTCGACCGCGTCGGGCTGCCCGTCGAGCCGCGGCTTCGCTGGCCCACGGGCGCGTCGAGCGTCGGCGTGCCGCTCAGCGGCGCCATCGCGGCGGGCGAGCAGGTCGACGAGGGCCGCGCCCTCGCGCGCCTCACCGACCTCGGCTGGGGCGGGCGGCTCCGCACGGTCTTCGCCGCGGGCGCGGACGACGCGCCCGTCGACGACGCGCTCGTCGCGGCCTGCGTCCGCGTGCTCGCCGAGTGGGGCTGGGCCGAGCGTCCGCGCGCCGTCGTGCACGTGCCGTCGGCGAGCCGACCGCAGCTCGTCGGGAGCCTCGCCCAGCGCATCGCCGAGGTGGGCCGGCTGCCGTTCCTCGGGTCGCTCGACCTGGTGGATCCGGGTGCCCCCGGCGCCGCGCGCGGCAACAGCGTCTACCGGCTCGGCCGGGTGCATCCGCGGTTCCAGGTGCCGGCGCACCTCGCGGACGACCTCGCGGCGGATCCGCGTCCCGTGCTCCTCGTCGACGACCTGGTCGACACCCGGTGGACCCTCACGGTCGCCGGGCGGCTGCTGCGGAAGGCCGGCGCCACGCGCGTGCTGCCGTTCGCGCTGGCGCAGCAGGGGTAGCGCGGGGCCCCGCGATCAGTCGGCGGCGGGGGACGTGCGCGGCGGAGCCGGCTTCGGCGCCGAGGGACGCGGCGGCGGCGTCGGCGTCGCGGTGGCCGTCGGCTTCGCTTTCGCCGGGGCTGCGTCCGGGGCCTTCGCCTTCCGGGCGACCGGACCCGCATCCGGCGCGACGAAGACCGTGCCGGCGCCCTCGAGCCGGGCGCGCATCACGTCGATGGCCTGGGGGTTCTCGTCCACGAGCACGAACCGGCGGCCGAGCTCGCGGGCGGCGGCGCCCGTGGTGCCGGATCCGGCGAAGAAGTCGAGCACCCAGTCGCCCGGCCGGCTCGACGCCTGCACGATGCGGCGCAGCACGCCGAGCGGCTTCTGGGTCGCGTAGCCGGTCTTCTCGCGGCCGGTGGGGGAGACGATCGTGTGCCACCAGACGTCCGTCGGGAGCTTGCCGCGCTCGCGCTTCTCCGGCGTCACGAGGCCGGGCGCCATGTAGGGCTCGCGGTCCACGCCCTCGGAGTCGAAGCGGTAGCGGACCGGGTCCTTCACGTAGACGAGGATCGTGTCGTGCTTGGCCGGCCAGCGCCGCCGGGACTTCGCGCCGTAGTCGTACGCCCACACGATCTCGTTGAGGAACGAGCGCCGGCCGAACAGCGCGTCGAGCACGACCTTCGCGTAGTGGACCTCGCGGTAGTCGAGGTGCAGGTACAGCGTCCCCGTGGGGTGCAGGAGGCGCCACGCCTCGATCAGCCGCGGCTCGAGGAAGTCCCAGTAGTCGGCGAAGGAGTCGTCGAAGCCGTAGAGCATGCCCTTGACGCTGTCGTAGCTGCGTCCGTGGAAACCGAGGCGCGCACCGGGCGGGCGGACCGGCTCGGGGGTCGCGACGCTCGCGGTGGCGAGGGTGGGACGCGCCTCGGGGGAGGGGGCCGCCGGCGGCGCCGCGCCGGGGGTCGCGTCGGCGGGGGCCGCGGCCGGGACGGCGGCCTCGTCGGGGTCCGGATCCGGGCTCCGCGTCACCGTGAGGTTCTGCCGCTCCTGCGTGCGGCCGGTGTTGAACGGCGGATCCAGGTAGATGAGCTGGAAGGCGCCGTCGGGGAGCGCGCGGACCGCCTCGAGGTTCTCCGCGTGGATCACGAGATCGGGGCCGTCGGGGGTCCACGCGGGCAGGGGCACGCCCCCGAGGTTAACGGACCGCCTCGCGGGGACCGTGACGGCCGCGGATCGCCGGAGCCATCGCGGCGCGCCCCCCTTTCGGGGCGCTTGCTCCGCAGCCCTGCCGCCCGGGGCACCGGCTCCGCTAGGAACGACTCATGGACGATGACCGCGACGCCGACCGCACCCCCGGATCCCGCCCGGAGGATGAGCAGGGGCACGAGCCCGCGGGGGACGGGGACGCCGCGGAGCGGCTCGCGGGGGCGGACGGCGTCGACGAGCCGGCGACGTCGGATGCGGCGGCGGGCCGGGTCCCTGACGACGCCGACCCGTCGGACGGGGCGGACGGACCCGCGGCGGATCCGGTGAGCCCCCCGCCCGCCGGCTACGCGCCGCCCTCCGGCCACGCGTCGCCCTCCGGCCACGCGTCGCCCTCCGGCCACGCGTCGCCCTCCGGCTACGCCCCGCCCGCCGGCCACGCGCCGCCCTCCGGCTACGCCCCGCCCTCCGGCTACGCCGCCGCCGCGTACGCCCCGCCCACCGACTACGCCCCATCCGCCCCCGCCCCCGCTTCCACCCCGCCCGCCGGCACCCCGCCCTACCCGGGCGGTCCGCCGTCCCGTCCGCGCGGCGGCACGGGCCTCGCGATCGCCGCGCTCGTCGTGGGCATCGCGGCGGTCATCGCCGCCCTCATCCCGTTCCTCAACTACGTGGCGTTCGTGCCGGCCCTCGCGGCGATCACCCTCGGGATCATCTCGCTGGTGCGGCGCATGGACGGCAGGCCGCTTGCGCTGACCGGCCTGATCCTCGGCGTCGTGGCGTTCGTGCTCGGCATCGTCCTCGCGATCGTCTACACGCTCGCTTTCGTGACCGCCGTCTCGGACGCGGTCGAGTCCTCGGACGGCACCCGCGTCTCCCCTGGCCCCGGATCCACCTCCGGCGACGGCACCGACCCCGGCACCGGCACAGACCCCGGCGGCGACGCGGCGGGCGCCCGGGGGACGAGCCCCGAGGATCCGCTGCCGATCGGCATGCCCGTCACGGGCGGGGGCGCCGACGGGCCCGAGTGGTCGGTCACGCTCGGGCAGCCGGTCCTCGACGCGACGGCCGCGGTGCTCGCGGCGGACCCGTCCAACCCGGAGCCCGCGGAGGGCATGCAGTACGCGGTCGTGCCCGTCACGGTCACGTACCTCGGCTCGGACGAGGGCGACCCGCTGTCGGAGCTCGCCCTGGGGTACCTGGCGCCCGACGGATCGCAGTACTCGGCCGCCGACGCCTCCGCGCTCGCGCCGGCCCCGGCCTTCACCGACAACGAGGAGCCGCTCGACCCCCAGGGCACGGCGAGCGGGAACGTGGTCGTCGAGATCCCGATCGACGGCGCGGGGGAGGGCCTCTGGGCGACGGCGCCGGGACTGACCGCGGATGCGTACTACTTCCGGGCGCGCTAGCCGGCGGGGACCCGCGGCCCGGCTCGGAGCGTCCGCGTCCCGCGGCGGCTCGTAGGCTGCGGACGTGATCCCC
>NZ_LQXA01000055.1 GCF_001618005.1 Clavibacter tessellarius
CCGCAGGCCGCCGCCGCGCCGCCGCGGGACGCGCTCCGGCGGCTCGTCGGCGTCGTCACGCCGCTCGGCCGCGTCGTCGCGCTCGCGGCCGTCGTCGCGGGCGTCGCCGGGTACGCCCTCGGCTGGCGCGAGCTCGTCGCGGTCGCGTGGACGGCGGTCGCGCTCGGGGTGCTCGCGGGGCTGCACCTCGTCGGATCCGCGGGCGTCGAGGTCGCGCTCCGCCTCCCGCGCGACCGCGTCGTCGCGGGGGAGCGCGCGCCCGCGACGGTCGCCGTGCGGAACCCGCTGCGCCGGCGGGCGGTGGGGCTCACGGTCGAGGTGCCCGTGGGATCCGGGCTGGCCGAGATCCACGTGCCCTCCCTCGGTCACGGCCAGGTGCACGACGACGTGTTCGTCGTGCCCACGACGCGCCGCGGCGTGATCGCCCTCGGTCCCGCGCGCATCGTCCGCGGCGACCCGCTCGGGCTCGTCCGCCGCGAGTCCACCGAGGCCCGCGCGACCCGTCTCCTCGTGCACCCGCGCACGCTCGCCCTGCCGAGCACCAGCACGGGCTTCGTGCGCGACCTCGAGGGCCGGGCGACGCGCGACCTCGCCGATAGCGACGTGTCGTTCCAGTCGCTGCGCGAGTACGTGCCGGGCGACGAGATGCGGCACATCCACTGGCGATCGACCGCGAAGACCGGCGTGCACATGGTGCGGCGGTTCGAGGAGACCCGGCGGAGCCACATCATGGTCGCGCTGTCGCTGCGCGCGAGGGACTACGGGGCCGGGGATCCGGACGGGGAGGCCGCCGCGGCGGCTGCGGGGGGCGCGGCTGCGGGCACCGGCTCGGATCCCGTCGCCGCCGGGGCCGCGGGCGGGACCACCGCGGCGGCGGGGCGCGCGGGCGGCGCGCTCGCCGGATCCACCGCCGACGCGGAGTTCGAGCTGGCCGTGAGCGTCGTCGGATCCCTCGGCGCACGCGCCATCGTCGATGCCCGCTCGGTGTCGGTGGTCGCGAGCGCGGACCGCGGGGCCGGGCGCGGGCGGGCGGATCACGCTCCCGCCGTCTCGACGCCGGCCGGGGCCCTCCGCGGCGTCGCACGCCCGGGAGCGGCCCGGTCCCGCCCGCCCCGCCTCCACCGCCTCGCGACCGTCACGCCGACGCGCCTCCTCGACGACCTCGCGGAGATCCGCGCGACCGACCGCGCCGCGTCCCTCGTCGAGGTCGCGCGCGCCGCGGCCGACGAGGTCGCGGGCGTCTCCGTCGTCTTCCTCGTCTGCGGCACCGGTGCGTCCTCCGCGTCGATCCGGCACGCCGCCGTGGGATTCCCGCCCGGCGTGCAGGTGGTCGCCGTCGTGTGCGATCCCGAGGCCGAGCCCGGCCTCCGGCGCCTCGGCGACCTCACGGTGCTCACCGTCGGCTACCTCGACGACCTGCGCGGCGCCCTGCAGCGGAGCGGGTCGTGAGCGGGGCCGGGCTCGGCGACGCGGGCGGGCGGGCC
>NZ_LQXA01000056.1 GCF_001618005.1 Clavibacter tessellarius
CCGCCGCGACGCCCGCGAGGCCGCCCGCGATCCGCACCGCGCCGCGCGCCGTGAGGGTCGCCCGCGCGACGGCGCGCTCCCGGCCGGATCCCGCGAGCGCGAGCGTCGTGCGGCTCCAGCTGTTGCCGCTGCTCATCGCCCGGAGCACCACCCAGCGGTGCGTCACGCGGGCGCGCGGCACGATGTCGAGCACGCGTGCGTCGGCGGCCCACAGCATCCGCCCGCCGTGCGCGACGACCGCGCGCGTGAAGAGCGTGTCCTCGCCACCCGTGGCGCCGAAGCCCGCGTCGAAGCGGAGGCGCCAGGCGCGCACGCGGCCGAGGTCGAGGAGGATGTTGTTGGTCGCCGCGACCTCGAGCACCGTGCCCGTCGCGGGGCGGCGGCGCTCGAAGAAGCGGCCCGCGCGGATCCACGCGTCGGGCTCCACCTCGAAGCGCGACTCCACGGGCCCGGCGACCGCCGCGCAGCCGGTCTCCCGCTGCAGCGCCAGCAGGGCGTCGAGCCAGCCCGGCGCCGGGCGCTCGTCGTCGTCGATGAAGACCAGCAGGTCGTCGTGCGGCGCCGCGTCGAGCGCGCGGTTGCGGCCCGCGGAGATGCCGGGCTCCGGCTCGTGCGCGTAGGCGACGTCGACGCCGGCGGACGCGGCCTGCGCCGCCGCCTCCGCGACGACGTCGCGGGCGCCCGCGTCGGGGTCGTTGTCGACCACCACGATGCGCGCGGCCGACGTCGCGCCCGCCGCTCCGCGGGCCTCGTCCACGAGCATCGGCAGCAGGGCGCGGATGTCGCGCGGCCGGCGGTAGGTGAGCACCGCGACTACCAGCGTCGGCAGCCCGCCGGCGGTGGGCCCGTCGGCGTCCTCGGCGGCAGCGTCCTCGGCGGCCGCGGCCCCGGCGGCCCCGGCCCCCTCGGCGTCGGTGCGGCGGGGGTCGGCGACGGCGTCGGAGCTCATCCCCCCATCATCCCAGCGACCCCGGCGCGCGTGCGCCCCGGGTCGCCGACCCGGAAGGACCCGCGATGACGTTCGCGTCCCTCGCCCCGCTGGCCGTCGTGGTCGTCAACTACGGCTCCCACGACCTGCTCGCCGCGAACCTCGCGCCCCTGTCGCGCGCCCGTCCGGAGCTCGCGGTCGTGGTGGTCGACAACCTCAGCACCGGCGCCGAGCGCGCGGCCGTCACCCGGCTCGCGGACGCCGAGGGCTGGCACCTGGAGCTGCCCGACGGCAACGAGGGCTTCGGCACCGGGATGAACCGCGGGGTCGCGCGGGCCTCCGCGATCGGCCGCAGCCACGTGCTGCTCCTCAACCCCGACGCGCTCATCGCCGCGGACGCCGTGGCCGCGCTGCTGGCCGCGTCGATCGCGGACGACGACGCCATGGTCGCGCCGCGCATCCTCCGCCCGGACGGGTCGCTGTGGTCCGCCGGGAGCGACCTCTACCTCGACGACGGCCGGATCCGGTCTCGCCGCCGCCGGGTGGAGGGCACGGCCCGGCGCATCGAGCCGTGGCTGAGCGGCGCGTGCCTGCTGCTGTCCGTGGCGCTGTTCGAGCGGGCGGGCGGGTTCGACGACGCCTACTTCCTGTACTGGGAGGACGTCGACCTGTCCCACCGGGTCGTCGCGGCGGGCGGGCGGCTCGCGCTGCTCGACGAGGTCGAGGCCGTGCACGCCGAGGGCGGCACGCAGGGCGCCGCCGGGCAGTCCGCGGGCCAGGCGAAGTCGCCGGTCTACTACTTCCACAACATCCGCAACCGGATGCTCTTCGCCGCGCGGCACCTCGACACCGCCGACCTCCGCGCCTGGCGGCGGAACGCGCCGCGGGTGGCATGGGAGATCCTGCTGCAGGGCGGGCGCCGGCAGCTGCTCGCGTCGCGGGCGCCGCTCACGGCGGGCCTCCGGGGGCTCCGCGACGGGGACCGCATCGCGCGCGCCGAGCTGCGGCGGCGGGCCGGCCGGGG
>NZ_LQXA01000057.1 GCF_001618005.1 Clavibacter tessellarius
CTGACTCGGGGCGTGTCGAGGGCCGCGTCCGGCCGTCAGCCGCCCGCGTGGCGCGGGCGCCGACCACCGCCGGCCGTCAGCCGCCGATCCCCTCCAGCTCCGCGAGCGCGTCCTCGGGCAGTCGGATCCGCGCTCCCGCCACGTTCTCCCGCAGGTGCTCCACCGACGACGTGCCCGCGATGACGAGCACGTTCGGCGACCGCTGCAGGAGCCAGGCGAGCGCGACCGGCAGTGGCGCCGAGTCGAGCGAGGCGGCGACGCGCGCCAGCACCTCCGACTGCAGCGGCGAGAACCCGCCGAGCGGGAAGTACGGCACGTACGCGATGCCGTCGGCGGCCAGCTCGTCGATGAGCGCGTCGTCGTCGCGGCGCGCGAGGTTGTAGTGGTTCTGCACGCTCACGATCGGCGCGATCCCGCGGGCCTCGGCCACCTGCGCGGCCGTCACGTTGCTCACGCCGAGGTGCCGGATCAGCCCCTCCCGCTGCAGCTCGGCCAGGGCGGTGAACGGCTCCTCGATGGACCCGTCGGTCGGGCTGTCGAAGGCGCCGACGCGGAGGTTCACGACGTCGAGCACGTCGAGCGTCAGGTGCGTGAGGTTGTCGTAGACGGCCTGGCGGAGCTCGGCCGCGGAGAGCGCCTGCGGCCAGCGGCCCTTGGCGTCGCGCAGGGATCCGACCTTGGTCACGATGTGGAGGCGCTCCGGATACGGGAAGAGCGTCTCCTCGATGAGCGCGTTCGTGTGGCCGGGTCCGTAGAAGTCGGCCGTGTCGATGTGCGTGATCCCGAGCGCGACGGCCTCGCGCAGCACGGCCCGGGCGGCGTCGGGATCCGCGGGCGGGCCGAACACGCGCGGCCCCGCGAGCTGCATGACGCCGTAGCCGAAGCGCGTGACGGTGAGGTCGTGGGCGAGCGGGAAGAGCCCTCCGGGCAGGTCGGTGGACATGGCGATCCTCTCGGGTGGCGCGGCGGGCGGCGTGCGCCCACTCTCCCGCGGCCGGCGCGCGGCGCGACCGCACTCGCAGGAGCCCGTGAGCGGATCCGCCCGCGCCGCCCCTAGGAGGAGGGAACCGACGCGCCCGGCGCCGCCTGCGCCGGCGGGTGCGCGCGACGCGTCGCGAGCACGCGGGAGAAGACGAGCACGAGGAGCCCGGACGCCGGCACGAAGAGGAGCCCGAAGCGCAGCGACGACGCGTCCGCGATGGCGCCGACGACGGGCGGCGAGATGAGGAAGCCGAGCCGCAGCAGCCAGCCGACGATCGTGAGGCCCGTGCCCGGCCGGAAGCCGGGCAGCTCGTCGGCGGCCTGCATGGCCGCGGGGATCAGGGTCGCGACGCCGAAGCCGGCCACGCCGAAGCCGACGATCGTGCCGACGACGCCCGGGAACGCGAGCGCCCCGCCCATGCCCGCGAGCACGAGCACGCCGCCGAGGCGGGCGACGGCGCGCTGCCCGAAGCGGTCGACCATGCGGTCGCCGAGCATCCGGCCCACGAATTGCATGCCCTGGAGGGAGATGAAGCCGAGGCCGGCGACGAACGCGCTGGCGCCGAGGTCGCGGGAGAGGTAGATGGCCGACCAGGTGCTGCCGGAGTCCTCGACGATGGCGCCGCCGGACGCGATGACCACGAGCGCGAGCAGCACGCCGTACTTCGCGACGAGGCCGAGCGCGCGCGGGGAGGCGGCGCGCGCGACGTCGCCCTCGGGATCGGGGGCGTGCGCATGCGCGGCGCCGCCCTCGCCGGGCTCCGGCTCCGGTCCCTTCAGCAGCCACGCGAGCGCGAGCACGGCCAGCGCGCTGAAGACGACCGCGGAGATCGAGAGGTGCACGATCAGCGGCAGCCCGATCTGCGCGGCCGCGGCGCCCATGATCCCGCCCGCCACCGCCCCGACGGACCAGACGGCGTGGAAGGAGTTGTTGATCGACCGGCCGTAGAGGCGCTGCACGCGCAGCGCGTGCGAGTTCTGCGCGACGTCGGTGATCGCGTCCATGGCGCCCGCGAGGAACAGCGCCATCGCGAGCACGAGCCAGCCGGGCGCGAGGCCGGCCAGCAGGATCCCGACCGAGGCCACCACGGTCGCGGCGACCGCCACGCGCGCCGACCGGTAGCGGCGGATGAGGACGCCTGCGGCGAGCCCGGCGATGAGCGCGCCGAGCGGCGAGGCGGCGACCGCGGCACCGAACTCGACGTTGGTCAGCCCGAGCTCCGCCTTGATCGACGGGTAGCGCGGCAGCAGGTTCGCGAAGATCGCGCCGTTGGTGAAGAAGAGCACGGCGACCGCGACCCGCGCGCGGCGGACGTCGCGGGTCGGGGCGGGCGTGCGCGACTGCGTCGGCGCGGACGGGGAGGGCATCGTCGGTCTCTTCCTGGCCGGGTGGCGCCGTGGCGCGCGCGGGCGGGTCGGCGCCGGTTCGCGGGCTGCCGGATCCAGCCTAGGGTCGGCGGGACGCCAGCGGCGACGTGTCCTCGGTGACGTCCATGACCAGGTCCATGAGCGGCACCAGCCGGGCGCTCACCTCGTGCCCGAGCTCGGTGAGCCGGTAGTCGACCCGCGGCGGGATGGTGGGCTGGGCCTCGCGGAGCACGAGGCCGTCGTCGGCGAGCGTGCGGAGCGTGGAGGCCAGCATCTTCTCGCTGATGCCCTCGATCTCGCGGCGCAGCTCGCCCCAGCGGCGCGACCGCTCCCCGAGCGCGAGGAGGACGAGCACGCCCCACTTGCTCGTGATGTGGTCGAGCAGGGTGCGCGACGGGCAGTTCGCGGGATAGCGGCCCTCGGTCACGCCGGGTCGGTCGCGGCTCACCCGGAAGCTCATCTGCGTCACATCGCACAACTTACCAGAAGGTGGGTACCTCCCTGTGGGAAGGTACTCGGCGACGGAGTCGTTGACCCCGGCGTACCGCTCGTCCCCTGACTCGAAAGGCACCCCATGACCATCGTCGTCACCGCCGCCACCGGCCGCCTCGGATCGCGCATCGTCGCGTCCCTGCTCGCCCGCGGCTACGCCGCCTCCGACATCCTCGCCACCGCGCGCCGCCCCGAGGCCCTCGCCGACCTCGCCGCCCAGGGCGTCCGCACCGCGCGCCTCGATTACTCCGACGCCGACAGCGTCGCCGCCGCCATCCGACCCGGCGACACCCTCGTGCTCGTCTCCGGCAGCGAGGTCGGCCAGCGCGTGCCGCAGCACACCACCGTCATCGAGGCCGCGAAGGAGGCGGGCGTCGGCCGGATCCTCTACACGAGCGTCCTCCGCGCGAGCACCACCGAGCTCTTCATCGCGGGCGAGCACAAGGCCACCGAGGAGGTGCTCGCCGCCTCGGGCGTGCCCGTCACGCTCCTCCGCAACGGCTGGTACACCGAGAACTACACGGGCACGGTCGACTCCGTGCGGCAGTCGGGCGGCCTCCTCACGAGCGCGGGCGACGGCCGCGTCGCGAGCGCCACCATCGCCGACTTCGCCGAGGCCACCGCGGTCGCGGCCCTGGACGACTCGCTCGCCGGGCAGACGCTCGAGCTCGCGGGCGACGAGCGCTGGACGCAGGACGACCTCGCCCAGGCGATCTCCGGCATCGTCGGGAAGCCCGTCCCCGTCTCCCGCGTCTCCTCCGAGGAGCACGCGCGGATCCTCGGCGAGGCCGGCCTCGACGAGGGCACGATCGGCTTCCTCGTGGGCCTCGACGCCGCCACGGCCGCCGGCCAGCTCGATGACGAGACGGGCGACCTGGCGCGCCTCCTCGGCCGCCCCACCACCTCGCTCGCCGACGGCCTCCGCCAGGCGGTCGCGGGCGCCTGACCCGCCCGGATCCGCGCCCGAGGCGGATCCGCACGGCTCCGCACGCGACGACGGCCCGTCCCCTCACGGGGGCGGGCCGTCGTCGCGCGCGGGCGCGGGGCCCTCAGCCGAGCGCGTCCCGCATCGAGCGGATCGCGTCGGGCCCCACCCGGCAGCAGCCGCCGACGAGGGTCGCGCCCGCGGCGATCCAGGCGCGCGCATCCGGCACGCCCGGGTCGCCGCCCCAGCCGCGCGCGACCGCGTCCCAGCGCTCGCCGGAGTTCGGGTAGACGACCACGGGCCGGTCGGTCACGCTGCGCGCGTCGGCGATCGCGGCGGGCACCTCCTCCGGGTGCGCGCAGTTGATCCCCACGGCCACGACCTCGTCGGCCTCCTCCGCGAGCCGGAACCCTTCGGCCATGGGCTCGCCCGACCGCAGCCGCCCGCCCTCGACCGTGAACGCGAGCCACGCGGACGCGCCCGAGCCGCGCGCGAGGTCCACGAGGGCGCGGCCCTCGTCGAGGCTCGGGATGGTCTCGCAGGCGAGGAGGTCGGCGCCGGCGTCGGCGAGCACGGCGAACCGCGGCGCGTGCCAGCGGCGGAGCCCCGCGCGGTCGAGGCCGGTGGATCCGCCGTACTCCGAGCCGTCGCCGAGCGTCGCACCGAGCGGGCCGATGGATGCGGCGATCCAGCGATCCCGGGCCGCGCCCTGCGGATCCTCCCGCGCCACCTCGTCGCGTGCCTCCGCCGCGAGCCGCACGCTCGCGCGCAGCAGCTCCTCGGTGTCGGCGTGCGACAGCCCGCGCGCCGCGAACGCGGCGAAGCCCACCTGGTACGACGCCGTGATCGCGACGTCGGCGCCCGCGCGGAAGTACTCGGCGTGCGCCGCGCGGATCGCCTCCGGCTCGTCGGCGAGCACGCGCGCGCTCCACAGCGGATCCGACAGGTCGTGCCCGCGCGCCTCCAGCAGCGTGCCGAGGCCGCCGTCGAGGAGGAGCGGGCGGTGGGGGAGCTGCATGCGCACATCCTGCCGGAGCGGCCGGCCGGATCCGAGCCGGGGGTCACGCGCCGTCGCACACGCCGCCGCCGGGTACCGTGGACGCGACGGTGGGAGTCCCGATGAAGGATGACGACGACGTCGACCTGGTGATCGACGCGTGGGGTGCCGCCCTGCCCGACGTCGACTTCGCGCCGCTCGACGTGGTGTCGCGGCTCCGGCGGCTGCTGCCGCAGATGCAGCGGATCCGCGAGGGCGCGTTCGCCGCCGAGGGCCTCACGACGAGCGAGTTCGAGTTCCTCTCCATCCTCCGCCAGCAGGGCGACGCGGGCCTCACGCGCGCCGCGCTCGCCGAGCGGCTCGGCACCGACACGGGCAGCCTCGTGCACCGGGTCAACCGGCTGACCGCGCGCTCCTTCATCACGCGCGAGGAGGATCCGTCGGGCGGCCGCAGCCGGCTCGTCGTGCTCACGCCGTTCGGCATCGAGCGCGTCGACCGGGCGATGCGCCGGCTCGTCGCCGACGAGGACGAGGTGCTCGCCGACCTCAGCCGGGCCCAGATCGCGACCCTCATCGACAGCCTCCGGGTGATCGCGCGCACGACCGAGCGGGTGCGGGCGCGCCGGTCGTCCTGATCCCCGGCGCGGCCCCGGTCCCGGCGCGGCCCCGGTCCCGCCCTTGGGCGCGTCGCGCCGGCCGGAGCACGATGGACGGATGGCCGACACCTCCTCCATCCCGCCCGCCGTGCTCTTCGACATCGACGAGACCCTCATCCACACGGGCGGCTCCGGCGCCCGCAGCTGGGCGATGGCGTTCCGCGACCTGCACGACGTGGAGGCCGACATCGGCGAGCACTCGTCGGCGGGGGAGACGGATCCGCAGGTCGGCGCCGCGACGTTCCGCGGAGTGATGGGCCGGGATCCGGAGCCCGCCGAGCTCGCGCGCCTCTACGCCTCCTACCTGCGGCACCTCGCCGACGACATCCGCGTGTCCGAGGGCTACCGCGTGCTCGACGGCGCGGAGGCGCTGCTCGACCGGCTCGCCGACGCGGGCGTCGTGCTCGGCGTCGTCTCGGGCGCGATGGAGGGCGCGGCCCGCACGAAGATGGAGCCCGCCCGGCTCGGCCGGTTCTTCGTGTTCGGCGCGTACGGATCCGACTCGCCCGACCGCGTCGACGTCGTGCGCCGCGCGATCGCGACCGCCGGCACGCTCCGCGGCGCCGAGCCGCGGCGCGATGAGGTGCTCGTCGTGGGCGACACCCCGAACGACATCACCTCCGCGCACGACGCGGGCGCGACCGCGGTGGGCGTGGCGAGCGGGCACTACTCGGCCGAGGAGCTGCGCGACGCGGGCGCGGATCTCGTGCTCGACTCCCTCGAGGACCCGGCGCTGGAGCGGCTGCTCGGGCTCGGGCCCGACGGATCCGTGGACGGCGCTGCTAGCTAGCTAGCCGGCCGCCCGGTCGTCGGCGGCGTCCGCCTCCGCGCGCGTGAGCGCCTCGAGCGCCGCGCACGCGTCGACGCGCGTGGCGTCGATGTGGCGACGCGCGAGATCCGCCGCCCGGGCGCCCTCGCGCCGCTCGAGGAGGGCGACGAGCTCGCGGTGGTCGGCGAGCGAGTCGGGCCGGCGGGCGGCGGCCGTGGGCAGGTAGTGGAAGCGCACGCGCTTCGACATCGACTCCACGACGGCGGCGAGCGTGCTGTTCTGCGAGGCGCGCGCGACGGCCACGTGGAAGTCGTGGTTGAGGCGGGCGAGATCGGCCGGATCCGAGGTCTGCTCCTGCAGGCGGAGGACGCGCGCGAGCTCGCCGAGGTCGTCGGCCGTGCGGCGCTGGGCGGCGAGCTCCACGGCCTGCGGCTCCACGAGCGCCCGCGCCTCGAACAGGTCCACCAGCTCCGACAGCACGCGCGGCCGCACCGACACGCCCTCATGCGGACGGTGCACGACCCACCCGTCGGCCTCGAGCGCGCGCAGCGCCTCGCGCACCGGGATGTGGCTCGTGCCCGTGCGGCGGGCGATGTCGTCGGCCTTGACGCGGGAGCCGGGGGCGAGCGCACCACCGAGGATCTCCTCCTCGAGCAGCACCCGCACGCGCTCCGCGGCGCCGACGCGGGAGGGGACCGGGGCGGGAGCGGGCATGCGCTCGATTATAGGATCCGCCGCCACGGCACCACCCAGACGTGTTTCACATCCCGGAAACACAGGCGAAACGCGCGTGTGCGGCCGGGCTGTTCCTATAGGACGCAGCCGGGTCCCCCGCCGGCGCCCCCCGATCCCTGGAGAACCCATGTCGCTCCCCGCCGCCCCGCCGGCCGCGCGCCACGCCGACGACGCCGTCCCGGATCCCGCCGACCGCCCCGTCTTCTCGGAGTACGAGTCGGAGCCCGTGCCCCCGCACGCGCGCCGCCGCACCGCATCGGTCGCGGCCGTGTGGCTGGGCTTCCCGATGATCCTCACCTGCGCGGTGTTCGGCGGCCTCGTCGTGCACTCGCTCGGGTTCTGGGCGGGCATGGGCGCCATCGCGGTCGGCACGCTCGTGCTCATGGTCTACGTCGGCGCGCTGAGCTACCTCGCCGGCCGCAGCGGCGAGAGCTTCGCGCTCATGGCGATGCGCACGTTCGGCGCCAAGGGCTACGTCGTCCCGGCGGCGTTCCTCGCCACGGTGGTCATCGGCTGGTTCGCGTTCCAGACCGGGCTCACCGGATCCACGCTGCACGGCTCCCTCGGCTGGGACCAGACGACGACGACGCTCGTCGCCGGCATCCTGTTCGTCGCCGTGACTCTGCTCGGCATCCGCGCGCTCTCCTGGATCGGCGTCATCGCCGCTCCCCTCTACCTCGTGCTCGGGGCGGTCGCCATCGCGATCGTCGCGACCCGGCCGGGCGCGGAGCTGCAGTCGGCGCCGGCCGGCGGGGCGGGCGCGCTGAGCTTCGGCGCCGCCGTCACCCTCGTCGTCGCGCTGTTCGCCGACTCGGGCACCATGACCGCCGACTTCACGCGCTGGGCGCGCTCGGGCCGGCAGGCCGTGCTCGCGTCGCTCGCGGCGTTCCCGTTCGGCAACGCGATCGCGCTCGTGGTCGGCGGCCTCATCGTCGCCCTCGGCGGCGCGACGGATCCGGGCACCGCGGGCGGCGACTTCCTCGGGATCCTCGTGGCGCAGGGCGGCGCGCTCGTGCCGCTCGCCGTGCTGTTCGTGGTCGTGAACCTCGGATCCGTCTGCGCCCACTGCCTCTACAACGGCGCGGTCGGCTGGAGCCAGCTCACCGGCATGAGGATGCGCCGCACGACCCTCGTGCTCGGCGCGGTCGGCGTGGTGCTCGCGGTCGCGGGCATCTGGACCTACTTCGAGGTGTGGCTGAACCTGCTCGGGGTGATCGTGCCGCCCATCGGAGCGGTGCTCATCGTCGACCAGCTGCTGCTCGCACCGCGTCGGGCGGCGGCCTCCGCTGCCGGCACCGCGTCCGCCTCCGTTCGCGGCCCGTGGCGCGCGCCCGCGTTCGTCGCCTGGATCGTGGGGGCCGGTGCCGCGCTCGCGGCCCACGCCTACGCCGACTTCCTCTCCACGGCGGTCGTGGGCCTGGTCGTCGCCGCGATCGCGCTCGTCGCCGCCGACGCGCTGGGACGCGTGCGCGCCCCGCTCGGCGCGGCCGTCGAGGCGGGGGAGGTGCGCTCGTGAGCATCGCGCCCAGCATCGCGTCCCTCACCGGGCCGGTCGCCGGCACCACGGCGGTCATCGGCACCGGGCCGGTCGCCGGCACCACGCCGGTCGCCGCGGACCCGTACGCCTGGCCCTACGACGGCGCCGTCGACGTGGCGCGCACCGCCGTGGTCTGCATCGACTGGCAGGTCGACTTCTGCGGCGTCGGCGGCTACGTCGACCGCATGGGCTACGACCTCGCGCTCACCCGCGCCGGCCTCGCGCCCACCGCCCGGCTGCTGGAGCGGGTGCGGGCGCTCGGCATGACCGTGATCCACACCCGCGAGGGCCACCGCCCCGACCTCTCCGACCTGCCGGCGAACAAGCGCTGGCGGTCCGAGCGCGCGGGCGCCGAGATCGGCAGCGTCGGCCCGTGCGGGCGGATCCTCGTGCGCGGCGAACCCGGCTGGGAGATCGTCCCCGAGGTGGCCCCGCTCCCCGGCGAGCCCGTGATCGACAAGCCCGGCAAGGGCGCGTTCTACGCCACCGACCTCGACCTGGTGCTGCGGGCGCGCGGCATCGACCGGCTGATCCTCACGGGCATCACCACCGACGTGTGCGTCTCGACCACGATGCGCGAAGCCAACGACCGCGGCTACGAGTGCCTGGTGCTCTCCGACTGCACGGGGGCCACGGACCCGGCGAACCACGACGCGGCGCTGCGGATGGTCACGATGCAGGGCGGCGTGTTCGGTGCCGTCGCGTCGTCCGACGACGTGCTGGCGGCGCTCGCCGGGGCGGGCCGCGTCGGATCGGAGGCCCGCGAGTGAGCGGGGGCATCGGCGTCCCCGGCGTCCCCGGCGTCCCCGCGCTGCCGCTCGTCGGATCCGCCTCCGTCGTCGACCGCGTGCGCGCCGCCTACGCGCGCATCGCCGAGGTCGACCGGCCCGAGGTGTGGATCACGCTGCTCGACCGCGCGGACGCCCTCGCCCGCGCCGCCGAGCTCGACGACCGCATCGCCCGGGCGCCGGCGGGATCGCTGCCGCTCGCGGGCTGGCTCGTCGCCGTGAAGGACAACATCGACGTGGCCGGCATGCCGACGACCGCCGCGTGCCCGTCCGCCGCCACCGCGCCCGAGGTCGACGCGCCCGCCGTCGCCCGGCTCCGGGAGGCCGGCGCGCTCGTCCTCGGCAAGACCAACCTCGACCAGTTCGCCACCGGCCTCGTCGGCACGCGCAGCCCCTACGGCGCCGTGCGGCACGCGACGCGGCCCGACCGCATCTCGGGCGGATCCAGCTCGGGCTCCGCGGTCGCCGTCGCGCTCGGCCTCGTCGACGTGGCGCTCGGCACCGACACGGCCGGATCCGGACGGGTGCCCGCGGCCTTGCACGGCCTGGTCGGGATCAAGCCGACGCTCGGCCTGGTGCCGACCACGGGCGTCGTCCCCGCCTGCCGCTCCTACGACACCGTGAGCGTGCTCGCGGCCGACCTCGCGACCGCGCAGCGCGCGCTCGCCGAGATGGTCGGGCCCGACGCCGCGGATCCCGCGAGCCGCGACTGGCCGTCCACCACCCGGCTCGCGCCGCGCGGCGTCCCCGTCGTCGGCGTGCCCGCGGAGCACGACCTCGCGCCGCTCTCGCCCGGCGCCCGCGCGGCGTTCCAGCAGGCGGTCGCGCGGATGCGCGACTCCGGCGCCGTCGTCGAGACGGTCGAGCTCGGGCCGTTCCTCCGCGCCGCGCTCCTCCTCTACGAGGGCGCGCTCGTGGCCGAGCGCTGCGAGGCGGCGGGGCCGTCGGTGCTCGCGGACGCGCCGGACCTGGATCCGACCGTCGCCGGCATCGTGCGCGGCGCGCTCGGGATCCCCGCGCACCGGCTCGTGGAGGACCGCGCGCTCCTCGAGCGCCTGCGCGTCGCCGCGTGCACGGTGTTCGACGCCCCCGGCGACGCGCGCCGCGGGATCGACGCGCTGCTCCTGCCGACCACCACCGAGCACCCGACCCTCGCGGAGGTCGCCGCCGAGCCGGTCGCCGTGAACGCGCGCCTCGGCACGTACACGAACTTCGTGAACCTGTTCGACCTGTGCGCCGTCGCGGTGCCCGCGGGCGAGGCGGACGGATCCCCGTTCGGCGTGAGCCTCGTCGCGCCCGCCTTCGCCGACCAGGTCGTGCTCGACCTCGCCGGCCGGATCACGGGCGACTCGGCCCGGCCCGCGCTCCTGCCCACCGACGCGGTCGACGTGGTCGTGTTCGGCGCGCACCTCGGCGGCCAGCCGCTGCACCGCCAGCTCAGCGAGCTCGGCGCGCGCTTCTCCCGCGACGTGCGCACGAGCGCGGCGTACCGCATGGCCCACCTCCAGGGTGAGCCCGCGCGCCCCGGCGTGACCCCGGCGCCCGACGGCGACGGCACGCCGCTCGCGGGCGAGGCGTGGACCCTCACGCGCGCCGGCCTCGCCGCGTTCCTCTCCGGCATGGTCCGCCCCATGGCCCTCGGCCCGGTGGAGCTCGACGACGGCACGCAGGCGATCGGGTTCCTCTGCACCGACACCGCGGGCGCGCCGGACATCAGCGCGCACGGCGGGTGGCTGCGGTACCTGGCGTCCCGCGGTCAGGCGGTCCCGGGCTCCTGATCCGCGGGGGCCGTCCGCCACGGGCTGAGCTCGTGCGCGGTGGCGGCCGCGGGGGACGCGGTCGGCGTCGCCCCCGGGACCCCCGGGACCCCGGGGACGGGCGGCACGCCCGGCGCCCGCGACACGCCCGCGCTCGCCCCGTGGGATCCGTGTCCGCGTGCCGCCCGTCCCGCGCGCACCCGCGCCGGCCCGTCCGTCGCCGTGCCGCGCAGCCGCACGAGCTGCACCACGGCGACGCCGAGGAGCACGATCTCGCCGAGGTCGCGGAGCGTGATCACCCCCACCATCACCGGGACCGCCTCGAGCAGCAGCACGTACGCGTAGGGGTAGACCAGCTGCGTGAGCGCGGCCACGACGAGCCCGAGGCGCGCCGCGAGGGCCGTGCCGGGGGCGTGGCGGTCGTGCACGAGCATCACGATGATCGGCACGGCGAACCACGAGACGTACTGCGGCGAGCCGACCTTGTTCGTCACGATGAGGACGGCGACGAGCGCGAGCGACAGCGGCCCGATGAGCGCGGCGGGGGAGGCGCCGCGGTGGTGCGCGCGGATCCCGAGCAGCGTCACGATGAGCACGACGCCGAGCATGATCGGCGTGAGCGCGGCCGCGACGGCGTCCACCCCGGGCCCCGCGACCTGGAACGTGATGATGCCCAGGTCGTCGTACACGCGGTACCGGTCGTCGCCCGCGACGATGCGCCACAGGTGGTACAGCGCCGCGGTCGACTCGACCTGCAGCCCGCGCCCGGTCTGCTGGCCCACGAAGCCCAGCACGTTCGCGCCGCTGCCGAGGGCGAGGGATCCGGCGACGACCACGGCCGTCGTGCCGAGCGAGACCGCGACGACCGTGCCCCGCGCCAGTCCGCGGCGGGCGATCACGGCGGTGAGCAGCAGCGCCGCCGGCCACACCTTCACCCAGGCGCCGATGGTGAGGAGCGCGGAGGCGAGGGCGGGCCGGGTCGCGAGCACGAGCAGGCCGGCGAGGGCGAGGGGCACGGTGACCGCGTCGATCCGGCCGAGCGAGATCGGCCCGAGCGCCACGAGGAAGCCGAGCCACCACGCGGCGGGGGCGAGGCCGCGGCCGCGGCGGATGCGGAGGAGCAGGGCGAAGGCGGCGGCGTCGAGCAGGGTGATCAGCGCGAGCCACACCGTGCCGAAGAACGCGGTGCCGCCGAGGAGCGAGACGAGCATGGGCGCCGCCGCGAGGATCGGGTACACCCACGGCAGGTCGAGGCCCACCCGGCCGCCACCGGCCATCCCCTCCTGCATCCAGATGCGGTAGATGCCCGTCACGTCGCCGAGCGCGGAGGTGGGGCCGATGAGGTTGAGCGTGATGAGCCAGAGGTGGCAGAGCGCGAAGGCCAGCCACGGGCGCGCCATGATGCCGGCGGCCGGCGGCCGGACGGCGTGCGCCGCGAGCGACTCGTCCGCGGTCACCGGGCGGCGCCCTCTCGGCGCGCAGGCGGGTGCATGTCGGGTGGTTCTCCTGCGGTCGGGACGGACGGGGACGCGGCCCGCGGGGGCCGGAGCCCGGCTCGCGGACGCCCGTGGTGCGGGCGGCGCTCTCGCGATGGTAGGCCACGCGGTCGTCGCCCTGCCGTGAGCGGACGAGTCGCCCGCGCGGTCAGGCGGTGCCGCGCAGCCGCGCGACGGTGCTCATCACGTGGTAGATCACGATCGCCGCGACCGTCCCGAGCGCGATGCCGTTGAAGGAGACGTCGCCGAGCGTGAAGGTGAAGGGCGCGATCGCGACGATGAGCGCGGTCGCCGCCGTGAGCTGGTTGACGGGCTTCGAGAAGTCCACCCTGTTGTCCATCCAGATCTTCACGCCGATGATCCCGATGAGGCCGTACAGCGCGGTCGTCACGCCGCCGAGCACGCCCGCCGGGATCGTGTCGATCACCGCGCCGACCTTGGGCGACAGGCCGAGCAGCACGGCGAACGTGCCGGCCACCCAGTAGGCGGCGGTCGAGTAGACGCGCGTGGCGGCCATCACGCCGATGTTCTCGCCGTAGGTCGTGGTGCCGGATCCGCCGCCGAGGCCCGCGAGCACGGTCGCCAGGCCGTCGGCGATCAGCGCGCGACCGGTGAGCCTGTTGACCGATCCGTCGGTCATCTGCGCGACGCCGCGGATGTGGCCCACGTTCTCCGCCACGAGCACGAGCACCACGGGCAGGAACGCGGGCAGCAGCGCCCAGAACTGGGGCGTGAACTGGGGCGCGTGGAACTCGGGCAGCCCGATCCACGCCGCCGCCTCGAGCTTCGAATAGTCGATCTCCTGGCGGATCGCCGCCACGGCGTAGCCGACGACCACGCCGAGCACGATGGAGAGCCGGCCGAGGATCCCGCGGAACAGCACGGTGGAGAGGATCACGACGGCGAGCGTGATGGTCGCCGTCACGGGTGCCTTGACGAAGTTGTCGCGCGCGGCCGAGGCGAGGTTGAAGCCGATGAGCGCGACGATCGCGCCGGCGACGACGGGCGGCAGCAGCGCGTCGATCCAGCCGGTGCCGGTGAGCTGCACGATGCCGCCGATGACCGCGAGCATCACGCCGACCGCGACGATGCCCGCGAGAGCCGCCCCGATCCCGCCGCCGCCCGCCGCCGTCGCCGCGTTGGCCGCGCCGATCGGCGCGATGAACGCGAACGACGAGCCGAGGTAGCTGGGCAGCCGGTTCTTCGTGAGAACCAAGAAGAGGATCGTGCCGAGCCCGGAGAAGAACAGCGTCGTCGTGGGCGGGAAGCCCGTGAGCGCGGGCACGAGGAAGGTCGCGCCGAACATCGCGACGACGTGCTGCATCCCGAGCCCGATCGTGCGGGGCCAGGTGAGGCGCTCGCCGGGGCCGACGACCGCGGACGCGTCGACCGCCTTGCCGTCGCCGTGGAGGGTCCAGATCTGTCGGGCCATGCTCGCCTGCTCTCGCGCGGGTGTGTGGGGAGACGCCCCGATCGGCGAGCGTACCGACGCCGTGTTGCGGCGGCGTTTCGCGGGGCGGCTCCGGCCCGGGCTCCGGCGGACCGGCTCGACCGCCGGTCCCGCTCCACCGCTCCCGGGACGCGCGCGGGAGACGCCCCTAGGCTCGTGCCCATGAGCGCCGAGACACCTCCGACCGGGATCCGCACCGACGAGCTGGACGCGGGGGTCCGGCCGCAGGACGACCTCTACCTCCACGTGAACGGGCGCTGGCTCGAGCGCACCGAGATCCCCGACGACAAGGCCCGCTGGGGCTCCTTCCACCAGCTCGCCGAGGCGGCCGAGGAGGCCGTGCGCGTGATCATCGAGGAGGCCGTCGACGCCGAGCCCGGCACCGAGGAGCGCCGGTTCGGCGACCTCTTCACGAGCTTCATGGACGAGGAGCGGGTCGAGGCGCTCGGCGTCGAGCCGATCCGCGACCAGCTCGATCAGGCCGCCGCCGTCACCGACGTCCCGTCCTTCCTCGCGACCCTCGGCCGCCTCGAGCAGACCAACGTGAGCGGCCTCCTCGGCCTCTTCGTCGACAACGACCCGGGCGATCCCGAGCGCTACGTCGTGCAGGTCGAGCAGGGCGGCATCGGCCTGCCCGACGAGAGCTACTACCGCGAGGAGGGTCACGCGGCCGTCCGCGACGCGTACCGCGCCTTCGTCGAGCGGATGCTCGGCCTCGCGCAGCTCGACGACCCCGCGGGCCGCGCCGACCGGATCCTCGACCTCGAGACCCGCATCGCCGCCGCCCACTGGGACAACGTGCGCACCCGCGACAGCCAGGCCACGTACAACCTCGTCACCTGGGCCGAGCTCCGCGACCTCGTCGCGAAGGCCGCTGGCGCCGACCTCGACGTCTGGCGCGACGCCTTCGAGGCGCCTGCCGCCGCGCTCGACGAGCTCGTGCTCCGCGAGCCGTCGTTCGCCGAGGGCCTCGGCGCGCTGCTGACCGATGCCGAGGTTCCCGCGCTCCGCGACTGGCTCGCCTGGCAGGTCATCCGCTCGAACGCGGCGCTGCTCCCGAAGGCGTTCTCCGAGGCGTCCTTCGACTTCTACGGCCGCACGCTCACGGGCGCGCCCGAGCAGCGCGTGCGCTGGAAGCGCGGCGTCTCGCTCGTCGAGGGCGCGATGGGGGAGGCCATCGGCCGCATCTACGTCGACCGCCACTTCTCCCGCACCGCGAAGGCGGAGATGGACGTGCTCGTCGGCCACCTGGTCGAGGCGTATCGGCAGTCCATCGCCGGCCTCGAGTGGATGACCGCGGAGACGCGCGGCCGGGCGCTGGAGAAGCTCGAGAAGTTCACCCCGAAGATCGGCTTCCCCGACCGCTGGCGCGACTACTCCTCGCTCGAGATCGACCCGACCGACCTCGTGGGCAACGTGCGCGCGACCGCCCGCTTCGAGACGCGCCGCGAGCTCGCGAAGATCGGCGCCCCGCTCGACCGCGACGAGTGGTTCATGACGCCGCAGACCATCAACGCGTACTACAACCCGGGCTTCAACGAGATCGTGTTCCCGGCCGCGATCCTCCAGTTCCCGTTCTTCGACGAGGAACGCGACCCGGCCGCGAACTACGGCGCGATCGGCGCGGTCATCGGCCACGAGATCGGCCACGGCTTCGACGACCAGGGCTCGCGCTACGACGGCGACGGCCGCCTCACCGACTGGTGGACCCCGGCCGACCGCGCGGCGTTCGAGGAGCGCACGGCGTCGCTCATCCAGCAGTACGACGCGCTCGTGCCGGCGCAGCTCACGGGCGACGACGCGCCGCACGTGAACGGCGCCCTCACCATCGGCGAGAACATCGGCGACCTCGGCGGCCTCTCCATCGCGTGGAAGGCGTACCTGATCTCGCTCGAGGGCGCCGAGCCGCCGGTCATCGACGGCCTCACGGGAGCTGCGCGCTTCTTCCTCTCCTGGGCGCAGGCCTGGCAGCAGAAGGGCCGCGACGCCGAGGTGATGCGCCTGCTGGCCATCGACCCGCACGCGCCGAACGAGTTCCGCTGCAACCAGATCGTCCGCAACATCGACGCGTTCTACGCGACGTTCGACGTGCAGCCGGGCGACGGCCTGTGGCTCGACGAGGACGCCCGCGTCACCATCTGGTGACGCGCGTCCGGCGATGACGGATCCGACGCACGGGCCGGGCGGCGACGCCCCGGGCGCCC
>NZ_LQXA01000058.1 GCF_001618005.1 Clavibacter tessellarius
GCCCGCGGCCCCGCCTGGCCGCCCAGCGCCGCATCCGGCCCGCGGGCCCGCGGATCGCCGGACGACGGCACCCCCTCGCCCGTAGGATCAGGAGGTCGGGCGACGCTGCCCGCCGGATGCGGAGGAAGGACCGAGCATGAGGAGCACCGAGCTCACGACCGATCCCGCAGCAGGCGGATCCGATCGCGACGACGAGCGCGCGCACGATGCGCGGCCCGCCGCCGACGGCGCCCCCGCCGGGGACGCCCCCGTGCCCCCGCTCGACCGCGCGGCCCTCGCCGCCGACCTCGCCCTCCTCGCGGACGACCGGGCGGACGCCCTGGCCGACGCGCTCGTCGCCGACGCGGCCGACGCGGACGCGCTCGCGGCGCCCGCCGCCCGCCGACGCGCATCCGACGACCCGGACCTCGCCCGCCGCACCGGCGGCTCCTGCTACGTCGACCGCTACGCCGGCGACCTCGCGGGCCTCACGGCGCGGATCCCCTACCTCGTCGAGCTCGGCCTGTCGCACCTCGAGGTGACGCCCGTCGCCGAGCCCGCGGCCGACGACGTCGCGGCCGACGCGCTGCTGGCACCCGGTCTGCGCGTCCGCACCGGGCTCGGATCCGCCCGCGACCTCGCCGACCTCGCCGACGGCCTCCACGACGCCGGCCTCACGCTCGCCGTGGAGCTGTCCCCGACGGACGCCGCCGACCTCCCCGACCGGATCCGCGCCGCCGCCCACGAGGCCGCCGCGCTCGCCTCCGCCGGAGCCGACCTGCTGCGCGTCGACCCGCGCGCGATCCTCGCCGACGGCGACGCGGGCGACGCGGGCGACGCCGACGCCGACGCGGCCCGCGCCGCCGCCCTCCTCCGCGT
>NZ_LQXA01000059.1 GCF_001618005.1 Clavibacter tessellarius
CGTGGCGCCGCGCGAGGCCACCGGCGCGCCCGCCGGCAGGAGCCGCGGCAGGCCGATCGCGGCCACGACGGGCAGCGCCGCGAGGATCCCCCAGGCCGCCGCGGGCGCGACGTCGAGCAGGGATCCGACCACGCCGCCGGCCACGAGCACGGCGACGCCGCCGCAGCTCGCGAGCAGGCCGTAGAAGGACGCGGTGGGGCGGCCTGCCGCGAACGACGGGACGAGCTCCATGGTCACCGGTCCCGCGGTCATGTGCCCGAGCGTGAGGCACACGACGAGCGCGGCGGCGGGCAGCAGCTCGGCCCCGGCGGGCGGCGGCACGAGCGATCCGAGGGCGAGCGCCGCGAACCCGGTCGCGGTGGTGCCGAAGCCGAGCGCGAGGGCACGGCCGGGCCCGAGCCGCTTCGCGAGGAGCGCGACGGGCCACTGCAGCGTGATGGTGAGGAGCGAGACGGCCAGGAACGCGGATCCGACCGCCGCGGTGCCGGCGCCCGCCCGCGCGAGCTCGAGCGGCAGCCCGAGGTAGAGCTGGTTGTAGGCGACGAGGTCCACCGCGAAGAGCGCGGAGAACGCGAGGAAGCGGCGGTCGCGCACGGCCGCCCAGCGGTCGGGGCGCGGAGCGGGGGCGGCGTGCGGCCCGGTGCCGGCGACCGGGGCGGATCCCGTCGACCGGTCGGCCGTGCCCGCCGGCCGCGCCGCCTCCGCCGGGATCACGCACCAGAGCGCCACCCCCACCGCCGCGAACAGGCCCGCTCCCACGAGCACCGTGGTCGAGAAGCCGAACCCGAGGAGCGCGGCGCCCGCGAGCGGTCCCACGGCCGCGCCGACCTCGCCCACCAGCACGAGCGCCGCGAACAGCGACGGCCGTCCGGCGGATCGGCGGTCGCGCCCGCGCACGTCGGCGGCCGCGACGAGGCTCTGCAGCGCCGGGCTGAAGAGCGCGCCGCCGAACCCGGTGAGGATCGCGCCGGCGAGGAAGCCCGGCAGGTCCGCCGCGAGCGCGAGCCCGAGGTAGCCGGAGACGCGCACGACGCAGCCCGCGGCGATGAGCGTCCGCGGGCCGAAGCGGTCGGCGAGCATCCCGCCGAGGAGGAACAGGCCCTGCTGGCTGAAGGTGCGGGCGCCGAGCACGAGGCCGATCGCGAGGGCGCCGAGCCCCAGGTCGTCGCGCATCACGACGGCGAGGAAGGGGACGACCGCGTAGAAGCCGAGGTTGAAGACGAGCTGGCTGGAGAGCAGCACGGCGGCGTGGGGTGCGCCGGCGCGGTGGGGCGCGATCATGCGGTGAGCGCTCCCGGCAGCCGCGGGACGGCGTCGGCGAGCTCGCGCGTGGCCGGATGCGCGGGGGCGGCGAGGAGGCGCGCGGTCGGCCCCTCCTCCACGATGCGCCCGCCCGCGAGCACGACGCTCCGGCCGCACAGCCGGGCGACCGCGTCGAGGTCGTGCGACACGAGCACCAGCCCGATGCCCCGCTCCCGCACGAGGCCGTCGAGCAGCTCGATGATGCGGTCGCGCAGCGGCAGGTCCACGCCGCTCACGGGCTCGTCGGCGAGCAGGATCCCGGGGGAGGTCGCGATGGCCCGCGCGAGGGCGACGCGCTGGGCCTGCCCGCCGGAGAGCTCGGCGGGGCGCCGGCCGGCGAGGGAGGCGGCGAGGCCCACGTCGTCGAGCGCGCGGGCGACGATCGCGGCGTGGTCGCCCGGCACGTCGAGGCGGCGGAGCGGCTCGCGGATCAGCTGCCGCACGGTCATGCGCGGCTCGAGGCTCGCGCCCGGATCCTGCGGCACGGCCTGTACGCGCCGCCGGTACCAGCGGAGGGCGGATGCGCGGCCGGGCACCACCGGCCGGTCGCCGAGGGCGACGCGGCCCGCGGCGGGCGTCTCGAGCGCGAGGAGGACCCGCAGCAGCGTCGACTTGCCGGATCCGGACCGGCCCACCACGCCGACCGTCTCGCCGGGCGCGACGCGGAACGACACGTCGTCGAGGGCGTGCCGTCCTCGTCGAACACCGCCGCGGTGACGTCCGGCCGGCGGAAGTACCCGGCCATCGCGGCGGCGCTCTTGACGAGCAGCTC
>NZ_LQXA01000060.1 GCF_001618005.1 Clavibacter tessellarius
CCCGCCACTCCGCCCCTCGCCGCCGACGCCCTGCGTCCGCGCGACCGCGCCCGTCGCGCATCCGGTCGCCGTGCGCGCTGACGCGGCCCGGGCACCCCTCCGCGGGATGCTCGCCGCCGCCGCGGTGCTCGCCCTCGTCGGCGGGCTGTCGCTGATCGGCGCCCGCGCCACCGCCGCCATCCTCGACACGCCCGACACCGGCATGCCCGGCCGGCTCTCGGTCTCCTCCGAGTGGACCGCCGCCTTCCTCGACGTGGCACCCGGCGAGCACGGCCACTGGATCATCGACGCCGGCATCGCGGACGCCGAGTCGGCGACGCTCGCCGTGGAGATCCGCTCCGGCGGGGAGCTCGCCGACCTCGACCGCGGCGTGCTCCTCCAGGTGGACCGCTGCGACGACGAGTGGGTGCCCCCCGCCACCGCTGCGCCGCGCACCGCGCCCACCTGCGTCAGCGGCACCGCCGCCGTCCTCGCGCCCACCCCGCTCCGCGAGTTCCGCGGGTCGACCGACCGCATGGACCTGCCGGACATCACCGCCGCCGCGGGCGAGCACCTGATGCTCACGGCCTCGGTCGATCCCGCCGACAGCGGCGACGAGCGGATCATGGGCCGCTCCGGCACCGTCGCGGTCGGCCTGCACGCCGAGAGCGCCGATCCCGCCGCGGTGCCCGTGCCCGTGGACGCGGCGGCTCCGCCCGTGGGAGGGACCACGGGGTTCGCGGGGATCCTGCCGCGCACCGGCAACGCGCTCGACGTGCTGTCGCTCGCGCTCGTGGCGGTCGGCGCGCTCGGCCTCGGCC
>NZ_LQXA01000061.1 GCF_001618005.1 Clavibacter tessellarius
GCCGCGGCCCGCGCCGCCTCCGCGTGCGCGAGCGCGGCGTTGCCCGCCTGGTGCGCCCGGTCGAGCTCGTCGGGGTGCGCCGCGGCGGCGGCCTCCAGGGCGTCCGCCGCGCGCACGAGCGCGAGGTGCGACAGGGCCTGCGGCACGTTGCCCGCCTGGCGACGCTGGACCGGGTCGTACTCCTCCGACAGGAGCCCCACGTCGTTGGACAGCCCGACGAGCCGCTCCATGAGCTCGCGCCCGTCCGCCTCCCGGCCCGAGCGCGCGTACTGCTCGACGAGCCAGAAGGAGCACGCGAGGAACGGGTTCTCGCCGGCGGGCAGGCCGTCGACGCCGGCGCTCGTGTCGTAGCGGAGCAGGAAGCCCTCGTGCATGAGGGTCCTCTCCATGGCGTCCACGGTGGCGAGCATGTGCGGGTCGTCGTAGGCGCAGAACCCGGCCTGGGCGAGGATCAGCAGCGACGCGTCGACCTCGGTCGTGCCGTAGTGCTGGCGGAAGGCGCCGGTGGCGGGATCCACGCCCCGGTCGAGGATCTCGTCGCGCACCCGGTCGCGCAGCGTCCGCCACTGCTCCACGGGTCCGTCGAGGCCGTGCCGCTCGACGCCCTGCACGGCCGCGTCGAGCGCCGCCCAGATCATCGCGCGCGAGTGGGTGAAGTGCTGCTCGGCGCCGCGGATCTCCCAGATGCCGCTGTCCTGCCGCTCCCAGTTCTCCTCGACGTAGCCGATGAGCGCGCGCTGCAGCGGCCAGGAGAACTCGGTCTCGCCGACGCCGGCGTCGCGCGCGGCCTGGAGCGCCATCATCACCTCGCCGATCACGTCGGCCTGGTACTGCTCGAACGCGCCGTTGCCGACGCGCACGGGGCCGGAGCCCTCGTAGCCGGGCAGGCTCTCCAGGTCGCGCTCGGGGAGGTAGCGCTCGCCGCTCAGGCCGTACATGATCTGCACGTCGCCCGGATCCCCGGCGATGGCCCGCAGGAGCCACGTGCGCCACTCGTCGGCCTCGTCGTCGAAGCCGTGGGCGAGCAGCACCTCGAGGGTGAGGGACGCGTCGCGCAGCCACACGTAGCGGTAGTCCCAGTTCCGCGGGCCGCCGAACTGCTCGGGGAGGCTCGTGGTCGCGGCGGCGACGATGCCGCCGGTGTCCTCGTGCGTGAGCGCGCGCAGCACGAGCAGCGAGCGGCGGACCGCGGCCTGGTGGGGGCCGGAGTGCTCGATGGAGCTCGCCCAGCTCTCCCACCACTCGGTGGTGTGCTCGAGCGCCGCGTCCACGTCGAACGCGGGCGGCTCGCTGCGGTGCGAGGGGTACCAGGTGAGCGTGAGGTCGACGGTCTCGCCGGCCCGCACGTCGAAGCCCACGCCGTGGTGGTGGTTCGTGGCGGTGAGCTCGGGGCCGCGGACCACGACGGCGTCGGGGCCGGCCACCGCGACGAGGCGCGGGTCGCCGTCGTCGAGCTTGCGGATCCACGGCAGCGCGGTCGCGTAGCCGAAGCGCAGGCGGAGGTCGCCCTGCATCCGCACGGTGCCGCTGATGCCGCGGACGCGCCGCACGACGTCGGCGCGGCGGTTGCCCATCGACATGAAGTCGGTGACCTCGACGGCGCCCTCGGGCGTCTCCCACCGGGTCCAGAGCACGAACGTGTTGCCGAGGTAGGTGCGCATCGAGACCGAGGCGTCCGGGTGCGCGGGGGCGAGGCGCCAGGACCCGTGCTCGTCCGTGCCGAGGAGCGCCCCGAACATGGACGCGGAGTCGAAGCGCGGCAGGCACAGCCAGTCGATGGAGCCGTCCCGCCCGACCAGCGCTCCCGTGTGGCAGTCCCCGATGAGTGCGTAGTCCTCGATGCGCATGGCCATGGCCCATCGTCCCATGTGCCGCCTGTCGATCCCGTCCGCCCCGCGTACCCTGGCCGCATGCCCGCGACCTCCACGCTCCTCATCCTCGGCGCCAGCGGCGACCTCTCCGCGCGCCTCCTCCTCCCCGGCCTCGGCGAGCTCCTCGCGCACCGGCCCGACCTCGACCTGCAGCTCGTCGGCGCGGGCACGGAGGACTGGGACGACGACCGCTGGCGCGACGTCGTCCGCACCTCGTTCGCCTCGCTCGGCGCGGAGGGCCCGGCGGTCGACCGCGTGCTGGCGGGCACGACCTACCTCTCGGCCGACGTCACCGCCCAGGCCGACCTCGAGCGCCTGTTCGCGGCGTGCGATGCGGCCCCGGCCGTCTACTTCGCGCTGCCGCCGGCGGTCACCGAGAGGGCGTGCGAGGCCATGACCGGCATGACGCTGCCCGCGGGCACGTCGCTCTCGCTGGAGAAGCCGTTCGGCACCGACCTCGCGAGCGCCCAGGCGCTCAACCGGCTGCTCGCGACGCTCGTGCCCGAGGAGCGCACGCACCGGGTGGACCACTTCCTCGGCCGCTCCACCGTGCGGAACCTCCTCGGGCTGCGCTTCGCGAACCGGCTGCTCGAGCCGGTGTGGAACGCGCAGCACATCGCGAGCGTCGAGATCGTCTACGACGAGCAGCTCGCGCTCGAGGGCCGCGCCCGCTACTACGACACCGCGGGCGCCCTCACCGACATGATCCAGAGCCACCTGCTGCAGGTCATGGCCGTGTTCGCGATGGAGCCGCCGGCCACGACGGACGCGCGCGACATCCGCGACCAGAAGGCGCTCGTGCTCCGGGCCACCCGGCCCTTCGGCGGCGACCCGGTCGCCTCCTCCCGCCGGGCCCGCTACTCCGCGGGCGACGTGGAGGGCCGCGAGCTGCCGGCCTACGCCGACGAGGAGGGTGTGGATCCGTCGCGCGGCACGGAGACGCTCGCCGAGCTGACGGTCGAGATCGCGAACTGGCGCTGGGCCGGCGTGCCCTTCCGCCTCCGCTCCGGCAAGGCGATGCGGGACCACCGCCGCGAGATCGTCGTGACCTTCCAGCCCGCGCCGCACGTGCCCACGGGTCTCTCGGGCGCGGGGGAGCCGGACCGCATCCGGATCCTCCTCGCGCCCGACGAGCTGCACCTGGAGCTCAACGTCAACGGGCCGGCCGACCCCGACGTCATCGACCGGGCCGAGCTCGTGACCGCGTTCGACGCGGGCGACCTGCCGCCGTACGGCCAGGTGATCGACGGGATCATCTCGGAGGACGAGAGCCTGTCGGTGCGCGGCGACACGGCCGAGGAGTGCTGGCGGATCGTCGAGCCGGTGATCGCCGCCTGGCGCGCGGGCGACGTGCCGCTCGAGGAGTACCCGGCCGGATCCGCGGGGCCGTGGGACGGGCCGCAGGTGGCCCCGAGGGGCTGAGCTGTCGCCGACGGCCGTCCTGGCTAGGCGCTTCGCATCCCGCGCAGCAGCGCGGGCACGCGTCGGGGGTCGCCCGCGAGCTCGGCGAGCGTGCCGTCGAGCGGATCCTCGTCGAACACCGCGAGCTCGCGCGTCACCGCGTCCTCCCGGGCGGACTCCGCACGGGAGGGCGATGCGGCGGAGCCGGTCGCGCGCGCGTCCGTGAGCGGGAGGTCGGCTGCGGCCGGAGCGGCGCCGAGCGCGAGGGCGACGTCGCGGGCGATGTGCGCGGTCATCAGCTCGTCGAAGAACCCGGCCGTCGTGTCGGGCGTCCGGCGCACGAGCGCCCACGCGCCGTCGGGACCGAAGTGATGCGCGAGCGCCGCGTGCACGATCAGCGCGAGCGGCCGGAGGTCGGGATCCGCGTCGGCGGGGGAGACCGTGGCGTCCGCGGGCGCGTCGTGCGCCGGTGCCCCCGCCGGGGCTCCGGCCTCGTGCGCGGCGACGTGCGGCGGACGCCCCGGCCCGCCGTGCAGCCGGGCCGCGCTGGCGGCGAGCTCGCCGGTGGCGAGCGACGCGGACGGGCTCTCCGTCGGCGTCGACGCCGGCGCGTCGGCAGCGGGCGCGTCGGCAGCGGGCGCGTCGGCAGCGGAGGCGCCGGTGCCGGCGGATCGTGCATCCGGCGCCGCGGGCGCGGCCTCGGTCGAGCGGGTCCTGCGCCTCAGCCATCGGAACATGATCCCGACCTCCCCGATCGCACCGCCGCGATCGGGACCATGATCGCCGCCGACACGCCCGGGCGTCCTCGCGACACGCCGAGCGGATCCGCATGGGGGCGCGGAGAGCGCGCCCCCGTCCCCGTCGACGGCCACGTCCCTCCCGGGCCGCGGCTGCGACACTGGATCCTCCCGGGACAGCGCGGTCCGCCCCACCCGACCGGAGGATCCATGGACCTGCCCGCCCTGCTCGCCCAGCCCGCCGTGGCCGTGATCGTCACGCTGCTCGCGGCCGTGGCCGCCGCCCTGCTCGTCACCGCCGTCGTCGCCCTCGTCGTGCGGGTCATCGCCCGTCGCCGCGAGTGGGCGGCCCGGCTGGTGACGCGCGCCCGGCGCCCCTTCCGCGTGCTGCTCCTCGTCGTGGCGCTGTGGGTCGCGCTCCGTGCCTCCATCGCCCCGGGCGAGCTGCGCGACGGGCTCGACCACCTGCTGCACGTCGTGACGATCGTCGCGTCCGCCTGGCTCGTCTGCGCCCTGGCCATCTTCTTCGAGGACCTCGGGCTCAGCCGCTACCGCGTGGACGTCGCCGACAACCGCGTCGCGCGCCGGGTGCGCACGCAGGTGCTCATCATCCGCCGGCTCACCGTGGTCGCGATCGTCGTGGTCGCCGTCGGCGCGATCCTCCTCACCTTCCCCGGGGCGCGGACGGCGGGGGCATCCGTGCTCGCGTCCGCCGGCCTCGTGTCCATCGTCGCCGGCCTCGCGGCGCAGTCGACGCTCGCCAACGTCTTCGCGGGGATGCAGCTCGCCTTCAGCGACGCGATCCGGGTCGACGACGTGGTCATCGTGGAGAAGGAGTGGGGCCGCGTCGAGGAGATCACGCTCACCTACGTGGTGGTGCACATCTGGGACGACCGCCGCATGGTGCTGCCGTCCACCTACTTCACGACCACGCCGTTCCAGAACTGGACGCGCACGAAGTCCGAGCTGCTCGGGGCCGTGGAGCTCGACCTCGACTGGCGCGCGACCCCCGCGAGCATGCGCGAGGAGCTCGACCGCGTGCTCGCGACGACCGACCTCTGGGACGGCCGCGTCTCCGTGCTGCAGGTGACGGATGCGGTGGGCGGCTACGTGCGGATCCGCGTGCTCGTCTCGGCCGTGGACGCGCCGACGCTCTTCGACCTGCGCTGCCTCGTGCGCGAGCGCCTCGTGACGTTCCTGCACGAGAGCAGCCCGCAGTCGCTGCCGCGCACGCGCGTGCAGATGGTGGATCCGGGCGAGCACGAGGACGCATCCCGCGCGCGACGGCGGACCGCGGAAGCGGAGCCCACGGGCCTGTTCTCCGGCACGGCGCAGGGCGACTCGCGCGCGGGGCTGTTCACCGGACCGATCTCGACCGTACCGGCCGCCGAGCGCATCGACCTCGGGGTCGACGGGGACCGCTGGCGCACGCACGAGTGACGCGCACGCCCGGGGGCATGCGCGTCACGGCGCGGGGCGGCTAGTTGCCGAGCTGCCCGTCGCGGGAGTCCTCGATGACGGTGCCGACGGCGATCGCCATCGTGATGCCCCAGCTCAGCCACATGAGGCCGAGCTTCCAGTCGCGCGGACCCCGACGGGTCGTCTGGAGCGTGCTCCAGCCGCCGATGAGGGCGCTGAGGACGCTGCCGTTCAGGATGTACTTGCGCATGACACCTCCCAGTGTGCTTCCACGGTACCGGGATCCGGTCGCCGCGACCGCCGCCCGGCGCGCGCCGCCCCGCCGCCCTCCCGCCGCCGTCCCCTTTCCGCAGGCGGTGCGGGCTCCCGGCGCGCGATGAGTACAGTGATCGCGGATCAGACAGGAGGCGCCCGTGCGCACAGCCCTCATCGGGGTGGTGCTCCTCGTCGTCGGCGCCGTCGCCGTGGCCACCGGAGCCCTCCCGCTCGACGACCTCGGCGTGCTGTACGAGCGGGTCTGGCCGATCCTCCTCTTCGTCGTCGCGATCACGGTGGTCACCGAGCTCGCCAGCGAGGCGGGCCTGTTCACCTGGATCGCCGAGCGGGCCGCGGGCCTCGGCCGCGGCCGCACCTGGGCGTTGTGGCTCGCGACCGTCGTGCTCGCGTGCCTCTGCACGATCTTCCTGTCGCTCGACACCACGGCCGTGCTCCTCACGCCCGTGGTCGTCGTGCTCGCGCGCCACTGCGGGCTGCCGCCGCTCCCGTTCGCGCTCACCACGGTGTGGCTCGCGAACACGGCGTCGCTGCTCCTGCCCGTCTCGAACCTCACGAACCTGCTCGCGGAGCACGAGCTCGGCGGCCTCGGCCCGGCCGGCTTCGCGGCGCTCACGGTCGCGCCCGCCCTCGTCGCCATCGCCGTGCCCGTGCTCGCGATCCTCGTCATCCACCGCAAGGACCTCTTCACCCGCTACGAGGTGGGGGCGCCCTCGGCGCCGACCGACCGCGTGCTCCTCGTCGGCAGCGCCGTCGTGGTGGGGCTGCTCGTGCCGGCGCTCGTCTCGGGCGTCGAGGTGTGGATCCCGGCGCTCGCCGCGGCCGTCGTCCTCGCGATCCTCACGGCCGTCCGCCGCCCGCGGGTGCTCCGGCTGGGGCTCCTGCCGTGGCAGCTCGTCGTGTTCGCGTCGGGCCTCTTCATCGTGATGGAGGCCGCGCAGTCGCTCGGGCTCACCGCCGTCATGGCCGCGATCTCGGGCCAGGGCCAGGACGCCGCGTCGCTCTTCCGCCTGGCGGGCGTCGCGACGCTGAGCGCCAACGCGGTCGACAACCTGCCGGCCTACCTGGCGCTGGAGCCCGTCGCCGGATCCCCGGAGCGGCTCGTCGCGATCCTGGTGGGCGTCAACGCGGGTCCGCTCATCACGCCGTGGGCGTCGCTCGCGACCCTGCTCTGGCACGAGCGGCTCGTGAGCATGGGGGTGCACATCAAGTGGTCGCGGTACGTGCTGCTCGGCCTCGTGGTCGCGCCGCTCACCGTCGGCCTCGCGATGCTCGCGTTCGTGCTCATCCGCTGACCCGCCGTCCGGCCGTCCCGCCTGACAGGCGGCTGGCAGTCTGACCGATCGTGCAGGACCTGACCGATCGGTCGACCTAGGCTCGACGGGTGACCCGAACCCCCCGCGCCTCCGCCGGCGACGAGCTGCGGACGATCGCCGCCGCGCGCTTCGCCCGCGACGGCTTCCAGGCGACCTCGCTGCAGCAGATCGCCGACGAGGCGGGCTACTCGAAGTCGAGCGTGCTCTACCACTTCGCGTCCAAGGAGGCGCTGCTCGACGCCCTCCTGGAGCCCACGATCGACGCGCTCGCCGAGGTCATCGAGCGCGCCGACTCCATCCGCGGCGACGCGGACGCGAGGCGGCTCTTCGTCGAGCGCTTCATCGACTTCCTCCTGCTGCACCGGCACGAGGTGGCGCTGTTCATCACGCAGGGCCGGTCGCTCGGCCACCTTGCCGTGATCGAGCGCGCGAACGACCTCGTGCGCACGCTCGGCGAGACCGCCGGCGCCCTCGACAGCACGCTCGACCAGCTGCGCTTCGGCGTGGCCCTCGGCGGCGCGGCGTACATCCTCGCCGCGAGCGACGACTGGTCCACCAACGAGCCGCTGCCCGACGACGAGCTCCGGGCCGCTCTCGTCGTGGTCGTGGGGGAGCTCCTCGCCCCCCTCGGCGCCCGCTCCGCCTGATCCCCGCTCCGCCCGTCCCCCCCCCGCACCACCCTCCGAAGGAGAGCCACCGCCCATGGCCACGCTGCTGTACCGACTCGGACGCATCTCGTTCCTCCACCCGTGGCGCGTCGTCGCCGCGTGGATCGTCATCCTCGGCATCCTGCTGGGCGGCGGCCTCGCGCTCGGCGGGAAGACCCAGGAGTCGTTCTCGATCCCGGGCACGGAGTCGCAGGAGGCCATCGACCGGCTGGCCGCCGTGTTCCCGCAGGCCGCGGGCGCGAGCGCCCAGATCGTGACGGAGGCGCCCGCGGGCGGCAAGGTCACCGACGACGCGGAGAAGGCCGCCATCGAGGCGACCGCGACGGCCGCGGCCGACGTGCCGGGCGTCGAGACGGCGCTCTCGCCCTTCTCGGAGTACGCGAGCGACGCGGTGTCCGCGGACGGCACCGTGGCGATCACGACCGTGCAGTTCGCCGGGCAGAGCGACCAGGTGACGCCCGCGACCCTCGACGCGCTCAAGGCGTCCGCGCAGGCGGCCGAGGATGCGGGGATGACGGTGTCGTTCGGCGGCCAGGTCTTCCAGGACGTCCACTACGGCGTCACCGTGACCGAGGCGTTCGGCGTGCTCTTCGCGGGCCTCGTGCTCGTGCTCACGTTCGGCTCGATGCTTGCGGCGGGGCTGCCGCTCATCGGCGCGCTCGTCGGCGTCGCGGCCTCGGCGGGTGCCCTGATGGCGGCTTCGAAGTTCGTCACGGTCTCGAGCGCGTCGCCGCTGCTGGCGGTGATGATCGGGCTCGCGGTCGGCATCGACTACGCCCTCTTCATCCTCATGCGGCACCGGACGCAGCTCGCCAACGGCATGCCCGTCGAGCGCTCGGCGGCGACCGCGGTCGCGACCGCCGGCAGCGCCGTGATCTTCGCGGGCGTGACGGTGATCATCGCGCTGCTCGGCCTCCTCGTGGTGCAGATCCCGTTCCTCACGGTCATGGGCCTCGGCGCGGCCTTCGCGGTGCTGCTCGCCATGGGCGTCGCCACCACGCTGCTGCCGGCGATGCTCGGCTTCGCGGGCGAGCGCCTCCGGCCGAAGGAGGGCTCGCGGGCCGCGCGCCGCGCCAAGGCGCAGGCCGAGGGCACCCAGCGCACGCTCGGCGCGCGCTGGGTGGCGGTCGTCACCAAGGTGCCGATCATCCCCGTCGTGATCGTCATCGGCATCGCCGGCCTCCTCGCCGTGCCCGCGTCGCAGCTGCAGCTGGGGCTGCCGAGCGGGGCGACCGAGCCCGCCGGATCCACGAGCCGCGTCGCGTACGACACCGTCTCGGACGCGTTCGGCCCCGGCCACAACGGCCCGCTCGTCGTGCTCGTGGACATCACGCAGACCACCGACCCCATCGGGGTGCTCGGGAAGATCGGCGACGAGATCCGCGGGCTCGACGACGTGGCCTTCGTCGGCACCGGCACGCCCAACCCCTCGGTCGACACCGCGATCATCCAGGTGCTCCCGGACAGCCCGCCCGAGTCGGCGGAGACGACCGCGCTCATGCAGTCGATCCGCGACCTCGCGCCCGGCCTCCGGGACCGCTACGACACGCGCGTGTCCGTCACCGGCACCACCGCGGTGCAGAACGACATCTCGCAGCGGCTCGACCAGGCGCTCGTGCCGTTCGGGATCGTGGTGGTGGGGCTGTCGATCATCCTGCTGATGATCGTGTTCCGCTCGGTCTTCGTGCCCGTGAAGGCCGCGGTCGGCTTCCTGCTGAGCGTCGTCGTCTCGTTCGGCACGGTCGTGCTGATCTTCCAGCAGGGCGCGTTCGCCGACGTCCTCGGGGTCACGCCCGGCCCGATCCTCAGCTTCATGCCGATCCTCCTCATGGCGATCCTGTTCGGGCTCGCCATGGACTACGAGGTCTTCCTCGTCTCCGGGATGCGCGAGGACTTCGTGCACCACGGCGATGCGCGGCGGGCCATCGTCACGGGCTTCTCGGGCGCCGCCCGGGTCGTGACGGCGGCCGCGCTCATCATGTTCTTCGTCTTCGCGGCCTTCGTGCCCGAGGGCGCGGGCGTGATCAAGACCATCGCGCTCGGCCTCGCCGTCGGCATCTTCTTCGACGCGTTCCTCGTGCGCATGACCCTCGTGCCGGCCGCCATGGCGCTGCTCGGGAAGCGCGCCTGGTGGATCCCGCGCTGGCTCGACCGGATCCTCCCCGACGTCGACATCGAGGGCGAGGGGCTCCGCGAGCACCAGGACGACGTGGACTGGGCGCATGCGTCCGGCGCCGCCGTCGCGGCCGAGCGGCTCGTCGCGGGCGTCCCCGGGCGCCGGCTCCTGCCGGTGGACCTGCGTGCGCCATCCGGATCCCTCGTGCTCGTCGAGGGCGACGTCGCCGACCGCCGGCTCCTCGGCGCCACGCTCGGGGCCCGGCTCACGCCGCTCTCCGGCCGCGCGCAGGTCGCGGGCCACCCGCTCGCGTCCGAGTCCGGCCGCGTGCTCACGAGCGTCGCCATGGCCGACCTCGGCAGGGTCGACCGGGTGGACTCGGGGCTGACGGTGGGGGACCTCCTCGCCGAGCGCATCGACCTGTCCGAGCCGATGGGCCGTCACAGGCGAGCCCGCGCCCGGCAGGCCGAGTGGCTCGAGCGGATCGACCAGGCGGCCGACGCCGCTGGCGCGCTCCGCATCGGCGCCGACGACCCGGTCGGATCCCTCCTGCCGCTCGAGCGCGCCATCGCCCTCACCGCCATCGCCGCCTCGGGACGCGCCCCCGTGCTCGTGCTCGACGTGGTGGACCCATTCCCGGACGCCGCCGCCGAGCGCGCGTTCCTCGCCGCCCTGCCCGCGCTCGTCCACGAGAGCACGACCGTCCTCCTGGGCGCGCCGTGGTTCCCGGACGACCACGGGATCCCCGGGCGGCCGACCGTCCGCCTCCGGCTCGAGGCCGACACGGCGCCGCCAGCCGACCAGCCCGGCCACGACCAGACCGTCACCACCGTCGAGGAGACCCTCCGATGACCGCTCGCTCCACCCGCCGACGCCTCGCCGTCGCCCTCGTCGCGATCGTGCCCCTCGCGGTCGCCGGCCTCTTCATCGGCTCGCTCTCGGACGTCGCGAAGGGCGTCGAGCGCGTGCCCGCCGCCATCGTCAACCAGGACGAGATCGTGCAGCAGAAGGCGCCCGACGGCACGGAGTCGCCCGTGCTCGCGGGCCGCCTGCTCGTGACGCAGCTCACCTCGGACGACAACCAGGCCTTCGACTGGACCATCACCAACGCCGACGAGGCCCAGAGGATGCTCGACGACGGCGAGGTCTACGCGGTGCTGACCGTGCCGAAGGACTTCTCCTCCTCGATCGTGTCGCTCTCGACCGATGCCCCGAAGCGCGCGCAGATCAGCGTGGAGACCGACGACGCGCACGGCTACCTGACGGGCGCGGCCACGCAGGCCGTCGGGGTCGGCATGACCAGCGTGTTCGGCAACGCCATCACGTCGCAGTTCGTCTCCGGCATCTACACGACCTTCGGCGGGCTCAAGGGCTCGCTCACCGACGCGGGGACCGGCGCCGACAAGCTCGCGGACGGAGCCACGCAGCTCTCCTCGGGCGCGACGACGCTCGGCGACGGGATCACGCAGCTGGGCGACGGCATCGGCCGCACGCAGCAGGGCGCGTCGCAGCTCGCGGACGGCCTCGGCACCTACACGGGCGGCGTCTCGCAGCTCTCCTCGGGACTCGACCGGCTGCAGACCGGGGCCGCCGGGCTCTCGCAGGTCTCCGACGGCGTCGGGCAGTACGCGGGCGGGGCCGGGCGGATCGCGACGCAGGTCCAGGGGATCCGGCAGCAGCTCGCCGCGAACCCGCAGACGGCGCCGATCGCCGCGCAGCTCGCGCCGCTCGAGCAGGGGATCGACGAGTACGCGGCGCAGGGGCAGGCCCTCGCGACGAAGACGGCGGCCGGGATCCAGGGCGTGCAGCAGGGCATCGGCCAGAGCGCGTCCGGGGCCTCGCAGCTCGCGGCGAACGGCGGGGCCCTCGTCTCCGGCGCGCGCCAGCTGGACGACGGCCTCGGCCGGCTCCGCACGGGCGCGACCGGCGCGGCCACGGGAGCGGGCGACCTCGCCACGGGCGCGACGGCGCTCTCCTCCGGCGCGACCGAGCTCGGCCAGGGCCTCACGCGGGGCGCCGAGCAGATCCCGTCGCTCGACGCCGACCAGGCGGCCTCCGCCTCGGGCGTCGTCGCGGATCCGGTGGGCCTCACCGTGCAGCGCGAGAACGAGATCGAAAACCCGGGCGACGCCGTCGCCGCGATCTTCGTGCCCATCGGCCTCTGGCTCGGCGCCTTCGCGACCTTCCTCGTGCTGCGTCCGGCCGCGCGCCGCCTGCTCGCCTCGTCGGCCGCGACGGGCCGCGTCATGGGGCGCGTGCTCGCCCGCGCCGCGCTCATCGCGCTCGCCCAGGTCGTGCTGCTCGTCGCCCTCGTGCACGCCGCGCTCGGGCTGTCGCTCGCGCTGCTTCCCGCGACCCTCGGGTTCGCCGCCGTCACCGCGGCGGCCTTCACGGCGATCCACTACCTGCTGCGCCAGGCGTTCGGCCGCACCGGCATGGTCGTCTCGCTCATCCTGCTGGCGGTGCAGGCCGCGGCGATGGGCGGGGTCATCCCGCTGCAGCTCGTGGCGGAGCCGTTCCAGGTCATCAGCCCGTTCCTGCCGCTCACGTACGCGGCGTCGGGCATGCAGGCGATCATCGCCGGGGGAGCGCCCGCCGTCGCGTGGGGAGCCGCGGGCACGCTGGCCGTGTTCCTGCTGCTGAGCCTCGCCGTCTCCTACCTGGTGACGCGGCGCTCGCGGCGGGCGCGGAGCCTCGGCCTCCTGCCGGGCAGCGCGCCGGCGTCGGCGGCCGTCGCCGTCTGACGCCTTCCGCACGACCCGACGCCGGGCGCTCCCGCGGGTGCCCGGCATCGCGCGTCTGGGGGGCGTGACGGAGACGAGGCCGCCGCACCGCCTAACATTCGAGAACCGTTCTCGACAAGGAAGTCGCCCCATGCGCACCCCCTCCCTCCTCGGCGTCGGCCTCGTGGTCGTCGGCCTGCTCGCCGGCGGCGTCGGATCCGTCGCCGCCCCGCCCGAGACCGCGTCCGCCGCCGGCCGCGCGTCGTGGCTGCTCGTCGCCGACCCGGTGGCGCACGCCGTCTCGATCGTCGACTCGGCGACCGGCCGCACCACGGGCTCCCTCAGGGACACGACGCTGGGCGCGCACGCCGGCGTCGTGCAGCTGGGGCACGGCCGCATCGCCTTCGTCGACGAGAGCGGCCCCCGGCTCGACGTGGTCGACATCTCCTCCGCCGGGGTCCCGCGCCTCGCATCGGCGACCCCGATCCCGTCCGCGGCCGGCGCCTGGACGCGCGCCGGCTGGATCTCGGACGACGCCGGCCACCGGTACGTCGCGGTCGGGTCGGACCTCGACGGATCCACCACGCAGCAGGTCACGCTCGTCGACACCCGCACGGGCCGCGCGAGCACGGCGGCCGTCCGCACGAGCGAGGTGGCCCTCGCGACCACGGGCGAGCGCGGCACCGAGGAGATGGAGACGTTCCTCGTGGGATCCCCGCTGCGCCTCGTCGTGAGCGCCGGCGGGCACCTCGACGCCTACGACGCCGGTGCCATCCTGCGCGGCGACGAGCACCCGGCCCCGATCGCCTCGACGCCGCTCGGCGCCTACCCGCACGGGCCGATCGCCGACGCGCGCGGCACGGTCGTCGGCTCGACCCTGCACGACGGCGTCGAGACGGTGCCGGTGACCCGCGACGGCTTCGGCCCGGCGACCACGCGGCCCTACCCGGAGCGCGCGCAGCAGAGCTACCGGCCGCGGATGGCCCCCGACGGCACGACGGCCGTGGGCGCGCAGGCGGGCGCCACGGCGGCCGACCCGGCGGTGCTGACCTCGTCGTCGATGCGCGGCGCGGGCATCGCGAGCGTCGCCCTCGGCACGGGCACGCCCACGCGCGCGGCCGTCGCGCCGTCCTACGCGGCGGCCGTGGTGACGGCGGACGGCGTCGACACGCTCGACCTCGTCGGGCGCGGTGCGGACGGCCTCTACGACGGGGCGGTCACGCGCGTGCGGCTCCCCGCGCTCGGGCAGGCGGCGGGCACCGGATCCTCCGCGCGCTTCCTCGCGGCCTCGGCCGACGGGTCGGAGCTGTTCCTCTCTCGGGCGGGCACGGGATCCGTGCTGGAGATCGACGTGCGCGGCACGACGGCCACCGTCCGCGGCACGATCGCCGTGCCGTCGGCCCTGGCGGACGGCGGCTACCTCGCCACCGTGGACCAGCACCAGCGGCCGTACGACCTCAGCGGGCGCTGACGCGCACGGCGCACCGCACGCACGACGAGGGCCGCCCGGATCACCGGGCGGCCCTCGTCGTGCGTGCGGTCGCGGCTACAGCGCGAGCGCGATGCGCCCGCTGAACACGCGGGTCACGGGCGGCGCGGCCAGCACCTCGCCGAGGCGCGCGGCGCCCTCGGGGGTGGCGCGCCAGGCGACGTACGCGTCGTGGTCGGCGGTCGACGCCCACTGCTCGACGACGACCATGCGGGCCGGGTCGGCGTCGTCGACGAGGACCTCGAGGCCCTCGTTGCCCGCGAAGGCGCGGGTGGCCTGCAGGGTCTCGGCGAGGACGTCCGCGACGTCGCCGAGGCGCGTCTCGTCGACCTGGATCTCGAGGTGCACGGTGGTGCTCATGGTGTCTCCGGTCCCGACGCCGGGCGGGCGGGGCCCCGTGCGACGTCGCTCATGTGCGGGGACGTTCCCCTCGTCCATCCAACCCCGGCCGCCGTCGGGGCATGCCCGCACGCCCGGCGCGGGCGTGTCGGCCGAGCGACCCAGGCGGCGGCGCCGCTCAGCGATCGCGGCGGAGCGCGGTGCGCAGCTTCCGGTACCCGGAGAGCGTGGGCGGGGCGACGGGCGTGCGCTCGGGCGCCGTGTCGAGCCGGAGCTGGCGCTGGGCGAACTCGCGCGTCTCGATGAGCATCGCGAGCCGCTGCTCCTCCGTCTTCGCCTTGCGGGTGTTGACCTCGGCGACGACGCCGCCCTGCCAGCCCTGCTCGGCGAGCCAGCGGAGGGTCTCGGCGACCGGCTGCGTGCCGCGGCCGGGGAGGAGGTGCTCGTCGAGGATCCGGCCGTCGTCCTGCGAGCCGGATCCGTCGCACAGGTGCACGTGGCGGAGGCGCGGGCCGAGGGCCTTCGCCATCTCTAGGGCGTCCTGGCCGGAGAGCGAGGCATGCGAGAAGTCGAGGGTGGTGGCGTCGCAGTCCATGTCGCGCGGATCCCAGCCGGGTGAGTACGCCTTCATGCTGCGGCCGGCGACCTGCCACGGGAACATGTTCTCGACCGCGATCTCCACGCCCGTCTCCGTCTGGATCGAGCGCACGATCTCGAGGAACGACTCGGCGTAGCCGGCCTGCCAGCGGAACGGCGGGTGCACCACGACGGCCGGGGCGCCGACCGCGCGCGCGAGCTCGGCCGACCTCTCCAGCTTCACCTTCGGATCCCGCCCCCACACGAAGTGGGTGAGGAGGAGGACGGGCGCGTGGATCGACAGGATCGGCAGGCCGTGCTTCTCCGACAGGGCGCGGAGCGCGTCGGCGTCCTGGGTGACCTGGTCGTTCGTCACCATGATCTCGACGCCGTCGAATCCGGCGCGCTTGGCCATGAGGAAGGCGTTCTCGACGGGCTGGGGGTACACGCAGGTCGTGCTCATGCCTACTCGGATCACGTCGGCGACCATACCCGGCGCCGCTGGGCCCGAGGGGTACGCGCGCGGTCCGGCGCGTGTCGGGTGCGCGACGCGGACAGGCGGCGTCGGCATGCTGGACGCACGCGGCGCACGTCCGCGGCGGGAGGAGGCCGGCATGGCGTCGGACGGATCGGACGGCGCGGCGGACGCGTACCGCAAAGAGCGGGCGGATGCTCCCCACGGCTTCTTCGAGGCGGAGGCCGCGGGCCTGGCCTGGCTCGCCGAGGCGGAGCCGGCCGGGGGAGCGCGCGTCGTGCGCGTGCTCGGCGTCGCGCCCGGCCGCATCGACCTCGAGCGGCTGCGACCGTCGCGCCCCACGCGGGAGGGGGCGCGCGCGTTCGGGGCGGCCCTCGCGATCACGCACGACGCGGGGGCGCCGGGGTTCGGGGCGCCGCCCGCCGGGCACGACGGCCCGGCCTTCATCGGGCGGCAGCCGCTGTCGGTCCTCCGCGGCGGTGCCCGGGGCGACGGCGCGGGCCCGGCCGACGACGCCGGATCCGGCTGGGGCGCCTGGTACGCCCGCGAGCGCGTCCTGCCCTACCTCCGCCGGGCGGTCGACGCCGGCAACGCCACCGCCGCGCAGGCGGCCGACGTGGAGCGCGCGTGCGCCGCCGCATCTGACGGCCGGTTCGACGACGGCGCGCCGCCGGCCCGGATCCACGGCGACCTCTGGTCGGGCAACGTGCAGTGGACCGACGGGGGAGCGGTCCTCATCGACCCGGCCGCGCACGGCGGCCACCGCGAGACCGACCTCGCGATGCTGGCGCTCTTCGGCTGCCCGGGCCTCGACGACGTGCTCGGCGCGTACGCCGACGCCGGATCCCTCGCCCCGGGCTGGCGCGACCGCGTCCCGCTGCACCAGCTCCACCCGCTCGCCGTGCACGCGGCGTCGCACGGCCCGGCCTACGGCGACGCGCTCCGCGACGCGGCGCGCGCGGTCCTCCGGAGGTGAGGGGCGGACGGCCGCCGTCACGAGCCGACGCGGACCCGGTCGGTCGCCGACCGCACTGGTAGCCTCGGATGACCGAGCAGGCACGACAGACCTCTGCGAGAACGAGACGGGAACCGTGACTCCGCCACCCTCATCCACGCCCTCCGCGACCGAGCCGACCGAGCCGACCGAGCCGACCGCCGCCGAGCAGGCGGACGGCGGAGACGTCCGGCCCGGCATCTACGACCTCGTCGTCGTCTCCAACCGCCTCCCGGTCGACCGGGTCGTCGCGGCCGACGGCACCACCTCGTGGCGGCACTCCCCGGGCGGCCTCGTCACGGCCCTCGAGCCCGTCATGCGCGCCAACGAGGGCGCGTGGGTCGGCTGGCCCGGCATCGCCGACCACGACGTCGACCCGTTCGTCGACGCGGGCATCTCGATCATCCCCGTCACGCTCAGCGAGCAGGACCTCGCCGAGTACTACGAGGGCTTCTCCAACGACACCCTGTGGCCGCTGTACCACGACGTCATCGCGCAGCCGAGCTACCACCGCGAGTGGTGGGACACCTACGTCAAGGTCAACCAGCGCTTCGCCGACGCCGCCGCGAAGGCCGCCGCCCCCGGGGCCACGGTGTGGGTGCAGGACTACCAGCTGCAGCTCGTGCCGAAGATGCTGCGCGAGCAGCGGCCGGACCTCACCATCGGCTTCTTCAACCACATCCCGTTCCCGCCCTACGGCATCTACTCGCAGCTGCCGTGGCGCACGCAGATCATCGAGGGCCTCCTCGGCGCCGACGTCATCGGCTTCCAGCGCGTCGCCGACGCGGGCAACTTCACGCGCGCGGTACGCCGCCTCTTCGGGTACACGACCCGCGGATCCACGGTCGACGTGCCCGTGCGCGGCGGCATCCCGCTCACCGTCCCCGGCACCAAGCCGTCGAAGCCCGTGCGCGAGCTCCGCACCCGGCAGGTCGTCGCCAAGCACTACCCGATCTCGATCGACGCCCGCAGCTACGAGGAGATGGCCAAGGACCCGGCCATCCAGGAGCGCGCCCGCCAGATCCGCGCCGACCTCGGCAACCCGAAGACGATCCTCCTGGGCGTCGACCGGCTCGACTACACCAAGGGCATCGGCCACCGCCTCAAGGCGTTCGGCGAGCTGCTCGCCGAGGGCCGCGTCACGGTGGAGGACGCGACGCTCGTGCAGGTCGCGAGCCCCAGCCGCGAGCGCGTGGAGACGTACAAGCAGCTGCGCGACGAGATCGAGCTCACGGTCGGCCGCATCAACGGCGACTACGGCTCCATCAGCCATACCGCCATCAGCTACCTGCACCACGGCTACCCGCGGGAGGAGATGGTGGCGCTGTGCCTCGCGGCCGACGTGATGCTCGTCACGGCCCTCCGCGACGGCATGAACCTCGTGGCCAAGGAGTACGTCGCCACGAAGCACTCCAACGAGGGCGTGCTCGTGCTCAGCGAGTTCGCGGGCGCCGCGGACGAGCTGAAGGCCGCGCTGCTCGTGAACCCGCACGACATCGAGGGGCTCAAGGAGGCCATCCTCCGCGCCATCGAGATGCCGAAGGCCGAGCAGCGCAAGCGCATGCGGTCGCTCCGCAAGCGCGTGTTCGAGAACGACGTCGCCGCGTGGTCGAGCTCCTTCCTCGCGGACCTCGGCCGCACGCACGCCGCCGCGATCCACGAGGGCCCCGACGAAGAGGTCGTCGAGCCCCTCATGGACGAGGGCTGGTAGCGGGCGTGGCCGAGCTGACCACCGACATCCAGGCCAAGGGCGGCCGCGGCTTCCCGGGCCGGCTGTTCGAGGCGCTGACGGAGCTCGCGCGCACGCCGCGCCTGCTCGTCGCGCTCGACTTCGACGGCACGCTCGCGCCCGAGGTCGACGACCCGGAGAAGGCGCGCGCGGTGCCCGAGGCGCGCGCCGCCGTGCTCGCGCTCCTCGCCCTGCCCGACACGCGGGTCGCGCTCGTCTCGGGTCGCGCGCTCCGCAGCCTCGAGGCCGTCGCCGACCTGCCGGACGACGTGCTCCTCGTCGGCTCGCACGGCGTGGAGATCCGCCTCGACAGCGACGACATCGAGCTCACCCTCGACGAGGGCGAGCTCGCGCAGCGCGGCGTCCTCTCGGACGTGCTCGGCCAGGTCGCCGACTCCCTCGACGAGGTGTGGATCGAGGAGAAGCCCGCGGGCTTCGCCCTGCACACGCGCCTCGCGACCGAGAAGCACAGCCGCATCGCGCACCTCGTCGCGACGCAGGAGGCGCACGCCGAGGTCGACGGCCTCAAGGTGCGCTCCGGCAAGGACGTGCTGGAGTTCAGCATCCGCCAGGCCACCAAGGGCGAGGCCGTCGAGCACCTGCGGCGGTACGCCGAGGCGTCCGCCGTCTTCTACGCGGGCGACGACGTCACCGACGAGGACGCCTTCGCCGCGCTCCAGGCCGGCGACCTCGGCCTCAAGAGCGGCACCGGCGCGACCGCGGCGGACTTCCGCGTCGACGGCCCGCACGACGTCGCGCGCGTGCTCCAGGTGCTCGCGGACCTGCGCGGCGAGCCGGCCGTGCTGCCCGACTGAGCTCGCGGGCGGATCCATCGCGGTCTCCCAGGCAGGGCCCAGGTAGACTGGGGAAATAGCCGACTCGCGAGAGGAGACCGCAGTTGCTCGTCCTCCTCTCGGCGTTCCTGATCGCCTCGATCGTCCTGCCGTTCCTCACCCGGGCCCTCGGCGTCCGCGCGTTCGTCGTGGCCGCGCTCGTGCCCGCCGCGGCCTTCGCCTTCACCGCCCTGCAGGGGCCGGCCGTGCTGCCCGACGGCGAGGTCGTCGAGCGGCTGGAGTGGATCCCGTCGCTCGGCATCACGCTCGACATGCGGATGGACGCGCTGTCCTGGCTCCTCGCGCTCGTCGTGACGGGCGTCGGAGCCCTCGTCCTCCTCTACTGCGCGCGCTACTTCCGCTCGAGCGAGGACGGGCTCGGACGGTTCGCGGGCCTCCTGCTCGCCTTCGCCGGGGTGATGTACGGCCTCGTGCTCGCCGACGACGTGTTCGTGCTCTTCACGTTCTGGGAGGCGACGAGCGTCCTGTCCTACCTCCTCATCGGCCACTACACGGGCAAGAAGGCGAGCCGCGGCGCGGCGCTGCAGGCCCTCCTCGTGACGACCGCGGGCGGGCTCGCGATGCTCGTCGGCCTCGTGATCCTCTCGGTCGCGGGCGGCACGACGAGCCTGGCGGCCCTCGTGGCGGATCCGCCCGGCGGCCCGCTCATCCCGGTCGCCGTGGTGCTGATCCTGCTCGGCGCGCTCTCGAAGTCGGCGCTCGTGCCCTTCCACTTCTGGCTGCCCGCCGCGATGGCCGCGCCCACCCCGGTGAGCGCGTACCTGCACGCCGCCGCGATGGTGAAGGCCGGCATCTACCTCATCGCCCGCCTGGCCCCCGGCTACGCCGACGTGCCGGGCTGGCGCGTGCTGCTCGTGTCGCTCGGCGTCGCGACGATGCTCGTCGGCGGCTGGCGCGCCCTCAAGCAGATGGACCTCAAGCTCGTCCTCGCCTACGGCACCGTCAGCCAGCTCGGCTTCCTCACGGTGGTCGTCGGCTACGGCACGCGCGACGCCGCGCTCGCGGGCGTCGCCCTCCTCCTCGCCCACGCGCTCTTCAAGGCCACGCTCTTCCTCGTCGTCGGCGTGGTGGACCACCGGGCCGGCACCCGCGACCTCCGCAAGATCAGCGGGCTCGGCCGCAAGGCGCCCGTGCTCGCGGTGATCACGGCGCTCGCGCTCGCCTCGATGGCGGGCCTCCCGCCGTTCCTCGGCTTCGTGGCCAAGGAGGCCGTGCTCTCGGCGCTCCTCCTCGACGCGGAGCTCGGCGGCGGCCTGGGCTGGGTCGCGCTCGTGGGCGTCTCGGTCGGATCCTGCCTCACGGTCGCGTACAGTGCCCGGTTCCTGTGGGGCGCGTTCGCCCGCAAGCGCGGCGTGGACGAGGTCCAGCCCGTGCACGAGCACCTCGACTTCCTGGTGCCGCCCGCGGTGCTGGCGGCGACCGGCCTCGTGCTCGGCTTCCTCGCCTCGTCCGTCGACGGGTGGATCGCCGGCTACGCGGACACGCTGCCGGCCGTGAGCGCCGGCGCCTCGGGCGAGCCCGACCACACCTACCACCTGGCGCTCTGGCACGGGATCGAGCCGGCGCTCCTCATCTCCGCGGGCACGCTGGTCGTCGGCCTCGCGATGTTCCGGTTCCGCGACGGCGTCTTCGCGCTGCAGTCGCGTGTGCCGTCCTGGGTCGACGCCGCGCGCGTCTACTGGGCCTCGATGCGCCTCATCGACCGGGTCGCGGCGCGCACCACGGCCACCACGCAGCGCGGCTCGCTGCCCTTCTACCTCGGCGTGATCCTGCTCGTGCTCATCGGCTCGGTGGGATCCGCGCTCGCCCTCAACCGTTCCTGGCCCGCCACGGCCGTGCCCTTCGACCACCCGGCGCAGCCCGTCATCGGCGTCGTGATGATCGTCGCCGCCATCGCCGCCGCCCGCGCCGGCAAGCGGTTCCAGGCCGTCGTGCTCGTGGGCGTCACGGGGTACGGCATGGCCGCGCTCTTCGCGCTGCACGGCGCCCCCGACCTCGCGCTCACGCAGGTGCTCATCGAGACCATCACCCTGGTCGCCTTCGTGCTCGTGCTCCGCCGCCTGCCCGTGCGGCTGGGGGAGCGGAACCGGTCGGTGCACCCGATCTGGCGCGCGTCCATCGGCATCGCGGTCGCCGCGCTCATGTCGACTGTGGCCGTCGTCGCGCTCGGAGCCCGCGTGGCGACGCCCATCTCGCTCGAGTTCCCGCGCCTGGCCTACGAGCAGGGCCACGGCAGCAACGTCGTCAACGTCACGCTCGTGGACCTCCGCGGCTGGGACACCATGGGCGAGATCTCGGTGCTCATCGTCGCGGCCACGGGCGTCGCGAGCCTCATCTTCCTCAACCGCCGCACCGACTCCCTGCCCCGGCTCACGGCGCCGTCGCGCCGCAGCCTGCTCGCGCGCCTCTCCGGCCGGCACGACCCGGCGACCACCACGGAGGCGCCCCTCGAGGTGGAGCAGGGCGCCGCGGGTCCACGCATGGCGGCGCGCGAGGCGGTCAAGGACCAGGGCCGCACCGAGCGGAGCCCCTGGCTCCTCGCCGGGCGCACGCTCGCGCCGCAGAACCGCTCGATCCTCCTCGAGGTCGTGGTGCGGCTCCTGTTCCACAGCCTCATCGTGGTGTCGGTCTACCTGCTGTTCTCCGGCCACAACCTCCCCGGCGGCGGCTTCGCGGGCGGGCTCCTCGCCGGCATGGCGCTCGTCGCGCGCTACCTCGCGGGCGGCCGCTACGAGCTCGGCGCCGCCGCGCCCGTGGATGCGGGCCGCGTGCTCGGCACCGGCCTCGTCTTCGCGGTCGGCACGGCCATCGTGCCGCTCGTCTTCGGCGCCGACGCCCTCACCTCCACCTGGATCGACACCGAGGTGCCCTTCGTCGGCCACGTCGAGTTCGTCACCAGCACCTTCTTCGACGTCGGCGTCTACCTCGTCGTCGTCGGCCTCACGCTCGACGTGCTCCGCAGCCTCGGCGCGGAGGTCGACCGCCAGGAGGAGAGCGACCGGACGGTCGAGCAGGGAGCGGACGGCATGGAGACCGAGCAGGGGGTGAGCGTGTGAGCGTCTCCGTCACCCTCATCGTGATCATGGCCGCGCTGTACGCGACCGGGATCTACCTGATGCTCGAGCGCAGCATGACGCGCGTGCTCCTCGGGTTCCTGCTCGTGGGCAACGCGACGAACATCCTCATCCTGATCATGTCGGGCCGCGTGGGCCTCGCGCCCATCTACGACCCCGAGGTCGACCCGTCGGAGTACGCCGACCCGCTGCCGCAGGCCCTCATCCTCACGGCCATCGTGATCACCTTCGGCGTCTCGGCGTTCCTCATGGCGCTCATCTACCGCTCCTGGCGGCTGGCCAACGCCGACGTGGTGACGGACGACGAGGACGACCTCGCGATGCGCGGGCCCCGCACGGGCCTCGGCGAGGAGCCCACCGTGCCCGACGACGACGACACCGAGTTCGGCACCAACGCCGAGGCGGCCATCGCCTCCGCCCGCGAGCTCCGCGGCAATCGATCCGACCTGGAAGAAGCCATCGACGACTCCGCCGACGACGACGACGACCGCGACTTCCGCACGAAGCGCGCCGAGAAGGGGGAGGGGGAGGGCTCGTGACGATCTTCCAGACCCTCATCCCGCTGGTCGTGCTCGTGCCGCTGCTCGGCGCGGCGGCGGCCCTCGTCGCGGCGCGCCAGCGCCGCCTGCAGGTCGCCGTCTCGGTGCTCGCGCTCGTGGTCGTCGTCGCGATCAGCGCGGTGCTCCTCGTGCTGGTGGACCAGCAGGGCGGCCAGTCCGTGGAGGTCGGCGGGTGGGCGGCGCCGTTCGGCATCGTGCTCGTGGTCGACCGGCTCTCGGCGCTCATGCTGCTGATCTCGTCGATCGTGCTGCTCGCGGTCCTGATGTTCTCGATCGGCCAGGGCCTCGAGGACGGCGACGGCGAGACGCCCGTCTCCATCTTCAACCCGACCTACCTGATCCTCGCGGCCGGCGTCTTCAACGCCTTCGTCGCGGGCGACCTCTTCAACCTCTACGTCGGGTTCGAGATCCTGCTCGTGGCGAGCTACGTGCTGCTGACGCTCGGCGGCACCGAGGCGCGCATCCGGGCGGGCGTCACCTACATCGTCGTGAGCCTCGTCTCCTCCATGCTGTTCCTCGCGTCCATCGCCATGATCTACGGCGCCCTCGGCACGGTGAACATCGCGCAGATCTCGGTGCGGCTCGACGAGATCCCGCCGGACGTGCAGCTGATCCTGCACATCATGCTGCTGGTCGCGTTCGGCATCAAGGCGGCCGTCTTCCCGCTGTCGTTCTGGCTGCCGGACTCCTACCCCACGGCGCCCGCGCCCGTCACCGCGGTCTTCGCGGGCCTCCTCACGAAGGTCGGCGTCTACGCGATCCTCCGCACGGAAACGGTCATGTTCCCCACCGACCAGCTCTCCACGGCCCTCATGGTGGTGGCGGCGCTGACCATGGTGATCGGCATCCTCGGCGCGGTCGCGCAGGCCGACATCAAGCGGCTGCTGTCGTTCACGCTCGTGAGCCACATCGGCTACATGATCTTCGGCATCGCGCTCAACACGGTGGCCGGCATGACCGCGACCATCTACTACGTGATCCACCACATCGTCGTGCAGACGACGCTGTTCCTCGCGTCCGGGCTCATCGAGCGCACGGGCGGCAGCACGTCGATCAACAAGCTCGGCGGCCTGCTCAAGGCGGCGCCGGTGATGGCGATCCTGTTCTTCATCCCGGCGCTCAACCTCGGCGGCATCCCGCCGTTCTCGGGGTTCATCGGCAAGGTCGCGCTGTTCGACTCCGGCGCCGAGGTCGGCGGCTGGCTCACCTACGCGGTCATCGCGGCGGGGGCGGCCACGAGCCTCCTCACGCTCTACGCCCTCGCCCGCGTCTGGAACATGGCGTTCTGGCGCGGGGCCGAGGAGGTCGAGGACTACGAGTCGCCGCTGCTCGAGCAGCTGTCCGAGCGGCCGGGCGGCGAGGGCACGACCACCGTGCGGAAGACCCCCGTGCTCATGACCGGCGCGACCGCCGGCATGGTCGTCGTCAGCGTCGCCCTCACCGTGTTCGCCGGCCCGGTCTACGCCCTCTCCGAGCGCGCGGGCGAGAGCCTCACCGGCCCCGGATCCGGCAACGGCTCCGGCGAGCAGGGCTACGTCGAGACCGTCTTCCCGGGCGGCGTCCGATGACCCCGCGCCGCGCCCGCGCGCGCGCCGAGCGGCTCACGCTCCTGGTGCAGCTGCCGCTCCTCGTCTGGCTCGTGATCCTGTGGCTCCTGCTGTGGGGCCACGTCACCGTCATCTCCGTGGTCACCGGCATCGTCCTGGCGCTGCTCGTCACGCGCGTGTTCTACCTGCCGCCCGTGGAGCTCTCGGGCCGGTTCGACATCCGCTGGGCGCTGATCCTGCTCGGGCACTTCGCGGTCGACCTCGTGCGCGCGTCCTTCCAGGTCGCCGCGCAGGCGTTCGACTGGCGCCGCGTGCCCGTCAACTCGGTCATCGCCGTGCACCTCCACACGCGCAGCGACTTCGTCATGACGCTCACGGCCGAGGTCGTGTCGCTGGTCCCCGGCTCCATCGTCGTCGAGGCCGACCGGGAGCGGTCGATCCTCTACCTCCACGCGCTCGGCACCTCCACCGCGGAGGACGTCGAGCGCGTGCGGCGCACGACGCTCGACGTGGAGAGCCGCATCGTCTTCACGCTCGGCACCGCCGACGACGTGTGGCGCGTCAACCGCGAGCGGCGCGAGACGGGCCGCGAGCCGCTGCTCCAGACCCGTCGGCAGCGCGCGCACGAGCTGGTGCGCGACCGCGACCTCGAGGCGGGGCTCATCACGACGACGGGGGAGGAGCTCGCGTGAGCATCGTCATGCAGGTCGGCTGGGTGCTCGTCGGCGCCCTCTTCTTCTCGGCCGCGGTGATGGCGCTCGTGCGCATCGTGCGCGGTCCGAGCATCCTCGACCGGATCATCGCGTCCGACGTGCTGCTCACCACGCTCATCTGCGTGCTCGGCGCCGAGATGATCTTCAACGGACACACCCGCACGGTCCCGGTGATGCTCGTGCTCGCCATGACCGCGTTCCTCGCGACCGTCGCCGTCGCCCGCTACGTCTCGAAGCAGGACCCCTCGTGAGCGACGTGCTCGCCTCCGGTCCGCTCGCCGACGCCCTCGACGTCGTGAGCCTCGTGCTCCTCCTCCTCGGCGGGGTGCTGTCGGTCGCCGCGGGCGTCGGCCTCCTGCGCTTCCCGGACCCGCTGGCGCGCATGCACGCGGCGACCAAGCCGCAGATCCTCGGCGTGATCCTGGTGCTCCTGGCCCTCGCCCTCCAGTCGCAGAGCCTCAGCACGGTCGCGATGCTCGTGCCCGTCCTCCTCTTCCAGATGCTCACGGCGCCCATCTCCGCCCACATGGTCGGCCGCGCCGGCTACCGCCTCCGCCACTTCCTGCGCGAGGACCTGCTCGTCGACGAGCTCGAGGAGGCCATCGACCGCGCCCACGAGGAGCTGCGGGACGCGGAGGAGGTGGACGCGTCGACCCTGCCCGTGGGATCCGCCGAGAACATCGCCGCCGAGGAGGCCGGCCACGTCCCGGGCGGCGCGGGTCCCCGCGACGAGGCGGCGCCCGTGGCATCGCCCGCCGACCCCGGGCACGGCGGCCGCGCGGACGAGCCGGACGACGGCCGCCTGCCGCCCGGCATCGGCTGACGCGTCGGTCCGCCGACCCCCAGGCCGCCGGGACTGCTCCGCGCGAGGATCTAAGCTCGTGCCATGCCTGAGATCGACATGAAGCCCCGGAGCCGTGACGTCACCGACGGGATCGAGGCCACCTCCTCGCGCGGCATGCTCCGCGCGGTCGGCATGGGCGACGAGGACTGGGAGAAGCCCCAGATCGGCGTCGCCAGCTCGTGGAACGAGGTCACGCCGTGCAACCTCAGCCTCGACCGCCTCGCCCAGGGTGCCAAGGAGGGCGTGCACGCGGGCGGCGGCTACCCGCTCCAGTTCGGCACCATCTCCGTCAGCGACGGCATCGCGATGGGCCACGAGGGCATGCACTTCTCGCTCGTCTCGCGCGAGGTCATCGCCGACAGCGTCGAGACCGTGATGATGGCCGAGCGCCTCGACGGCTCCGTGCTCCTCGCCGGCTGCGACAAGTCCCTGCCCGGCATGCTCATGGCCGCCGCGCGCCTCGACCTCTCCTCCGTGTTCCTCTACGCGGGATCCATCGCCCCCGGCTGGGTCAAGCTCTCCGACGGCACGGAGAAGGAGGTCACCATCATCGACGCCTTCGAGGCCGTCGGCGCGTGCAAGGCCGGCACGATGAGCCAGGAGGACCTGACCCGCATCGAGAAGGCCATCTGCCCGGGCGAGGGAGCCTGCGGCGGCATGTACACCGCGAACACCATGGCCAGCGTGGCCGAGGCCCTCGGCATGAGCCTCCCCGGCTCCGCCGCCCCGCCCAGCGCCGACCGCCGCCGCGACTACTTCGCGCACCGCTCCGGCGAGGCCGTCGTGAACCTCATCTCGAAGGGCATCACCGCGCGCGACATCATGACGAAGGAGGCGTTCGAGAACGCCATCTCCGTCGTCATGGCGTTCGGCGGATCCACGAACGCCGTCCTCCACCTCCTCGCCATCGCGCGCGAGGCCGAGGTCGACCTCCAGCTCTCCGACTTCAACCGCATCGCCGACCGCGTGCCGCACCTCGGCGACCTCAAGCCGTTCGGTCGCTTCGTGATGAACGACGTCGACCGCGTCGGCGGCGTCCCCGTCGTCATGAAGGCGCTGCTCGACGCGGGCCTCCTGCACGGCGACGTCATGACGGTCACGGGCCGCACCATGCGCGAGAACCTCGAGTCGATGGACCTCGCGGGCCTCGACGGCACGGTCCTCCGCACGATGGACGACCCCATCCACGCCACCGGCGGCATCAGCGTGCTGCACGGCTCGCTCGCCCCGGAGGGGGCGGTCGTCAAGACGGCCGGCTTCGACCTCGACGTGTTCGAGGGCCCCGCCCGGGTCTTCGAGCGCGAGCGCGCCGCGATGGACGCCCTCACCGAGGGCCGCATCTCGAAGGGCGACGTCATCGTCATCCGCTACGAGGGCCCCAAGGGCGGCCCCGGCATGCGCGAGATGCTCGCCATCACGGGCGCCATCAAGGGCGCCGGCCTCGGCAAGGATGTACTACTCTTGACGGACGGTCGATTCTCAGGCGGCACAACCGGACTGTGCATCGGCCACATTGCTCCCGAGGCGGTGGACGCAGGTCCCGTCGCCTTCGTGCGCGATGGAGACCGGATCCGCGTCGACATCGCCGCTCGCACGCTCGACCTACTGGTCGACGACGCCGAGCTCGCCGCCCGCCGTGAGGGGTGGGCCCCTCTCCCGCCGCGCTACACGCGCGGGGTCCTCGCCAAGTACGCCAGGCTCGTGCACTCGGCCGCCGAGGGCGCCATCACGGGATGATCCCCTCCCCACCTCCCGCACCACCTCCCAGGAATCGCGCACTCATGCCAGCTCTGCCCACCCCGCCCCCCACGCCGCAGGCGCCGACCGCCCACCAGGGCGACGAGATCCTCACGGGCGCCGAGGCCGTCGTCCGCACGCTCGAGCTCCTCGGGGTCGACGACATCTTCGGCCTTCCCGGCGGCGCCATCCTCCCCACCTACGACCCGCTCATGGACTCGACGAAGCTGCGCCACATCCTCGTCCGCCACGAGCAGGGCGCCGGCCACGCCGCCGAGGGCTACGCGTCCTCGAGCGGACGCACGGGCGTCTGCATCGCCACCTCCGGCCCCGGCGCCACGAACCTCGTGACCGCCATCGCCGACGCCTACATGGACTCGGTGCCCCTCCTCGCCATCACCGGCCAGGTGTTCTCCACCCTCATGGGCACCGACGCCTTCCAGGAGGCCGACATCGTGGGCATCACGATGCCCATCACGAAGCACAGCTTCCTCGTCACCAAGCCCGAGGACATCCCGGCGACCATCGCGTCGGCGTACCACATCGCCTCCACGGGCCGCCCGGGTCCCGTCCTCGTCGACATCACGAAGGACGCCCAGCAGCTCGAGGCGCCGTTCGTCTGGCCCCCCAAGATCGACCTGCCCGGCTACCGCCCCGTCGTCAAGGCGCATGGCAAGCAGATCCAGGCCGCGGCGCAGCTCCTGGTCGAGGCGAAGAAGCCCGTCCTCTACGTCGGCGGCGGCGTGATCCGCGCGAAGGCCCACGAGGAGCTCCTCGCGCTGGCCGAGGCGGTCGGCGCCCCCGTCGTCACGACGCTCATGGCCCGAGGTGCCTTCCCCGACTCGCACCCGCAGCAGCTCGGCATGCCGGGCATGCACGGCACGGTGCCGGCGGTGCTCGCGCTCCAGGAGTCCGACCTGCTCGTCTCGCTCGGCGCCCGCTTCGACGACCGCGTCACCGGCAAGGCGTCGCTGTTCGCGCCGCACGCCAAGGTCGTGCACGTCGACGTCGACCCGGCGGAGATCTCCAAGATCCGCATCGCCGACGTGCCCATCGTGGGCGACGCGAAGGACGTCATCGCCGACCTGGTGGTCGCGTTCCGCGAGGCGAAGGCCGCGTCCGCCGCGGAGCAGGACATCGCCGAGTGGTGGACGTACCTCGACGGGCTGCGCGAGCAGTTCCCGCTCGGCTACACGGAGCCCGCGGACGGCCAGCTCGCGCCTCAGTACGTCATCCAGCGCATCGGCGAGATCACCGGCCCGGAGGGCGTGTTCGCCTCGGGCGTCGGCCAGCACCAGATGTGGGCCGCGCAGTTCATCAAGTACGAGCGCCCCAACTCGTGGCTCAACTCGGGCGGCGCCGGCACCATGGGCTACTCGGTGCCCGCGGCGATGGGCGCGAAGGTCGCCCAGCCCGACCGGCACGTGTGGGCGATCGACGGCGACGGCTGCTTCCAGATGACCAACCAGGAGCTCGCCACCTGCACGATCAACGACATCCCCATCAAGGTCGCGATCATCAACAACTCCTCGCTCGGCATGGTGCGGCAGTGGCAGACCCTCTTCTACGAGGGCCGCTACTCCAACACCGACCTCAACACGGGCGGCGGCACCCGCATGGTGCCCGACTTCGTGAAGATGGCCGACGCGTACGGCGCCCTCGGGATCCGCGTGACGAAGCCGGAGGAGGTGGACGACGCGATCCGCCTGGCGCTCGCGACGAACGACCGCCCCGTCGTCATCGACTTCGTGGTCAGCCGCGACGCCATGGTGTGGCCGATGGTGCCGCAGGGCCTCAGCAACAGCGCCGTGCAGTACGCCCGCGACCACGCGCCCGACTGGGACGACGACCTCGCCGAGACCGGGAGGACCGAGAAGTGAGCCACATCCTGAGCCTCCTGGTGGAGGACAAGCCGGGCCTCCTCACCCGCGTCGCGGGCCTGTTCGCCCGCCGCGGGTTCAACATCGAGTCCCTCGCGGTGGGCGCGAGCGAGATCGAGGGGCTGTCGCGGATCACCGTCGTCGTCGACGTGGAGGCGCTGCCGCTCGAGCAGGTGACCAAGCAGCTGAACAAGCTCGTCAACGTCATCAAGATCGTCGAGCTCGATCCCGGCCAGGCCGTCGAGCGCGAGCACCTGCTCGTGAAGGTGCGCGTGGACAACGCGACCCGCTCGCAGGTGCTCGAGGCCGTGAACCTCTTCCGCGCCCGCGTGGTCGACGTGGCCACCGACGCGCTGATCATCGAGGTCACGGGCGACTCGGGCAAGGTGCAGGCGCTCCTGCGCGTGCTCGAGCCCTTCGGCATCAAGGAGCTCGCGCAGTCGGGACTCCTCGCCATGGGGCGCGGATCCAAGTCGATCACCGACCGCGTCTTCCGCACATCGTAGGGAACGTGCGGCTACGCCCGCGGCCCAGCCGCTAGGCTCCCCGCGCACGGCACGATGCACGCACCCGAACGTCCACGACCCACGCCCCGCGCGAGCGCGGGGCGCCTCGGCACGACCGCCCCTCGCACCACCCGCGGGGACGACAGAACAAGGAGATCCATCACGTGACTGACATCGTCTACGACAAGGACGCCGACCTCTCGCTCATCCAGGGTCGCAAGGTCGCCGTCATCGGCTACGGCTCGCAGGGCCACGCGCACGCGCTGAACCTCCGCGACTCCGGCGTCGAGGTCGTCATCGGCCTCAAGGAGGGCTCGTCGAGCCGCGCCAAGGCCGAGGAGCAGGGCTTCGAGGTCAAGACGCCGGCGGACGCGTCCGCCTGGGCCGACGTGATCGTCATCCTCGCGCCCGACCAGCACCAGCGCGGCCTCTACGCCGACAGCGTCCGCGACAACCTCACCGAGGGCAAGACGCTCGTCTTCGCGCACGGCTTCAACATCCGCTTCGGCTACATCGAGGCGCCCGAGGGCGTCGACGTCATCCTCGTCGCCCCCAAGGGCCCGGGCCACACCGTGCGCCGCGAGTTCGAGGCCGGCCGTGGCGTCCCCGTCATCGTCGCCGTCGAGGTCGACGCGTCGGGCAAGGCGTGGGACCTCGCCTGGTCGTACGCCAAGGGCATCGGCGGCCTGCGCGCCGGCGCCATCCGCACCACCTTCACCGAGGAGACCGAGACCGACCTGTTCGGCGAGCAGGCCGTGCTCTGCGGCGGCACCTCGCAGCTGGTGCAGTACGGCTTCGAGACGCTGATCGAGGCGGGCTACCAGCCGCAGATCGCGTACTTCGAGGTGCTGCACGAGCTCAAGCTCATCGTCGACCTCATGTGGGAGGGCGGCATCGCCAAGCAGCGCTGGAGCATCTCCGACACCGCCGAGTACGGCGACTACGTCTCCGGCCCGCGCGTCATCACGCCGGACGTCAAGGAGAACATGAAGGCCGTCCTCGCGGACATCCAGTCGGGTGCCTTCGCCAAGCGCTTCATCGAGGACCAGGACGCCGGTGCGCCCGAGTTCCTCGAGCTGCGCAAGAAGGGCGAGCAGCACCCCATCGAGTCGACCGGTCGCGAGCTGCGCAAGCTCTTCGCGTGGAACAAGGCCGACGACGACTACACGGACGGCTCGGTCGCCCGCTAGCCGACGCCCCCGCATCACCGGACGCCCGGTCGCCTCGTGCGACCGGGCGTCCGTGCGTGCGGGCCCGGCGTCCCGCCAGGTGGGCGCCTGGGGTGTGGGCGCCCGCGGTGTGGCGCCCGCGGCGGCCGCTCGGTGCGGAGCCCGTACCATCGGGGGATGCCCCGGACTCCCGATGACGACGCCCTGAGCTGGGCCGGCGAGGAGGCGGACCCGACGCTCGCCCGCTCGCCGGAGCCGCAGCGCGCCCAGCCGCACCGCACCTCCGCCGACCCCCGCGCCGCGGGCGCCGGTCGCGCGTCCGCCCTCGGGGCCACGGCCGCGCGCCGGGCCGCCTCGGCCGACGCGTCCTCGGCCGGCGCGTCCTCGGCCGACGCGTCCTCCGGTGACGTCCCTTCCCCGCGCGGCCGCCTGGTCGCCGACGACGAGGTCGCGCCCGAGGCGTCGCCCGAGGTCGTCGGGCTGGCCTTCTTCGGTGCCGTCGCGATCCTCGAGGCCATCGCCTGGTTCTTCGTGGTGCGCGACAACCCGTCGAACGCGGGATCGGCGTTCCAGGTGGGCGTCGCGCAGGCCACCGAGGCGCTCACCGTGCTCGCGCCCGTGCTGTGGCTCGCGGCCGTGATCGCCGCCGGGCGCGGGATGCGCCTCGGCGGACGCATGCTCGTGCTCGCCGTCGGCGCCGTGATCCTGTTCCCGTGGCCCTGGCTGGTGACCCGGTGAGCGCCCGTCGCACCGCGTCAGGGTCGCCGGCGTCCGTCCCCGTCCGCCCGCGCCGTGGCCGGCCCACGCGCACCGGCTGGGTCGTGGGGATCCTCGGGGCCCTCGCCCACGGGGTCCTCGTGTGGCAGGCGGTCGACCAGTACACGGCCTTCCGCGACATCGCGGCGGCCTTCGGCGGGACGCTCCGCGGCGGGACCGTCGCGGCCCTCGTCGGCGCGATCGTGGTCCCCGTCGCGGCGTTCGTCGTCGCCGCGCGCGCCACGCGCGGGCGGCCGGTCGCCGCGCGCGTCCTCGTGATGCTCGCGGGCCTCGCCGCCGCGAGCGCGCTCACCGTCGGTGTCGCGACCCTGGTGCCGATGCTCTGAGGCCGGCGTCGGCCTAGAGCGGCCAGCCCGCGAACAGCACGAGCGCGATCAGCACGACCTGCGCCACGAGGCGCGGCACCAGCGGGATCGCGATGCGGCCGAAGCGCTCGGGGTGCCGGGCCGCGAAGGCGTTCGCGGGGAAGACCGCGACCAGGAACACGGCCAGCGCGATGCCCGCCGCGAGCCGCACGGGGTCGACGAGGAGGCCGACGCCGCCGGCGATCTCGCACACGCCCGTGATCCACACGAGCGCCAGCGGAGAGGGCACCCCTGGACGCCGGAACGACGGCGGGATGATCTCCGCCATGACCCGCGCGGCCTTCGGCGCGAAGTGGTTCACGCCCATGCCGACGAACACGAGGGCCAGCAGGATCCGCACGGCGAGCTGGATCGCAGCCCACGTCTCATCGCTCATCCGCCCATTCTGGGGCCACTAGCATGTGAGGGTCCCAGCCGCCCCCGCCCGAAGGACCGCCTCTTGACGAAGCCCGTCGTGTTGATCGCCGAAGAACTCTCGCCCGCCACCGTCGACGCCCTGGGGCCCGACTTCGACGTCCGCTCCGTCGACGGCACCGACCGCCCGGCGCTGCTCGCGGCCCTCGCGGAGGCGGACGCGGTGCTCGTGCGCTCCGCCACCCGGATCGACGCGGAGGCCATCGCGGCCGCCCCGCGCCTGCAGGTGGTCGCCCGCGCCGGCGTCGGCCTCGACAACGTCGACATCAAGGCCGCGACCACCGCGGGCGTCATGGTCGTCAACGCGCCGACCTCGAACATCATCTCGGCCGCCGAGCTCGCCATCGGCCACATCCTCTCGCTCGCGCGGTTCATCCCGGATGCCAGCGCGTCGCTCAAGCAGGGCCTCTGGAAGCGCTCGTCCTTCACGGGCGTGGAGCTCTACGAGAAGACCATCGGCATCGTCGGCCTCGGCCGCATCGGCACGCTCGTCGCCCAGCGCCTCGCGGGCTTCGGCGCCACGCTCGTGGCCTACGACCCCTACGTCACGCCGGCCCGCGCGCAGCAGCTCGGCGTGCGGCTCCTCCCGCTCGACGAGCTCATGGCGGCGTCCGACTTCATCACCATCCACATCCCCAAGACGCCCGACACCACGGGCCTCATCTCCACCGAGCAGTTCGCGCTCGCGAAGCCCTCCCTGCGCATCGTCAACGCCAGCCGCGGCGGCATCATCGACGAGGACGCGCTGTACACGGCGCTCAAGTCGAAGCGCATCGCGGGCGCCGGCCTCGACGTGTTCGTGAGCGAGCCGCCCACCGGGTCGCCGCTGCTCGAGCTCGACAACATCATCGTCACGCCGCACCTCGGCGCCTCCACCGACGAGGCCCAGGAGAAGGCCGGCGTCTCGGTCGCGAGGAGCGTGCGCCTGGCGCTCGGCGGCGAGCTCGTGCCCGACGCGGTGAACGTCGCCGGCGGCGTCATCGACCCGTACGTGCGCCCCGGCATCCCGCTCATGGAGAAGCTCGGCCAGGTGTTCTCCGGGCTCGCGCACGAGGCGCTCACGAGCATCGACGTCGTGGTGCGCGGCGAGCTCGCCGGCTACGACGTCAGCGTGCTCAAGCTCGCGGCGCTCAAGGGCGTGTTCACGAACGTCGTCAGCGAGAACGTCTCCTACGTCAACGCGCCGCTCCTCGCCGAGCAGCGCGGGCTCGAGGTGCGGCTCATCACCGACGCCGTCTCGGAGGAGTACCGCAACGTGCTCAGCATCCGCGGCGCGCTCTCGGACGGCACGACCGTGTCGGTCTCGGGCACGCTCACGGGCACGAAGCAGATCGAGAAGCTCGTCGAGATCGACGGCTACGACGTCGAGGTGCCCTTCAGCCGCCACCTCATCGTCATGAAGTACGAGGACCGCCCCGGCATCGTCGCGGTCTACGGCAAGGAGTTCGGCGACGCCGAGGTCAACATCGCGGGCATGCAGATCGCCCGCCAGGAGGCCGGCGGACGCGCGCTCAGCGTGCTGAGCGTCGACTCGCCCGTGCCGGACGGCGTGCTGGAGAACGTGCGCCGCGCGATCCAGGCCACGTCGCTGCGCGAGATCGACATCGCCGACTGATCCCGGTCGGGCCGGACCGCGCGAGGGCGGCCGCTGCGGCGGTCGCCCTCGCGGCGCGTCCGGGGACGGTCGGCTGCGAGTCGGTCGGCTGTGAGCGTTCGGCCGTGAGCGGCTCGGCCGCGGGGCCGGTCAGCCGCGGGTCGAGCGGAGCCGCACGAGGTCGTCGACCACGCGGATGAGCTCGTCGAGCGCGGAGTCGGCCGGCGCGGATCCGCCCAGCCACGGCTGCAGCGCCGAGTTGTAGTAGAGCCCGTCGCCGATGAGGAGCACGGCGCGCGCGACGGCGGGGTCGCCGACGGCCTCGAGGATCACGGCGGCCCACTCGTCCTGGAGGTGCGTGAGCGTGTCGCGCGCCCGCGAGTGGTTGCCCTGCGCGAGGCGGGACGTCGCGACGTAGGCGCGGTCGAACGGCGTCGCGGTGGAGAGCGAGCCGCGGATCCACCGGTCGACCGGCCCGCGCTCGGCCCGCCGCAGCCGCTCCACGTCCTCGCGGGCGAGCGCCGACATGCGAGCGAGGAGCCCTTCGACGAGCGCCTCCTTGCCGCCGAAGTGGTACAGGAGGCCGCCCTTGGAGACGCCGGCCGCGGCGGCGACCGACTCGAGCGTCGTGCCCCGCTCGCCCTGCTGGACGAGCAGCTCCTCGAACGCATCGAGGATCCGGTCGCGCGCGGTGGCGGTCGCGGTGGTCGCGGGGGAGCCGGCGCCGGGCGCGACGGCCTCGATGGAGGCGGACGGATCGGCGGCGTGGGGCGCGGGCGAGTCGGGCGGTGCGTCGGGCATGACCCCAGCGTAACCGCGGCTTGCCCGCTGTACCGACCGGACGGTACAGTGATCTCGGCCGCCCGGCGGCCCCGTCCGCGCGCCCCGCGCCGTCGCCTCCCGACGTCAGGAAGCCCCGTCATGTCCAGCCCCCGCACCGCCTCCGTCCCCGTGACCGCTCCGGCGCGCGCCGGGACACGACAGTGGGCGGCGCTCGTCGTGCTCATGCTCCCCGTGCTGCTCGTCTCCATCGACAACACCGTGCTGAGCTTCGCGATGCCGTCCATCGCGCGCGACCTCGAGCCGTCGGGGGCTGCGCAGCTCTGGATCATCGACGCGTACCCGCTCGTGCTCGCGGGGCTCCTCGTCGCGATGGGCAACATGGGCGACCGCTACGGCCGACGCCGCATGCTCATGATCGGCGCCGCGGGCTTCGGCCTCGTCTCGGCGCTGGCCGCCTTCGCCACCGACGCGTCCCAGCTCATCGCCGCCCGTGCCGCGCTCGGCTTCTTCGGCGCGATGCTCATGCCGTCGACGCTCTCGCTCCTCCGCTCGATCTTCACCGACCGCAAGCAGCGCCGCCTCGCCATCGCGATCTGGGCGTCCGGCTTCTCCGGCGGATCCGCGCTCGGCCCGCTCGTGGGCGGCGTGCTGCTCGAGCACTTCTGGTGGGGATCCGTGTTCCTCGTCGCCGTGCCCGTGCTGCTGCCGCTGCTCATCCTCACGCCCGTGCTGGTGCCGGAGTCGAAGGACCCGGCCCCCGGCCCCATCGACGTGGTCGCGATCCTGCTGTCGCTCGCGACGGTCGCGCCCATCGTCTACGCGATCAAGACCTTCGCGACCGAGGGCGTTACGCCGCTCGCGATCGCGGCGCCCGTCGTGGGCGTCGTGGCCGGCATCCTCTTCGTGCGCCGCATGTCGCGCGCCCGGAACCCGATGCTCGACGTGAGCCTCTTCCGCGAGCCCGTCTTCACGGGCGCGGTGCTCGTCAACCTGCTGAGCGTGGTCTCGCTCGTCGGCTTCCTCTTCTTCGTGACGCAGCACCTGCAGCTCGTCGCGGGGCTCGATCCGCTGTCCGCCGGATTCGCGCTCATCCCGGGATCCGTCGTGGTGATCGTCTCCGGCCTCGTGATCGTGCCCATCGTGGCGCGCGCCCGGCCGTCGCGGGTGGTCGCGATCGCGCTCGCGTTCTCGGCGATCGCCTACGTGATCCTGGCGGCCACCGGGAAGGGCGCCTCGGTCGGGCTCCTCGTCTTCGCGTTCTGCCTGCTCGGCGCGGGCATCGGCGCGTCGCAGACCATCTCGAACGACCTGATCATCGCGGCCGTCCCGCCCGCCAAGGCCGGGGCCGCGTCCGCCGTGTCGGAGACGGCGTACGAGGTCGGCGCGGTGCTCGGCACGGCCGTGCTCGGCAGCATCCTCACGGCGACCTACCGCACGGGCCTCGTGCTCCCGGCCGGCCTCTCGGAGGGCGACGCCGTCGCGGCGCGCGAGACGCTCGGCGGAGCGGTGTCCGTCGCCGACCGCGTGCCGTCCGACGTGGGCGCCGCGCTGCTCGAGTCGGCGCACACCGCGTTCGACGGCGGCGTCGTCACGACCTCGATCATCGGCGCCGTGCTCATGGTGGGGGCCATCGTCATCTCGCTCACGAGCCTCCGTCGGGCCAGCTCGCACGACTGAGCGCGGCCGGTGCCGTGATGTACGTCGGGCCCGTCACCTCGCGAGGTGACGGGCCCGACGCGCTCGGGAAGGGGATCAGACGATGTTGTCGTCCGAGCGCTCGCTGCGGGTGATGCGCTGTCCCGTGGCGGGGTCGATGCGCGTGCGCGTCTCGCTCACGGCCGTGCGGCGACGGGCGAGGAGCGCGACGCCGATGATGACGACGAGCGCGCCGCCGCCGATGAGGATGTAGCCCACCAGCCGCAGGTCGACGCCCGGGACGGTGATGTCGACGGCGAACGCGAGGATCGCGCCGACGATGACGAGGAAGATGCCGAGGCCGATGCTCATGGGGGTCCTTCAGTCGAACCCGCCGGTCGGTCGGGTGCGTACACCGTAGCGCGCGGGTGCCGTCGGCGTGCGGGTAACCTGGCCCGACACCCACCGAGCCCGGGAGGATCCATGCCCCGCACCATCTCGCTCGCCGTCGTCCCGGGGGACGGCATCGGCCCGGAGGTCGTCCACGAGGCCCTCCGCGTGCTCCGGGAGGCGGTCCCCGCGGACGTGTCGCTCGACACCACGCAGTACCCGTTCGGCGCCGGCCACTTCCTCGAGACGGGCGAGATCCTCACCGACTCCGACCTCGCCGCCCTCGCGCAGCACGACGCGATCCTCCTCGGCGCCGTCGGCGGAGACCCCCGCGACGCGCGCCTGGCCGGCGGCATCATCGAGCGCGGGCTGCTGCTCAAGCTGCGCTTCGCGTTCGACCACTACATCAACCTCCGGCCCACCGCGCTGCTGCCCGGCGTCGTCTCGCCGCTGGCCGCGCCCGGCGAGGTCGACTTCGTCGTGGTCCGCGAGGGCACCGAGGGGCCGTACGCCGGCAACGGCGGCGTTCTCCGTCGCGGCACCGAGCACGAGATCGCGACGGAGGTGTCGGTCAACACGGCGCACGGCGTCGAGCGCACGGTCCGCTTCGCGTTCGAGCTGGCCGAGAAGCGCGACCGCAAGCGCGTCACGCTCGTGCACAAGACCAACGTGCTGACCTTCGCCGGATCCCTCTGGCAGCGCACCGTCGACCGCGTCGCCGCCGAGCACCCCGGCATCGAGGTCGACTACCTGCACGTCGACGCCACCATGATCTTCCTGGTCACCGACCCGGCCCGCTTCGACGTCGTCGTCTCCGACAACCTGTTCGGCGACATCATCACCGACCTCGCCGCGGCGATCTCGGGCGGCATCGGCCTCGCCGCGTCCGGCAACGTCAACCCCACGGGCGCGTTCCCGAGCATGTTCGAGCCGGTGCACGGATCCGCGCCCGACATCGCCGGGCAGCAGAAGGCCGACCCGACCGCCGCCATCCTCTCGGTCGCGCTCCTGCTCGACCACCTCGGCCTGCCCGAGGCGGCCGCGCGCGTCACGGCCGCGGTCTCGGCCGACCTCGCGGCGCGCGCCGCGGGCGACACGGCACCCCGTTCCACCGCGGAGGTCGGCGACGCCGTCATCCGCGCCCTCTCCACGAACCGCTGAAGGACCCCATGAGCACCACCAGCAGCACCACTCCGAGCCCCGCCGCCTTCCCCCTGTCCTTCGAGCGGACCCCGTCGGAGCGCGCCCGCGCCGACGCCGAGCGGGAGGCGATCCTCGCGGACCCCGGGTTCGGCAAGCACTTCACCGACCACATGGTGCAGATCGACTGGACCCTCGACGGCGGATGGCACGACGCCCGCGTCGTCCCGTACGGCCCGCTGCAGCTGGATCCGGCCGCGAGCGTGCTGCACTACGGCCAGGAGATCTTCGAGGGGATGAAGGCGTACGCGCACGCCGACAGGTCCGTCTGGACCTTCCGCCCCGAGCGCAACGCCGCCCGCCTCCAGCGCTCGGCCCGCCGCCTCGCGCTGCCGGAGCTGTCGACCGAGGACTTCGTCGAGTCGGTGACGCAGCTCGTCCGCGCGGACATCGACTGGGTGCCGCGCGCCGCGGAGCAGAGCCTGTACCTCCGCCCGTTCATGATCGCCAACGAGAGCTTCCTCGGCGTGCGCGCCGCCCAGCGCGTGGGCTACTACGTCATCGCGAGCCCCGCGGGCGCGTACTTCACGGGCGGCGTCGCGCCCGTCTCCATCTGGCTCTCCACGCAGTACTCCCGCGCGGGCAAGGGCGGCACGGGCGCCGCGAAGTGCGGCGGCAACTACGCCGCGTCGCTCCTCCCGCAGGCCGAGGCCGCGTCGCACGGCTGCGCGCAGGTGCTCTTCCTCGACTCCGAGGAGGGCCGCTACCTCGAGGAGCTCGGCGGCATGAACATCGTGCTGGTCTACCGGGACGGCCGGATCGTCACGCCCGACTCCGAGAGCATCCTCGAGGGCATCACGCGCGACTCCATCCTCCAGCTGGCGCGCGACCGCGGCCTCACGGTCGAGAAGCGGCGCATCGAGCTGTCCGAGTGGGTCGACGGCGTCGCGTCCGGCGAGATCACCGAGGTGTTCGCGTGCGGCACCGCGGCGGTCATCACGCCCATCGGCCGCCTGATGGGCGAGGGCCTCGACGTCGGCGACATCGACGCGCCCGCGGGCGAGCTGACGATGTCGCTGCGCCAGGAGCTCACCGACATCCAGTACGGCCGCGTCCCCGACCGCCACGGCTGGCTCACGCGCCTCGACGCGTAGCGCGCACCGGGCTCCGGGCGCCGGGCGCCGCTCGTGCGGGCGGACGGGATCCGCCCGCACGGCTAGGGTCGACACCGTGAAGATCGCGCGATTCAGCACCGGTGACGACCCCCGCTTCGGCATCCTCGACGAGGAGGAGGGGCACCTGGTCGTCCTCTCCGGCGACCCGATGTTCAGCGGCTACCAGACCACGGGGGAGCGGGTGCCGCTCGCCGACGCCCGGCTGCTCGCGCCGGTCATCCCGCGCTCCAAGGTCGTCGCCGTGGGCCGCAACTACGCCGCGCACGCCGCCGAGCACGGCAGCGAGGCGCCCACCACGCCGCTCATCTTCCTGAAGCCGAACACCTCGGTCGTCGGCCCCGACGACGCGATCCGCCTGCCCGCCGACAGCGAGCGGGTCGAGCACGAGGGCGAGCTCGCGGTGGTCATCGGCCGGATCACGCGCGACGCCACCGTGGAGGACGCGGCCCGCTCGGTGTTCGGCTACACGATCGGCAACGACGTGACGGCCCGCGACATCCAGCACTCCGAGAGCCAGTGGGCGCGCGCCAAGGGGTACGACACGTTCTGCCCGCTCGGCCCGTGGATCGAGACCGAGGGCTCGTTCGAGGACGCGCTCATCGAGACGCGCGTGGACGGCGAGCTGCGGCAGTCGGGCCGCACGAACGAGATGGTGCACACCGTGCCCGAGCTCATCGCGTTCGCGTCGCGCGTCTGGACCCTGCTGCCGGGTGACGTGATCCTCACGGGCACGCCCGCGGGCGTCGGCCCGTTCACCGACGGCCAGGTCGTCGAGGTGTCGATCGAGGGGATCGGCACGCTCTCGAACCCCGCGCGCGCCCGCGCCTGACGATGACCCGCCCCGGCCGCGCGCTGCGCCTCGCGCTCACGGCCGGAGCGGTCGCCGTGCTCGCGGGGTGCGTGTACGACGTGTCCGACTACGGGCTCGAGACGCCGGGACCCTCGGACGCCTCCGCGCCGACCGCGTCGCCGACCCCGGGCGCCGCGGAGCTCCGGCTGCCCGCGGGGTGCACGCCCGCCGACCTCTCGATCGACTGGGCGGAGCCGGAGTCCGGACCCGCCGACGAGCTGCTGGCCGTGCGCGTCATGACCGTGCGGATCCCGAGCGCGGGGGAGCAGCCCGGCCTCGGCTCCACCACCCAGCGGGTCACGCGCACCGACACCGCGCTGCGGCCGGCGCTCCGCCTGGAGCTGGACGAGCGGGACGGATCCCCCGTCCCCGTCCCCGTCGCCGACAGCCTCGCCCCGCCGGAGACCTGGGCGGCCTTCCTCGGCGCGGACCTGCGCGACCGCGACCTCGTGGGGCCCCGGTTCGGGCGGCCGCTGCAGATCACGTCGTTCGATCCCGTGCTCGACCGCGAGGCGCGCTACGTGATCGGCTACCTCGGCTCCGCGCAGTCCGCGCACGTCACGGTGACGGGCTGCGACGGCGCCTTCCGCGGATCCGGGACCCTCGAGGGGCTCGACCCCACGCGCGCCGCGGGCGCCGTGCTCCTCGAGTGCGGCGTGCCGCCCGGCGACCAGTACGACCGGTGGGACCTCCTCGAGCCGTACTGCGCGGACGGCACGCCCGGCACCGACGGGGAGCCGCAGCCCGAGCCCTAGAATCGTGACCAGGATGACTGACGCAACGACCCACCCCGTGACCACCGCCTCCGGCACCGACGTCCGCGTCCGGTTCTGCCCGTCCCCGACCGGGACGCCGCACGTCGGGCTCATCCGCACGGCCCTGTTCAACTGGGCCTATGCGCGCCACACCGGCGGCAAGCTCGTCTTCCGCGTCGAGGACACCGACGCCGCGCGCGACAGCGAGGAGAGCTACGAGCAGCTCATCGAGGCGCTGCGCTGGCTCGAGATCGACTGGGACGAGGGCGAGGGCGTGGGCGGACCGCACGCGCCGTACCGCCAGTCGCAGCGCACCGACCTCTACCTCGACGTGATCCGGAAGCTCACCGAGTCCGGCCACCTCTACGAGAGCTACGCGACGGCCGAGGAGATCGAGGCGCGCAACCGCGCCGCCGGCCGCGACCCGAAGATGGGCTACGACAACTTCGAGCGCGACCTCACCGAGGACGCGCGCCAGGCGTTCCGCGACGAGGGCCGCGCGCCCGCCCTCCGCCTCCGCGTGCCGGACACCGACCTCTCGTTCGACGACCTCGTGCGCGGCACGGTCACGTTCCCGGCCGGGTCCTTCCCCGACTTCGTGCTCGTGCGCCCCAACGGCGCCCCGCTCTACACGCTCGTGAACCCGGTCGACGACGCGCTCATGGGCATCACGCACGTGCTCCGCGGCGAGGACCTGCTCTCGTCGACGCCCCGGCAGATCGCGCTGTACCACGCGCTCATCGACATCGGCGTGGCCGACGCCATCCCGCGCTTCGGCCACCTGCCCTACGTGATGGGGGAGGGCAACAAGAAGCTCTCCAAGCGCGACCCCGAGTCGAACCTGTTCCACCACCGCGACCGCGGCTTCATCCCCGAGGGCCTCATCAACTACCTGGCGCTCCTCGGCTGGTCTCTCACGCACGACCGCGACGTGTTCTCCCGGATGGAGATGATCACCGCGTTCGACGTTGCCGACGTCACGCCGGCGCCCGCGCGCTTCGACCTCAAGAAGGCGGAGTCGCTGAACGGCGACCACATCCGCCTGCTGGCGCTCGAGGACTTCGCGCAGCGGCTCGTGCCGTACCTCCAGGCCGCGGACGTCGTCGGCGCGGAGCTCACGCACGACGAGCAGCGGATGCTCGACGCCGCGGCCCCGCTCGTGCAGGAGCGCATGCAGCTCCTCGGCGAGGCGCCCGACCTCCTGTCGTTCCTCTTCACCACGGCCGACGCGCTGCCCTACGACGACGCCGCGGTGCAGGCCCTCAAGGACGATGCCCCCTCGGTGCTCGCCGCGTCGCGCGGTGCGCTCGACGGCGTCCCGCACACGCAGTGGGATGTCGACCTGGTGCAGGAGATGCTGCAGAACACCCTCATCACGGGCCTGGGCATGAAGCCGCGCCTCGCCTACGGGCCGCTGCGCGTCGCCGTCTCCGGGCGCCGCATCTCGCCGCCGCTGTTCGAGTCGATGGTGCTGCTCGGCAAGGACGAGACCATCGCGCGCCTCGACCGCCTCGCGGGGATGCTCGGTGAGTGATCCCGCGGGTGCCGGCGCTGACGGTGCCGGATCCACCGCGACGGGCGACTCCTACGACGTCGTCGTCATCGGCGCGGGCCCCGCGGGCCTCTCCGCTGCGCTGAACCTCGTGCGCGCCCGGCGCCGCACCCTCGTGCTCGACAGCAGCCGTCCGCGCAACGCCGCGACGCTCATGTCGCACGGCTTCGTCACGCGCGACGGGATCTCCCCGCTCGAGCTCCGCAAGCTCGGCCAGTTCGAGGTGGAGTCCTACGACGAGGGCGAGTTCCAGCTCGCCGTCGTGCAGTCCGCGGAGCCGTCCCCGGGTGGGTTCACCATCCGCGCGAAGGGCGTGCGTCGCGCCCCCGACCGCGAGGTGCGCGCCCGTCGCATCCTCATCGCCACAGGCCTCGTGGAGACGCTGCCCGACCTGCCGAGCATCCGCGCGTACTACGGCACCGCCGTGCACAGCTGCATGGAATGCGACGGCTACGAGAAGCGCGACGAGCCGCTCGCCCTCATCGGCGAGACCGACGACCTCGTGGAGCGCGCGCTGCTGCTCTCGCAGTGGTCGCGGGACATCATCGTGTTCACGAACGGCGTCGCGGAGGTCGACGAGGCGGGGGAGCGTGGGCTCGCGTCCCTCGGGATCCGCGTCGACCGCCGGCCTGTCGCCGACATCGAGGGCGAGCGCGCGGTCGTCACGGGCATCCGGATGCAGGACGGCTCGGTCGTCCCGCGCTCCGGCGGCTTCGTGCGCCCGCGCTACTCGACGGCGCTCGACTTCCTCGCGGGGCTCGACCTCGACACGGACGACGACGGCCACATCGCCGTCGACGCCGAGGGCCGCACGTCGCACCCGGGCGTCTACGCGGCGGGCGACAGCTCGCAGCCGGGCCCGCAGCAGCTGATCATCGCGGCTGGCTTCGGCGCGCGCGCCGCGAGCGCGATCAACCGGGACCTGCTGCCGGTGATCTGACGCGTCGTGGGCCCGCCGGGCACGCGCCGGTTTGGCGTCGATCCGGCCGATGGGCTACACTCGACGAGGCCCGATCGCGCATCGGGGCCTTGGGGTATGGTGTAATTGGCAACACGGAAGATTCTGATTCTTTTGTTCTTGGTTCGAGTCCAGGTACCCCAGCACTGAATACGCAGGAAATGACAGGCCCGGTCCATCCGGGCCTTTTCCTTTTCCCAGACCATCTCCGAGCGGTCGTCGCCGGCTTCGCCTCCCGGGCTCCAGCGCCGGGTGAGGTCGCCCCGCACGTCCTGTCCACGTGCGTCTCTCGACACCGAGCCGGTGGGCGTATTACGTTATTCGCATGACTGGCGACGAGACCATCGACGGCGTGCCCGTGACGGAGGAGCAGATCCAGGCGTGGGCTGATGAGGCCGAGGCCGGGTACGACGTGGACGCGCTCACGAAGCGCGGCCGCGGCCGACCCGGTCGCGGAGCGCGACCGTCCCAGGTCGTCGCCGTGCGGCTGACGGATGACGAGCTCGCCGCGGTGGACGCGCGAGCGACGCGCGAGGGCACATCCCGATCCGAGGTGATCCGGCAGGCCCTCCACGATTCCGCGGCGTGAGGGCCCACCCTTCCGCGCGGAAGCACGGGATCGAACCCGAGGACGCCATTGAGGCTGCATCGTGGGCGATCTGGATCGAGGATCTGGACGACGACAGCCCCGCGCGGCAGCTCCGTCTCGGCTTCGAAGGCTCGGGTCGGCTGCTGGAGACCGTGGTGCTGGTGTTCGACAGCGGGAACGAGCTCGTCATCCATGCGATGCGAGCGCGTCCGCACATGCTGCGTCTCCTGCCCTGAACATGACGACGGCCCCGCCCGAGCATCTGCTCGAGCGGGGGCGGCCTAGCCAGGGTGAGCGTCTCCGGGTCGATGCCTCAGGCCAGCATCGATCGAGTCAGCGAGCGCCGTCCTCACTACTCAGGGGGGACGATTCCAGCACACGAGCGAGCTGACGTGCGGCGACATGGCTCGACGTCTGCAGGATCCAGCTCAATCCCCGGGGCGAGGTGATCCGCAAGGATCCGTACCGCATGATCGGCAGCACGGTGTTGTTCTTGTAACGCCTATCCGGCCCGCCCTTGACGTTCACGTATCGCCACGTCTCGCCCACCTTCTCCGCGTCGGATGCGAGAGGACCCGGGTCTTCGATGAAACGCTCCGATACCGCGGTCACAATCAGTTCGCGGTAGGGGACGGCCGCGAAGTGCTTGCCGTCACGGACGAGGACCCTGTCGGGGAGGAAGTAGAGCGCCGAGTCGCCGACGGTCACCGACGGGACGGCGACATTCGTCGCGAGGTGCTTCGTGCCTGCGGCATCACTCCGAGCGGTCGTGCGTCGGACGAGTTCCCCAGCTCCGGCATTCGTCTTGTGCTGATGGGTCGTCCGCACCTTCCCGGACGTGGTGACCCTCCAGACCCTCTCCGCGGGACCGGAAGGGGTCCATGCGGTGACGAGGGCCTCGAACCAGGCCGCTGCGGAGTCGTCGACGTCGTAGATGACAGCCACCGTTCGTCGCGCAGCGTCCCGTGCGAAGAGCCACAAGCAGAGGGGTACCGCGAGCACCCACACGACGACTCCATACGGGAGGGAGACAGCCCCGACCACGACGCACACGAGCACGGCCAGCCACGCCCAGCGGCGTCGAGCCGCCGCCTGGTTGAGCTGCTCGACGAGATCATCACCGTCGGTGGGTGAGAGCTCCATTGCGTCAGCGCCAGTCACGTCCTCCATCAGCACTGCGCTCGGCTGATACGGCGCCGCTGCGGGTCGCCCGGCTCCGCGAGGACGGGATGGTCCTGTCGCCCTGTAGGAGAGGCCGGCGGCATTCACGCTCACGTAGTTGCCCCGAGGTCCGGAGCCGGCGCGGAACCCGGGAATCCCCGCGCTCACGTTCACGCCTGCTCTGCCGGCGGTGAAGCGGAACGGCCCCGCCTTCACGCTCTTCCGGACATAGATCCCCATGTGGCCTCCTTCGCCCATGTCGATCCTGCCGGAAGGATCAGTCGGCGTCTTCCGGATGGTCCGATCCCGCCCGCGGATGCTCCGCGCTGGCCGGAGCCGTCGGTCTCGCGGGCCTTCCCCGGCGCGCACCGCCGATCCGCGCCGACGGCCCCGCCCGAGCATCTGCTCGAGCGGGGCCGTCGTCGCCTTCAGCGGGATCGGATCAGGCGAGGCGCCCCTTCGGCGAGCTGTCGCTCGTCTTGGACGGGTCCTTCTCCACGACGTCGCCGAGGGCGTCGTCGATGCGGGTCAGGAGCTCGGCCGGGATCTTCACGCCCGAGGCCTTGACGTTCTCGTGCACCTGCTCGGGACGCGAGGCGCCGATGATCGCCGAGGCGACGTTCTCGTTCTGCAGCACCCACGCGACCGCGAGCTGCGCGAGGGACAGGTTCAGCTCGTCCGCGACGGGCTGCAGCTCCTGCACGCGGGTGAGCGTGTCGTCGTTCATGTAGCGCTTGATCATGTCGGCGCCGCCCTTGTCGTCCGTGGCGCGCGAGCCCTGCGGCAGGTCCTGGCCCGGCTTGTACTTGCCGGTGAGGACGCCCTGCGCGATGGGGGACCAGACGATCTGGGAGATGCCGAGGTCCTTCGACGTGGGGACGACCTCCTCCTCGATGACGCGCCAGAGGGCCGAGTACTGCGGTTGGTTCGAGATCAGCTGGAAGCCGAGCTCGCGGGAGAGGCCGTGCGCCTCGCGGAGCTGCGCCGGGGTCCACTCGCTGACGCCGATGTAGAGCGCCTTGCCCTGGCGGACGACGTCGGCGAACGCCTGCATCGTCTCCTCGAGCGGGGTCTCGTAGTCGTAGCGGTGGGCCTGGTAGAGGTCCACGTGGTCGGTCTGGAGGCGCTTGAGCGAGCCGTCGATCGACGCCATGATGTGCTTGCGGGAGAGGCCGGTGTCGTTGTGGCCCTTGGCGCCGGTCGGGAAGTAGACCTTCGTGAAGATCTCGAGCCCGTCGCGGTTCTCGCCCTTGAGCGCGTCGCCGAGGACCTTCTCGGCGACGGTGTTCGCGTAGCCGTCGGCCGTGTCGAACGTGGTGATGCCGGCCTCGAGGGCCGCCTGCACGCACTGCGTGGCGGTGTCGTTCTCGACCTGCGACCCGTGGGTCAGCCAGTTGCCGTACGTGATCTCGGAGATCTTGAAGCCTGAGTTGCCTAGGTAGCGGAATTCCATGTCCCGACCCTACGCCGCAGCCGCTGGAGCCCCGTCGGACGCGGTCTGTCGGGGCGGTGACCGCGGGGTGGACATGCGCCGGCCTGGCGGCCGCGCGGACGTCAGCGTGGGGTCGATGCCGTCCGGCGTCGGAATGCCGCGACCGACAGGGGCAGCGCGAGGAGAACCACCACGACGGCTGCCCCCATCCATGATCCGGTGATGGAGACGCTCGGCGATCCGGACGGCTCGACGCCGCCGTCGAGCGCGAGGACGAACGGGATGCGGATGTCGAGGCCGCTGCCGAAGGCGAGGGCCGCGAGCAGCATGCCGGCGATGGCGACGATGCCCATGGCGACGACGAGTGAGCCGAGGGCGACGGAGGCCCTCTCGGCGCGCGGCAGCGACCTCGGCGTCATGGCGTCCTCCTGTGCTCCGTCGGCACGGGACGCGCCTTCCGGGTGATCATCGGCGTCAGATGCTACCGCCCGGACGACATCGCGCAGGAGGCCGCCGCGCAGGTCCGTCGTGAGGCGACGGGAGCCGGGCGACCGCGGTCGGATGTGGCCGCGCGGCACCAGGCGCGCGGCCCCGCCCGATCATCTCGGGCGGGGCCGCGCGGTCGTGCGTTCGTGCGGGCGGGGCGCCGGATCAGGCCTCGCGGGTCTTCGGCGAGCTGTCCTCCGTCTTGCGCGGGTCCTTCTCGACGATGTCGCCGAGCGCGTCGTCGATGCGCGTCAGCAGCTCGGCGGGGATCTCCACGCCGGAGGCCTTCACGTTCTCGTGCACCTGCTCCGGACGCGAGGCGCCGATGATCGCGGACGCCACGTTCTCGTTCTGCAGCACCCACGCGACCGCGAGCTGCGCGAGAGAGAGGTCGAGCTCGTCGGCGACGGGCTGCAGCGCCTGCACGCGGGAGAGCGTGTCGTCGTTCATGAACCGCTTGATCATGTTCGCGCCGCCCTTGTCGTCGGTCGCGCGGGATCCGGACGGCAGCTCCTGGCCGGGCTTGTACTTGCCGGTGAGCACGCCCTGCGCGATGGGGGACCACACGATCTGCGAGATCCCCAGCTCCTTCGAGGTGGGCACGACCTCCTCCTCGATGACGCGCCAGAGCGCCGAGTACTGCGGCTGGTTCGAGATCAGCTGGAAGCCCAGCTCCGTCGCGAGCGCGTGGCCGGCGCGCAGCTGCTCGCTCGTCCACTCGCTCACGCCGATGTAGAGCGCCTTGCCCTGGCGGACGACGTCGGCGAACGCCTGCATCGTCTCCTCGAGCGGCGTCTCGTAGTCGAAGCGGTGCGCCTGGTACAGGTCGATGTAGTCGGTCTGGAGCCGCTGGAGCGAGCCCTCGACCGAGTCCATGATGTGCTTGCGCGAGAGCCCCACGTCGTTGTGGCCCTTGGGCCCGGTGGGGCCGAAGACCTTGGTGAAGATCTCGATGGAGGCACGTCGCTCGTCCTTGAGCGCCTCGCCGAGCACGGTCTCCGCCTTGGTGTTGGCGTAGACGTCCGCGGTGTCGAAGGTGGTGATCCCCGCCTCGAGCGCGGCCTTCACGCACGCGGTCGCGGTGTCGTTCTCGACCTGCGATCCGTGGGTGAGCCAGTTGCCGTAGGTGATCTCGGAGATCTTGAGGCCGGAGTTGCCGAGGTATCTGAATTCCATGGTCCGACCGTACGCCGGGCACCTCCGCGGTTCCGCACGAAAGTGTGCGACGGCGGCACGCACGACGACGCCCGCCCCCGAGTCCGGGAGCGGGCGTCGTGGTCGTGCGGGGAGCGCTAGCGGCGCGGGGCGTCCGCGTCCGCTTCCACGCTGCGGCCGGAGTCGCGCGCCGCGTCGTCGTCCGCGTCGGCCGGGGCCTTCTCGCCCGCGACGGCGGCCGCCTGGTCGGTGCCCTCGACGGCGGACGCGTCGCGCTTCGTCTTCGCGAGGCTGGCGACGGTCGCCACCGTGATGGTGAGGAGGATGAACGACAGCGAGAACCAGATCGGGATCTCGGGGGCCCACAGCATCGGCTCGCCGCCGTTGATGAAGGGCACCTCGTTCACGTGCATGGCGTGCAGCACGAGCTTCACGGCGATGAAGCCGAGGATGACCGCGAGGCCCTGCGAGAGGTAGACGAGGCGCTCGAGAAGGCCGGAGATCAGGAAGTACAGCTGGCGGAGGCCGAGCAGCGCGAAGGCGTTGGCGGTGAAGACGATGTACGCCTCCTGCGTCAGCCCGAAGATCGCGGGGATGGAGTCGAGCGCGAACAGCACGTCGGTGAGGCCGATGGCGAGCATCACCAGGAACATCGGGGTGAAGAGCCTCTTGCCGTCGACGCGGGTCGTGAGCTTGTCGCCGTCGTAGTGGTCCGAGGTGGGGATGAAGCGGCGGAGCACGCGGATGAGCTTCGAGTCGGACTCGTCCTCGTCGTGCGTCTCCTTCATCTGCTTGTAGGCCATCACGAGGAGCAGGGCCCCGAAGAGGTAGAAGACCCAGGAGAAGTTGTCGATGATCGCGGAGCCCATCGCGATGAAGATGCCGCGCATCACGAGCGCGATGGCGATGCCGACGAGCAGCACCTTCTGCTGGAAGGCCCGCGGCACGGCGAAGCTCGACATGATGATGAGGAAGACGAAGAGGTTGTCGACGCTCAGCGCCTTCTCCGTCACGTAGCCGGCGAAGTACTCGCCGCCGAAGGTCCAGTTCGAGAAGACGCCGACGCCCACGCCGAAGACGAGCGCGATGACGATGTAGACGACCGACCAGGTCGCGGACTCCTTCAGCGTCGGCTCGTGCGCCTTCCGCACGTGCGCGAAGAAGTCGAAGACGAGCAGGCCGAGGACGGCCGCGATGGTCGCGGCCCAGAGCCAGAAGGGGACATCCATTTCGGGGGTTCTCCAGTACTCGGACCGCTTGTGGGTCCGGTGGGGTACTGAAGGTCTCCTCCACCCCGCGAGCTGCTGCTCACGGAACCGGCCGCACGGGTCGGAGTGGTCCGACCGTATTGACGACACGACCGCCGGATGGGAGTACTCCCCTTCGGGACACGAGTGTATACGGCCGCATGGAGCGCATCCGACCACGCGGGCGGATCCCCAGCCGGGCGAGCGTGCTCGGGCCCGGCGTAGGAGTCCCGCTACTCGAGGAAGAGCAGCGCGATGCCGGCGACCGCCGCGACGGCGCCGATGCCGATCAGCACGAGGCCGGTGATGCGGAGCGCACGGCCGTCGAGCTCGGGCGCGTGGGTGCGGACCCGCCAGGGGGCGCGAGGCGAGAACCAGACGCGCACGTCGGATCCGGCGGCCAGGTCGCGGGTCTCGTCGGTGTCGGCGGGCGCCTCGTGCACGTCGCCGTCGTCGTCGAACCACCGGAGGACGCGGGCGGATCCGGCGCCGTCGTGGCCCGCCGGCGCGTCGGCAACGAGCCCCTCCGTCGCCGTCCAGCGGCGGCCGAGCACGCGGACGGAGACGCCCGCCACGTAGAGCGCGATGCCCGGGACGAGCGCGATCCAGGTGAGGAACTCGATGATGAGGGACGCCGCGGCGAGACCGTCCATGCGTGGTGCCCCCGCGTCCGCTCGTGGTGGACCCGACCGGGCCCGGAGCTCGATGCTATCGGGGCGCCCCCCGTGGTCCGGGCGGGGGAGGCGCGGAGCGGCGTCGCTCGGCCCGCCGCCTAGAGGTCGATGCTGTCGCCGGGCTCGAGCGCGTGGAACTCGCCGCCGCCCTGCTCGGTCGCCCACTGCAGGCGCCCGTTCGACATGGCCTTGCCCGCCGCCGACAGCACCATCTCGTGGGTGGGGAACGCGCGACGCGGCTTCACCGCGAGGACGTAGTCGATGGACTCGCTGATCTTCATCCAGGGCGCGCCGGCCGGAGCGGCCAGGAGGTCGACCTCCACGCCCTCGGGGATCGTGAACGAGTCGCCCGCGTAGTAGAGGGCGTCGTTCACGAGCACGCCGAGGTTCTGCACGACGGGGATCGACTCGTGGATGACGGCGTGGTCGCCGCCGAAGAAGCGCAGCGTGAACGGGCCGACCTCGACGACGTCGCCCGCCTCGACGACGGTCACGTCGAAGTCGGTCGCTGCGGCCGCCACGCCGGACGGCGCGTAGACGGGCACGCCCTCGTTCTTGTCGAGGATCCGCTTCAGCTGCTCGGGCGTCCAGTGGTCGGGGTGCTCGTGCGTGATGACGATCGCGTCGGCGTTCATCGCCTCCGTGATGGGGGTGGTGAAGGAGCCCGGGTCGATGAAGAGCTTCCGTCCGCTCTGTTCCAGGACCAGGGCGGCGTGCTCGAGCTTCGTCAATCGCATGAGAGGAGCCAACACCGTCGAGGCGGCGGGGGCAAACCGGCCCGGTCGGGGCTCGATTTGGTCGGGCTGTGCGCGCTGTGGCATACTCGACGAGTTGCAAAAACGGCCCCATCGTTTAGCGGCCTAGGACACCGCCCTCTCACGGCGGTAACACCGGTTCGAATCCGGTTGGGGTCACCACCGCATCATCCAGCCCGGTCCCTCCTCACGGAGGGCCCGGGCTTTCTTCTTCTCCCCGGCGGCGGATCCGGCTCGGGGCGACACCCGCGGCCTGTACCGTCGAGGGGTGAGTGTGCACCTGGTCGGAGGCGGCCTGTCGGATGACGACACCCCCCTCCTCGCGCGGTTCCTGTCCGAGGCGACGACGAGGGCGACCGCGGCCGCCCGGTTGGAGCCGGCCCGCATCGCCGTGGTCCTCGTCCACGACGGCCTCGGCGCCGAGTGGTTCGACCAGTACGCCCAGGCGCTGCGTGCCGGCGGTTCGTGCGAGCCGGTCGCGGTGCTCGCGCCCGAGGGCGGATCCATCGAGGTCGCGCAGCTGCAGGACGTGGACGGCATCGTCGTCGGCGGGGGCCTCACGCCCGCGTACCGCCAGGCGCTCGAGCCGGTCTTCGGCGAGATCCGCCGCCAGGTCACCGCGGGCGTCCCGTACCTCGGCTTCTCCGCCGGCGCCGCGGTCGCCGCCGAGACCGCCATCGTCGGCGGCTGGCGCATCGGCGACGTCGAGGTCGTGCAGGAGTCCGCGAGCGAGGACCTCGACGAGGTCACGGTCGAGCAGGGCATCGGCCTCATCGACGTCGCGGTCGACGTGCACGCCGCGCAGTGGGGCACCCTCACCCGGCTCATCGCCGCCACCGAGGCCGGGCTCGTCGAGGGCGGCGTCGCCATCGACGAGGGCACCGTGCTCATCGTGGGCGAGGGCCAGCTGGTCGTCGAGGGGCGCGGCAGCGTCTGGTCGGTCATCGGCTCGGAGACCGGCGTCACCGTCAGCTCCGCCGGCGCCTCCTGATCGGCCGCCCGTGGCGCTGACCCTGCCGGAGCTCGTCGAGCGCGGCCTCATGGACGCCGGCTGGGCCGAGGCGCTCGTTCCCGTCGCCGACGACATCGCGCGGATGGGCGAGTGGCTGCGCGGCGAGGTCGCCGCCGGCCGTCCCTACCTCCCCGCCGGGGACCGCGTGCTGCGTGCGTTCCAGCAGCCGCTCGCCGACGTGCGCGTGCTCATCGTGGGGCAGGATCCGTACCCCACGCCCGGCCATCCCGTCGGCCTCTCGTTCTCGGTCGAGCCCGACGTGCGGCCCGTGCCGCGGAGCCTCGTCAACATCCACCGGGAGCTGCGCGACGACCTCGGCATCCCGACCCCCGAGCACGGCGACCTCACCGCGTGGACCCGCAGCGGCGTGCTGCTGCTCAACCGCGTGCTCACGGTGCGGCCGGGCGCGCCCGCCTCGCATCGCGGCACGGGCTGGGAGGCCGTGACGGAGTGCGCCATCCGTGCGCTCGCCGACCGCGGCGGCCCGCTCGTCGCGGTCCTCTGGGGCAAGGACGCCGGGTCGCTCGCGCCGATGCTCGCGCCCGTGCCGTCCATCACGTCCGTGCACCCGAGCCCGCTGTCGGCATCGCGCGGCTTCTTCGGGTCGAGGCCGTTCAGCCGGGCCGACGCGCTGCTCCGCGAGCAGGGCGCGGATCCGGTCGACTGGCGGCTCTGAGCCCGCGGCCGTCCGCACCTGATCCGCGCTGCGGGCGGCCGCGCACACCGCCCGGACCGGCGCGCGGCCCTGGCCGTAGGATCGCCCCATGCTCGAGGAGGAATACCAGACGAGGCGCCGCCTGCCCGCCCACCTCCGGAAGCCCGCGCCGCCCGTGCCCGTGTTCTCCTTCGAGATCCGCGCAGCCGCCGTCTCCGATCTCCCGGACATCCGGGAGATCTACAACCACTACGTCATGAACAGCACTGTCACCTTCGACGAGACCCGCATGACGCTCGCCCGGTGGCGCGGCCGGTTCGGCCAGCTCGAGCGGATGGGGATGCCGTTCCTCGTCGCCGTCTCGCCGTCGGGCCAGGTGCTCGGCTACGCGCTCGTGGAGCCCGTCGGGAACCGCCGCTCGTCGCGCACGACGGTGGAGGACTCGATCTACCTGGGCGCCGCGTCCACCGGCAAGGGCCTCGGCCGCGCGCTGCTGGAGGCGCTCCTCGACGCGTGCCGGGAGGCGCGGATCCGGGAGGTCATCGCGGTCATCGCCGACCAGGGCGCCGAGGCGTCCATCCGGCTGCACGCGTCGCTCGGCTTCACCGAGAGCGGGCGGATGGGCCGCGTCGGCTGGAAGTTCGGGCGCTGGCTCGGCACCGTCACCATGCAGGCGAGCCTCAAGCCGACGGAGCGGCCGGGCCGGTGGGCGCGGGCCATGCGGCGATCGTCTCCTGGCGACGACGCTCCTCGTCCCACCACGCCCGCTGCCGCTCCTGGAGCTGCTCCTTCGCGGTGAGCGGGCGCGGCGCGACGGTCTCGACGCGGTGTCGGCGGGCCCACCACCCGGTGAGGAGGGCGGATCCGAGCACCACGGCCATCGGCAGGATCATGAACGGGCCGCCGGTGCCGTCGCTGCGGTCCAGCGACTCGGACATCTGGCCGAGGAGCGCCGTGGGGATGAACAGCAGCGTGTTGTTGAGCGCGTGGATGAGCACGGGCGCCTCGAGGCCGCCGGTCAGCCGTGCGGAGATCGTGGCCGAGATGCCGAACACGAAGTAGTAGGCGATGAGCCACGGGTCCTCGGCGAGGTGGGCGAGCGCGAAGAGGGAGCTGGCGACGATGGCACCGACGACGAGCGCGACCCGCGTGTCGCGGAACCAGGATCCGACCGAGCGCTGCACGAGGCCGCGGAAGCCGTACTCCTCGCCCGCCGACTGCAGCGGGGTCGTGAGCAGCACGATGACGAGGAACGCGACCACCTCGCCGTCGACGCGGATCTCGCCGGTGGGGTCGAGCGCGAACGTGACCGCGATGTAGACGAGGAAGACCGGCGCGATCACCAGCGCGACGCGGCCGAGCCAACGCCAGCGGAAGCGGCCGACGACGGACGACAGCGTGCCCATGCGCACGCCGAAGAGCCAGCGCTGGAGGAGCATCGAGACGGGGATGAGGGCCGCGAGCGAGAGGTTGGTGGCCAGCATGATGACGGGCGTCATGGTCTCGAGCGACGACGCGTCCGACGCGTCGAGGCGGCCCGTGGCGAACTCGATGCCGAAGGCGACGAGGCCGAAGACGAGCGACAGGACGAAGAAGGCGACGGCGCCGAGGACGAGCGCGACGACGCCGCGCCACGGACCGCCGGTGTCGCGGAGGCCGTGGTGGTACGGCACGGGCGGGCGCTCGGGGAGCGGCGGCAGGGCCGGCGGCGCGGGGACCGGGAAGCCGACGGCCGCGGCCCCGGTCGTCGACGGCGGGGCGGGGGGCATCGGCTCCGGTGCGCTCATGCGGCAAAGGTACCGGGGCACGGCTGCGCGGACATCCACCCGAGGGTGGAGGGCGCGCGGCGGAGGGGCGGGGTCGCGCGCGACCGGCGGCGGCCCGTGCCGCGTACGGTGGACCGGACGAGAGGCGCACCGATGCAGCAGGATCAGGACCGACCCGAGGACTTCGACGAGAAGCGGCACGAGCAGCTCACCACGGCCCCGAAGGCGGTGGAGTCGGATGCGGCGCCGCGCGTCGACGTGTCGGAGCCGGAGGACGGCGTGACGCGGATCGACGTGGCGGAGACCGCGTCGGTGCGGCCGGGGAAGCCCACGCCGACGCGCGACGCGTGAGCGCCGCGGAGGCCGGGCGAGCGGCGGCCGGAGCGCGGGAGCCGCGCGACGTGCTCGTGCTCGGCGGCACCGCGTGGATCGGCCGGCTCGTCGCCGAGCGCCTGGTGGCGCGCGGCGACCGGGTGACGTGCCTCGCGCGCGGCGCCTCGGGATCCGCTCCCGCGGGAGCGCGGCACGTCGTCGCCGACCGCGACGGCGACGACGCCTACGACGCGGTGGCGTCTGCGGACTGGGACGAGGTCGTCGACCTCACCTCCTCGGCCGCGCACGCGCGCGCCGCGGTGGCGGCGCTCGCCGACCGGGCCCGGCACTGGACCCTCGTGAGCACCGTGTCGGTGTACGCGTCCTTCGAGCGCGCGGGCGACGACGAGTCGGCGGCGGTCGTGGATCCGGTGGACCTCGACGAGTACGGCCAGGCCAAGGTCGCGGCCGAGCGCGCGGTGACCGCAGCGCTCGCCGGACGCCGCATGATCGTGCGCCCCGGCCTCATGGCGGGTCCGGGCGACGACAGCGACCGGTTCGGGTACTGGCCGGCGCGGTTCGCGCTCGCGGGCGACGGGCCGGTGCTCGTGCCCGACGCGTCCGACCGCCGGGTGCAGGTGATCGACGCGCGCGATCTCGCCGACCTCGTCGTGGAGGTCGGCGTCCGCGGGCTCGACGGCGTGGTGGACGCGGTGGGGGAGAGCGTGCCGCTCGCGGAGGCGCTGGACCTCGCGGCGGACGCCGCGGGATCCACGGGCGAGCGGGTCGTCGTCTCGGACGCGCGGCTGGCGGATGCGGGCGTGCGGCACTGGGCCGGCCCGCGGTCGCTGCCGCTGTGGCTGCCGCGCGAGGCGGGCGGGATGCTGGCCCGGAGCGACGCGGGCATCCGGGCGCTGGGCGTCGCGCGTCGCCCGCTCGCCGAGACGATGCGCGACGTGCTGGCGGACGAGCGGGACCGCGGGGTCGACCGGGCGCGGCGGTCCGGGCTCACGCGCGACGAGGAGCTCGCGGTCCTCTCCGACCTGCGCTGACGGGACCCGCGCCCGCACGCACGAGCGCCGCGCACCGTCCGGGGACGGGTGCGCGGCGCTCGTGGTTCGCGCGGGTGGATCAGCGGATCGCGGCCCGCAGCTCGGCGGCGGCCGCGGCCGGGTCGTCGGCCGAGTAGATCGCGCCGCCGGCGACGGCGACCACGGCGCCCGCGTCCTGGACGTCGCCGATGGTGCCGGGCTTCACGCCGCCCGCGACGGAGAACGCCACGCCGGACGCCTTGCCCGCCTCGAGGAGGTCGCCGAACGTGTAGCCGTCCTCCGCCTGCTCGTCGAGGCCCGCGTGCATCTCCACGAACTCGGCCCCGAGCTCGGTGACCTCCTTCGCGCGCGTCGCCTTGTCGGCGACGCCGATGAGGTCGACGACGATGCCCTTGCCGTGCTTCTTCGCGGCCTTCACGGCGCCCGCGATGGTGCTGTCACCGGCGACGCCGAGGACGGTCACGAGGTCGGCCCCCGCGGAGAACGCGATGTCGGCCTCGAGCTCGCCGGCGTCCATCGTCTTGAGGTCGGCGAAGACGATCTTGTCGGGGTGCGCCTCCTTGATCGCGGTGATCGCGGAGAGGCCCTCGGCCTTGATGAGGGGGGTGCCCAGCTCGATGATGTCGACGTGCGGCGCGGCCTTGCCGGCCAGCTCGAGCGCGTCCTTCGTCGTGAGCACGTCCATGGCTACCTGGAGCTTCATGCGGTTCCTCTTCCTGTCGTGATGCGTGTCGGGGTGGTGGGGGATCGGGTGACCGTCGGTCACTCGAGGTTCGCGTGGCGCGGCCACAGGTCGTCGGCCGAGAGGCCGGACGCCTGCCACAGCGCGTGGAACACGGCGTCGCCGACGAGCGCGACGGAGAGCTCGAAGAGCCCGCCCGCGTACTGCTCGGAGACCGTGCCGCCGTGGTCCTGCTTGGCGGCCGCGGGGATCAGCACGGTCACGTCCGCGAGGCCGGCGAGCGGCGAATCGTCCGCCGTCGTGAGCGCGACGATGCGGGCGCCGACCTCGTGCGCGATCTCGGCGGCGCTGACGATGCCGGCCGTGGTGCCGGAGCCGCTCGCGACGAGGAGGACGTCGCCCTCCTCGATCGCGGGCGACGTGCCCTCGCCGACGACGTGCGCGTGGAGACCGAGGTGCATGAACCGCATGGCGGTCATGCGGAGCGCGAGGCCCGAGCGGCCGGCGCCGAGCGCGAAGACGCGGCGGCCGTCGCGGATCACGCGGGCGGCCTCGTCGAGGCGCTCCGCGAGGTCCGGGTCCGTCAGCGCGCGGGCGACGCGGGTGTTCTCGTCGGAGATGAGCGTGAGGGCCGCGGCCACGTCGACGGGGGCGTCGCCGGTCGGGCGGGGGTCGGGCGTCGTGTTCGTCATCGTGTCCATGGTGGCCGCGCCGCGGCGTGCGCGCTGCCCACCCGACGGGTGGATCCGCCTACCCGTCCGGGCAGGTGCCGCTCGCCACGGCCGCACTTCCGGGTGGGCGTACGGTGGCAGGATGCCGTCCCGGACCCACCCTGCCTCGCCCGCCGCCCGTCCGTCCGCGCTCGCCGCCGCCGGCGCGGTCGGCCTCCTCGACGGCCTGCACGACGCGCTCGCCGCCCCGTTGCAGGAGGTGGCCGGCGCCCTGTCGACGCTGCTGCAGCCGGTGGTCGCGCATCGCGCGCTCGTGATCTTCACGGAGGACTGCACGGGCCGCCCGCGCAAGAAGGCCGGCGAGGCGGAGGTGGTCGAGAACGTGACCATCGCCGAGCTCGACGGGATCCTCGCGAGCCTCGCGGCAGGATCCGACGACGACGGCTCCGCCTGGGCCGTCGAGCACCCGGTCGGCGGACGCCCGCGCACTGTCGCCGCCTGGCGCGCCGACACGGGCGCGCTCCTCGTCCTCGTGGATCCCGTCGCCGCGCACGACGACGTGCCCGCCGCCCGCGAGCTGGTGCGCGCGCTCTGGCGGAGCGTGGCCCACGGGATCCGTCAGCAGGTCGCCGCGGCCCCGCCCGCCTACCTCGCGGAGGCCCGCGCGGTCTCCTCGGAGCGCGCCCGCGTGGTCGCCGAGCTCGGCGACGCGCACGCCACGACCCTCGAGTCGCTGCTCGCGGTGCTGCGCTCCTCCCGCACGGGCGACGCGGCCGCGCGCCAGACCGCCGCCGACCTCGCGACCAACGCCATGGTCGAGCTGCGAGCAGCGAGCGATCGCGACCGCTCGCTCGGCGAGGAGCCCGTCGCGCGCGCCTTCGCCCGGCTGCGCGACGACCTCCGCCCGCTCGTGCGCTTCCGCGACCTCGACGTGCAGTTCGTCGAGCCGCCCGTCGACGGCCGCGCGCTGCCGGGCGAGGTCGCGCACGCGGGCCGGGCCATCGTCCGCGGCGCCGTGCTCGCGCTGGTGGAGGAGCCGGACGTGACGCGCGTGCGCATCCAGTGGGACTGCGACGGCAGCAACCTCCTCGTCGGGATCCGCGACGACGGCGCAGGATCCACCACCGCCGACCTCGACGCGCTCCGCCGCCTCACCGACCGGGTCGCCGCGCTCGACGGCACGCTGGAGGTGACGGCGACGCCCGGCTGGGGGTCCGAGATCGCCGTGCGCCTGCCGCTCGACGCGCCCGCCGCGGGCCTCGACGCTGCGGGGGAGGCGGGCCTCAGCGCACGCGAGCGGGAGGTGCTCGCGCTCGTCGCCGGCGGATCCCGCAACCGCGCCATCGCCGCCTCCCTGGGGATCAGCGAGAACACAGTGAAGTTCCACGTCGCGAACCTGCTGCGGAAGATGGGCGCCTCCACCCGCGCGGAGCTCGCGGGGCTCGTGCGGGGCTGACGCGGGCGGCGGGCGCCGGGCGAGAGACGCCGGGCGAGAGGCGCCGGGCGCCCTCGGAGCGGGTGCGGGAGTTAACCCCATGGAAACCTCGGCTACGTAAGGTATTGGGCATCCCCACCACCCGCCCGCCCGAACGAGGACGTCCCCGCATGCGCTCTGCCCCCACCCGCCACCCGTCCGGGGCCGCGCGCTCCGGCGCCGTCCGCACGGGCGCCCTCGCCCTCGTGGCCGGTCTGTCCGCCGCCGCCCTCGGGCTCGGCGCCGCCCCCGCATCCGCCGCCGAGGGGGACGTCGCCATCGACGTCTACTCGATCAACGACTTCCACGGCCGCCTGGAGACCACGTCGTCCACCGCGGGCGCCGCCGTCATCTCCGGCGCCTTCCAGCAGGCGAAGGCCGCCAACCCGAACAGCACGCTCATCTCCGCGGGCGACAACATCGGCGCGAGCACCTTCACCTCGCTCTCGCAGCAGGACCAGCCGACGCTCGACGCGCTCAACGCGATGGGCGTCTCCGTCTCGACCCTCGGCAACCACGAGTTCGACCAGGGCCGCGACGACGTCGACGGCCGCGTCGTCCCCGCGTCGGACTTCCCCTACATCTCGGCGAACCTCTACGAGAAGGGCACGACGGAGCACGCGTACGCGGCGTACGACGTGCAGGACATCGGCGGCGTGCGCGTCGCGTTCGTCGGCGCCACGACCGAGTCGCTGCCGGAGCTCGTGAGCCCCGCCGGCCTCGCGACGCTCGACGTCGGCAGCGTCGTCGACTCCTCCACCGCGACCGCCCGCGCGCTCCGCGACGGCGACGACGCGAACGGCGAGGCGGACGTGGTCGTGCTCGTCGTGCACGAGGGCGCGTCCACCTCCGACGAGGCGTCCCTCACCGACGACTCGGTCTTCGGCCGCATCGTGACGGGCGTCCAGCAGGACGTCGACGCGGTGATCTCGGGCCACACGCACCTCGGCTACGACTACGAGCTGCCCGTCGCGGGCAGGGCGCTCCCGCTCCCGGTGCTGCAGACCGGCAGCTACGGCACGAACCTCGGGCACCTGTCGCTCACGGTGGATCCCGCCACGAAGGCCCTCACCTCCATCTCCTCCGAGCTCGTGCCGCTGCTCACCGCCGCGGGGAAGCCGGCGTTCCCGGCGGATCCCGCGGTGCAGCGCATCGTCGACGACGCGGTCGCGAAGGCCGAGGTCATCGGCAGCCGCACGGTCGGCGAGATCACGGGCGACATCAGGCGCGCCCGCCAGGCGGACGGCGCGGAGAACCGCGGCGGCGAGTCCACCATCGGCAACCTCGTCGCCGACGCGCAGCTGTGGGCCACGCAGGCGGACCTCGGCACGGAGATCGCCTTCATGAACCCCGGCGGCATCCGCCAGGACCTCACCGTGGCGTCCTCGGGCGCCGGCGACGCGGAGGGCGAGGTGACGTACAAGGAGGCCGCCATCGTGCAGCCGTTCGCCAACACGTTGACGACCGCGAAGATCACGGGCGCCGGGATCCGCGCGGTGCTCGAGCAGCAGTGGCAGGGCGAGGGTGCCACGCGCCCCCTCCTCAAGCTCGGCATCTCGCGCGACCTCACCTACACGTACGACCCGACGGCCGCGCGCGGCGAGCGGATCACGGGCCTGTTCTTCCGAGGCGCGCCCGTGGATCCCGCGCGCGTCTTCACGATGGTCGCGAACAGCTTCCTCGCGGAGGGCGGCGACGGCTTCACCGAGCTCGCGAACACGACCGAGCAGAGCGACTCGGGGCGCGTCGACCTCACGGCCTTCGTCGACTACGTGACGGAGTTCTCGCCGGTCGACCCCGACTCCGCGACGCGCTCCATCGGCGTCGTCGACACGACGGGCGCGGCGCCGCGCGCGGGCCAGGAGCGCTCCTACGAGCTGTCGTCGCTCCTCGTCTCGAACGCGCCCGTGCAGGACACCGAGGTGGTCACGCTCATCGACGGCGAGGAGGTCGCGCGCACGCCGATCGACGCCGCGGTGGTCGACACGACCGACGAGCAGGGCCGCGCGAGCGTCCGGTTCACGATCCCGGCCGACCTCGCCGCGGGCGCGCACCAGCTCGCGTTCCTGCTGCCGAGCACGGGTGCCTCGGTGCTCTTCGCGCTCGACACGGCGAGTGGATCCGTCGTCCCGTCGGGCACGGGCGTCGTGCCCGCGCCCAGCACCGAGCCGACGCTCGCGGCGACGCGATCCGAGGCGGGGCCCGTCCTCGGCACCTCGCTCGCGGCGCTCGCGCTCGGCCTCGCGCTCGTCGCGTTCCGCCGCCGCGCATCGGCGGCCGCGCGCCGCTGACGATCGCGGATCCCCAGGACGGGGCGGGTGCCGGGACGACCGGCGCCCGCCCCGTCCGCGCGTCCGGCCCGGCCTACGCTGGACCGGTGTTCGCACTCCACCACCTCAGCGCCCAGGATCAGTGGGACCAGCTCCAGCGCGGCGAGGTCACCCCGACCGAGCTCGTCACCCACTACCTCGAGCGCATCGAGCGGCTGGATCCGGGCCTCGGCGCCTTCACGACCGTCAACGCCGACCGCGCCCTCGACCGCGCCCGCCACGTCGAACGCGAGGTGCCGCGCACCGCGCCGCTCTGGGGCCTGCCGTTCGGCGACAAGGACCTCTCCGAGCGCGCGGGCGTCCGCACCACCTTCGGCTCGCGCCTCTTCCGCGACCACGTGTCCGAGCGCACCGACCCCATCCCGCAGGCCCTCGACGACGCGGGCGGCATCAGCCTCGGCACGACCAGCGCGCCCGAGTTCGGTCTGCCCTCCTACACGGAGAGCCTCGTCGCGCCGCCCGCGCGCACGCCCTGGGACACCACGCGCGGCGCCGGCGGATCCAGCGGGGGAGCGGCCGTCGCGGTCGCCGCGGGCCTGCTGCCGTTCGCGCCCGGATCCGACGGCGGCGGCTCCGTCCGCATCCCCGCGGCGGCGACCGGCCTCGTCGGCCTCAAGCCCTCGCGCGGCCTGGTGCCCGCGGGATCCGGCCAGGAGTCGCTCGCGGGCCTCGTGGTGCCCGGCCCGCTCGCGCGCAGCGTCGCCGACGCGGCCATGCTGCTCGACGCGATGATCGGCCGTGTCAACGGCCGCATCCCGCACCCGTTCACCCTGCGCGCGCCCGAGGACCACGACGGCGACCTGCTCGGCGCGGCCGTCCGCGGCGAGGGCCGCTTCCAGATCGGCGTGATGACCACCACGCCCTGGGACGACGCCTACGAGATCGCCCTCGACCCCTCCGCCCGCGACGCGCTGGCCCTCGCGGTCCGCGAGCTCGCCGCCGTCGGCCACGGCCTCGAGGACCTCGCGCTCCGGCCGGATCCGACCTACGCGCCCGCGTTCCGCACCATCTGGCAGGCGGGCGCCGCGGGGATCCCCGCCGAGGGCGCCGAGCTCGACCTCCTCGAGCCGCTCACGCGCTGGCTCGTCGAGCGCGGCCGGGCACTCAGCGCGCGCGACCTCGCCCGCGCGCTCGCGCAGCTCACCGCCTACGAGCGCAGCGTCATCGCCCAGTTCGCGCACGTGGACGCCGTGCTCACGCCCGCGCTCGCGCAGGAGCCGCGCCCGATCGGCTGGTACGACGCGGAGGACGGCGAGCGGAACTTCGCGCAGCAGGTGCAGTACACGCCGTACACGTCGTTCGCGAACGTCACGGGCCTGCCCGCCATCACGCTCCCGGTGCACCTCACCGACGACGGCCTGCCGATGGGCGTGCAGCTGATCGGGCGGCCCGGCGGCGAGGCGACGCTCCTCGCGATCGGCCGCCAGCTCGAGCGGCGCCTGCACTGGCAGCGGCGGCACCCGCCGCAGTGGTGAGACGCGGCGTCGTCGACGCGGGGGCTACGCGAGCGCGCTGACGCCCTTGACGATGGCCGTCGCGGCACCGGCGAACGAGATGACCACGACGGCCGTGCGCGCCCCGCGGCCCGGGATGCGGGGCGCGAGCAGCGTGCCCGCGCCGACGCCCGCGACGAGCGTCACGACGATGCCGATCCACGCCGCCGCGCCGAGGTCCGGCCAGCGCTCCGGCGCCAGCACGAGCTTCGTGATGAGCGACGCCGCGCCCGTCGTGAGGAAGAACGGCTGCAGCGTGGCCGCGAACCCGCGCTGCTCCCAGCGACTGACGACCGCGTAGACGCTCACGCTCGGGCCGCCGATCCCGGCCGCGGCGTTCATCACGCCCGCGGCGAAGCCGAAGCCGGCCATCACGCCGGGGCCGTCGACCACGCGCGTCGTCCGCCGCAGCGCGAGCGATGTCGTGAGCGCGGCGACCAGCAGCACGCCGATCCCGATCTCGAGCGCCGGCTCCGGGAGCAGGTAGGCGAGGAGCGCGCCCGGCACGATGCCGACCACCGCGGGCCCGGCGAGCAGCAGGTAGCGCCGCCACTCCACGTCGCGCCGCACGGCCGAGAGGACGAGCGAGGCCGAGAGCACGCTGCAGAGGTTCACGATCATCACGCCGTCGAAGGGCCCCAGCAGGATCACGAGCACGGGCGCCACCACCAGCGCGAACCCGAGGCCCGTCACGCGCTGTGCGATCGCGCCCACGAAGACGGCGACGAGGACGGGGGCGATCACCCTGACATCCTCCCGTGGATCGGGCGCCCGATCCGCTGCCCGCCCTCGACCGCTGAGGTTAGGCATGCCATACTTAGGCTGTGCTTACCTCCACTGCGACCCACGCCCGCAGCACCGCCGCCGTGGAGCCCGTGGTCGAGGAGCAACCCGAGGTCGAGCGCCCCGCCTACCGGCCGTTCGCCGCGCGCGTCGCCCGCACGGAGCGCGTGAGCCCCACGTTCCTCCGCATCACGTTCCAGAGCGACGACCTGCGCGACTTCGGCGACGAGTGCCTCGACCAGCGCATCAAGCTGCTGCTGCCCGTCGCCGAGCACGGCCTGCCCGACCTCTCCGGGGTCGGCGGCGACGACTGGTTCGCGTGGTGGCGCGCGCTGCCCGACGCCGAGCGCAACCCGCTCCGCACCTACACGTCCCGCGCGGTCCGCCGGGAGCTCGGCGAGGTCGACGTCGACTTCGCGCTGCACGGCGACATGGGCCCCGCCTCCCGCTGGGCCGGCGCCGCGGCCGTGGGCGACCCCATGGTCCTCATCGGCCCCGACGCCCTGAGCCCGGCGCGCGGCCTCGGCATCGAGTGGCACCCGGGCGCCGCGCGCTCGCTGCTCCTCGCGGGCGACGAGACCGCCGCCCCCGCCATCTGCAACATCCTCTCCTCGCTGCCGGACGATGCCGTGGGCTGCGCCTTCATCGAGGTGCCCGTCACGGGCGACCGCCTCGAGGTGCGCGTGCCGAAGGGCGTGAACCTCACGTGGCTGCCGCGCGACGGCCGCCCGAACGGGTCGCGCCTCGAGGAGGCCGTGCGCCACTGGGTCGACTGCCACGTGAAGGTCGGCGCCATCGCCACCCCCGAGGTCGCGCTCGCCGACGCGGCGCAGCCGCTCGCCGAGGACGACGCCGACGGCATCGTCTGGGACGCGCCCGTCGTCCACGAGGGCTCGACGCTCTACGCGTGGCTCGCGGGGGAGTCTGGCTGCATCAAGGCCATGCGCCGCTTCCTCGTGCGCGACACCGGCATCGACCGCCGCCAGGTCGCGTTCATGGGCTACTGGCGCCGCGGCGCGGCCGAGGGATCCTGACCGTGGCCGGATCCACCCGCACGCGCGCCGCGAAGGGCACGAAGCGGCAGGTGCTGTTCGTCACCGACGAGACCGGTCTCGCCCAGACGCAGGCCGCGCTCGCCGCGCTGCCGATGTGCACGCGCGGCAGCGTCTTCGTCGAGGTGCCGGATGCGTCCGTCGAGGTCGCGCTCGCGCATCCGCCGCGCATGGTCGTCACGGTGATCACGCGGGACGGCCGGGGCGTCGACGGCGCGCCGGCCGCGCCCATGACCGCGGTCGCCCGGGCCGTCGGCGCCTGGGCCAGCGAGATGATGGTGTTCGCGGCGCCCATGTCCGACGAGCACCCCGTCACCGAGGTCAGCGTGCTGCTCGGCGGACACGTCGGCGGCCACGACGACCTGCTGCACCTGCTCGCGACGCGCTGACGCACCGGCGGCTGCGCGTCGCCGACGCCGCCTGCCGTGCGCGCCTCAGCGCCGGGCGGATCCGTCGGCGCCGACCGCGAGCTCCAGCGCCGCCCACAGGTCCCGCCCCAGCTGCCGGTCCGCGGCCTGCGCGGTCGTCTTCCCGTCGGGCGTGAGCTGGTCGAAGTAGGTGCCGTTGGCCGCGCCCAGATCCGGCACCGACGCGAGCTGCACGAGCGGCACCGCGCCCACCTCCGCGGAGATCCCGTAGGCGCCCATCGAGAGCGCGAGCACCGCGCGCATCACGGTGCTGTCGGATCCGAACGACGTGCGCACCAGTCCGGGATGGAACGAGACCGCCTCGATGCCGCGCGGGCCGACGCGCTCGGCGAGCGTGCGCATCATCAGGATCATCATCGCCTTCGACGTGCCGTACGCCTGCCAGCCGCCGAGCCACGGGCGCTTCCGCCACTCGAGGTCGTCGAGGCGCACGCGACCCCAGAGGTTCGCGCGGCTCGCGGTGCCGATGACGCGCACGGGGCTCTCGTCGGCGCGGAGGTCGCGCTGCGTCTCCTCCAGCCGCGGCAGCAGCAGGCGCGTGAGGAGGAACGGCGCGAGCACGTTGCGCTGGAACGTCGTCTCGTGCCCGTCGACCGTGCGGGCGCGCCGCGGCACGAGGCTGCCGGCGTTGAGGGCGAGCACGTGGATCCGCGGGCACGTCTCGAGGAGCGTCGCGGCCAGCCGCCGCACGTCGGCCAGCCGGTCCATGTCGGCGACGACGTGCCGAGCCCCGAGCTCCGCCGCGATGCCGCGCGTGCGCTCCGGATCCCGGCCGACCACGACCACGTCGGCGCCGCGCGCGTGCAGCTCCCGCGCGGCGATGCGGCCGATGCCCGAGCTCGCGCCCGTGATGACGATCGTGCGCCCGTCGAGCGGGCCCGTCACCGGTAGCCGCCCTTCTCCAGGCCCGCCTCGATCTCGAACCGGTTGCGCAGCGGATCCCGCCCCGCCCACGCGTAGAGCAGCGGCATGAGCAGGCCGTACCGCCGCCACTGCGTCACGTGAACGGCCTCGTGCTCGAGCACCGCGGGCCCCGCGTTGTCGCGGGTGAGGTACACCCGGCCGATGCACGTGCCGCCGCGGCCGAAGACCCACGACGGCAGGCCGGTGAGGACGATGAGGTCGCCGTGGCGCCGCACCTCGCCCGTGCTGAGCGGCAGGCCGATGGACAGCGCGATGCCCGTGGCGACGCCGCTGCCCGCGCGCGAGACGGGCGAGTCGAGCAGGACGCCGCGGATTGCGCCCGCGACCGCGCCGAGGCCGGCCCGGATCACGCGGTCGGCCGCCCGTACGTCTCGAGCAGGCGCAGCCACACCTCGCTGATGGTGGGGTACGACGGCACGGCGTGCCAGAGGCGCGTGAGCGGCACCTCGCCGACGACCGCGATGGTGGCGGAGTGCAGGAGCTCGGCGACGTCCGGGCCGACGAACGTGACGCCGACGATGACGCCGCGGTCCTCGTCGACCACCATGCGCGCCTGGCCCGCGTAGCCGTCGGCGTGCAGGCTCGAGCCCGCGACGGAACCGAGGTCGAAGTCGACGACGCGCGAGCGGATGCCGGCGTCCTCCGCCGCCTTCGCCGTGAGGCCGACGCTCGCGACCTCGGGGTCGGTGAACGCGACCTGCGGCACGGCGCGGTGGTCGGCGGTCGCGACGTGCACGCCCCAGGGGGAGTCGTCGACCGTGCCGCCGGTCGCGCGCGCGGCGATGACCTCGCCCGCGGCGCGCGCCTGGTACTTGCCCTGGTGGGTGAGGAGCGCGCGGTGGTTGACGTCGCCGACGGCGTACAGCCACGGCGCGTCCGCGTTGACCTCGCCCGTGACGAGCATCGTGTCGTCCACGTCGAGGTACGCGCCGGGCTCGAGGCCCACGGTGTCGAGGCCCAGGTCGTCGGTGCGCGGGGTGCGGCCGGTGGCGACGAGCACCTCGGCGGCCGTGACGGAGGATCCGTCGGACAGCTCCACGAGCACCTCGTCTCCGTCGCGCGTGACCCGGGAGGGCGAGGCGCCGAGGCGCACGTCGACGCCCATGCCGCGGAGGCTGTCGGCGACGAGCTCGCCCGCGAAGGGCTCCTGTCCGCTGAGCAGGCCGCTGCGGGCGATGATCGTCACGGTGCTGCCGAGGGAGGCGTACGCGGTGGCCATCTCGGCCGCGACCACGCCGCCCCCGATGATGATCACCGAATCCGGCACGACCTCGACGCTCGTGGCCTCGCGGCTCGTCCACGGCTGCGCCTCGGCGAGGCCCGGGATGTCGGGGAGGAGGGCGGCGGTGCCCGTGGAGACGGCGACGGCGTGCGTCGCCTCGTGCTCGACGACGGATCCGTCGGGCGCGGTGACCGTGACGCGCCGGGGCCCGGAGATGCGGCCGTGGCCGCGCGCGAGGTCGATGCCGATGCCCTCGAGCCAGCTCACCTGGCCCTGGTCGTCCCAGGAGCTCGTGAAGGAGTCCCGGCGCTGCAGCACGGCGGCCACGTCGAGCTCGCCCGTGACGGCCTCCTTCGAGCCGGCGACGGCGCGCGCCGCGCGGAGGGCGCTGCCGGAGCGGAGGAGCGCCTTGCTGGGCATGCAGGCCCAGTAGGAGCACTCGCCTCCCACGAGCTCGGACTCGACGACGAGCACGGAGAGCCCGCCCTGCTTCGCGCGGTCGGCGACGTTCTCGCCGACGGGGCCGGCACCGATGACGATGAGGTCGTAGGAGGTCATGGTGCCGACCCTACGCCCGGCCCCCGTCACGCTCCCGGGGCCGCTTCGGCGAGCGGATCAGCGTCCGACGAAGTCCGCCGGGCGCCGCTCGGCGGCGGCCCGCATGCCGCGCGCGGCGTCCTCGGATCCGGCCAGGCGCACGAGCTCTGCGGGCAGCGTGGCGGCGGCCGCGTCGTGGCCGTCGCGCTGCGCGGCCCGGGCGTTCCGGAGCGTCGCCTGCACGGCGAGCGGGGCCTGGGCGGCGATGCGCTCGGCGATCCCGACGGCGGCCTCCAGCTGCTCGCCGTCGGGCACGACGAGCTGCACGATCCGCATCCGCCGGGCCTCCTCCGCATCGAAGAGGTCGCCCGTGAGCATCCAGCGCATGGCGTCGCCCCAGCCCGCGACGGCGGGGAAGCGCAGGGTCGCCCCGCCGAACGGCAGGATCCCGCGCGCCACCTCGATCTGCCCGAAGCGCGTGCCGGCGGACGCCACGACGACGTCGCTCGCGAGCGCCAGCTCGATGCCGAGCGTGAGGCACGTGCCCTGCACCGCGAGCACCACGGGCTTGCCGACGCCGGGACCGGCCACCCGCCACGGGTCGACGCCGTCGTCGGGCACCGTGTCGAGGCCGCCGCCCGGGCCACGGCCGATGTGCGGCGCGACGTCGGCGAGGTCGAGCCCGCCCGTGAAGTGGTCGCCGATCGCGTGCACCACGCCGACCCGCAGCTCCGGGTCGCGGTCGAGCAGGCCGTAGGCGCTCGCGAGCTCGCGGAGCATGCGCATGTCGGCGGCGTTGCGCTTGGCGGGCCGGTCGAGGCCCATGAGCAGGATGTGCCCGCGGCGCTCGACGCGCACGCGGGGAGCGTCGTCGTCGGCCGGGCGGGGCGCGTCGGGGGCGGATGCGGTGCGGGCGTCGTCGTCGGTCACGGCGGTCTCCTTCGATCGTCCCCGCCAGCCTCGCAGGGCGCGTCGCGCGCCGCGACCTCCCGAACGGGAGCAGGGACGCACCGGAGCGCGGGCGGCGCCAGGCCGGGAGCGCGGGGCGCGACGCCGCGCCCCGCGGATCAGACCGGCCCGGTGAGCGCTCCGATGACGCGGAGGATCGTGCCCATGTCGTCCACGGCGGCCGCAGGGGAGGAGGGCGCGAACTCGGTGATGCCCGCCCCCGCGAGCCCGTACGACCGGCGGAGCGCCTTGATCGCGTCGGTGAGGACCTGCACGTCGAGCCCGAACGGCTCGGGGAAGCCGACGCCGGACATGGCGCCCGGATCGAGCACGTCGAGGTCGACGTGGATGTGGACGTGCGTGGCGCCCGTCGCCGCGACGGCCACGACGAGCGACTCCGCGTCGAGCGCGTCCACGGGCAGGTGCGCGATGCCGGCGCTGGCGACGAACGCGGCCTCGGCCTCGTCCAACGCGCGCACCCCGGCGAGCACGACGCGGTCGGCGGTGACCGCCCCGATCGGGAGCGCGAGGCCGTCGGCGCCCTCGCCGAGCACGGCGCGCAGCACCATGCCGTGGAACGCCCCGGACGGGGAAGACGCGGGCGTGTGCAGGTCGGCGTGGGCGTCGAGCCAGACGATCGCGAGGCCCGGATGCGCCTCCGCCGCGTGCCCGATGGACGCCAGCTCGACCCCGCCATCGCCGCCGATGGTGATGACGGGCCCGTCCGCGGCCCGGAGCGCCGCCTCCTGGCGGGTGCGCACCGCGAGCAGCGACGCGTACCGGTGGATGCCGGTGCCGAGCGACTCCCCGGCTTCGACGGGCACCTCGACGACGCGGGTGGCCGACGCGGGCAGGTCGCCGCGGATCGCCTCCGCCCCGTCCGCGAGCCTCATGGCGCGGGACGAGCCCGAGCCCTGCCATTGGGGGACGACGACGAAGGAGGCGGGCACGTCCCCAGTATCGCGTGCGTCGCCGGACATGGCGATGCCCGCCCTCGCCGCGGTGGCGGGAGGACGGGCATCGACCCGGGGAGGAGCGGGGCTACTCCATGTCGCGGTAGCGCTTCGCCTCGGCGAGCGCCGTGCGGAGACCGTCGGCGTCGAGCGCCGGACCGTAGCCGGGGGTGTCGCGCTGGATGCGCCAGCCCTCCGCGAGCGGTCCCGCGTCGACGGTGTCGTAGCCGAAGGAGTCGAGGATCCCGGTGACCGTGGCCTTCGCCTCGGCGTCGTCGCCCGCGATGACGAGCGCGCGGCGGTTCGGCGTGCCGGCGGGGGTGCCGTGCTCCGTGAGGTCGGCGGCGTAGATGTGGTTGAAGGCCTTGACGACCTTCGACTCGGGGAGGTGACGCTGCAGCATCTCCGCGGTCGTGGTGGTCTCCTCGTCGAGCTCGGCGATGTGGCCGTCGCGCTCCGGGTAGTAGTTGTCGGTGTCGATGACGACCTTGCCGGCGAGGGGCTCGACCGGCACGCTGTCGATGTCCTTCAGCGGGATCGTCACGACGACGATCTCGCCGGCCTCGGCGACCTCCTGCACGGTGGCGGCGCGCGCGTGCTCGCCGAGCTCGGCGATCAGGTCGGTGAGCGTCTCCGGGCCGCGGGAGTTCGCGATGACGACGTCGTGGCCGGTGGAGGTGAACAGGCGGGCGAGCTGGCTGCCGATGAGTCCGGCGCCGATGATTCCGATGTTGGTCATGCAGGGGGGAACGGCTGCCACCTGGCAGGCATTCCCCGCGGACGACGACGGGCGCCGCCCCGGAGGACGGCGCCCGCGCATCTGGCCGGTAGGGCTACTCGCCGGACGTGACCTGCTTCGGCGCGGATCCGCCGGACTTGAGCGCGGCCAGGCGCGCCTCGACCTCGGTCAGCTCGCCGAGGTCCTCGAGCTCCTCGAACTGCGCGTCGAGGCTCGAGGCCTGCAGCTCCTCGGCGCCGCGGACGCGGGCCTCCTCGCGGCGGATCTTCTGCTCGAAGCGGCTCACCTCGCTGGTGGGGTCCATGATGTCGATGCTCTTCATCGCGTCCTGCACCTGCGACTGCGCCTGCACCGTCTTCTGGCGGGCGTTCAGCTCGTCGCGCTTGGAGGAGAGCTGCTGGAGCTTGCCGCGCATCGTGTCGAGGCCCTGCTTGAGCTTCTCGACGACCTCGGTCTGCGACGCGATGGTCGGCTCGGCGCCCTTCGCCTCGCTCTCCGACTGCATCTGGCGCTGCAGCGCGACGCGGGCGAGCGCGTCGAACTTGTCGGCGTTCGGGGTGTTGCCGGAGTTCCGGTACTCGTCCGCCTTCTGGCTCGCGGCGAGCGCCTTGCGGCCCCAGTCCTGCGCGGCCTGGACGTCCTCGCGGTGGTCCTCCTCGATCATGCGGAGGTTGCCGATGGTCTGCGCGACGGCGCTCTCGGCCTCGCGGATGCTCTCCGTGTAGTCGCGGACCATCTGGTCCAGCATGAGCTGCGGGTCCTCGGCCTGGTCGATGAGGTTGTTGATGTTGGCCTTCGCGAGCTGGGCGATGCGGCCGAGGATGGACTGCTTGGACATGGGTGCTGCTCCTTCTCGTCTGGTGCTTCGTCGGAATGGGTTGATCATGGGTCGCTCTCGTTCTCGTCGTCGTGCCGTCGTGCGTGCGATGCGTGGGGTGCGCGGATCCGCTAGAAGTCGCCGCCGCCGAAGCCTCCGCCGCCTCCGCCGCCGAAGCCGCCTCCGCTGAAGCCGCCGCCTCCGCCGCCGAAGCCGCCCCCGTCGAAGCCGCCGCCTCCGCCGCCACCCCAGCCGCCGCCTCCGCCGCCCCCGCTGAGGAGACCGCCGAGGATGCCGCCGATGATCGCGCCGCCGAAGGCGTCGCCCCCTCCGCCGCGGCCGCCCATCATGCCGCCGCCGTAGCCGCCGTACCCGCCGCCCTGGTCGAGGTCGCGCTGGGCGGCCTCGATGGCCTGGGCCGAGTAGGAGGTCGCGGCCTGGGCCGCGGCGACCGCGCGCACCGGATCCCGGGGAGCGGCCTCGTGCGCGTCGTCGAGCGCGCGCTGCGCATGGGCGAGGCGCGTGCGCGCCTCCTCGCCGACGCCGCCGCGACGGGTCGAGATGAAGTCGCGGGCCGTCGCCACCTGGCTCTCGGCCGTCGAGAGCGCGCGCGGCAGGTAGCCGATCGCGCGCTGCACCTGCTCCTGCTGCTCGCGTACCGGCGCGAGCGCCTCGTCGAGCCGGGCCTCCGCCTCCTGCAGGAGCGTGACGCTCGTGAGCGGATCCGCGAGGCGGCCCTGCAGCGGCTTCGCGTCGGCGATCGCCTGCTCGGCGGCCTCCACGAGGCGCGTCAGCTCCGGCATGCGCCCGCCGCGCTGGGCGGCGCGGGCGTCCTGGATGTCGCTGCGGACGTCCGCGATCTCCTCCTGCACGCGCGTGGACGCGTGCTCGAGGTCGGAGGACACGCGGTCGACCACGTCGAGGAGCTTCCCGGCCTGACCGACGGACTGCTGCGCGGCGCGGACCTTCACCGCGATCTCGCCGGTCGAGGTCCGGTCGCCCGCGCGGATCGCGTCGGCCGCCTCCTGCGCCGTGTCGGTCGCGAAGGAGAGGAGCGAGCGGGCCTGGTCGACGTTGCCGGTGACGGTCGTCATCGACGGGCCGGCGTAGCGGCGGCCGAGCAGCTCCACCGCCTCCTGCGTGCGCTCGATGCGCGACTTCAGCGCCTCGGCGTCGGTGACGATGGCGGCGAGCGTCTGCGGCGCGTTCTGCTCGAGCGCGCGCAGCTCCTCGAACGACGCGGCCTGCGCGTCGAGCTCGGCGCGCGCCTCCTCGCACAGGTCGACGATGCGGGCGGCCCACGTGCGGCGCTCCTCGTCGGTGTCCTCGATCGTGTCGTCGAGCTTCTGCTTGAGGGCGAAGGCCTCGCGCACCTTGCCGCCCGCGGAGACGAGCACCTCGCGGTAGGGCCCGACCGCGCCGGATCCGAACTCCGCCTCCGCGAAGCCGACCTCCTGCTCGCTGGTCTCGAGCGCGTCGTCGAGCTGCACGAGCATGCTGCCGGCGCGCTGCTCGGCGGTGCGCATCTCCTCGAGCACCGCCTGCCGCTTCTGGGCGACGGCCTTCTTCTTCTTGCGTCTACCGAGCAGGGTCGTCACGACGGTGGCCAGGAGGATCGCGCCGAGCACGTAGAGGAGGACGAGGCCGAAGTCGATGCCGGAGCCGTTCCCGGTCGAGGGGGTGGATCCGGTGCCGGTCTCGGCGACGGTGCCGGTCTGCGAGATGGACTGGAGCCCTTGCGCGGCGTCGATCGCGGCGCCGGACCAGTCGCCGTCCTCGAGGCGGGGCTTGACCACGCCGTTCTCGAGCTGATCGCGCTGGGCGAGGGAGACGCTGTCGGGGACGCCGACGACGAACTGCCGGCCGTCGACCGCGACCGCGACGATGGCGTCGTTCGAGCCGAAGCCGTTCGCGGCCTTCGTGGCCTCGCCCCAGGCCTTCTGGCTCGCCGCCCCCGTGAACGTGTCGACGTACGCGACGTGGAGCGTCACCCCGGTCTGCTGCTGCAGCTGGTCGATCGCCTGCTGGATCTGCTGCTCCTGCGCGGAGGTGACGGCACCGGCCGGGTCGAGGATCGACGCCCCGCCGAACTGCACCGGCTCCGTGGCCTGCGCCATCTGGGGCACGAGGGCCCCGGCCAGACCGAGCGCGAGCGCGGCCCCCAGCAATCTCGCGGACCGCGGCATGCGACTCCTCCGTCGTCTCAAGGTCGTGCTCCGTCCAGGCTAGTGGCGCGGGTGCCGTGCGGGGCCGCGGGGACGGCTCCCGTCCGGGTCACGCGAGCTCCGTGGTCGTGCGGTCGCGGGGGTCCCAGCGGCGGAGGCCCGCGACCGGGGCGGCGACCGGATCCAGCCGGCCGAGCGCGTCGACCGCCCGGCCCAGCTCCTCCGCGCTGAGGCGCAGCGCGAGGGAGACGTGCGGGGTCCAGGATCCGGGGCGCGTGTGGGGGACGACCTCGACCGGCTCCGCGCCGGCGTCCTCGTGGTCGCCGTCCGCGGCCGGCTCCGCGAGGCAGGCGTCGACGGCCGCGTGGATCCGCCCGTGCAGCGCGAGCAGCGCCTCGTCCACCACGACCTGCCGCGCCAGCACCAGGCCGCGCGGCGGGACGCCGAAGACGAGGAGGCCGCCCAGCCGGAGCGTCGGCAGGGGAGCGGACGCGGCGATCGCGCGCACGGCGTCGTCCGCGGATCCGACCAGGCCGTGCGCCGCGAGCAACGTCACGTGCGGCCGGTTCGTCGCACCGGCGTGATCGGCGAGGCTCGGGACCGCGGCGTCGGCGAGGGCGCGCCACATGCCGCGGACCGCGGCGTCGGACGCCGCGTCCAGCGTGAACTCGACGCTGCCGGCGCTCAGGGGCGGGGCGGGGTCGGGGGCGGCGTCGGGCCCTGGCCGCGGCCGCCGTCGGGGCCGAGCTTCCGCAGCTGGTCGTCGGCGGCCCGGCGCGCCTTCTGGATCTTGTCGGCGTGCTTGCTGCCGGTGGCCTTGTCGGCGATGCCCGACACCTTGTCGATGGCGGTGCGGCCGACGTCCTGGCCCTTGGACGTGCGCAGGAATCCGGTGGCGGCGGCGGCGATGCGGGACAGCTTCACGGGTGGTCTCCTATGTAGGGGATCGGGTGGGGCCGTGCCCGGGCGGCGCGGCGGTCGTCCTCCGACCATCCTGGCGGGTCGCGCCTGTGCCGGAGCGGGGAGTCTCCTCGGGAGAGGGAATGCGACGGCCGCGCGCGAGCCGGACACGCGCCCACCGCGGACGAGGGAGGCGGCGCGGCGGGCGTCCCCGCCGGTGCTACCCTGGATCCGCGCTCGCGCGCACCCTGGCCCCCATAGCTCAGGGGATAGAGCACTGCCCTCCGGAGGCAGGGGCGGAGGTTCGAATCCTCCTGGGGGCACACCTTCCCATATCCCGTGTTGGTGCGGTGAGCGGCCGGTCCCGTCAGCGGGGCCGGCCGCTCGTGCGTACGGGGTCGGGCCGTCGCGCTCGGCCGGCATCCCACGGGCGATGGAGTCGCGGCGAAGACACGCGGCGAGGCCCGAGACGGGTCTCGGGTCCCGCCGCGCGATGCTGGGCCCAACTGGGGGGCGGGCCTGTCGATGACGTTAGGGGAGGCCGCCGCGGCCGAGAAGGCGCGCCGGTACTGGAAAAGGCCAGTGGAGCAGGGGCCAATCCGATCCCCTCCGGGTGCCGAACGGCCGCTCCGGCGCGCCCGCGACGCCTCTGCCCGTCGCCTCCCGGCACCCCCGCACAGGCGGCCTAGGCTCGGCGCATGGCAGACGACGACGACTCCACCTCCCTCCGCGACCTCCTGAAGGGCGCGAAGCCGAAGCCCCACGACTTCCCCGAGCTCGACCCGGCCGCGCTGCCCGGCGACCCGATCGACCTCGTCATCGACTGGATCCGCGACGCCGTCGCCCACGACGCCGCCGAGGTGAACGCGGTCGTGCTGGCGACCGCGGACGCCGAGGGCCGCCCGAGCGCGCGCACCCTCCTCCTCAAGGACGTCACGCCCACCGTCGACGACGAGCCCGGCGCCCTGTGGTTCTCATCGCTCGCCGACAGCCCCAAGGGCCGCGACCTCGAGGCGAACCCGCGCGCGGCGCTCGTCGCGTACTGGCGCGAGCGCGGGCGCCAGATCCGCGCGACGGGCCCCGTCTTCCACGGCGACCGCGAGGTCAGCGAGCGCGACTTCCTCGCGCGCCACCCCGCGTCGCGCGCCGAGGTCATCGCGGGCGACCAGAGCGAGCCGATGCCCGACGCCGCCGAGCGCGACGCGCGCGTGGCCCGTGCGCGGGAGGCGGTGGACGCGGATCCCGAGCTCGTCGCCGAGTCGTGGCGCGCCTACGTGCTCCAGCCGACCGTCGTCGAGTTCTGGCAGGCGACGGAGGACCACGGGCAGCTGCGGATCATCTACCGCGCCGATGCGGACGGCACCTGGTCGCACACCCTCGTCTGGCCCTGACCGGCGTCGCCGGGCGCGGGCCGCGAGCGTGTTGCGGCAGATGACGCGGAGGGTGCGGCGCCGCACCCGAGCCCGCACACTGGATCCATGCCCGCACCCCTCCGCCGCCTCGCCGTCGTGCAGGTGACCCGATCCCGGCCCGAGGCCGTCGACTACCACCGGCTCGTGCAGGGCCTCAACATGCGCGTGGCCGAGGTCGCGGGCCAGGCTGGCTGGGTCGTGGAGAACCTCGCCGCGGAGGACGAGGGCGTGGAGTCGCTCCTCGAGCGCACGCGCGACGCGGACGCCGTCGTCATCATGGGCGGCGAGGACGTCGCGCCCCGCTTCTACGGTGGTCCCGCCGACTACGAGGGCCGCTCGCCGCACCGCGAGGTGGCGGACGCCGGCCAGATCGCGCTCGTCCGCCGGGCGGTCGCCGAGGGCACGCCGCTCCTCGGGATCTGCCGCGGTGCCCAGATCGTCAACGTCGCGCTCGGCGGCACCCTCCAGCAGCACATCGGCGGCGTGGGGGAGCACCGCAATCAGGCGGACGACATCACGGCGGTCATGCGCGACCACGACGTGCGGGTCGCGGCCGACAGCCGTCTCGCGCGCGTCCTCGGATCCACCGCGCTCGTCGTGCGCAGCGCCCACCACCAGGCGGTCGACCGGCCGGGCGCGGGACTCCGCGTCGTCGCCGTCGCGCCCGACGGCGTGCCGGAGGCGGTCGAGCACGAGACGGCGCCCATCACCGGCGTGCAGTGGCACCCTGAGGATGCCGCTGCCGAGCGCGACCAGCTCCCCGCGCTGCTGGCGGCGCTCGCCGAGCAGTGCGCCCGCCGCGAGCCCGCGCGGGCGGACGTCGCGGCCTGAGCCGACGCGGTCCGAGAACGCACGGCCCGCGCACGACGCGACCCGCCCGCGTCGTACGCGGGCGGGTCGCCGTGGTCCGGATCCCGGTGGGCGTCAGGGCATGACGTCGCCGCTGTTCGGCCCCAGGGTCTGGCCGACGAAGAGGTTGCCGTCGGGATCGGCGGCGAGCATCACCGCGACCGGCGCCACCTCGTCGACCGTTCCGAATCGCCCGAGGGGCAGCTCGCGCCGCTTGGCGGCCTTCCAGTCCTCGGAGATCCCGTCGACCAGCGGGGTCTCGATGGGCCCCGGCGCGATCACGTTGGCCAGCACGTTGGAGGCCGAGACCTCGAGCGCGAGCGACTTCGTGAACGCGATGACCCCGGCCTTCGCGGCCGCGTAGTGCGCGAGGCCCGTGCCGCCCTTCTGCCCGAGCTGCGAGGCGATCTGGATGATGCGGCCGTCGCGCCGGGCGAGCATCCCCGGCAGCACGGCACGCGTGACGAGGAAGACGCTCGTGAGGTCGACGTCGATCGTGCGCTGCCAGGTCGCGAGGTCCATGTCCGCGACGTGCGCCTCGGTGAGGATGCCGTGCGACGAGACGAGCGCGTCGATCCGGCCGAGCAGGGCCTCCGCCTCCGCGACGGCGCGCGCGACCTCGCGCTCGTCCGCGAGGTCGGCCGTGACGGCGCCGTCCGCGCCGAGGTCGGCGGCGACGTCGTGCACCGCGGCGGAGCGGTCGAGGAGCACGACGCGCGCGCCCGCCCGGAGGAAGTGCGCCGCCACCGCGCGGCCGATGCCGCTCGCCGCGCCCGTGACGAGGGCCGTGCGCCCGAGGAGCCGCTCGCTGCGGGCGGGTCCGGGCGCCGTCACCGCGCTCACTCCTGCATCGCGACCGTCAGGCCGCCGTCGACGGTGATGCACTGCCCGGTCACGTACGCCGCGTCGTCGGAGGCGAGGAACGCGATGACCGCGGCCACGTCCTCGGGACGGCCGACGCGGCCCGCCGGGATCCGCTCGGCAGCCCGGCGGAGGCCGTCGGGACCGAGCGAGTTGACGCCGTCGAGGGACTGCGGCGTCTCGATGAGGCCGGGGATGACGGTGTTGGCGCGGATGCCGCGCGGCGCGAGCTCCACGCCCACGCTGCGGATGAGTCCCACCACGCCGGCCTTCGCGGTCGCGTAGTGCGCGTGGTCGCCCCAGCCGTAGACGCCGCCCGCGATGGAGGAGACGGCGACGACGGAACCGCCCGCGCCGAGATGGGGCTCGGTCGCCCGGACGAGGCGCATCACGCCGCCGAGGTCGACGCCGAGCACCTCGTCCCACCGGTCGTCGGTCATGGCGCCGAGGGGCGCGCGGCGGAGGATGCCCGCGGCCGCGACGACGTGATCCACCCGGCCGTACGCGTCGAGGGCGGCCTGCACGAACGCGTCGACGGACGCCGTGGACGACACGTCGAGGTCCACCGCGACGCCCTCGCCGCCGACCGCGCGCACGGCCGCGAGCGTCTCGCCCGCATCGTGCGGATCCGCGGGGAAGCGCCCCACGACCACGCGGTCGCCGCGCGCGGCCAGCCGCACCGCCGTGGCCCGGCCGATGCCCGACGCTCCGCCGGAGATCAGCGCGACGGGCGCGCCCGCGCCGCCGCCCGCGCTGCCGCTCACGCCTCCGCTCCCCGCGACTCGCCCGTCGACTTCGCGAGCAGCATCACGAGCGCCGACGCGAGGATGCCGCCCGCGCCCACCCACAGGGCCGCCGTGCCGAAGGTCATCGACCCCGCCGTCAGCGCCGTGAGCAGGAAGCCGCCGATGATCGCGCCGGGCTGGCTCATGGCGCCGATGAAGCTGGACCCGGTGGCGCGGCAGTCGCTGTCGAAGCAGCCGGCCTGGAAGAAGAGGATGGCGGCGTAGGGCCCGAGCAGGAAGAACAGGCCCACCATGTACGCGACGAGGACGAAGCCCGCGTCGTCCGGCCCGAGCAGCATCGTGGCGAAGGCGAGGCCCGCGATGAGCCAGCCGCCGACGATCACGTTGCGCCGCCCGAGCCGGTCGCCCAGCCAGCCGTGCACGAGGTAGCCGAGGACGCCCACGCAGTTCGAGCCGATGACGAGCAGCAGCGCGTCGGACGCGTCGATGTGCTTGCCCGACTCGAGCACGGTCGTGCCGAGCACCGAGAACGTCTGGATCCCGAACCAGTTCAGCAGCCACGCGACGCTGAGCACGATCGTGCTGCGCAGGTGCTTGCCCTGGAAGATGCGCGCGAGCGGCGCGGACTTCTGCACGTCGAGGCCGGTGGCCCGCGCGAAGGCGGCGGCCTCGTCCTCGAGGCCGGCGGCGCGCAGCCGGCGGATCCGCTGCTGCGCCACGAACTGCGGGCTCTCCCGCAGCGTGAGGCAGACCGCGGCGACCACGAGCGCCGGCACGGTGGCGAGCCCGAACGCGATGCGCCACTCGCCCGGCCCGAATACCGAGGTGATGAGGGTCACGAACGCCGCCGCCAGCAACGCCCCGATGGGCCAGCCCGTCTGCACGATGGCGTAGACGAAGCCCTTGTTGCGGCGGATCCGCTCGTCCTCCGTCAGCTCGTAGATCTCGTTGAGGTACGTCGCGTTGATCGACTGCTCCGCGAGTCCGAGCCCGCTGATGCTGCGGATGCCGACGAGCGAGGCGGCGCCCGCGCTGAGGGCCGTCGCGCCGGACGACATCGCCGTGCCCGTGACCGAGACGACCATGCCCACGCGGCGGCCGAGCCGGTCGACCATCGGGCCGACGAGCAGCACGACCACGGCGGTGCCGACGCTCACGAGCGTCGAGACGAGCAGCGCCTCGCTGGTGTCCCAGCCGAAGTCGCGCGAGATGTCCGGCAGCAGCGTGCCGAAGAGGATGAAGTCGTAGACCGCGATGGTCCACGCGAGGAACGCGATGCCGGTCACGCGCCGGGTCTGCCGGACGCTGACGGTCTCGAGGGCGGCGGGCGCGGAGGAGCCGCCCGCCGGGGAGGCGGTGGGACGGGAGGTGCCGGTGCTCATGGTCGTGGTCCTTCCAGGGCGTCGGGGTCAGCGGACGCGCGGCGAGCGCGCCTGGAAGTCGCGGGCGATCTCGTCGAAGGTCGCCCAGCGGACGCCCTCGTGCGAGTTGATGTGGGCGATGAGCCGCTCGAGCATGAGCAGCACCTGCGGCCGGCCGGAGACGTCGGGGTGGATCGTGAACGTGAAGACGCCGTAGTCCTGCTCGCGGTAGACCCAGTCGAACTGGTCGCGCCACATCTCCTCGAGGTGCCGGGGGTTCACGAAGCCGTGGCTGTTCGGGCTGCCCTTGACGAACATCATGGGAGGCAGGTCGTCCAGGTACCACGACGCGGGGATCTCCACGAGGTCGGTCTCCTCGCCGCGCACGAGCGGGTGCATCCAGCTGGCGGCGTCCTTCGTGTAGTCGACGCCCTGCCACGTGTCGCCGACGCGCACGTAGTACGGCTCGAAGTCGCGGTGCATGAGCGAGTGGTCGTAGCGGATGCCGCGCTCGATGAGGAGCTCGTTCGTCACGCGGGAGAACTCCCACCACGGCGCGACGTAGCCGCTGGGGCGGCGGCCGGCCCGCGACTCGATGAGCTCGATGGAGCGGTCGAGCACGTCGGCCTCCTGCTGCCGCGACATCTCGATGGGGTTCTCGTGGCTGTAGCCGTGCGCGCCGATCTCGTGGCCCGCGGCGACGACCTGGTCGAACTCGCGGGGGAACGTCTCGATGGAGTGGCCCGGCCAGAACCAGGTGGAGGGGAGGTCGTGCTTGGCGAGCAGCGCGTTGAGGCGGGGCACGCCGACCTCGCCCGCGAAGAGCCCGCGGGAGATGTCGCCGGGGGAGTCCTGGCCGCCGTACGAGCCGAGCCAGCCGCTCACGGCATCGACGTCGATGCCGAACGCGATGATGATGTCCTTGGCCATGGGTGGTCCTTTCGATCGGGTGATGCGGGTCAGGCCGGCGTCGGGCTGTCGGCCGGGTGGGGGAGTGCGGTCGCGGGGGCGGCGGCGGCAGCCAGCAGGCGGCGCGCGTCGTCGACGGGGTGGTGGTCGAGGAGCAGGGCGATGGCGATGCGCGCCTGGGCCACGGAGAGGTGGCCGAGCGGGACCGCGCCCGCGCGCACCGCGTCGGCCGCGCCGCCGTCGCCGTAGATCGCGGCGACGGGTCCGTGGGCGACGCGCGTGCCGAGCGCGACGAGGATCCCGGCGCGCGTCGCCGCCGCGATCTCCGGGATCAGCGCGCGGTTCGTGTTCCCGGCGCCCGTGCCGATGACGACGACCGCGCGGGCCCCCGCGGCGACGGCGGCGCGGAAGAGGACCGCGTCGGATCCGGGGTGCACGCTCACGCAGTCCACGCGGATGCCGTCGAAACGGGGCGACGGCAGCGGCAGCGGCGGCAGCGCCCGCTCGGGCGCGAGGAGGGTGACGTCGTCGCCCGCGACCCGGCCGACAGGCTCGCCGTCGCGCGGGGCGAACGCGTCCGCGTCGAGCGTGCGGGCCTTGGCGACGCCGTCGGCGGCGTGGATCCGGGAGGCGAAGACGACGAGGGCGCCGGCGCCGCGCGCCGCGCGCGACGCGGCCACGACGATCGCGTCCCGCAGGTTGCCCGGTCCGTCGCCGCCCGGGGTGTCGGCGGCGCGCTGCGCGCCCGTGAGCACGACCGGCCGCGCGTCGTCGCCGACCAGCTGCAGGAGCGCCGCGGTCTCCTCGAGGGTGTCGGTGCCGTGCGTCACGACGACGCCGTCGACGTCGTCCCGGGCGAGACCCGCGGCGACCGCCTCGGCGATCGTGCGGAGGTCGGCGTGCGTCAGCGCGAACGAGTTGGCGCGGAGCACGTCGTGGCTCTCCACCGTGATCGCGGCGGGCAGGGCGGGCATGGACGAGAGGAGGCGCTCGGCGGGATCCGCGGCCACGGCGGCGCCGTCGGGGCGCGTGCGCGAGGCGATGGTCCCGCCGGTGGCGAGGACGAGGACGTGGGGCATGACGTCGATCCTGAATTCCGCAAACGATTGCGTCAATGGTTCTCGTGGAACGTTCGTGTTGCCGTCCTGTTGCGCGGGTGTTTCGGCGCCGGCGGGGCGGATGCCTCTCCCGGCGCCCCGCGGACGCTGTGCCATGCTGATCGGGTGAGGAGGCGCGAGTGACCCAGAAGCGCCGGCCGCCCACCACGCAGCGCATGATCGCGGAGCTCGCGGGCGTGAGCGTCACCACCGTCTCCCGCGTGCTCAACTCCCGCGAGGAGCACCCCGAGCGGTGGGCCGGACCCGAGACCGTCGCCGCGATCCTCGACATCGCGCAGCGCAGCGGCTACCGGCGGAACCCGCACGCGGCGAGCCTCCGCACGTCGCGCTCTGACCTCGTGGGCGTGCTCGTGCCGCGGCTGCAGGACTTCGTGCTAGCCACGGTCTACGAGGGCATCGACGAGGCGGCGACCGAGCGCGACGTCTCCACCTTCGTCACCAACAGCCTCGACCGGCCGGAGCTCCAGCGCACCCGCACGCGCAGCATGCTCGACCGCCGCGTCGACGGCATGATCTTCGGCGACGCCCACCTCGACGACCCGCTCCTCGACGAGCTGGCGGAGGAGGGCGTGCCGTTCGTGCTCGTGTCGCGCCGGCGTGGCGACCACGTCGCCATCACGTGCGACGACGTGGCCGGCGGGCGCCTGGCCGCCGAGCACCTCATCGCGCAGGGGCGGACGCGGCCCGCGGTCCTCGCCGGGATGCCGTTCGCCTCCACGGCGGTGGACCGCACGGCCGGGTTCCTCCGGGCCTATGCGGACGCGGGGATGCCCGTTCCGCCAGAGCGCGTGATCCACCTCGGCTTCGACGCGCCCGCGGGACGCGAGGCGGCGGAGACGGTGCTGGCCGCCGGTCCGGGAGCACGGCCGGACGCGCTCTTCGCGACCAACGACTTCGCCGCCATCGGGGCGATGGGCGCCCTCCGCGACGCGGGCCTCCAGGTGCCGGACGACGTCGCGCTCGTGGGCTACAACGACACGCCGCTCGCTGCGTCCGGGTCCATCGGCCTCACGAGCGTGCGCTCGCCCGCCCACCGGATGGGACGCCTCGCGCTCGAGGCGCTGCTCGCCCTGGTGGACGGGCGGGAGCAGGAGTCGCGGCTGCTCGAGCCGACCCTCGTCGCGCGCGACTCGAGCGGGCCGCACGGAGCCTGACCGCGTCCTCGCCGGGCGGTGCGGGTGCGCGCGCCGACCGGGGCGCGCGGCGCGCGGCGCCCGCCGCGGATGCCACCATGGACGCATGCGCCGCGACGTCTCCTCCCTCCTCGAGCTGCAGGTCGCCGGCGGGAGCGAGATGGCCTTCGCGGTCGCCGTGGCCCGCGGCGCCGACATCGCCTCCGAGACCCTCGAGTTCGCGCTCGACGGCCGCCCCGTCGCCGCGACCGAGGTAGTCGACCGGCACGACACCCGCCTGCACGTGCTCGAGGTCGGCGCGGGCGTGCTCACCATGGAGTACCGCGCCACGGTCACCGGCCGTCGGGATCCCGCGCCCCTCGACGATGTGGACCTCTGGGTGTACCGCCGCCCGAGCCGGTACTGCGAGTCGGACACGCTCTTCCCCACGGCGCGGAGCGAGTTCCGCGGCCTCGACGGCCTGCCGCTGCTCCAGGCCGTGCGCGCGTTCGTGGCGGACACGCTGCGGTACGCGCCCGGCTCCAGCCTGCCGACCGACGGCGCCGTCCAGACGCTGCTCGCCCGACGGGGCGTGTGCCGCGACTACGCGCACCTCGTCATCGCGATGCTCCGGGCGCTCGACGTGCCCGCGCGCCTCGCGGCCGTCTACGCGCCGGGCCTCCGCCCGATGGACTTCCACGCGGTGGCCGAGGCATGGGTCGACGGCGCGTGGCACGTGGTCGACGCCACCGGCCTCGCACCGCGGCAGAGCCTGCTGCGGATCTCGACCGGCCGCGACGCGTCGGACACGGCGTTCCTCACGAACACGCGCAGCCTCGTCACCATCTCCCGGATGGAGGTGCTCGCCACGGTCGACGAGCTGCCGGTCGACGACGCGACCGCGCCGGTCCGCCTGGGCTGAGCCGCGCCGGATCAGCCGCCGACGGTCTTCAGCACGGCGTTGCCGAGGTCGGCGTGGTCGCCGGGCTCGTAGAACGACGCCGAGCGCATGACGACCATGTGCTTCGACGCGTAGATGGTGGAGACGCCGACCGCGTCCTGCAGCTCGAAGTAGGCCTCGACGCCCGACGGGTAGCCCGCGATGGGGTCGGCGAGGAGGATGGCCGCGTCCCGGCGGGACTTGAGCTCCGCCGCGACGGGCTGCGCGACGTCGATCTCGACGGCGGTGCCGTCCGAGGCGCGGAAGGCGCAGGCGATGCCCTGCATCGCGAGGATGTCGGCGCGGAGGCCGTCCGTGGAGGTGTCGGCCGGGAGCGCCGTCACGGCGAAGCCGGGGCCGAAGGACGCGAGGTCGGGCAGGAGCTTCTGGCACGTGGTGGTGACCGGCGTGCCCTTCGGCGGCGCGGGCGTGGGCGAGGCGGTCGTGCTCGCGCCGGGACGGTCCGCCGGCGCCTCGGCGGCACCGCCCGCGCTCGCCGTGGGATCGGGCGTGGCGGGCTGCAGCGGCGCGGGGTTCGTGCACCCCGAGAGCAGGAGCGCGAGCGCGAGCCCGACTGCCGCGACGGCGGGCACGGAGCGCGGGGCCAGGGGGCGTGCGGGCGCGGGGAGGCGGACGGGCAAGGTGGTGCTCCTTCGGATCCGGTCGCGCCGCGCGGTGCGGCGCCAGGCGCGCGGCATCGTGCCACGCGCAGGGGAGGCGGGATCGCCACCCTACCCACCGCGGTCGCCCCGCCGCTGGGACGCTCCCCGTCGCCGCGGCCCGCACGGCGACGCGCGGGCGGGCGGGCGCGCGTCCGCCGGTAGGATCGATCCCCATGACGACCCCTGACCTGACCGGCGCACTGTTCGACATCGTGGCCGAGACGGCGGGTCGACGACCGGGGTCCGACGCCCTCACGCTCAGCCCCGACATGGTCGTCCTCGAGCGCCCGCGCAACCGCGACCACGGCGACTGGGCCACCAACATCGCCATGCGCATCGCCAAGCCGCTCGGGGAGAGCCCGCGCGCGCTCGCCGCCGAGATCGCGGAGGGCCTGGGCGCGCTGCCGCAGGTCGCGAAGGTCGACGTGGCCGGGCCCGGCTTCATCAACATCACGCTGGAGGCGGCCGCCGCGGGCGCCCTCGCGCGCACCATCGTCGAGGCCGGCCCCGCGTACGGCCGGGGCACGACGCTCGACGGGATCCGCATCAACCTCGAGTTCGTCTCCGCGAACCCCACGGGCCCCATCCACCTGGGCGGCGTGCGCTGGGCGGCCGTCGGCGACAGCCTCGCCCGCATCCTCCAGGCCGAGGGCGCGCTCGTCACGCGCGAGTACTACTTCAACGACCACGGATCCCAGATCGACCGGTTCGCCCGCAGCCTCCTCGCGAGCCACCTCGGCGAGGACACGCCCGAGGACGGCTACGGCGGCGCCTACATCGGCGAGATCGCCGAGCGCGTGGTGGAGGGGTACGACGGCGACCTCGACGCCCTCCCGCGCGAGGCGCAGCAGGAGGTCTTCCGCAGCGCCGGCACGGAGCTGATGTTCGGCGAGATCAAGCAGAAGCTCCACGACTTCGGCGTCGACTTCGACGTGTTCTTCCACGAGGACTCGCTGCACGAGTCCGGCGCCGTCGACCGCGCGGTCGCGCGCCTGAGGGAGCTCGGCCACGTCTTCGAGGAGGACGGCGCCGTCTGGCTCCGCACCACCACGTTCGGCGACGACCGCGACCGCGTCGTCATCCGCTCGTCGGGGGAGCCCGCCTACATCTCGGGTGACCTCGGCTACTACCTCGACAAGCGCGAGCGCGGCTTCGAGCAGAACATCATCATGCTGGGCGCCGACCACCACGGCTACGTCGGCCGCATGATGGCGATGGTGCAGGCCTTCGGCGACACCCCGGGCGTCAACCTCCAGATCCTCATCGGCCAGATGGTCAACCTGCTGCGCGACGGCGAGCCCGTGAAGATGAGCAAGCGCAACGGCACGATCGTCACGCTCGACGACCTCGTGGACGCCGTGGGGGTGGACGCCGGCCGGTACGCCCTCGTGCGCTCCTCCGCCGACCAGAACCTCGACATCGACCTCGCGGTCCTCGGCAAGCGCACGAACGACAACCCCGTCTTCTACGTGCAGTACGCCCACGCGCGCACCTGCGCGGTCGACCGCAACGCGGACGCCTCGGGCGTCGACCGGAGCGCCTTCGCGCCGGAGCTGCTCACGCACCCCACCGAGTCGGCGCTGCTCGGGCTCCTGCAGGAGTTCCCGCGCATCGTCGCCCAGGCCGCCGAGCTGCGCGAGCCGCACCGCGTCGCCCGCTACGTCGAGGAGCTCGCGGGCTCCTACCACCGCTGGTACGACAGCTGCCGTGTCGTCCCGCGGGGCGACGAGGAGGTCACCGACCTCCACCGCACGCGCCTGTGGCTGAACGACGCGGTCCGCCGGGTCGTCGCGAACGGCCTGGACCTCGTGGGCGTCTCCGCCCCCGAGCGCATGTAGGGGAGCGGATCATGGCGGGGCGGTTCCTGGGCACCGAGGTCTTCGAGGCGCCCGAGCGCCGCGATCCGCGGGAGGCCCGGCGGCGTCGGCGTGGGCCGCGCGGCGGCACCGTGTTCATCTGGCTGCTCGTGCTCGCCATCATCGGCGTCGGGCTCGCGTTCGGCCTGCGGATCATCGACCAGACCGTCCGCGGCGTCGCCGAGGACCAGGCCGAGCAGCGCATCGCCGAGCAGCTGCCCGGCCGCGTGTCGGGCAAGGTGAACGTGTCCATCCAGGGCGACTGGGTCATCCTGCAGCTGATCCGCGGCACGCTCGACCGCGTCGTGCTCGACGGGGCGAACCTCCAGGCGGACGGCACGCCCTTCCGGGCGCACATCGTCGCGACGGACGTGCCCACCGACCAGGAGCGCACGGTGGGGAGCGTGGTCGCGACCGTGTCCATGGACCAGGCGCCCGCGAGCGCGCTCCTCGCGAAGACGGCCGGCACCCCGCCCGACCTGCGTTTCGGCGACGGCACGCTCGGCTACACCGGGTCCACGAGGATCCTCGGCCTCACTCTCGGCTACACGGTGGCCGCGGAGCCCGTGCTGCGCGACCCGTCCACCGTGGTCATCACGCCCACCCAGGTGGAGCTGCAGGCGGGGTCGCTGAAGGTGGACCTCGCGCAGACCATCCAGGGCATCCGCGACATCACCTACCCCGTGTGCGTGGCGCAGTACCTCCCGGCGGGCGTCGCGGTGCAGGACGTGACGATCGCGGACGGGAAGGCGTCGATGACCGTCGCGTCGTCGTCCATGAAGCTCACGCGCGACTCGCTCGGGGCCACCGGCAGCTGCGGCTGAGCCGGGCGGTGCCCGTCGCCGTCACATGGCCCGGGCGCCCCGATCGGCCTCGGTAGGATGCTCTCACCGCCTCCTCCTCCGGCTTCAGGGACCGCACCGGGTCCGCTCGCCATCCCGCACGTCCGCCCCGCGTACGAACAGGTGACTCCGTGACCGCGAACCCGCTGGCCCCGTCCTGGCTGCTGCCGCCCGACGACGCGAACGCGCTGGACGCGCGCGTCTGGTCCCGCGGAGCCGACCGCGACGCCGACGGCGTCCTCCGCATCGCCGGGGTCGCCGCCCCCGAGCTCGCCCGCCGCTTCGGCACGCCGCTCTACGTGGTCGACGAGGCCGACGTGCGGGGCCGTGCCGCCGAGACCCTGGCCGCCTTCGAGCGCGAGGCCGCCGCCGTCGGCACGACCGCGCGCGTCTACTACGCGGGCAAGGCGTTCCTCAGCATCGAGGTCGCGCGCTGGATGGTGGAGGCGGGCCTCCACATCGACGTCTGCTCCGGCGGCGAGCTGGCCGTCGCGCTCGCGGCGGGCGCGGATCCGGCCCGCCTCGGCTTCCACGGCAACAACAAGTCCGTCGCCGAGATCGACCGGGCCGTCGGCGCGGGCATCGGCCAGATCGTCGTCGACAGCGTCATCGAGGTCGAGCGCATCGCCACCGCGGCGGCCGCGCACGGCCGGATCCAGCCGGTGCGCCTCCGCGTCAACAGCGGCGTGCACGCCCACACGCACGAGTACCTCGCGACCGCCCGCGAGGACCAGAAGTTCGGCATCACGCTCGCCGACGCGGCCGACGTCGTGGCCCGCATCCGCTCGCACGCGTCGCTCTCCTTCACCGGGCTGCACGCCCACGTCGGCAGCCAGATCTTCGAGACCGACGCGTTCGTCGAGTCCGCCCGGCGGCTGCTCGACCTGCACGAACGGCTGCTCGCCGACGGCCCCGTGCCCGAGCTCAATCTCGGCGGCGGCTTCGGCATCGCGTACACCTCGGTCGACCGGCCCGTGCCGGTGCCCGAGATCGCCCGGCGCCTCGCCCGCATCGTCGGCGACGAGTGCGCCCGTCGGGGGATCGCGGTGCCCGTCATCGCGGTGGAGCCCGGCCGGAGCATCGTCGGCCCGTCCACCGCCACGCTCTACACGGTCGGCACCGTCAAGGACGTGCTCGTCACGGTTGGCGGCATCGACGGCGAGGTCGCGGAGGCGGAGTCCGCCACGGGCGACGTGGAGGACCCGCGCGTCGCCGCGGAGGCCGAGACGGCGATCCGCCGCTACGTGAGCGTCAACGGCGGCATGAGCGACAACGCGCGGCCCGCGCTCTACGGCGCCGACTACTCCGTGCGCCTCGCCGGCCGCTCCTCGGACGCGGAGCCGGCCCTCGTGCGCATCGCCGGCAAGCACTGCGAGAGCGGCGACCTCGTCGTGCACGCCGACTACCTGCCCGGCGACGTGCGCGCCGACGACCTCGTGGCCGTCCCGGCGACGGGCGCCTACTGCTGGGCGCTCGCGAGCAACTACAACTGGATCGGCCGCCCGCCGGTCGTCGCCGTGCGCGACGGCGAGGCGCGCGTCATCGTCCGCGGCGAGACCGTGGACGACCTGCTGGCGCGCGACGCGGGCACGCCGGCCGCCGCATCCCCCGACGTGAACGGAGCACGATGATCGAGTACCGGAACCTGCGCGTCGCCCTGCTGGGCTGCGGCTCGGTCGGCACCCAGGTGGCGCGGCTGATGCGCGAGCACGGCGACGAGCTCGCCCAGCGCGTGGGCGCCCGGCTCGAGCTCGTGGGCATCGCGGTGCGCGACGCGGACGCCCCGCGCGACGCGTCCGTGCCGCGGGAGCTCCTCACCACGGACGCCGAGTCGCTCATCCTCGGCGCCGACATCGTCATCGAGCTGATGGGCGGGCTGGAGCCGGCCCGCGGGCACATCCTCGCGGCCATCGCCTCGGGCGCGGACGTCGTGACGGCCAACAAGGCGCTGCTCGCGACGCACGGTCCCGAGCTCTTCGAGGCCGCCGAGCAGGTGGGCGCGCAGCTCTACTACGAGGCGGCCGTCGCGGGCGCCATCCCCATCATCCGACCGCTGCGCGACAGCCTCGCGGGCGACCGGGTCGAGCGGATCCTCGGCATCGTCAACGGCACGACGAACTACATCCTCGACCAGATGGACGCCCACGGGCTCGGCTTCGACGAGGCCCTCGCGACCGCCACGGAGCTCGGCTACGCGGAGGCGGACCCGACCGCCGACATCGAGGGCTACGACGCGGCCCAGAAGGCGGCCATCCTCGCGAGCCTCGCCTTCCACACGCGCGTGCCGGTCGAGGCCGTGCACCGCGAGGGCATCACGGGCCTCGCGCCCGCCCAGTTCGCGTCGGCCCGCAAGGCCGGCTACGTGATCAAGCTGCTCGCCATCTGCGAGCGCCTCACGGATCCCGAGACCGGCCGCGACGGCGTCTCCGCCCGCGTGTACCCGGCGCTCGTGCCGCGCGACCACCCGCTCGCCGCCGTGCACGGCGCGAACAACGCCGTGTTCGTCGAGGCCGAAGCCGCCGGCGACCTCATGTTCTACGGCGCGGGCGCCGGGGGAGTGCAGACCGCCTCCGCCGTGCTCGGCGACGTCGTCTCGGCCGCGCGCCGCCACGTCGTCGGCGGCCCCGGTGTCGCGGAGTCGACGCACGCCGACCTCGAGACGCTGCCCGTCGGCGCGATCACGACCCAGTACCAGATCACGCTGCAGGTGGCGGACGAGCCGGGCGTGCTCGCCCGCATCGCGCACCTGTTCAGCGAGCACGGCGTCTCCGTGGAGACGCTCGAGCAGACCACCCACCAGGCGCCCGTGGCGGGAGGGGCCGGCGCCCGGCCCACCGCTAGCCTGGTGATCGGCACGCACCGCGCCACCGACGCGGCCCTCCGGGCCACCGTCGACGCGGTGTCGAACCTCGACGCAGTGACGGCAGTCGCGAGCGTCCTCCGAGTAGAAGGAGCCTGATGGCCCACCAATGGCGCGGACTCCTCCGCGAATACGCCGACCGCCTCGACGTCACGGACGCCACCCCCATCATCACCCTCGGCGAGGGCGGCACGCCGCTCATCCCCGCGCCCGCCCTGTCCGCCCGCACGGGCGCGCAGGTGTGGGTCAAGTACGAGGGCATGAACCCCACCGGCTCCTTCAAGGACCGCGGCATGACCATGGCCATCTCCAAGGCCGTCGAGCACGGCGCGAAGGCCGTCATCTGCGCCTCCACCGGCAACACCTCCGCGTCGGCCGCGGCCTACGCGACCCACGCGGGCATCACCGCCGCGGTGCTCGTGCCCGAGGGCAAGATCGCGATGGGCAAGCTCAGCCAGGCCGTCGCCCACGACGCGCAGCTGCTCCAGGTGCGCGGCAACTTCGACGACTGCCTCGACATCGCGCGCGAGCTCAGCGCCAACTACCCGGTGCACCTCGTCAACTCCGTGAACAACGACCGCATCGAGGGCCAGAAGACCGGCGCCTTCGAGGTCGTCGAGGTCCTGGGCGACGCCCCCGACTTCCACTTCATCCCCGTCGGCAACGCCGGCAACTACACCGCGTACACGCGCGGCTACCGCGAGGACCTCGAGGCCGGCAACGCCACGAAGCTGCCCCGCATGTTCGGCTTCCAGGCCGCGGGCAGCGCGCCCATCGTCGACGGCGCCATCGTCAAGGACCCCGACACCATCGCCAGCGCGATCCGCATCGGCAACCCGGCCTCGTGGAAGCTCGCCCTCGAGGCGCAGCTGCTCACCGACGGCTACTTCGGCGCCATCTCCGACGCACGGATCCTCGAGGCGCACCGCATCCTGTCCGCCGAGGTCGGCATCTTCGTCGAGCCCGCGTCGGCCATCAGCGTCGCCGGGCTCCTCGAGCGCGCCGAGGCCGGGCAGATCCCGAAGGGCGCGAAGGTCGTCCTGACGGTCACGGGCCACGGCCTCAAGGACCCGCAGTGGGCGCTCCGCACGGCCGACGGCTCCGACGTCGCCCCCACGAGCGTCGGCGTCGACGTCGCCGAGATCGCGGGCGTGCTCGACCTGGTCGCGTCGTGACCGACGGTCCGATGACCCGGGCGCTCCCCGTCGGGCGCCGCGTGCAGGTGCGCGTGCCCGCGACGAGCGCCAACCTCGGCCCCGGCTTCGACACGCTCGGCCTCGCGCTCGCGCTCTACGACGACCTCACGGTGACGGTGCGCGACGCGCCCGGCGCCACGGTCGACGTGCGCGGCGTGGGCGCGGGCGAGGTGCCGACCGACGCGACCAACCTCGTCGTCACCGCCATCGCGCACACGTTCGCCGCGTTCGACCAGCCGATGCCCGGCCTCGACCTCGTCGCCGAGAACCGGATCCCGCACGGCCGCGGCCTCGGCTCCTCGGGCGCCGCGATCGTCTCGGGGATCATGGCGGCGCAGGGCCTCCTCGCCGGCACCGTCGACATCGACGCCGACGCGCTCCTCCGCCTCGCGACCGAGATGGAGGGCCACCCGGACAACGTGGCGCCCGCCCTCTTCGGCGGCCTCACCATCGCGTGGGTCGACGAGACCGGACCGCAGCACAAGAAGCTCGCCGTGCACCGCGGGGTGTCGCCGCTCGTGCTCGTGCCGGTGGCCACCATGTCCACCGCGCTCGCCCGGAGCCTCCAGCCGGAGTCAGTGCCGCACGAGGACGCGATCTTCAACGTGTCGCGCTCGGCGCTGCTCATCGCGGCGCTCATCCAGAGCCCCGAGCTGCTGCTCGCGGCCACCGAGGACCGCCTGCACCAGGACTATCGCGCGGCGGCCATGCCGGAGACGAACGCGCTCGTCCACCTGCTTCGCGAGGCGGGCTTCGCGGCCGTCGTCTCGGGCGCGGGCCCGTCGCTGCTCGTCCTCGGGAGCGACCCGGGCCAGCGTCTGACCGCGGCCGAGCTCGTCGCCGCGCACGGCAGCACGCCGTGGAAGGCGCTCATGCTCGCGGTCGACGTCAAGGGATCCACCGTGCAGGTCGTCGACGCGGGATCCGCTCCCTCCCACTAGCCGGATCGCGCGGTCCCCCGACCCGGCGCGCCGTTCCCTGCGCGGGCGGGGCGCCGGGTGCTAGGCTCCAGACGACCCCGGGGTCGACGGATCCACGCACGAGCGTCGGAGATCCGGTCCCGGTGGTCGTTCTCACCACTCACCCGCTGTCGTCCCCGCCAGATCCCGCGCCTCCGTGCGCGACAGCAGCTCCGGACGGAATCAGACCGTCCGCCGCTCGGCGGAGACACACGCGATCGGCTCTCCTCCGCACGGGCTTCGTCCCGGCGGATCGGGGAAAGGACCCACGAACATGACCGATGTCGACACCCGCGCCTCGAGCGCCGACCTGAGCACGCTCCGCGTCTCCCAGCTCCAGGCCATCGCCTCCGAGCTCGGTATCCCGGGCGGCTCCAAGCTCCGCAAGGGCGAGCTGGTGGCCGCGATCTCCGAGATCCAGGCCGCCCGCGGACTCACCGCCCCCGCTGAGGAGGCTCCCGCCGCCGAGGCTCCCGTCGCGGATCCCGCGTCCGCCGAGGCTCCGGCCGAGGCGCCCGTCGCCGAGCCCGTCGTCGAGGACGCCGCTCCCGGCGAGAGCCCCGCCGAGGCGCCCGCCGCCCCTGCCGCCGAGGCGCCCGTCGCCGAGGCGCCGGCCGAGCAGCCCGCCCGCTCCGGCCGCGGATCCCGCCGCGCCACCACCGCCCGCATCGTCCCCGAGCGCATCGCGGAGCCCGTCGAGGCCCCGGTCGCCGCCGAGCCCGCGAGCACCGGCCTCGAGGCCCGCATCGCCGAGGCCGCGGGCGACCGCGCCGCCGAGTCCGATGCCCCGCGCACCGCGGATGCCGCCCCCGCGACCCGCGCCGACGCGCCCGCCGCACGCCGCGGATCGCGCCGCGCCACGAGCTCCGGCGTCGTGGACCCCGCCGTCGAGGCCCCGCGCCAGGCGGCCCAGCACGTCAACAGCGGCCAGACGGCCGATCAGCTCGTGCCGACGGAGGACGCCGCGGCGCCCGCCGCCGAGGACGGCGCCGACTCCGGCCAGGAGCAGGCCCCCGAGCGCCGCGGTCGCGGCCGCCGCCGCGGAGGACGCGACGACCAGAACGGCCAGGGCGGCCAGGGCGGCCAGAACGGCCAGGGCGGCCAGAACGGCCAGGCCCCGCAGGGCGACCGCACGCCGGACGGCCCCGCCGAGAGCGCATCGGACGCGTCCGACGCACCGACCTCCGGCGACGACCGCGACGGCGACGACCAGGGCGGACGCCGCGACGACCAGGGCCGCGACGGTCGCGAGGGCGGACGCAACCGCAGCCGCAACCGCCGCAACCGCGACCGCGGTCGCGACCAGGACGACCAGCAGCAGGGCGGTCGCGACCAGGCGCCCCGCGACCAGGCCCCGCGCGAGCAGGACGCCGACGACGAGGCGCAGGAGGAGGCCCGCACGGGCCGTCAGCGCCAGTCGGGCCGCGGCCAGGGCGACCGCACGCAGGACGTGCGCGCCGACCAGGCGCGCGCCGACCTCGGCCGCGACGAGGACCGCAACGGCCGCAGCCGGTACCGCGACCGCAAGCGCGGCCGCGGCCAGGGCGGCGACGACTTCGAGCCCGAGGTGACCGAGGACGACGTCCTCCTGCCCGTGGCGGGCATCCTCGACGTGCTCGACAACTACGCGTTCGTCCGCACCAGCGGCTACCTGCCCGGCACGAACGACGTCTACGTCTCCCTCGGCCAGGTCAAGAAGCACTCGCTGCGCAAGGGCGACGCGATCGTCGGCGCCATCCGCCAGCCGCGCGAGAACGACAGCCAGAGCCGCCAGAAGTACAACGCGATCGTGAAGATCGACTCGGTCAACGGCCTGCCGCCCGAGGAGGCCGCGAACCGCGTCGAGTTCGGCAAGCTCACGCCGCTGTACCCGCAGGACCGCCTCAGCCTCGAGACCGAGCCCAACAAGCTCACCACGCGGATCATCGACCTCGTGTCGCCGATCGGCAAGGGCCAGCGCGGCCTCATCGTCTCGCCGCCCAAGGCCGGCAAGACGCTCGTGCTCCAGGCCATCGCGAACGCCATCGCCACCAACAACCCCGAGGTCCACCTCATGGTCGTGCTGGTCGACGAGCGTCCCGAGGAGGTCACCGACATGCAGCGCACGGTGAAGGGCGAGGTCATCGCCTCGACCTTCGACCGTCCCGCCGAGGACCACACGACGGTCGCCGAGCTCGCCATCGAGCGCGCCAAGCGCCTCGTGGAGCTCGGCCACGACGTGGTCGTGCTGCTCGACTCCATCACCCGCCTCGGCCGCGCGTACAACCTCACGGCGCCCGCGTCGGGCCGGATCCTCTCGGGCGGCGTCGACTCGTCGGCGCTCTACCCGCCGAAGCGCTTCTTCGGCGCCGCGCGCAACATCGAGCACGGCGGATCGCTCACGATCCTCGCCACGGCGCTGGTGGAGACCGGTTCCAAGATGGACGAGGTCATCTTCGAGGAGTTCAAGGGCACCGGCAACATGGAGCTCCGCCTCTCCCGCGCCCTCGCCGACAAGCGGATCTTCCCCGCCGTCGACGTGAACGCCTCCGGCACGCGCCGCGAGGAGATGCTCATGGGCGCCGACGAGGTCAAGGTCACGTGGAAGCTGCGCCGCGCCCTCGCCGGGCTCGAGCAGCAGCAGGCCCTCGAGATCGTCCTCAGCCGCCTGAAGGAGACGAGCTCCAACGTCGAGTTCCTCATGAAGGTCCAGGCGTCGATGCCCAACACCGCGAACGGCCAGTCCCACCAGAGCCACGGGCACGGCGCGCACGAGAAGGGCTGACCCAGGTGTTCGAGTCCGTCGTCCAGCTGCTGGAGGAGCACGAGGAGCTCCAGCAGCAGCTGGGCGACCCCGAGCTGCACGCCGACGCGTCGCGCTCGCGCAAGGTCAACCGCCGCTACGCGGAGCTCAGCCGGATCGTCGCCGCGCACGCGGAGTGGACCCAGCTCACGGACGACCTCGCCGCCGCCCGCGAGCTGGCCGAGGAGGACCCGGCGTTCGCCGACGAGATCCCCGGCCTCGAGCAGGAGCTGGACGCGGCGCAGGAGAAGCTCCGGCGGCTCCTGATCCCGCGCGACCCCGACGACGCGCGCGACGTCATCATGGAGATCAAGATGGGGGAGGGCGGCGCCGAGAGCGCGCTGTTCGCCGCCGACCTGCTCCGCATGTACCTGCACTACGCCGAGTCGCGCCGCTGGAAGACCGAGGTCCTCAGCCAGACGCAGAGCGACCTCGGCGGCTACAAGGACGTGCAGGTCGCCATCAAGGGCACCTCTGACGACCCCGCGCTCGGCGTGTGGGCGCATCTCAAGTACGAGGGCGGCGTGCACCGCGTGCAGCGCGTGCCGGCGACCGAGTCGCAGGGGCGCATCCACACCTCGGCCGCGGGCGTGCTCGTGATCCCCGAGGTCGAGGAGGTGGAGGAGGTCGCCATCGACCCCAACGACCTCAAGATCGACGTGTACCGCTCGTCCGGCCCCGGCGGCCAGTCGGTCAACACCACCGACTCCGCCGTCCGCATCACCCACCTGCCCACGGGCATCGTGGTCGCGATGCAGAACGAGAAGAGCCAGCTGCAGAACCGCGAGGCCGGCATGCGCGTCCTCCGGGCGCGCGTCCTCGCGAAGCAGCAGGAGGAGATCGACGCGGAGGCCTCGGCCGTGCGCCGCAGCCAGATCCGCACGATGGACCGGTCCGAGCGCATCCGCACGTACAACTACCCGGAGAACCGCATCGCGGACCACCGCACCGGGTACAAGGCGTACAACCTCGACGCCGTGATGGACGGCGCCCTCGACCCGGTCGTGGAGTCCTGCATCCAGGCCGACGAGGAGGCGCGGCTCGACGCGCTCGGGACGGACGCGTGATCCGCGCGACCGCCCCGCGCGTCGCCCCGGTCGTCGCCCGCGGCCCGCGCGCCCGTGGCTGACGGGGAGGGCGTCCCCGCCACGGTCGACGCCCTCCGCATGCACGTCGGCACGACGCTCGCCGCGGCCGGGATCGAGCACCCGGCGGTCGACGCCGAGCTCCTCGTCGGGCACGTCCTCGGCCTCTCACGGGGGCAGGTGCAGTCACGCGCCATCACGCGCGCCGCGGTCGACGCCGCGGATGCCGCGCGCGTCCTCGAGCTCGCCGCCCGGCGCGCCCGCCGCGAGCCGCTGCAGCACATCACGGGCGTCGCCCACTTCCGCTCGCTCGAGCTGCTCGTGGGACCGGGCGTGTTCGTCCCGCGGCCCGAGACGGAGCACGTCGCGCAGCTCGCGATCGACGCGCTGTCCGCCGCACCGGGGGAGGCGCCCGTCGCGGTCGACCTCGGCACCGGATCCGGTGCGCTCGCCCTCGCGCTCGCCACCGAGGTGCCGCACGCGCGCGTGCACGCCATCGAGGTGTCGCCCGCCGCGCACGCGTGGACCGCGCGCAACGTGGCCCGCCTCGCGCCCGACGTGCACCTCGTGCTCGGCGACCTCGCCGACGCGTTCCCCGAGCTCGACGGCACGGTCTCCGTGGTCGTCTCGAATCCGCCCTACATCCCGGTCGACGCGGTGCCGCGCGATCCCGAGGTCCGCCTGCACGATCCCGCGCTCGCCCTCTACGGCGGCGCCGACGGCCTCGACGTGGTGCGGCTCGTCTCCACGACCGCGCGGCGCCTCCTGCATCCGGGCGGCGCGCTCGTCATCGAGCACGGCGAGCTGCAGGGCGCGGAGATCCGTGCGCTGCTTGACGCCGACGGCTGGCGCCAGACGCGCACGCACGAGGACCTCACCCGGCGCGACCGGGCGACGACCGCGGTCCGCTGACCACCGGCGCGCTGCGCTCCGCCCGGCTCCGGCGAGCCGGTCAGGCCGGCCGCACGGCGCTCCCGCGAGCCGGTCAGCCCCGCTGCGCCTCGATGAAGCGCTCGACCGCCGGCAGCAGGTCGCTGTCGCCGCGCACGTGGTGACCGCTGATCCCCAGTCGGCGCGCGGACTCGACGTTGTCGATCCGGTCGTCGGCGAAGAAGGTGCGCGTGGCCGGCTGGCCGTAGGCCGCGAGCACCCCGCGGAACACGGCCGGATCGGGCTTCCGCGCGCCGTACCCGCTCGAGGTCCGCAGGTGCTCGACGCCGAACAGCGGCACGAGCTCGGGCGCGAGGGTCGGCAGGTGCCGGGCGGCGAGGGCGTTGTTGTTCGTGAGCAGCGTGATCCGGCCCGCCTCCCTCGCCCGTGCCACGGCCTCGAGCGCGGACGGCCGCACCGTCATGGAGGCGCGACGCCGACGCACCCACTCGTCCTCGTCCATCTCCACGCCCACCGCCGTGCAGAACGCGTCGAGGTAGGCGTCGGCGTCGATGCGCCCCGCCTCGGCCGCCCACTCGCCGTCGTCGTTGTACCAGCGACGGCGGAGCTCGGCGATGTCGTGCCCCGTGGCCGCCGTGATCCGGTCCGCCGGCCCCCGCCAGTCGTGGTCGTAGAGCACGTCGTCCATGTCGAACACGAACAGGAGCCCGGCGGCGGGCGAGGGGGAGGGCGCGGAGGTCATCCGCCCCAGTATGCGGCCGGCCCGGTCGCGCGCATCCTCCCGGATGCTCGGCGCCGCCTCGCGGACCCGCGTGCGGCGGGTGCCGCCACGCGGATCCTCCGCTCAGGGCCGCGGGCGTGCGCTCGGCTACGATGAGCGACGACATGGCGCGCATCTACGACTGCTCAGTCGACACCGACCTCCTCACCGGCACGAGACTCGCCCGACAGGCGGTGGGCCGCGGCGAGGTGGTCGTCATCCCCACGGACACGGTCTACGGCATCGCCGCCGACGCCTTCAACCCGGACGCCGTCCAGCGCCTCCTCGACGCGAAGGGCCGCGGCCGCGACGCCCCGCCGCCCGTGCTCATCCCCGGGCAGTCCACGCTCGACGCCCTCGCCGACTTCGTCCCCGACGTCGTCCGCCGACTGGTGGACGAGTTCTGGCCCGGCGGCCTCACGGTGATCCTCGTCGCGCAGCCCTCCCTGGTCTGGGACCTCGGCGAGACCCGCGGCACGGTCGCGCTCCGCATGCCCGCGAACCCGGTCGCGCTCGAGCTCCTCGCGGAGACGGGCCCGCTCGCGGTCTCGTCCGCCAACCGCACGGGCCGGCCCGCCGCGGCGACGGCCCAGGAGGCCGTCGACCAGCTCGGCGAGAGCGTTGAGGTCTTCCTCGACGGCGGCGCCGCCGGGGGAGCGGCCTCGACCATCGTCGACGCGTCGCGCGTCACCGAGGCCGGCGGCCGCGTCCGCATCGTCCGCGAGGGCGCCGTCACGCGCGCGCAGATCCAGCAGCTCATCGGCGACGAGCTCGAGCCCGTCGTGGCTGCGCCGAGCGAGCCGGCCGACGATGCCGTCGACGCGGACGTCGCCGCCTCGGGCGAGGAGCCGGCCGCCGCCGATGCCGCCCCCGTGGCCGCCGCTCCCGCCGCGGTCCCCGACGAGCCCGAGGCCCCGCGCGGCATCGCGAGCGGCGCCGAGCGCGACGCGCCGTCGGCGTCCCAGCCGTCGGCGTCCCAGCCGTCGGCGTCCCAGCCCTCCGCGTCCCAGCCCTCCGCGGATCCGCCCGCGCACCCCCGGTGACCTACTACGCCGCCATGGCGGTCGTCTCGGCGGTCATCACGCTCGTGCTCTCGATGGTCGTGATGAAGCTCGGCTACCGCTACCGGCTCTACCCGGCGATCCGCGACCGTGACGTGCACACCCGCCCGACGCCCCGGCTCGGCGGCGTCGCTATGTTCGCGGGCATCCTCGTCGCGTTCGCCGTGGCGTCGCAGGTGAGCTGGTTCGGCCTCGTATTCGACCGGCCCGGGCCGGTGATCGCCATCCTCGGCGCCGCCCTCATGATCGTGGTCATCGGCGTTCTCGACGACATCTACGACCTCGACTGGATGATCAAGCTCGCCGGCCAGATCCTCGCCGCCGGCCTCCTCGCCTGGCAGGGTGTCGCCATCTCCTCGCTGCCCATCGGCGGCCTCACGGTCGGCTCCTCGCAGATGTCGATCATGCTGACGATCTTCGCGATCGTGCTCGTGATGAACGCCGTCAACTTCATCGACGGCCTCGACGGCCTCGTCGCCGGGGTCGCCATCATCGCCAACGGCGCCTTCTTCCTGTACAGCTTCCTGCTGTCGGACACCGCCACCGGCCAGACCGAGCGCTTCAACCTCGCGTCGCTCATCAGCGCGATCCTCATCGGCGCGTGCCTCGGCTTCCTCCCGTTCAACTGGCACCCGGCGAAGCTCTTCATGGGCGACGCGGGCGCGCTGCTCGTGGGCCTCCTCATGGCCACGAGCGCCATCGCCGTCACGGGCGAGATCGACCCGAACCCGGAGACCTTCGGCCGCTCGCAGCTGCTGCCCGCGTTCCTCCCGATCCTGCTGCCGTTCGCGATCCTCATCGTGCCGCTGCTCGACTTCGCCCTCGCGGTCTTCCGTCGGCTCCGGGCCGGCAAGTCGCCGTTCAGCGCCGACCGCAAGCACCTCCACCACCGTCTGCTCGACATGGGCCACTCGCGCCTGCACGCGACGCTGATCTTCTACGCGTGGACGGGCGTCGTCTCGGCCGGCTGCCTGCTGATGTTCGTCGTGCAGCCCTACGCCTGGGGCGTGGGCTTCATCGTCGTGGGCATGATCGCCTGCGCCGTGGTCACGCTCGCCCCGCTCAGCCGTCGCAAGCGCCTCGAGGCCGCCGCCCAGCTCGTCCCCGCGGACGCCGACTCCGACGACGCGGCGCACTACGACCCGCTCGACGAGGCCGCCGGCGACCGTCCGCTCGCGCGCCTCTCGGAGTCCGAGCTCGAGGCCGTCGAGCTCGAGCACGCCGAGCTCGCGCACGGCACCCCGCCGACCCGACCCACCGACCTCCCGCACGCGGGGGACCACAAGGAGACCGCATGACCGACGACACGAGCGTCCCCGGGACGACCGGCCGCACGCCCGCGCAGGCCGTGTTCACCCGCATCCTGGTGGCGGGCGCCCTGCTCGCCCTCGCCATCGCCGTCGTCGGCGGCATCGTCGGCTTCGCGGTCGACGGCGGACGCGGCGTCGTCAGCGCCGTCATCGGCAGCGCCATGGCGCTGGTGTTCCTCGGGATCACCGCCGGCAGCATCCTCTTCGCCCAGCGCTTCCGGGCCTCGGAGAGCTACCCGCAGCTCTTCTTCGGCATCGTGCTGGGCGCCTGGGTCGTGAAGTTCGGCGTGTTCCTCGCCATCACGCTCACCCTCAAGGAGCAGCCCTGGATCAACCTCATGGTGCTCTTCGTGACCATCGTGGTGGGCGTCGTCGGCGCCCTCGTGATGGACGTCGTGGTCATCAGCCGGGCCCGCATGCCCTACGTCAGCGACGCGCAGCCGCCCCGCAGCTGATCCGCACCCGGGTCCCCGAGTCGCGTGCGACGCGATTAGTCAGGGCACCCTCATTGTTGGTAGTCTCTCTCCAGACGATTCCCGTCGGGCCGTGCCCAGAACCACCTCACGCCGGCGTCTTCTCACCCCATCCGTTCGTCGCCGCGAGAGCTCGCGCTCCACGCCCCGAAACAGGAGATAGCGCTGTTAGCCATCGCTGCACCACGCATCATCACCCTCGCCGCTGAAGACTCGGGTGAGGGGTTCCACGCTCCCACCATCGGGGAGTTCTTCCCGCCGATCGCCTTCTTCGAGGGCACGGGCTTCGACCTGAACCGGATCATGCTGATCCGCCTCCTGGTCCTCGCGGTGCTCGTGGTCGTCTTCGTCCTGGGCACGCGCAAGCTCACGCTCGTCCCCGGCCGCGCGCAGAACCTCATGGAGATGAGCGTCGACTTCGTCCGCGTGAACATCGCCGAGGACATCCTGGGCAAGAAGGACGGCAAGCGCTTCCTGCCGATCCTCGCGACGATCTTCTTCCTCGTCGTCGGCATGAACCTCACGGGCATCATCCCGTTCCTCAACATCGCCGGCACCTCGGTCATCGGCCTCCCGATGCTCCTCGCGGTCATCGCGTACATCACGTTCATCTACGCGGGCATCAAGGACCGGGGGCTGGGCTTCTTCAAGAACAGCCTCTTCCCGGCCGGCGCCCCGTGGCCCATCTACATCCTGCTGACGCCCATCGAGTTCCTGTCGACCTTCATCATCCGGCCCGTCGCGCTCACGCTCCGACTCCTGATGAACATGGTCGCGGGGCACCTCCTGCTGGTCCTCTGCTTCTCCGCGACGTGGTTCTTCCTCTTCGAGTCGCAGGGCGCCCTCAAGTTCCTCGGCGCCGGAACCCTCGTCCTCGGCTTCGCGTTCACGCTCTTCGAGCTGCTCGTCGCGGTCCTGCAGGCCTACATCTTCGCCCTCCTCACGGCTGTCTACATCCAGCTGGCCGTGGCGGAGGAGCACTAAGCGATCTCGTCCACCCACGAGATCACCCAACCGGAAGGAAACCCCAGTGGATCCCATCATTCTCGCCGAGATCAACGGCAACATCGCGACCGTCGGCTACGGTCTCGCCGCGATCGGCCCCGGCATCGGTGTCGGAATCGTCGCCGGCAAGACCGTCGAGGCCATCGCGCGCCAGCCTGAGATCGCGGGCCGCCTGCAGACCACGATGTTCCTCGGCATCGCGTTCTCCGAGGCGCTCGGCCTGATCGGCCTCGCCACCTACTTCATCTTCCAGTAAGGACCACGCGCATGATCTCGTCCCACAACGTGATGGCGGCAGGTGAAGAGACGACGCAGAGCATCCTGCTGCCCGCTGTCTACGACATCATGTGGTCGGCGGTCGTGTTCGTCGTCCTCCTGCTGGTCATCTGGAAGTACGCGCTCCCGCGCGTGTACACGCTGCTCGACGCGCGTACCGAGGCGATCGCGGGCGGCATCGAGAAGGCCGAGCGCGCGCAGGCCGAGGCGGACGCCGCCAAGGCCGAGCTCACAGCGCAGCTCGCCGAGGCGCGTGCCGAGGCCGGTCGCATCCGCGAGCAGGCCCGCGTCGACGCCACGGCGATCGCCGCGGAGATCAAGGAGCAGGCCACGGCCGACGCCGCCCGGATCACCGCCAGCGCCCAGTCGCAGATCGAGGCGGAGCGCCAGCAGGCGGTCGTCTCGCTCCGTTCCGAGGTCGGATCGCTCGCGATCGACCTCGCGTCGGGCGTCATCGGGCAGAGCCTCACGGACGACCAGCGCTCCACCGCGCTCGTCGACCGGTTCCTCGCCGACCTGGAGGCCAGCGAGACCGCCGGCAGGACCGGATCCGCCAGCTGATGGGCAGTGCATCGCGCGCATCGCTGGAGTCGGCCCGTCGCGTCCTCGTGGGGCTCGGGGGCGTCGACCTGTCGACGGCCGGCCAGCTCCTCGGAGCCGGTCGCGCCATCGGCGGATCCACGCACCTGCTCTCCGCGCTGGCCGACACCGGCATCGCGCCGGAGGTCAAGCACGCCATCGTGGACCGGGTCTTCGGCCCCACCGTCCACGAGCCGGCGCTGCGCGTCCTCCGCGCGGTCGTCGACGGCCGCTGGTCGTCGAACGACGAGCTGCTGGCGGGCATCGAGGAGCTCGGCATCCGCGCCGTGGCGATCTCGGCGCCCGAGGGCACGCCCATCGAGGCGGAGCTGTTCACCTTCGGCCGCGCCGTCTCCACCGACGACGGGCTGGAGCTGGCGCTCGGCGACAAGCTCGGCGACGCCCGGGCCAAGTCGACGCTCGTCCACCGTCTCCTCGACGGCCGGGCATCGGAGCAGACGGTCGTGATCGTCGAGCAGCTCGTGCAGCAGCCCCGCGGCCGCCGCATGGGCGAGCTCATCCGTCACGCCGCCGCCCTCGTGGCCGACCAGGCGGGCCTCACCATCGCGACGGTCAGCGTCGCCTCGCCCCTGTCGCCCGAGCAGTCGGAGCGCCTGGCGCAGGCCCTCAGCCGCCGCTACTCGCGGCGGGTGGAGCTGAACGAGGTCGTGGACCGCGACCTCGTCGGCGGCCTCCGCGTGCAGATCGGCGACGACGTCATCGACGGCAGCGTCGCCACCAGGATCAACGATTTGAGACTCCAGTTCGCCTGACCGGCGGGCGTCACCTCGGGAGCCGTCCGCTCTCGTGAATGCAAAGGGAAAGAAGATGGCAGAACTTTCGATCAGCCCCGACGAGATCCGGGACGCGCTCAAGGACTTCGTGCAGTCCTACGAGCCCGGCAAGGCCTCGACCGAAGAGGTCGGCTACGTGCTCGACGCGGGCGACGGAATCGCCCACGTGCAGGGCCTGCCCGGCGTCATGGCCAACGAGCTCATCACGTTCGCCGACGGGACCCTGGGCCTCGCCCAGAACCTCGAGGAGAGCGAGATCGGCGTCATCGTGCTCGGCGAGTTCGCCGGCATCGAGGAGGGCATGGAGGTGCGCCGCACCGGCGAGGTGCTCTCCGTCCCCGTCGGCGACGGCTACCTCGGCCGCGTCGTCGACCCGCTCGGCAAGCCCATCGACGGCCAGGGCGAGATCGCGACCGAGGGCCGCCGCGCCCTCGAGCTCCAGGCACCCGGCGTCATGCAGCGCAAGAGCGTGCACGAGCCCATGCAGACCGGCATCAAGGCCATCGACGCCATGATCCCGATCGGCCGCGGCCAGCGCCAGCTCATCATCGGCGACCGCCAGACCGGCAAGACGGCCATCGCGATCGACACGATCATCAACCAGAAGGCCAACTGGGAGTCCGGCGACACGAACAAGCAGGTGCGCTGCATCTACGTCGCCATCGGCCAGAAGGGCTCGACCATCGCCTCGGTGAAGGGCGCCCTCGAGGAGGCCGGCGCCATGGAGTACACGACCATCGTCGCGTCCCCCGCGTCCGACCCCGCCGGCTTCAAGTACCTCGCGCCCTACACGGGCTCGGCCATCGGCCAGCACTGGATGTACGGCGGCAAGCACGTCCTCATCATCTTCGACGACCTGTCCAAGCAGGCCGAGGCCTACCGCGCCGTCTCCCTCCTCCTGCGCCGTCCGCCGGGACGCGAGGCGTACCCCGGCGACGTGTTCTACCTGCACTCCCGCCTGCTCGAGCGCTGCGCCAAGCTCTCGGACGAGCTGGGCGCCGGATCGATGACGGGCCTGCCCATCATCGAGACGAAGGCCAACGACGTCTCGGCGTACATCCCCACCAACGTGATCTCGATCACCGACGGCCAGATCTTCCTGCAGTCCGACCTCTTCAACGCCAACCAGCGTCCCGCGGTCGACGTCGGCATCTCGGTCTCGCGCGTCGGCGGCGACGCCCAGGTGAAGAGCATCAAGAAGGTCTCCGGCACGCTCAAGCTCGAGCTCGCGCAGTACCGCTCCCTCGAGGCGTTCGCGATCTTCGCGTCCGACCTCGATGCGGCCAGCCGTCGTCAGCTCGCCCGCGGCGCGCGCCTCACCGAGCTGCTCAAGCAGCCCCAGTACTCGCCGTTCCCCATCGAGGAGCAGGTCGTTTCGATCTGGGCGGGCACGAAGGGCAAGCTCGACGAGGTCCCCGTCGAGGACATCCTCCGCTTCGAGCGCGAGCTGCTCGACCACCTCCACCGCAACACGGAGGTGCTGTCGCAGCTCAAGGAGAAGAACGTCCTCACCGACGACATCGTCGACGCGATGGACAAGGCCGTGGACGCGTTCAAGCTCGAGTTCCAGACGGGCGAGGGCAAGCCGCTCGCCTCCGTGGGATCCGAGAAGTTCGAGCCCGCCAAGGCCGAGGACGTCAACCAGGAGCAGATCGTCAAGGGCAAGCGCTGACGCGCTCGCCCCACCGATCCGCCACCGACCGAGACCGATAGGGAGACTCATGGGAGCGCAACTCCGGGTCTACACGCAGAAGATCAAGTCCGCGCAGACGACGAAGAAGATCACCCGCGCGATGGAGCTGATCTCCGCGTCGCGCATCCAGAAGGCGCAGCAGCGGATGGCGGCGTCCGCGCCGTACTCCCGCGCCGTCACGCGCGCGGTCTCGGCGGTGGCGACGTTCTCCAACGTCGACCACATCCTCACGACCGAGCCCGAGAAGGTGGAGCGGGCGGCGATCGTCATCTTCGCCTCCGACCGCGGCCTCGCCGGCGCGTTCAGCTCCAGCGTCCTGAAGGAGTCGGAGCAGCTCGCCGAGCTCCTCCGCTCGCAGGGCAAGGAGATCGTCTACTACCTCGTCGGCCGCAAGGCCGTGGGGTACTTCAAGTTCCGCAAGCGCTCCTCGGAGCGCATCTGGACCGGCAGCACGGAGAAGCCGGAGTTCGAGACCGCGAAGTCGATCGGCGACGCGCTCGTGGAGAAGTTCGTCACCGAGGCGTCGGCGGGCGGCGTGGATGAGATCCACATCGTCTTCAACCGCTTCGTGTCGATCGCCACGCAGAAGCCCGAGGTCGTGCGGCTCCTCCCGCTCGAGGTCGTCGAGGGGGTCGAGGCGCCCGAGAAGGGCACCGTCCTCCCGCTCTACGAGTTCGAGCCCGAGGTGGGCGACGTTCTCGACGCGCTGCTGCCCGTCTACATCGAGAGCCGCATCTTCAACGCCATGCTGCAGTCGGCCGCCTCCGAGCACGCCGCACGCCAGAAGGCCATGAAGTCGGCGAGCGACAACGCCGACAAGCTCGTGACCACCTACACCCGGCTGCGGAACAACGCGCGCCAGACCGAGATCACGCAGCAGATCTCCGAGATCGTCGGCGGCGCGGACGCGCTCGCCTCCAGCAAGTAAGACCTCACGCACCACGGATGAAGAAGAGAGACATCAATGACTGACACCGCCACTGCGCCGGTCGCCAGCGACAGCGTGGCCGGCGTCGGACGCATCGTCCGCGTCACCGGCCCGGTCGTGGACATCGAGTTCCCGCACGACTCGATCCCCCCGGTCTACAACGCCCTGAAGACCACGATCACCATCGGCGAGGAGTCGACGGAGATCACGCTCGAGATCGCGCTGCACCTCGGCGACGACGTCGTGCGCGCCATCGCCCTGAAGCCCACGGACGGCCTCGTCCGCGGCCAGGAGGTGCGCGACACCGGTGCCGCCATCTCGGTGCCCGTCGGCGACATCACCAAGGGCAAGGTGTTCAACGTCACGGGCGACATCCTCAACAACGAGGGCGGCGAGCCGATCGAGATCACCGAGCGCTGGCCCATCCACCGCAAGCCCCCGATGTTCGACCAGCTCGAGTCCAAGACGCAGCTGTTCGAGACCGGCATCAAGGTCATCGACCTCCTCACCCCGTACGTGCAGGGCGGCAAGATCGGCCTGTTCGGCGGAGCGGGCGTCGGCAAGACCGTCCTCATCCAGGAGATGATCCAGCGCGTCGCGCAGGACCACGGCGGCGTGTCCGTGTTCGCCGGCGTCGGCGAGCGCACGCGTGAGGGCAACGACCTCATCATGGAGATGGAGGAGGCAGGCGTCTTCGACAAGACCGCGTTGGTCTTCGGCCAGATGGACGAGCCGCCGGGAACGCGCCTGCGCGTGGCGCTGTCCGCGCTCACGATGGCGGAGTACTTCCGCGACGTGAAGAACCAGGACGTGCTGCTCTTCATCGACAACATCTTCCGCTTCACGCAGGCCGGCTCCGAGGTCTCCACGCTGCTCGGCCGCATGCCGTCCGCGGTGGGCTACCAGCCCAACCTCGCCGACGAGATGGGTGTGCTCCAGGAGCGCATCACGTCGACGCGCGGCCACAGCATCACCTCGCTGCAGGCCATCTACGTCCCCGCGGACGACTACACCGACCCGGCCCCGGCCACCACGTTCGCGCACCTCGACGCGACCACGGAGCTCAGCCGCGAGATCGCGTCGCGTGGTCTCTACCCGGCCGTCGACCCGCTGACGTCCACCAGCCGCATCCTCGACCCGCGGTACCTGGGCCAGGCGCACTACGACACGGCCACCCGCGTCAAGGCGATCCTGCAGAAGAACAAGGAGCTGCAGGAGATCATCGCGATCCTCGGCGTCGACGAGCTCTCCGAGGAGGACAAGGTCACGGTGTCGCGTGCGCGCCGCATCCAGCAGTTCCTCTCGCAGAACACGTACATGGCGAAGAAGTTCACGGGCGTCGAGGGCTCCACGGTGCCGCTGAAGAACACCATCGAGTCGTTCTCGAAGATCGCCGACGGCGACTACGACCACGTCGCCGAGCAGGCGTTCTTCAACGTCGGCGACCTCGACGACGTCGAGCGCCGCTGGTCCGAGATCCAGAAGGAGAACGGCTGACATGGCCCGCGCTGATCTCACGGTGACCGTGGTCTCCGCCGACCAGCAGGTCTGGTCGGGCCAGGCGTCCATGGTCGTCGCGCGAACCAGCGAGGGCGAGATCGGCATCCTGGCCGGTCACGAGCCGCTCCTGGCGATCCTCGCGACCGGCAACGTCCGCATCACGCAGGACGGCGGCGCCGTGATCACGGCCGACGCCGACGAGGGCTTCCTCTCGGTCGAGAACGACAACGTGACCGTGGTCGCGCGCAAGGCCGCTCTGGTCGCGTAGCGTCACGTCACGTCACGTCACGTCACGTCACGTCACGTCACGTCACGTCGCATCGTCCGAAGGCGGGCGGTCCCCTCGGGGGCCGTCCGCCTTCGTGCGTCCGCCTGCCATCCGTCCCGTCCTGGAGGTCCCGTCCCGTGCTCGTCCTGCTGCCGCCGTCCGAGACCAAGCGCGACGGAGGGGATGCGGCCTCCCCGCTCGACCTCGACCGCCTGGCGTTCCCCGCGCTCACCGCCGAGCGCCGGACCGTGGTGCGGGCCGTGGCGGACCTCGCGCGGGATCCGGAGGCGGCGGCGCGTGCGCTGAAGCTCGGGCCGCGGCAGGCCGCCGAGGTGGAGCGGAACCGCGTCGTGGAGTCGTCCCCGACGATGCCCGCGCTCCTGCGCTACACGGGGGTGCTGTACGACCCGATCGGCGCCGCGGGCCTCGATGCGGAGCAGCTCGCCTTCGCCGGACGCCACGTCGCCGTGCACTCGGCGCTCTTCGGCCCGATCGCCGCCACCGACCCCATCCCCGCCTACCGCCTGTCGCACGACAGCCGCCTGCCCGGCGTGCGGATGAAGGCGCACTGGGCGGCGTCCGTCCGCGCGGCCCTGGCCGAGGTGCCCGGGCTCGTGCTCGACCTCCGCAGCGAGGGCTACGCCGCGCTCGGCCCGCGTCCGGGCCACGCGGACTCCGCCGTCGTGCGGGTGGTCGCCCGCGGCGAGGACGGCACGACGCGCGCCCTCAACCACTTCAACAAGAAGGCCAAGGGCGAGCTCGTGCGCGCCCTCGTGCTCGGCGGGCGGGACCTCGGCTCGGTGGCCGAGCTCCTCGAGTGGGCAGGGGAGTCGGGCGTCGAGCTCGACCGCGGCGCCGACGGCGAGCTGGTGCTCGTAGCCGCCGCCCGCTGACGGTCGCTCGGATCCCGCACGGGGGGGGCGAGCCCCGAGCCCTGAGCGCCGTGGCTCGCGCTCGCGGGTGACGGCCGGATCAGGCCGCCCGGTGGCAGCCGACGACGTGGTCGTCGACCAGGCCGGAGGACTGCATGAGCGCGTAGACGGTGGTCGGGCCCACGAACCGCAGGCCGAGCGCCTTGAGCTCCCGGCTCAGGGCGGTCGACTCCGGGGTCACCGCCGGGATGTCGTCCGCGGTCGCGGGGCGCTCCCGCGTCGTCGGATCCGCGGCGTGCGCCCAGATCAGGCGGTCCAGCGCGCCGCCGCCGCGCTCGTCGACGAGCGTCCGGACGATCCGGGCGTTGCCGCGGGCGGCCAGGATCTTCGCGCGGTTGCGGATGATGCCGGCGTCGCCCATGAGCCGCTCGACGTCGTCGTCGTCCAGGGCGGCGACCGCGTCGACGTCGAAGCCGTGGAAGACCTCGCGGAAGCGCGGGCGCTTGCGGAGGATGGTGATCCAGGCCAGGCCGGCCTGGAAGCCCTCCAACGACAGCTTCTCGAACAGCGGGCGGTCGCCGTGCAGGGGCCGGCCCCACTCCTCGTCGTGGTACCTGCGGTACTCGGCGTCGCCCGCGGACCACGCGCAGCGGACGAAGCCGTCCTCGCCCGTGACCAGGGAGGCCCGGGTCATGACGGCAGCACCGAGCCCTCGAGGGCGAGCAGGCGCAGCTTCGTGGACACGCCGTCCCCCGCGCTGAACCCCGTGACCCGGCCGTCGTAGCCGAGCACACGGTGGCAGGGGACGAGGATGCAGAGGCGGTTGGCTCCGACCGCCCCGCCGACCGCGCGGGCGCCACCCGGGCGACCGGCGGCCTCCGCGAGCGCGCCGTAGGTGATGACGCCGCCGTGGGGCACGCGCATGAGCGCCGCCCAGACGGCCAGCTGGAAGGGCGTCCCGACCAGCCGCACCGGGACGTCGAGGACCGGCAGCCGACCGGCGAGGTGCGCGTCGAGCTGCCGGGCCGCCTCGTCGAGCACCGGGCTCGGCCGGTCGGGCAGGTGGTCGAGCGGCAGCGCGTCCGCGGTGGCGATGGAGAGCGCGACGAGGCGGTCGCCGTCCGCGACGAGCTCGAGGCGCCCGACCGGGGAGGGGATGCGCAGCAGCGCGTGACCCGGCGCGAGGGTGCCGCGCGCGGGCCGGAGCCGGCTCCCGGCAGCGGCAGCGGCAGCGACATCGGCAGGGACCGCCCTCGGGCGGGCGGCGGCGGGAGCGGGGGCGGCGGCGGGGGGAGCGGTCATGCGGCGAACGTAGGGGCTGCGGGGCGGGGGATCCGGGCGGGCGGACGGCTGGGGGATCCGCGTCGACCACGCGGGCGGGGGAGGAGCCGGCCGGACGTCTCCCGCCTCACCGCGATCGCCCGTGCCCGTCCTGCGTGTGCACCTTGAGGTACACGAAGGTCTCGGTGCTGACGACGCCCTCGAGCGCCCGGATCCGCGCGTTCAGCAGCTCCACCAGCTCGTCGTCGTCCTCGCACACGACCTCGGCGAGGAGGTCGAAGGTGCCCGCGGTGATGACCACGTAGTCGACCGCCGGGATGGCCGCGAGGGCGTCGGCGACCAGCCGCACGTCGCCGCTGACCGTCACGCCGATCATCGCTTGGCGGGTGAGGCCGAGCTGCTGCGGGTCCGTGAGCGCGACGATGCGGATCACGCCGCCGTCGGTGAGCTTCTGCACCCGCTGGCGCACGGCCGCCTCGCTCAGCCCGACCGCCTTGCCGATCTCCGCGTACGACCGGCGGCCGTCGGCGCGCAGCTGCTCCACGATGGAGCGCGAGATCGCGTCGACGGGGAGCCCGCGGGCGGAGGGGCGGTGCGGCGTGCTCATCGCACGAGCATGGCAGTCCGAGGGAGGCCGGGCAACCGGATCCGCGGCCCGGCGCCCGCGCGACCGAGCGGATCATCCGCCGCGTCACGCCATCGCCGCGCGACCCGGTGCGGGGCGCACGAGCGGTAGGATCCGAGGCAGCGCGTCCGGCCGCCCGGGGCCCGGCGCCGACCCGCCCCTCCGGGCGCCGATCCTCGATGGAGCCGATGACGTGAGCGAGGGCTCCCACCGTTCCGCGCCGGCCTCCGCGGGCCCCGAGGGCATCGGCCTGGTCGTCCCGCACGCGGCGGTGCTCCTGCCCGCGGGCGTCGGATCCGGAGCGGTCGCGCGGGTCTGGGACATCCTGGCGGGCTCCGACGTGCAGGCGGAGTCCCTCGTCGCCGTGCTGCCGCTGCGGGGCGACGCGGAGGTCCCCTCGTTCGGCATCGCGGTCCACGACGGGGACGGACCGGACGGCGCGCGCCTCCAGGTGGTGCTGCGCGGCGACGCCGTGATCGACGTCGCCGCCGACGGCGGGATCCGCCGGATCGACGCACGGGGAGCCGTCCCGTTCTACCTCGCGACGCTCGACCGGGTCGCGGCCTACCGTCTGGGCCGGACGGCCGATGCGGTGGCGGCGGACGTCCTGGACGCGCTGCCGATCCTGGCGGGCGCCGTGGTCTGCGGACAGGTCGCCTGGTCTCGGCTCGCCGGGGACGCGCCGCCGTCCGGCCGTCGTCGCCGGGGCGCGCACGCGCGTCCGGACGCGGAGGCGGCGGCACCCGCGGAGGCGCCGGAGCCGGCCCACGCCGTCCCGCCCGCGACCGCCCCAGCCCCTGCGCCCGCCGTCTCCGAGGCCTCCGCGCGCGCGCGATCCGCGGCGGCCCCGACCGCCGCGATCCCCACGGCGCCGGCGGGCGACGGCGACCTCGCCCCGCTGCCCGTCCACGCGTTCCGCATCGTGCCGGCCGACCCCGCCCGCCGCAGCGACCCGGAGGGACCGGCGGACGCCGAGCGCATCCCCCTCGACGTGCCCGCGGTCGTCGGACGCCGCCCGCGCCCGCCGCGCGTCGTGCGTGGCGCCGCCCCGCGGCTCGTCGCCGTCGCGTCCCCGCTGGGCGAGATCTCGGGGACGCACGTCGGCATCCGGCAGGAGGGCGGCGCGGTCGTCGTGACGGACCTCGACTCCACGAACGGGACGGCGGTGCTCGTGCCGGGGGCCGAGCGCCTCGCGCTGCACCGCGGGGAGTCGCTCGTGGTCGTCCCGGGGACGCGCGTGGACATCGGCGACGGCGTCGTCCTCGAGATCCTGCCGGCCCGATGACCGCCATCGGCCCCGACGTCCCCGAGACGCGACTCGCCCTGCCCGACGGGCGCACGCTCGTGCTCGGCTGGGCGTCCGCCACCGACCGCGGGCTCCGCCGCGACCACAACGAGGACAGCGTCCTCGCCGCCGTGCCCTACTTCGCGGTCGCGGACGGCATGGGCGGTCACGCGGCGGGCGACGTCGCCAGCGACGCCGTCATCCGACGCCTCGCCGAGGAGCAGGCGCGGGCCGAGGGCGGCTTCGCGGATCCCGAGGGCGTGGAGCCGGCCCTCGAGCGCGCGGTGGAGGACATCCGCGAGGAGACCGGCGACCTCGAGCTGCACGCGGGCACGACCGTGACGGGCGCGTGCCTCACCATCGTCTCCGACCGGCCGTACTGGGCCGTGTTCAACGTGGGCGACTCGCGCGTGTACCAGCTCCGCGGCGACGTGCTCGAGCAGGTCACGGTCGACCACTCGGTGGTGCAGGAGATGGTCGACGCGGGCCGGATCACGCGCGCGCAGGCCGACCTGCACCCGGACGGCAACATCATCACGCGGGCGGTGGGCGTCGGCGACGCGGCGGAGGCCGACTACTGGCTGCTGCCCGTCACCGCACGGCTGCGGCTGCTGGTCTGCTCCGACGGGCTGACGAAGGAGCTGTCGGACGAGGAGATCCGCGGCCACCTGCTGCACGCGGACGACGCAGCGACAGCCGTGGGACGTCTCGTGCGCGGCGCCCTCGGGAACGGGGGGCGCGACAACGTCACGGCCGTGGTGGTCGACGTCCTGCGGATCGAGCCGCCCTCCGAGGCACCCGAGCCCGCGCGCCGCCGCGGCCTGCGCCGCTGACCGCGAGGTCGACCCGGTCCGACCCGGTCCGACCGCTCGGCGGTCCCGCTACGCGTGCAGCGCGTCGTTCAGGATCGACCCGCCGCCGCGGCGCGGCACCGCCTCGACGGCGCCCGTCAGGGAGTTGCGGCGGAACAGGATCCCGGGACGGCCGGACAGCTCGACGGCCTTTACCTGCGGCACCGACCCGTCGGCGGCGGGCGCCTCGCCCGCGAGCCGCACCTTCGTGCCGGCCGTGACGTAGAGGCCGGCCTCCACGACGCTGTCGTCGCCGATGGAGATGCCGACGCCCGAGTTCGCGCCGAGCAGGGCCCGTTCGCCGATGACGACGCGCTGCGTGCCGCCGCCCGAGAGCGTGCCCATGATGGACGCGCCGCCGCCGATGTCCGAGCCGTCGCCGACGACGACGCCCTGCGTGATCCGCCCCTCGACCATGGAGGCGCCGAGCGTGCCGGCGTTGAAGTTGACGAAGCCCTCGTGCATGACGGTGGTGCCGGGGGAGAGGTGCGCGCCGAGGCGCACGCGCGAGGCGTCGGCGATGCGCACGCGGTCGGGCGTGACGTAGTCGAGCAGGCGCGGGAACTTGTCGATGCCGTGCGCGGCGATGCCCGCGCGCTGGAGCGACGGCCGGAGCCGGTCGAAGTCGTCCGGGTGCACGGGGCCCGCGTTGGTCCACACGACGATGGGCAGGTGGCCGAAGATGCCGTCGAGGTTCAGGGTGTTCGGCGCCGCGAGCAGGTGGCTGAGCAGGTGCAGGCGGAGGTACGCGTCCGGCGTGGACGCGGGCGCGGCCTGCAGGTCGATCTCGACGGTGACGATGTCGACCGTGACGCCGCGGCGCGGGTCGGCGACCGCGAGCTCCTCGATCCACGCCGGTGCGATCCAGCGGTCGCGGCCCTCCGGCAGGGCGCCGAGCTCGGGCGCCGGGAACCACGTGTCGAGCACGGTCCCGTCGGAGGCGACCGTCGCGAGGCCGTAGCCCCACGCGGATCCTGATGCGGGCACGGCGGACGAGGGCGAAGCGGGGGAGGCCATGCGGCCAGCGTACCGATCGGCGCGCGCCGTCCCCGGGTCCTCCCCAGGACCCGCGTCGGCCCCCGACCTAGGATGACCGCATGCCGACCGAGACCCCCGCAGCGCCCGACATCGACCTGTCCGCGGGGAGCGTGGAGGTCACCCGCCGCATCTGCGACATCGCGTCGGTGTCCGGCGACGAGGCGGCGCTCGCCGACGCCATCGAGCGCGCGCTCGCGGGCTGCGCGCACCTCGAGGTGCTCCGCGACGGCGACGCCGTCATCGCCCGCACGCACCTCGGCCGCGACCGCCGCGTCGTCATCGCCGGCCACATCGACACCGTGCCCCTCAACCGCAACCTGCCCACGCGCACCGAGCACGAGGACGGCGTCGAGTACCTCTGGGGCCGCGGCACGGTCGACATGAAGGCGGGCGTGGCCGTGCAGCTGGTGCTCGCGGCCGAGCTCGCGGATCCCGCCCACGACGTGACGTGGATCTGGTACGACCACGAGGAGGTGTCCGACAGCCTCAACGGCCTCGGCCGTCTCGCCCGCACCCGTCCGGAGCTCCTCGAGGGCGACTTCGCGATCCTGGGCGAGCCCACCCGCGCCGAGATCGAGGGCGGCTGCAACGGCAACCTGCGCGTCGAGGTCCGCGCGTTCGGCAGGCGCTCGCACTCCGCCCGCGCGTGGGTGGGCGACAACGCCATCCACCGCATCGCCCCCGTGCTCGCGACGCTGGCCGCGTACGAGCCGCGCGATGTGGAGGTCGACGGGCTCGTCTACCGCGAGGGCCTCAACGCGGTCGGCGTCTCGGGCGGCATCGCGGGCAACGTGATCCCGGACGAGGCCATGGTGCACGTCAACTACCGGTTCGCGCCGAGCCGGTCCGGCGCCGAGGCCGTCGCGCACGTCACGAGCCTCTTCCCGGGCTTCGAGGTCACCGTGGTCGACCTCGCCGAGGGGGCGCGCCCCGGCCTCGACGCCCCCGTCGCGCAGCCGTTCCTCGCCGCGGTCGGCGGTGAGGCGCGCCCCAAGTACGGCTGGACCGACGTCGCCCGCTTCAGCGCGCTCGGCGTCCCGGCCGTCAACTACGGCCCCGGGGATCCGCTCCTCGCGCACCACGACGACGAGCGCGTCGACGTCGCCCAGATCGTCTCCTGCGAGCGCGGGCTGCGGGCGTGGCTGACGGCGCGCTGACCCGGCCGTCCCGGCGGCCGGCGCCCCGGGAGCGGGTCTCGGACGCCTCGGCCTCGCGCGTCCCGTGGTGGGCGGCGGTCCTCGGCGTCTACCTCGCGAGCCGCGTCCTCACCACCGTGCTGATGCTCGTCTCCGCGCGCAGCCAGATCCGCACGCCGTGGGCGAGCGCCTCCCCGTCGTACCTCCAGTTCGCCACCTTCTGGGACGCGGGGTGGTACCGCGACATCGCGACCTTCGGCTACCCGACCGTGCTGCCCGTCGACGCCGCGGGGCACGTCCAGTCGAACCCGTGGGCGTTCATGCCGGTGTACCCGGGCATCGTGCGCGCCATCCAGGACGCCACCGGCGCCCCCTTCGACGTCGCGGGCGTCGCCGTCTCGCTCGTGGCCGGCGCGGGCGCCGTGCTCGTGCTGCACCGGCTGCTGTCCCGCTTCCTCTCCCCGTCGTCGACCATGACGGCCGTCGTCATCGTCTGCGTCGCGCCGGTGTCGCCGATGTTCCAGATCGCGTACGCCGAGAGCCTGCAGACGCTGCTGCTGCTCACCGCGCTCCTGCTCCTCGTCGACCGCCGCTACGCGCTGCTCGCACCGGTCGCGGTCGTCATGGCGCTCACGCGGCCGCTCGGGCTGGCCTTCGCGCTCGCGCTCCTGCTGCACGGCGTCCACCGCCTCGCCACCGCGCGCCGCGACCCGTTCCCGCCGGCCGAGCGCGCGCGGCTCGTCCTCGCCACGATCGCGACGGGCGCCGCCGGGGTCGCCTGGCCCGTGGTCGCGTGGATCCGCACCGGCTCGATCACCGCGTACACCGACACGGAGCTCTCCTGGCGGGCCGCCTACGTCGGCTACCGCCACCTCGTGCCGTTCGAGGCCTGGTTCGACGCGGGCGACTTCTGGATCGGGGGCGTGGCCGGCGTCGTGGCGGTCCTCGGCGTCGTCGCGGCGTTCGTGCTGATGCTCACCCGGCCCTCCGTCCGCGCCCTCGGCCCCGAGCTCCGCATCTGGATCGCGTGCTACGGCCTCTACCTCTTCGCCGTGTTCTTCCCGCAGTCGAGCGTGTTCCGGCTGCTGCTCCCCATGATCCCGCTCGCCGGCGCGCTGGCCGTCCCGCGCTCGCGCGCGTACCGCGTCGCGGTGGTGCTCGCGATGGTCGCGGGGCAGTGGCTCTGGATCGACCTGCTCTGGCGGGCCACCGCGGGGGACTGGACGCCGCCGTGACGCCTCCTCCGCGCCCCGCGCCGCGCTCCCTCCACCGCCGTGCGGGGGCCCGCGCGGCCTAGCACGCCGTCACGCGTTCATCCATGTGCCTGTGCATACGGGATAATGGAGCCACATCCACGAAAGGGGAGCCGAATGGCAGCCATGAAGCCCAGGACCGGCGACGGACCGATGGAGGCCGTGAAGGAGGGCAGGCTCATCATCGTGCGCGTGCCCTTGGAGGGCGGCGGCCGTCTGGTCGTCTCCGTCAACGACGCCGAAGCGAAGGAGCTTCACGACGCCCTCGCCGCGGTCACCAGCGCGAGCTAGTCGGAACGCGCATCAGACGACACCGCCCGCCCCGTCGTCGACGGGGCGGGCGGTGTCGTCTGCACCCGGGCTCCCCAGCGGCCCCGACCGCGGGACGCGGCGCGGACGCCGCGGCGGTCAGCGCCCGGTCTTGGCTATCTGCAGCAGGCCGTCTCCGGCCGGTGACAGCGCGGCGACCACCGCTCCGGACCCGGCCGTCTCCTGCACCAGCGTGCGGAACGCCGCCGTCTGCGCATCCCGTGCCGCCGGGTTCTGCACGCGCCCGCGCCACAGCGCGTGCGGCACGAGCACGAGGCCGCCCGTGCGCGCGAGGCGCAGGCCGTGCTCCACGTACTCGATGACCTGGGCCGCATCGGCGTCCACCAGCACGAGGTCGTAGCTGGCGTCGCTCATGCGCGGCAGCACGTCGAGCGCACGGCCCGTGATGAGGCGCACGCGGTTGGCGGGCACCTCCGCGTCGGCGAGGATCTCGCGCGCCGCCTGCTGGTGGTCGAACTCGACGTCGATGCTCGTGAGGATCGCGCGCGGGGCCCCGCGGAACACGCAGAGGCCGGAGACGCCGGCGCCCGTGCCGATCTCGATGACGCTCGTGGCCCGGGTGGCGGCGGCGAGGAGCGAGATCTGCGCTCCGACGGCGGGGGAGACGGCTTCGATGCCGAGCTCGCGGGAGTGCTGGCGCGCGAGGGCGATGTGCTCGTCCTCGACGACGACGTCCTCGGCGAACTTCCATCCGGTCTCCTTGTCGGACACGCGGCACCTCCTCTTCCGGGTCCCCAGGGTATCGGCCCGGCGGTCGCCCTCCCGACCGGCGAGCGGGTCCTCGCGCCTGTCCGCGCAGCCGCGCGACGCCTCCAGCGACCCGCCCGCGGACGTGCGCCCGCGCACGGAGGGAGATCAGGTGCCGACCGACTAGCCTGTGATCATGTTCGGCCTGACGTTCGAGAAGCTGATGCTCATCGGCATCATCGCCGTGTTCCTGCTCGGCCCCGAGCGGCTGCCGGTCTACACCCAGAAGCTCGCCGACCTCGTGAAGGCGGCGCGGCGCATGGCCACCGGCGCCCGCGAGCGGATGCGCGACGAGCTCGGTCCGGAGTTCGACGAGGTCGACTGGAAGAAGCTCGACCCGCGCCAGTACGACCCGCGCCGCATCATCAAGGAGGCGCTCTTCGAGGACGAGCCGGTCGTCACGAAGCCGCGCGTCCCCGTCGAGACCACGATCGCCCGCCGTCAGCGCCTCGAGCGCGAGGCGGCCGCCGCGTCCGCGCAGCCCGCGCCCTTCGACGCCGAGGCCACCTGACCCGCACCATCCCGCCCGGCCGCCGGCTCACCCGCTGCCGCTGACGCGCGCATCTACCGGCCGCTCATCCGTTGCCGTCGACGCGCGCGTCGACTGCCCGCTCACCCTCCGCCGCTGACGCGCGCGTCCACCGCTCGCTCATCCGCTGGCGCTGACGCGCGCGTCCACCGCCCGGGCCTCCTCCCGGAGGGCGTCCACCACCGCGCGCACCGACGGTCGCTCCGCCCGATCCGGTCGCAGCAGCACGTGCAGGTGCCGCTTCGACGCGACGCCGGTGAGTCGCTTCACGACCACCCCGTCGTGCTGGCCTGCCGTGTAGCGGGGGAGCAGCGCGATGCCGTGCCCGGCCGCCACGAGCGACTCCGTGATCCGGGTGTCGCTGAACCGCTGCACCACACGCGCCGGCGCGCCGACGGCCTGCTCGATGTCGAGGAGGATCCGGTCGAAGGGCAGCCCCTGGGGCACGCCGATCCACGGCTCGCCGGTCAGGTCCGCCGGGCCCACGGATGCGCGTGCGGCGAGGCGGTGATCCGTCGGCATGGCCACGTCGAGCGGCTCCACCAGGAGCGGCACGATCACGAGGCCGAGCCCGCGCCAGGTGCCCGCCCCCGCGAGGGAGTGCGCGATGACGACGTCGAAGTCGGCGGTGAGGTCGGCGAACGCGGCGGAGGTCGGATCCCGGTCGCTGGCGCGCAGGGTGAGGTCGGGGATCCCGGCGACGCGGTCGAGCAGCCCCGGCAGGAGCATCTGCGCGGCGGTCGGGAACGTGGCGAGCGTGACCTCGCCGGACGGCTGGTGCCGGAAGTCCTCCCAGAGCGCCTCCGCGCGCGCCACCGCGACGGCGATGTCGGTGGCCGTGCGGGCGAGCGCGCGGCCCGCATCGGTGAGCACGACGCCCCGACCGGAGCGCTCGGTGAGCGGCACGCCAGCCTCCCGCTCGAGCACCTTCAGCTGCTGCGACACGGCCGACGGCGTGCGTCCCGCTGCACGGGCGACGGCGCCCACGCTGCCCCGGTCGGCCAGTTCGCGGAGCAGCTCGAGACGGCGGATGTCCATGTAGGCAGGCTACACAGCGAGGCAAGGACAATGAGCTTGTCCTGAACGGTCACGGGTGGTCCCATGGAGGTGCGGCGGAGTGCGCCGCCGTCCGTCTTCCCGCAGGAGCTCCCCATGACCGTCTTCCTCATCGCCGTCGCCGCCCTCTCCGTGTCCGCCATCGCGGGCACCGTCGTCGTCACCGCGCGCGACGGCTACCGCGCCGTGCCGACGCGCACGCACCGCAGCCACGTGTAGTCGACGCCCACGCACGACGAGGAGGACGGCAGCCCGCGGGCTGCCGTCCTCCTCGTCGTGCGGCGCCCCTCAGGCGGGGTGCGCCATGCGCTCCCGGAGCGCGGTGGCCGCGAAGCGCGCGGCCGCCTCGCTGCCGAAGGCGCGGTGGAACTCGGGATCGGCCTCGTAGCCGTCCGCGACGCCGCGCACCATCGCCGCGGTCGTCGGCACATCCCCCGCGTGGGCGGGCGTGCCGGGGATCTCCGCGAACCACGCCAGGTGCGCGTCCGCGTGCTCCCGGGCGGCGGCGGATCCGGGGGCGTGCCCCTCCTCCTGGATCTCCCGCCAGCGCATCAGCAGCCCCTCCGCCCGGGCCTTCCACGCGCGCTGCCGGCGGACGCCCATGGCGTGCCACCACCCGTGCGCGGCGTCGAAGGCGTCACGCCCCCAGCGCGCGACGACCTCGTCCTCGTAGGCGTCGTTGAAGCCCTGCAGCATCACGTCCATCCGGGGCCCGAGGCCCTGCCGCCGCATGTCGAGGGTGTGCTCCACCGCGGCGATGCGCTGCTCGAGGAGGGCACGCTCCGCGGCCAGCCGGACGAGGTGCGCTTCGAGCGCGCGGACCTCGGCCGCCGGGGTCTCCGGGGCGTCGAGCACCGCGCGGATGTCGGGGAGCGACATGCCCGTCTCCCGGAGCAGCAGGATCCGCTGCAGCCGGGCCACCGCGACGGGTCCGTAGTGGCGGTACCCGTTCGCCCCGATGCGGTCCGGCAGGAGCAGGCCGATGCGGTGGTAGTGCCGCAGGGTCCGGCCGCTGATGCCCGCGCGGTCGGCGAGCTCGGTGACGGTCCACTCCATGTCGCGCTCCTCCGTCGTCGATGCCGGGTCCAGTCTCACGCGCTCGGTGCCGGGTCGAGGCGCGGCAGGGCCAGGCGCAGGATCTCCGCCGCCGGCGTGCGCACGCTGCGCGCCGCGGTCGTCCCCGTCTCGGCCAGGTACCCCTCGACGATCCGACGCCCCACGGCGTAGCCGGCGCCCGTGGGCAGGCCGACCGACGCGATCCCCAGGCGCTCGGCCGTCGCGTCCCCGAGCACCCAGGCCGGGAAGTCGTGCATCCCGGTGCGGTCGAGCGCCGCGACGACCTTCGCGAGCACCGCGTCGTCGTCGCGCGTCGCGTCGGCCACGAAGTGGGTCCAGCCTGCCTCGCCGTGGAGCTCCGCGGCGAACGCGTCGGCGAGCCCCTCGGCGACGACGTGCTCGCCGACGGTCACGGTGGCGGGGTCCCAGACCACGCCGCCGGGGGAGTAGCGCACGTTGTGGTGGAGCTCGTGCACGGCGATGGCCTCGAGCCGGTCGAGCACGCGCGGAGTCGGCCAGAGGGCGACGGAGATGTAGCCGCTGATGCCGCCGAACGCCGACAGCCCCTGCACCTCGTCGACGAAGTGCGGATCGTCGGGGTCGCCGAGGACGAGGAGGACCGTGAGGTCCGGGATCGCCAGCGCGGGGTCGGCCTGCCGGAGCGCGCGGGCGCCGTCCGACAGGGCGCGGCCGATGCGCGACCACCCGTCGGCGGCGACGAGCGCGTCGAGGCCCTCCCGCGCGCGTCCGCTCGGGTCCTGCTCGTCGAAGCCGAAGCCCCGCCGGTGCACCTCGGCGAGGTCGATGTCGCCCGGGGCGAACCGGTACATGCCCGCCATCGGCTCCCACATCGCGCGCTCGAGGCCGGTGCGGGCGGTGGGCGGGGCGTCGAGGATCCGCCGCATGGCCGCGGCGCTGTCGATCACGGTGATGTCCATGCGTCCGAGCATGCGGGGTGACGCAGGGGCAGGGTCCAGCGGCGGGTCGGGCGCGACGCCGCTCGTCAGGAGACGGACAGGCCGAGCCGGCGGCCGGCGAGGCCGCGGCCGCGGGACGCGAGGTGGTCGGCGACCTCCTGGATCCGCCGGGCCGCCGGATCTTCGGGCGTCGCGAGGACGACCGGTGCTCCCGCGTCGCCGCCCGTTCGGAGGGCGAGGCTGAGCGGCACGCTCGCGAGCAGCGGCACGGGCGCATCCTGCCCGGCGGAGAGCCGTCGGGCGACCTCCTCGCCGCCGCCAGCCCCGAACAGCTCCAGCACGGATCCGTCGGGCTGGACGAACCCGGCCATGTTCTCGACGACGCCGACCACGCGCTGCCCCGTCTGCCGCGCGACGAGCCCGCTGCGCTCGGCGACGTCCGCGGCGGCGGGCTGCGGCGTCGTGACGACGAGCACCTCGGCGTGGGGGAGCAGCTGCCCGACCGTGATGGCCACGTCGCCCGTGCCGGGCGGCAGGTCGAGCAGCAGCACGTCGAGGTCGCCGAAGAAGACGTCGGTGAGGAACTGCTGGATGGTGCGGTGCAGCATCGGCCCGCGCCAGGACACCGCGGTGCCGCCGGTGGCGTCGGGGTCGAGGAACATGCCGATGGAGATGACCTTCACACCGTGCGCGACGGGCGGCAGGATCATGTCGCCGACGCGCGTGGGCTGGGCGGTGCGGCCGTCGGCGTCGACGAGACCGAGGATCCCCGGGATGGAGAACCCGTGCACGTCCGCGTCGACGAGGCCCACCGCGAGGCCCTTCGCCGCGAGCGCGACCGCGAGGTTGGCGGTGAGGGTGGACTTGCCGACGCCGCCCTTGCCGCTCGTGACGGCGTAGACGCGCGTGAGGCTGTCGGGGCCGAACGGGATGCCGCGCTGGGCGGCCGGACCCCGCAGGCGCTCGGTGAGCGCGCGTCGACGCTCGGGGCTCATGACGCCGACCGCGAGCTCGAGCCGCGCGACGCCCGGCACCGCGGTGACGGCCTCGCGGACGTCGCGCTCGATGCTGGTGGCGGCCGGGCAGCCGACGATCGTCAACGCGATGTCGACGTGCGCGACGCCGTCGGCCTCGACCCGCACGTCGGAGACCATGTCGAGCTCGGTGATGGGGCGGCGGATCTCGGGATCGACCACCCGGCTGAGCGCGCGCCGGACGTCGTCGGCGGTCACGGAGGGGGCGCGGGGATCGTCAGCGGCCATGCGTCCTGCGGGTGCCGACGCCGGTCGCCCCGTCGGTGCCCTCGGCGTCGTCCGACTCGGGCTCGTCCCGGCGGTCGAGCTCCTCGAGGAGCTGGCGGAGCTCGGCGCGGATGAAGTCCTTCGACGCCACGTCCTTCATCTGCAGGCGCAGCGACACGACCTCGCGCGCGAGGTACTCGACGTCGGCCACGTTGCGCTCGGCGCGCTGGCGGTCCTGTTCGATCTGCACCCGGTCGCGGTCGTCCTGCCGGTTCTGCGCGAGGAGGATGAGGGGCGCCGCGTAGGAGGCCTGCAGCGACAGGATCAGCGTGAGGGCCGTGAAGCCGAGGGCCGCCGAGTCGAAGCGCGCCGACTCCGGGCCGTACGTGTTGTAGCCGATCCACGCCACGCAGAACGCGGTGAGGCCCACGAGGAACCAGGGCGTGCCCATGCCGCGCGCGATGGACTCGGTGAAGCGGCCGAACCGGTCGCTGCTGCCGCGCGTGCGCAGCGGGAGGACGGTGGTGCGGAGGCCCTTGGGGGCGTCCAGGCGGATGTCGCGGTTACTCTGCCGTGCCACGGGGGATCCTCCGTCCTCGTACGGGTCCTGCGATGGGGATGGCGGCCGTGGCCGTGCCGTGGAACCGGGCGGTCGCGCGCTTGCGCGTCTCGCGTTCCGCGTCGGCGCTGCGCCAGTCGTCCGGCAGCAGGTGGTCGAGCACGTCGTCGATGGTGACCACGCCGACCAGGCGGTGGTTCTCGTCCACCACGGGCACGGAGACGAGGTTGTAGCTCGCCATGATCCGGGAGACCTCGGCCGCGCTCGTGTCGGCGCGCACGGGTTCGAGGCCCTGGTCGAGCAGCGTGCCGAGGCGCTCGTGCGGCGGGTAGCGCAGCATCCGCTGGAAGTGCACCATGCCGAGGAAGCGTCCGGTGGGCGGCTCGTAGGGCGGCAGCGTGACGCACACGGCCGCGCCGAGGGTGGGCGCGAGCTCATGGCGGCGGATGAGCGCGAGCCCCTCCGCGACCGTCGCGTCGCCCGAGACGATGACCGGGTCCGTGGTCATGAGGCCGCCCGCGGTGTCCGGCGCGTAGCTGAGGAGCATGCGCACGTCGTCCGCCTCCTCCGGCTGCATCAGCTCGAGGAGGGCCTCGCCGCGCTCCTCGGAGAGCTGCGCGATGAGGTCGGCCGCGTCGTCCGGCTGCATCTGGTCGAGGACGTCGGCGGCGCGGTCGTCGTCCAGGGTCGCCATGATCTCGACCTGCTGCGACTCCGGCATCTCCTCCAGCACGTCCGCGAGGCGCGCGTCGGGCAGCTCCTCCGCGACCTCCAGGCGCCGGGCCTGGGGGAGGTCGAGCAGGGTGTTGGCGAGGTCGGCCGGGAGGAGGTCGGAGTAGGCGGCGAGGAACTGCGAGGCGGACTGCGCGACGCCCTCGTCCTGCAGCTCCGCGACCTCCTCCCACGCGGCGAAGATCGTCGCGCCCTTCGCGAAGGGCGAGGGGCTCGTGCGGGGGCGGCGGCAGAACAGCTGCGCGACCTCCCACTCGGCCTGGCGGGACTCCTCGATCGCGACGTCCTCGATGACCGCGGTGCCGGATCCGTCGCGCATGCTCACGCGGCGGCCGAGGATCTCGGCGATGACGCGCACCTCGCCGCCGCGCTGCTCGAAGCGGCGCAGGTTGATGAGGCCGGTGGTGATGATCTGGCCCGAGCCGATGCTCGTGACGCGCCCGATGGAGAGGAACACGCGCCGCTTGCCCGGCACCTCGACGATGAGGCCCACGACGCGCGGCGGATCGTCCTTGCGGTAGACGACGAGCACGTCGCGCACGCGCCCGACGCGGTCGCCGGCGGGGTCGAACACGCTGCACCCGGCGAGCCGGGCGACGAAGACTCGGGAGGCGCTCACGAGGCCAATCTAGTCGCTCGCCCTGCCCCCTCCCGGCCGCCCGTGGAAGACTGCACGGGTGACCTCCCCACTGATCGGACGGACCCCCCGCGCGCGCATGCCCCAGCTCCCGAAGGGCGAGCCCGTGGCCACCTACGACACCTACGACGAGGCCCAGAAGGCCGTCGTCGCGCTCGCGGAGGCCGACTTCCCGGTCACGCAGGTGAGCATCGTCGGCAACGAGCTCACGAGCGTCGAGCGCGTCACCGGCAAGCTCACCTACGCCCGGGCCGCGGCGGCGGGCGGTGCGAGCGGCGCCTGGCTCGGCCTCTTCCTCGGCCTCGTCACGTTCCTCTTCTCACCCGTGCCCAACGTCTCGTCGGTCATCGGCGCGATCATCATCGGCCTCGGGTTCGGTGCGATCTTCGGCATCGTCAGCTACAGCATCACGCGCCGGCGCCGGGACTTCACCTCGGTCATGCAGGTCATCGCGACGAGCTACTCCGTGGTGGTCGAGCCCGACTCGCTGCACCGGGCGCGGAACGTGCTGGGTCTCGGGGCCCCGACCACCTCGGTGTACGGGGAGCCGGTCGTGACCCCTCCCGCGGCGCCGAGCCGGCCGCCCGCGTCGCGTCCGGCCGGCCCGTACGGGGAGCGCGTGCCCGAGCAGGGCGGAGGATCCGACGCCCCCGAGCCGACGGCGCCGCCGACGTCCACGGACCGACCCGTGGGGGAGCAGGGCGCGCAGGGTGCCTAGCCGTACTTCCCGGTGAGGTTGTGAACGCGTTCGGCGGGCGTCAGCCCGCCGAGTGCGGTATGGGGTCGGTGCCGGTTGTAGTGGTGGATCCAGTCGGGGTAGGTCGCTGAGCGTGCCTCATCGCTGGAGTAGAGCCGGTCGTAGGCCCATTCGGTCGCGAGGGTCCGGTTGAAGCGTTCGACCTCGCCGTTGGTCCGTGGGCGGTAGGGGCGGGTGCGGCGGTGCGTGATGGTGCCGAGCGCTGCGGCGAAGGCGCGGGATCGGTAGCAGGCGCCGTTGTCGGTCATGACTGCGGTGACGGTGAAGCCCGCGGTCTCGAAGAACGCATTCGCGCTCTGCCAGAACCCGGCCGCAGTCTCCTTGCGTTCGTCGGTGTGCTGCTCGGAGTAGACCAGCCTCGAGTAGTTGTCGATGGCGTGGTGGAGGAGCGCGTAGCCCCTGCCGTGCTTCGTGTTGTGCCTGTTCCCCACGACCCGGCCGAGCATGCGGTGCCCGCCGCCGTCTGGAATCCGACCGAGCTTCTTCATGTCGACATGGACGAGTTCCCCGGGTGCAGCAGCTTCGTAGCGGACCGGCCGTGCTCGCCGGACCGGGAGTCCGGTGGCCTGATCAAGGTGAGCGAGCCGTGGCATCCGGTACCGATTCAGGACCCGCTCGACCGTGGAGCGCGGGACGCGGAGGTGGTAGCCGATGCGGTGCGGGCTCCATCGTCGGGTGCATCTCAGCGCGACGATGCGCCGCTCCAGATGGCGACCCGTGCGCGTCGGTTGTCGACGCGGGCGAGAGGAACGATCCGTCATCGGCAACCCGGCCGCCTAGCGACGCGCCCACTTCGATGCGGTCGCTGGTGAGCACTGGAACCGCTCCGCCGCGCGCCGGACCGACCATCCGTCCTCGACGATCAACCGGGCAAGACGAAGCCTGCCCGCGGGCGTGGACGGGGCGTTAGCGTGAGTCACGAAGACCTCCGTGGAAGATGCGTGTGTGGTAACCCACATCGTCCCGGAGGTCTTCGTCATCTGCCCCTGCGTTCACAACCTCCCGAGGAAGTACAGCTAGCGGTCAACGCGACCGCGTCGCTCGTCGCTTGATTTAGCAGCTACTAAAGAACTCCCCCGAGGTCACTCGCATCCAGTGATGTTGATGCCAACTTACTTGATTTCAGCTCCGGCCTCGACGGTGCGACCGGCAAGGGGCTCGTTGAGCTTCACAAGGGCGGAGCCTTCGTAGGCGACAGTCGCGCACGCCTGTGGCGCATCGGGTAAAGTCCCTTGTCGAAGAGTGACAGTAATTGAATCATCGTATTCTTCGACCACTGTTCGGATCCCATAGCAATCAGGATTGTCGCCCGTATAAAAGACTCTTACGTGCGTGTCGTCGACAAGTTCTGAGCGCTTCCAGTCCAGAACCGACTCGTCCTTGAGGTCAGATCGAGACTGAACGTCTGCCGGGCCGGATGGGATTACATTCGGCGCTGCACCAGCACTCGAGCCAGTATTTCCACCGGAAGAACCCGAAGAGTTCATCGAGCACGACCCGAGTAGGAGTGCAGCACCGACTGTCGTCATGCAAACGGATAATGTGCGCAACGTCGTCTGGCTCATAGGCTCCGTTCTACCAGTCCTTGTCGGCCGCGCCGTACATGTCGGCTACAGCGCCCCGGGAGTGGGGCCCGTTGATGTTGGCATAGCCATCGGCGGGGCCCCAGGACGACACGGACATGATCACGCCCAGCCCAGAGGAATTGCTGTAGTCGCGCAACCAGGGTCCGCCCGATGCTCCGCCTCCCCAGTTGCAGCCCGACATGCCGTGGAAGCGGTAGAAGTCGAGGTACCGGTTCTCGCTGCCGCCCCAGCAGGCTTGCATGACCTCTCCGCTACTGACGTTCGCCGGATATCCGAAGAGCGTTGCGTCGAAAACATTGCCTGTCCACGTCATTCCGTGTCCTCCAACGGCGTTGACAACGGTTGATCCACTCGCGTTGGTATTAGTGGTGACCATTGCGAAGTCGGAGGCAAAGCCGCGTCCCGTTGCCCCGAATCCAATCCAGTCGTCCATTGTGCGGAAGTAGTTAGATGTGAAGGTGCCGTGGGGGCGGGCTCCGTTGTGATATTCGGGAACAAATGCCCAGTTCTGGTGCCAGCTACCACCGGGCCCCTTATGGACGCAATGGCCGGCGGTAGCAACAAGCCGCCTGGATGGGCTGTTCAGCGCAGAGCCTGAGCATATTTTGTTCTCGCCGGTACTAGCGTCACGAAAGTAGATCTTACCGTTTGTTGGCGAGAAGTTCGACACGGGAGTGACGGCTCGTGCTGCATCGCCGACAGCTTTCGCCGGGGCAGGCTTGACATCTTCGGCATGGACCTCTTCGTCAGCATACTGCTCGAAGTAGCGCTGCGCGTCTGCCATGGTGGCGTCGTCGACCTTCGGCATTTCTACGGGGGTCGCCTCGGCCATTCGCTCATCGGTCCAGTAGTCCAGAATCAGTTGATCGTCACTTGAATGTGAGCGCAACTCGGGCCGAGCTGTTGAGGGGTGGGCTTCGTCGACAAATACGGGAGCCTTGGCGCCGGTGCTGTGGCCCGACGTGGGAAGCGCATCCTGTCTTGATTCTGCCCCGGCAGGGCTTGCGATAGCAGTGGTTGCAATGAGGGCGACGGGTATTACCGCAGATATTGCGACTCGTTCTAGTTGTTTGATTATAGACAATGGACCCCCCTGGGGTTCGGCACAGCTCGGGTCTAACCGCAGTCTGTCGTCGACATAAGGCGCTAACCGTAGAGCCTTATTCGCCGATTTTGCTGCGGCAATTACGCAAGTCTGGCAGGTTCGATCATGCCCGTATAGGCCCCCGATACTGGGGCTCAAGCGTGGTCGGTTGGCGTTGATTTGAACGTTGTCCTGCTGGCGCGTTCGGTGGTCTATCGGCTGCAGGAGGGCCCGAGTCCGTACTACGAATAGAGGTAAGAATCAGGCGCTTTGGGTGATGGCGACCGAGCCCCTGGCGTGCCTCATGTCTCGATCCGCGTCTGCTCCTGCGCACTCCCGGTTGAGCGCGAGGTGCAGGGTGGCGTGATCGTTACGTTCGCACCGGGTGCTGGCCATTATCTGCGTCATGTCCTGAGCGCGCGCCCGATCGCGATGCCCGCACGTAAGGGGCGGCAGCCTCGCGGATGATGCGTGACTTGTTCCGGTGTCCACGGCGCTCCGCGAGCGCTTCCACCTCGGCGTCGAGCGCTGCAGTCGCGCGTACGCGCCAGAGGGGCCCGGATGTCGGCGGTGCGTCGACGCGCGGCCGCCCAAGTGCGATCTCCGCGTCGTCGTCGAGCGTGTCGGCGCCGGTCGCGGCCATGAGGTCCCCTGCGCCGGCATCCGGGTCGTCGACGTGCGTGCGCTCGGTCCCAGGAATGGGGGCCAGCTCCCCGCGCTCCGCAGCGCGCCGGATCGGCCACCCGTCCTCGATGATCAACCGAGCAAGACGAAGCCTGCCCGCGGGAGTGAAGGGGGCGTTAGCGTGAGTCACGAAGACCTCCGGTGACGACGGTGAGTGTGGTAACCCACATCTCGTCCCGGAGGTCTTCGCTATCCGCCCCCGCGTTCACGACCTCCCGAGGAAGTACAGCTAGCCGTCGGGTGCCGCGGAGCGGTCGCTAGGCGCGGCCCGCCATCCACGCCTCGACCTCGTCGGCCGTGCGCGGGATCCCGGCGGACAGGTTCTCGGCGCCGTCGCGCGTCACGAGGATGTCGTCCTCGATGCGCACGCCGATGCCGCGGAACCGCTCGGGCACCGTGAGGTCATCCGGCTGGAAGTAGAGGCCCGGCTCGATGGTGAAGACCATCCCCGCCTCCACGAGACCGTCGATGTACATGTCGCGACGGGCCTGCGCGCAGTCGTGCACGTCGAGGCCGAGGTGATGGCTCGTGCCGTGCACCATGTACCGGCGGTGGTGCTGGTTGTCCGCCTCGAGGGCCTCCTCCGCGGTGACGGGCAGCATGCCCCAGTCGGCGACCTTCCGCGCGATGACCTGCATCGCCGCCGCGTGCACCTCGCGGAAGCGGATGCCCGGGCGCACGATCGCGAGCGCCGCGTCGGCCGCCTCGCGCACGGCCTCGTAGACCTCGCGCTGCACGTCGGTGAAGGTGCCGGAGACGGGGAGCGTGCGCGTGATGTCGGCCGTGTAGTAGCTGTCGAGCTCCACGCCGGCGTCGACGAGGATCAGGTCGCCGGGGACGACGCGGCCGTCGTTGCGGGTCCAGTGCAGGATGCAGGCGTGCGGGCCGGACGCCGCGATGGTGTCGTAGCCGACCGCGTTGCCGTCGGCCCGTGCGCGCGCGTTGAAGACGCCCTCGACGACGCGCTCGCCGCGCGGGTGGGCGAGGACGGCCGGCATGTCGGCGATGACGTCGGAGAAGCCGCGCCCGGTCGCGTCGACGGCGCCGCGCAGCTGGCGGATCTCGTAGGCGTCCTTGACGAGGCGGAGCTCGGAGGCGTCGCGGGCGAGGAGCGCGTCACCGTCGAGGTCGGCGTCGGGGTCTCCGTCGGCGTCGGTCCCGATGCGCGCCGCGTCGACGCGGGCGGCGATCACGGCGTCGGCCTCGCGGATCACGCGGACGGCGCCCGCCGCGGCGATCGCGTCGTCGACGTCGGCCAGGGGCGCGGTGGAGAGGCCGAGGTCGGCGGCCACCTGACGGAGCGACGGGCGCGGGCCGATCCAGAACTCGCCGATCTCCGCGTTGGCGTAGAACTCGTCGCTGTCGCGCCCGGCGCGCTCGCGGAAGTACAGGGTCGCCTCGTGCGCGGAGCCGTCGGCCGCGGATCCGGCAGCCACGGGCTCGAGCACCAGCACGGCGCCGGGCTCGCTGTCGGCGCCCCAGCCGGTGAGGTGGGCGAAGGCGGAGTGGGCGCGGAAGGGGTAGTCGGTGTCGTTGCTGCGCTGCTTCAGGCGGCCGGCCGGGATCACGAGGCGCGTGCCCACGTGGAGCGCGGAGAGCCGGCGGCGGCGGTCCGCGGCGAAGGGCGCCTGCTCGCGCGCGGGCGGGTCGACCTCCTCGCGGTCGGCCCAGTTCGTGGAGACGAAGTCGCTGAACGCGGTGCTGGCGGGCGTCGTGCTGCGGTTCGAGGTGGCGCGCGGGACGGGGGCCGCTCCCGATCCCGCGACCGGTGCGCCGGTGGCCGGCCCGCCCGCGGGCGCGGTGACGGCGGGCGCCGGGGTCTCGGTCGTGGCGAGCGGCGCGGCCGGATCGGCGACGATGTCGTCTGGGGTGGTCTCGGACGCGGTGTCGGTGTTCTCGGCCATCCGTCGATCATCCCACCTGCTCCGCGCGTCGGCGCGGCGGGGGCAGCGCGTCGGGCGTGCACCGGGCGACGCCCGGGTCAGCGCAGCGGCGTCAGCTGGGCGACGATCGGCCGGTGGTCGCTGCCGGCGCCGTCGCGGTCCTCGACGACGCGGAAGCCCGTGACCTCCCATCCGGGCGTGGCCATGATGTGGTCGATGGGCGTGCCGAGGAGCGCCGGGACGCCGGTCGGCCAGGTGCCGACGGCCGCGTTGCCGGACGCGCGCGCCGCGTCGACGCACTGCCCGAGGTCGGTGACCTGGTCGCGCTCGGTGGGTGTGCCGCCGTAGCGGCTCATGTGGTCGAGGGTCGCGTTGAAGTCGCCCGCGATGATCACGTTGCCCTCGTCGCAGCGCTGCCCGAGCCAGGCGAGGTCGGCGCGCCAGTTGTCCATCTGCTCGGGGATGGGGGAGACGGGGTGGACGGCCATGATGACGGGCCCGTTCCCGTCGACGGGCTCCATGATGACGGTGGGCAGGACGCTCGTGGTGCCGCGCGACTCGTCGAGCCGGTAGTCGCCGTACGCCGCGCTGATGAGGATCGTGGTGGAGCGCGCCGCGGCCACGTCGTCGAAGGCGACGGTGCGGACCCACATGGGCCGACCCGCAGCGCGCATCATGACGGCGATCTCCGCGCCGGTCTCCTCGCGCGTCTCGGGCAGCGTGATCACGTCGGCCGCGGACTCGATGGCGAGGTCGGCGACCGCGCGCGGACCCGTCGCGCCGCCGAGCGTGTTCCAGGAGAGGACGGTGACGTCGGCGTCCTGCGGATCCGCGAACGCCGTGTCGCCCGCGCCGCGCGTCGCGAGGACGGCGGCGTTGGCGCCGATGAAGACCGCGAGCAGCAGCGCGAGGCTGCCGAGGAGGCGTCGGGCCGGCCGGATCGCCAGGCAGAGGAGGAGGGTCAGGGCGAGCACCGCGGCGGACGCGGCGACGAGCGCGCCGCGGATGGCGACGGCGTGGGCGACGAGGTAGCTCTGCTCGAGGCCGAGGAGCTGGGGCCACGTGATGACGAGGAGGCAGGCGGCCGTGACGAGGATGACTGCTGCTCCGACGACCCGACCCATGACCCGCTCCACACTATGGCGGCTCTCTGGGAGAGCGCCGCCGTCGGCACCGCACGGCCGGGAGGTGCTCGGGGCGGCGGATAGGATCGCAGGATGCCGGACGAGCAGCCGGGTCCCATCGACCTGCACACGCACAGCTCCGTGTCCGACGGCACCGAGACGCCCGCCGAGCTCGTCGCGCAGGCCGCGCGGCAGGGCCTCTCGGCCGTGGCGCTCACCGATCACGACTCGACCGCGGGCTGGGCCGAGGCGTCCGCCGCCGCCGTCGCGCACGGGATCACGCTCGTGCCCGGCATGGAGATGAGCACGCAGCTCGAGTACGCGAGCGTGCACGTGCTCGCCTACCTCTTCGACCCCGAGGACGCCGACCTGGCCGCGATGACCGCGCGGGTCCGCAGCGAGCGCATGACGCGCGCCGAGGCCATGGTCGGCCGCATCGCCCGGGACTACGCCCTCACCTGGGAGGACGTGCTCGCGCAGACCACGCCCGGCAGCACCATCGGCCGCCCGCACATCGCCGACGCGCTCGTCGCCCGCGGCCACGTCGCCACGCGCACGGCCGCCTTCGAGAGCATCCTGCACTGGCAGGGCGGCTACTACCGGCCGCACTACGCGCCCGATCCGATCCTCGGCGTCGAGCTGATCACCGCGGCCGGCGGCCTCGCGGTGCTCGCGCACCCCGGCGCCCGCGGCCCCGAGCGCGTGCTGTCGGACTCGCGCATGACGGCGCTCGTCGCCGCCGGCCTCTTCGGCCTCGAGGTGCGACATCGCGACAACCCGCCCGCGTCGCGCGTGCGCCTCACCGCGCTGGCGGAGCGGTTCGGCCTGGAGGTCACGGGGTCCAGCGACTACCACGGCGCGGGGAAGCCCAACCGCCTCGCCGAGAACTCCACGGAACCGGCCGTGCTCGCGCGCATCGTCGAGCGCGCGACGGGGTGGGCGCCGGTCGTGCCCATCCCCGCGGCCTGACCCGCACCCGTCCGCGGGGACGACGAGAGGGGCCGCATCCGGTGGATGCGGCCCCTCTCGCGGTGCGGTGCGGTGCGGTGCGGTGCGGTGCGGTGCGGTGCGGTGCGGTGCGGCTAGGCCGTCGCGGTCGGGCGGTCGCCGCCCGACCGACGGCGGCGGTTCCGCGAGCGCGGGCGCGTCTCGCCGTCGGGACGCGGCGCGTCGTGGCCGCCGGCCGTGTCGGGCTGCTCGCTGCCGATGACCGCGGTGGCCTCGGCGGGGGTCGACGCCGCGGAGGAGCCGCTGCGCGAGCGCGAGCGCCCGCCCGAGCGGTCGCCCTCGCGTCCGCCGGAGCGGTCGCCGCCCCGTCCGCCGTCACGGCCCCCGTCGCGTCCGCCGGAGCGGCCGCCGTCGGAGCCGCGGCTGCCGGGACGCTCGCGCGGCGTGCCGTCGGGGTTCACCGTGGGCGTCGCGCGGAGGCGGCCCTTCGATCCCGCCGGGATGTCGAGGTCGGTGAACAGGTGAGGCGACGAGGAGTACGTCTCGGTCGGCTCCGGCTGGCCGAACTCGAGGGCGCGGTTGATGAGCGCCCACTTGTGCAGGTCGTCCCAGTCGACGAACGTGACCGCGATGCCGGTCTTGCCCGCGCGGCCCGTGCGCCCGACGCGGTGCAGGTACGCCTTGTCGTCCTCGGGGATGGTGTGGTTGATCACGTGCGTGACGTCGAGCACGTCGATGCCGCGCGCCGCGACGTCGGTGGCGATGAGGATGTCCTTCTTGCCCGCCTTGAACGCGGCCATGGCCCGCTCGCGCTGCTCCTGGTTGAGGTCGCCGTGCACGGCCGCGGCGTTGAAGCCGCGGTCGTTGAGCTCCTCCACGAGGCGGGCGGCGGCGCGCTTGGTGCGCGTGAAGATGACGGTCTTGCCGCGGCCCTCGGCCTGCAGGATGCGGCCGATGACCTCGTCCTTGTCCATGTTGTGCGCGCGGTAGACGAGGTGGCGGATGTTCGCCTGCGTGAGGCCCTCGTCCGGGTCGGTCGCGCGGATGTGGATCGGCTTCGTCATGAAGCGGCGGGCGAGCGCGACGATCGGGCCCGGCATGGTGGCCGAGAACAGCATCGTGTGGCGCACGGCCGGGGTCTGCGCGAAGAGCCTCTCGATGTCGGACAGGAAGCCGAGGTCGAGCATCTTGTCGGCCTCGTCGAGCACCATCTCGCGCACGCCCTGGAGCGACAGCAGGCGCTGGCCCACGAGGTCGAGGAGGCGGCCGGGCGTGCCGACGACGATCTGCGCGCCGGCCTTGAGCTGCTCGATCTGGCCCTCGTACGCCTTGCCGCCGTAGATGGAGACGACGGTGGTGGCGCGGTTCGCGGTGGCGAGCTGGAGGTCCTCGGTGACCTGCACGGCGAGCTCGCGGGTGGGCACGACCACGAGGGCCTGCACGCCGGGCTCGGGGGTGAGCCCGAGCCGCTGGATGAGCGGGAGGCCGAAGCCGAAGGTCTTGCCGGTGCCCGTCTTGGCCTGGCCGATGATGTCCTGGCCGGCCAGCGCCAGGGGGATGGTCTGCTCCTGGATGGGGAAGGGTTCGAGGATCCCGTGGTCGGCGAGCGCCTGGACCATGTCCTCGTCGATGTTCAGTTCGGTGAAAGTCACGTTGTGCCCTGTCTAGCGGTGCGGTCCACGCCCGGTCTGCTTCTCTGCGGGCGCGATGGGGCCCTTCCGTTGAGGGACCACGGGCGAGTTTAGCGGGCGGGGGCCCGGACGCCGCCTCCCGCTCCCTTTACACTGGCCACGTGCTCAAGATGTTCGGACGCCGGTCGACGACGATCGAGGCGCCCCGGGTCAGGTCCCGCGGCGAGTCGAAGCGCCGCGCCGCCGCGCCGACCGTGAGCGTCGACGATTTCTCGCCCGACACCCTCCGCTTCCTCGGCGCCGCCGCGTACCTGCAGCTCACCGTCTTCGAGACGCTGTCGCGGGCCGTGACCGAGGCGCCCGACCTCGCCGGCAAGGAGGCCGTCTCCACGGCCGCCGGCATCGCGCTCGGGAAGCACCAGGCGCTCGCCGCGGAGATCAAGCGGCTGGGCGGCGAGCCGAGCGTCGTGATGGAGCCCCACCGCGCGGCCTTCGACCGGTTCACGGCCGTCGTCGCGGGCGCCGACTGGTTCGAGAGCCTCATCTCCGCCTACATCACCACCGGGCTGCTCGACGACTTCTTCGTGCGCCTCGCCTCCGCCCTCCCGTCCGACCAGCGGCAGCGCGTCGTCGTGCTGCTCTCCTCGGGCATCGGGCAGCAGGGCCTCGTCGACGCGGTACGTGCGGGGATCCGGCGGGACCCGCGGCTCGCATCGCGGCTCGCGATGTGGGGCCGCCGGCTCGTGGGGGACACGCTGCTCGTGGCGGGCACGGCGATGCGGGCGTCCCTCGCGGATCCGGCCGACGCGCGCGTGCACCTCGAGCCCGTGTTCGCGGGCATCATCACGGCGCACACGCGGCGCATGGACGCGCTCGGGCTCACCGCCTGACGCGCCGCGGTCCTCGACGACCGCCCCCGATGCGACGACGCCCGGCCCCTCGGGGACCGGGCGTCGCGGCGTGCGAGGCGCGGGTCAGCCGCCGATGGCGGCCAGGGCGCGCGCGTCCGCGGCGGACCGGCGCCGCCCCAGGAAGAGGTCGACGCCCGCGGCGACCAGGGCCGAGACGCCGAGCGTCGCGATCCAGATCACGCCCTGGTCCCAGCGCAGGCCCGCCCAGGTGAGCGCGACCCACGCGACCATCGCGGCGATCGTGCCCACGGCGGGCACCAGCAGCGCGCCGTGCGTGCCGCGGTGGGGGAGCGCGTAGCGCGCGACGAGGCCGATGAGGGCGCCGAACAGCGCGACGAAGAGGAGCTCCACGGTCGAGGGCGGGCTAGCGGACGAAGCCGATGCGCGGGGCGTCCGCGCTGCCGAGCTCGACGTAGGCGAGGTGGGCGGTGACCGCGAGGTGCGTCGCGCCCTTGTCGTCGGTGAAGGAGAGGAAGGGCGCGGAGTCGCGGACGGCCGCGGCGACGGTCTCCTGGACCTCCTCGGGCGTCTGCTTGGTGCTGAAGGAGAGCTCGCGGGCGGTGTTGACGAGGCCGATACGGATTTCCACGGGAGGTGCCTTTCGATGCGTCGGATGCGACGGTGCTCCCTCAGGTTAGGGCACCCGCCCGAGCGGCCCCGCGGCGTTCACTGAGGGCGGACGGGGTGCGTCGGTCGGCCGGTCGGGAGGCCGCCGGCCCGGGATCCGCCGACGTCGGGGGCCGCCGGTAGCGTGGGCGCGTGACCATCCGGGGATTCCGCCAGCCGCCCATCGCCTCCGCCCCGGGCGGCGCGGAGCCCGCCGTCGAGCTGGACCCGTCACAGCGCGCGGTCGTGGGGCTGCCCGTCGGCGTGAGCGCCGCCGTGCTGGGCGCCCCGGGGTCGGGCCGCACCACCACGCTCCGGGAGCTCGTCGCCCACCGCATCCTCGTCCACGGGCTCGACCCGTCCGAGGTCCTCGTGCTCGCGCCGTCGCGCGCGGCCGCCACACGCCTCCGCGACGAGCTCGCCCTGCGCGTCGGCGTGCCCACGCTCGGGCCGCTCGCCCGCACCGCCACCTCGGTGGCCTTCGAGGTGCTCGCCCGGCGCGCCGCCGAGACGGCGACCGCGCCGCCGCGGCTGCTCACGGGCGCCGAGCAGGACCAGATCATCGCCGACCTCCTCGCCGGGCACGAGGAGACGGGCACCGGGCCCGCGTGGCCGGATCCGCTCGGGGTCGAGGTGCGTCGGCTGCGCGCCTTCCGCACCGAGCTCCGCGAGCTGCTCATGCGCGCGACCGAGGAGCGCGTGCGCCCCGACGCGCTCGCCGATCTCGGGCGCGCGCACGGCGTGCCCGAGTGGATCGCGGCGGCCGAGTTCGCCCGCGAGTACGAGGACGTCGTCGACTCCTTCCGCGGCGACCACCTCGACAGCGCGGAGCTGCTCGCCGAGGCGGTCCTCCTCGTGGCGCGCGGGGAGGCCCTCACGGGCATCCGACTGGTCGTCGCCGACGACCTGCACGAGGCGACGGCCGCCACGCTCTCCCTCCTCCAGGCGCTCGCGGCGCGCGGAGCCGACGTGGTGGCGTTCGGCGACCCGGACGTCGCGGCCGCCACCTTCCGCGGCGCCGAGGCCGCGGCGCTCGGCCGGCTGTCCACCGTGCTCGGGCTCCCGGAGCTCGTCACCCTCGTGCTCGACCGGGTGCACCGGCAGCCGCCCGCGCTCCGGGCGCTCACCTCGGCCGTCACGGCGCGCATCGGCGCGGCAGGGGCAGGGCGGCAGCGGCAGGCGGGATCCGCGCCGGGCCTCGTCGACGACGCCGACCCGATCCAGGTCATCGAGGCGCCCACGCGCGCCATCGAGCTGGCCCGCCTCGCCCGACGCCTCCGCGAGGAGCACCTGCTCGGCGGCGTGCCGTGGGCGCGCATGGTCGTGCTGGTGCGCTCCGGATCCCTCGTGCCGCAGGTCGCCCGCAGCCTCGCCACGGCCGAGGTGCCCACACGCACGGCCGTCGCGGGGCGCGCGCTCCGCGACGACCTCGCGGCGCTCGCCCTCATCCGCGCGGTCGACGTGGTGCTCGGGCGCGTGCCGCTCGCGCCCGACATCGCGGCGGAGCTCGCCACGGGTCCCCTCGGCGGCCTCGACGGCGTGGCCCTCCGCCGCCTCCGCCTCGCTATGCGCCAGGAGGAGCTCGCGGGCGACGGGCACCGGTCGAGCGACGAGCTGCTGGTGGAGGCGCTCGCCGCGCCCGGTCGGCTCGAGACGCTCGACCTCCCGCCCGCGCGCCGGCTGGCCCGGCTGGCCCGCACGCTGCAGGGCGCACGCGAGCTCGCCGCCGCGGACGGCACGATCGAGGAACTGCTCTGGCACCTGTGGGAGGGCTCGCGGCTCGCGGGGCCGTGGTTCGAGCAGGCGCTGCAGACGGGCATCGTCGCGGACCAGGCGAACCGCGACCTCGACGGCGTCGTCGCGCTCTTCACGGCCGCGCGGCGCTTCGTCGAGCGGAACCCCGGCCGACCCGCGTCCGACTTCGTCGAGGAGCTGCTCGGCGCCGAGGTGCCCGAGGACACGCTCTCGCCGCAGCCGCTCGCCGACACGGTGCTCGTCGCCACGCCGTCCGCGGTCGTCGGCGCCGGCTACGAGGTCGTCGCCGTCGCCGCGCTCCAGGAGGGGGTCTGGCCGAACCTGCGGCTCCGCGGATCGCTGCTGCACCCGCAGCGCCTCTCCGCCGTCGCGCGCGGGCTCGACCGCGTCGACGTCGACGAGCGCGCCGAGGTCCTCTCCGACGAGCTGCGGATGCTCGCGCTCGCCGTCTCCCGCGCGTCCCGCGTCGTGGTGCTCAGCGCCACCGCGAACGACGAGGAGGCGCCGTCGCCGTTCCTCCGCCTCGTGCCGCCCGCGCCCGGTCTCGCCGAGGCGGAGGCGGGTGCCGAGGCGGGTCGGGTGGCGAAGGACGCGCCGGCCGCGCTGCGGATCCGGCCCGACCACCCGCTCTCGCTCCGCGGGCTGGTCGGCGCGCTGCGGCGGGAGCTCGCGGTCGTGCACCGCGACGCCGTGCTGTTGGAGGACGGCCGCGTCGTCTCCGGCGACCGCACCGCCCGACGGCCCGCCGACGCCACGCGCGAGCGCGGCCGCGCCGCCGCCTCGGCCCTGGCCCGTCTCGCCGCGGAGGGCGTCACGGGCGCGGATCCGGCCGAGTGGTACGGCCTGCGGGAGCCCTCCACCACCGAGCCCGTCGTCGACCTGACCGACCCGGAGGCCCGCGTGCCCGTCTCGCCTTCGCGGCTCGAGGCGTTCGAGCGCTCGCCGCTGAACTGGTTCATCGACCAGGCGTCCGGCGGTTCCACGAGCACCGCCATGGGCATCGGCACCATCGTGCACGCCGTCATGGAGGAGGCGAGCCTCGATCCGGACGCCGACCTCCGCCCGCCCGCGCTCGAGGCCCGGCTCGACGAGCGCTGGGGCGAGCTGCCCTTCGAATCGCCCTGGGTGGGCGAGCGCGAGCGGCGTCAGGCCGGCGAGCTCATCGCCGGCGTCAGCGGATACCTCCGCGACTTCGCGGGCGCCGGCGGGCGGATGCTCGCCGCCGAGGGCTCCTTCGAGCTCGAGGTGGGCGTCGCGCGGCTGCGCGGCATGATCGACCGGATCGAGCTGACGCAGGAGGGCCGCGTGGTCATCGTCGACCTCAAGACGGGGAGGCACTTCCCCACGCGTGCGGAGATCCCCGCGCACGCGCAGCTCGGCTCGTACCAGCTCGCGTTCGTCGAGGGCGCGCTCGAGCAGGTCCCCGCGGACGCGACGGCCGGCGGCGCGAAGCTGCTCTACGTCTCGGGCGGCGCGCGCGGCCTGCCGTACCGCGAGCTGCCGCAGGAGCCGCTCACCCGCGAGGAGCTCGACGGGTTCCGGGCGCGCATCGCCGACGCGGCGACCGGCATGGCGGGGGCGACCTTCGAGGGCACGCCGGACCTGGGGGAGCGGGATCCGGGGTCGGCCCGGCGCTACCGCATCCACCTCGTGCGGGCGGTGTCGGCGTGAGCGGCGTCGGCTCGACCGGCGGCGCGGCGGCGGCGGACAACGTGCCGATCAGCGCCCGCCGCATCGCGGAGACGCTCGGCCTGCCGAGCCCCACGGAGCAGCAGCGGCGCGTCATCGAGTCGCCGCTGGAGCCCGGCCTCGTGGTCGCGGGCGCGGGCAGCGGCAAGACCGAGACGATGGCGAGCCGCGTCGTCTGGCTCCTCGCCAACGGGCATGTGGGCGTCGAGGAGATCCTCGGCCTCACCTTCACGCGCAAGGCCGCGGGCGAGCTCGGCGTGCGGATCCGCGCCCGCATCGAGCAGCTGCAGCAGGCCGGCCTCGCCGCCGTCCCCGCTGACGCGTTCGCGACGCCCACCGTGCAGACCTACAACGCCTTCGCGAACGGCATCTTCCGCGACAGCGCGACGCTCATCGGCCGCGAGGCGGAGTCCGTCGTGCTCACGGAGGCGTCCGCGTGGCAGCTCGCGCGCCGGCTCGTCGTGGAGAGCACCGACCCCCGGCTGCTCGAGCTCGGCCGGGGCGTGGATCCCATCACGCAGGCCGTCATCTCCCTCAGCCGCGCGATGAGCGAGAACGTCGCCGACCCGGCCGAGGTCGTGCGACTCGCCGGGGCGTTCACCCGGCTCGAGGAGCTGCCCTTCGGATCCGCGCGCATCAGGAAGGCGCCCGCGGCCGAGGCCGTCGCCGCCGTCGGCGCGCTGCCGCCGCTCGTCGACCTCGCCGTGCGGTTCCAGGAGGAGAAGACCCGGCGCGGCCTCGTGGAGTACAGCGACCAGGTCGCGTTCGCGCTCGCCATCTGCGAGCGGGTGCCGCAGGTCGTCGCCGAGCACCGGAGGCGCTTCCGCATCGTGCTCCTCGACGAGTACCAGGACACCTCCGTCGTGCAGACCCGGCTCCTCGCCACGCTCTTCGGCGGCACGCCCGTCATGGCCGTGGGGGATCCGCACCAGTCCATCTACGGCTGGCGCGGCGCGAGCGCGGCCAACCTCGCGCGCTTCGGGGCCGACTTCGCGCCCGCGGGCGCCGCCGCGGCCGACGTGCCCGTGTACGCCCTCTCCACGAGCTGGCGGAACCCGGCGTCGGTGCTCGGCGCGGCGAACCGCATCGTCGAGCCGCTCACCGCGGCGTCGCGCATCCCCGTGGCGCGCCTCGAGCCGCGCCCGGACGCGGGCGACGGCCGGCTCGACGTGGCCTACGAGGAGACCGTCGCCGACGAGGCCGCGAGCGTCGCCGCGTGGTTCGCCGACCGGCTGCGGCAGCCCGGATCCGGCGACCGGCCCCGCTCGGCCGCCCTGCTCTGCCGGTCGCTCAAGACCATCGAGCCGTTCACGACCGCGCTCGCCGACCGCGGCGTGCCGTTCCGCGTGCTCGGGCTCGGCGGCCTGCTCGACCAGCCGGCCGTGGTCGACCTCGTGTGCGTGCTCCGCGTGCTGCACGACCCCACCGCGGGCAGCGAGCTGGTGCGCCTCCTCACGGGCGCCCGCTGGCGCATCGGCACGAAGGACGTGCACGCGCTGTCCCGCGTCGCGTCCTGGCTCATGGCGCGCGACCCCGCGCAGAAGGAGCTCGCCGCCGAGGTGCGGGCGGGCTTGCGCGCCTCCGTCGTGCCGGACGAGGTGGGTTCCGTCGTCGACGCGCTCGACTTCGTCGTCGGCGCGCCCGAGGGCCACCGCGCGCTCGAGGGCTTCAGCGCCGAGGGCCTCGCGCGGCTCCGCGCCGCCGGGCGCCAGCTCCAGGTGCTCCGCTCGCGCGTCGGGCTCGACCTGGTCGACCTCGTCACGGTCGTGCAGCAGGAGCTGCTGCTCGACATCGAGGTCGCGGCCAACGAGACGGATCCGCTCGGCCGCGCCAGCCTCGAGGCCTTCACCGAGCAGGTGGCCGGCTACCTCCAGGGCGACACCGCGGGCACGCTCGGCCCGTTCCTCGCCTGGCTCGCCGAGGCCGAGCGGCGCGACAACCTCGCGCCGCGCACGGAGGAGCCGGAGCCCGGCACCGTGCAGATCCTCACCATCCACGGCTCGAAGGGCCTCGAGTGGGACGTGGTGGCCGTGCCGCGCATGGTCGACGGCGAGCTGCCCGGCACGCTGCGGGAGAAGAAGGGCTGGGTCGCGTTCGGCGCCCTGCCGTTCGAGTTCCGCGGCGACTCCGCCGAGCTGCCGTCGCTCGCCTGGCGCGGCGTGGAGACGCAGAAGGAGTTCGCGGAGGCCATGGAGGCATTCGGCGAGGAGCTCGAGGAGCGGAACGCCGCCGAGCAGCGGCGCCTCGCCTACGTCGCCGTCACGCGCACCCGGTCCGACCTGCTGCTCTCGGGCTCGTTCTGGTCCACGCAGCAGAAGCCGCGGGGGCCGGGGGCGTTCCTCCGCGAGATCCAGGAGGTGGGCCTCATCGCGCCCGACGCGCTGCCCGACGCGCCCGAGCTGGAGGAGAACCCGCTCGAGCCCGGATCCGCCCGCGTCGCCTGGCCGCTCCCGCCGCTCGGCCCGCGCGAGGCCCGGGTGCGCGCGGCCGCGGAGGCCGTGACGATCGCGGATCCGCACGCCGAGACCGTCTGGACCCGCGACATCGACCTGCTCCTCGCCGAGCGCGACGCCCGCGCGCGCGACGCCGAGCTCGTCGACCTGCCCACGCGCATCCCGGCGTCGCGCTTCAAGGACTTCGTGAGCGACCCGGCGGGCGTCGCCGCGCGCCTGCGCCGCCCCATGCCGGAGCGGCCCTACCGCCAGACGCGGCTCGGCACGCTGTTCCACGGCTGGGTCGAGGCGCGCTACGGGCCCGCGGGCACGGCCGACGTCATCGACGCGTCCGGCGTCGAGCTCGACCAGGATCCGACCGAGCCGCCCGTGGAGCAGGAGGACCTCGACCGGCTGCGCGCCACCTTCGAGGCGAGCGAGTGGGCCAGCCGGAAGCCCGAGGAGGTCGAGGTCGAGATCCACATGGAGCTCGCCGGGCAGGTCGTCATCTGCAAGATCGACGCGGTGTTCCTCATCGACGGCCGCTACCGCGTCGTCGACTGGAAGACGGGCCGCACCCCGAAGGACGCGGCCGACCTCGAGCTCAAGCAGCTCCAGCTCGCGCTCTACCGCCTCGCGTTCGCGAAGTGGCGGGGCATCGATCCGGAGCTCATCGACGCGGAGTTCTACTTCGTCGCCGAGGGCCGCTCGCTGAAGCCGGAGCGCATCTACTCCGAGGAGGACCTCGTGGCGCTCTGGTCGGGCGCGCGCACGCCGGACGCGTCGCGCGCGGCGTCCGGGGAGACGGTGGGCTGAGGCCGGGAGTCGAGCATCTCCTCGACCTGGTCGACGTCCATCACGGGCAGCGTCTCGTGGGCGATGCGCTGGCCCTCGTCGGCGCGCACGGTGTCGACGAGCGCGCTGAGCATGTTCACGGCGTCGTCGATGATGCCCTGGTTGCGCGTGTCGGCGCCGTGCAGCAGCCAGCGGGCGATCTCGAGCTCGGCGTACAGGAGCGCGCGCTGCTTGAGCTGGCGGTCGACCGTCACGTGGTGCGCCTGGTTGTAGGCGCGGAAGACGCTCTCGGCGACGTGCTCGGCGCGGGCGCCCAGCACCCAGTGCAGGTCGTGCGCGGGGTCGGCCACGCGGAGCTCGGACCAGCCGATCATGCCGGTCACGTCGTCGCCGTCGACGAGGAACGACGAGGCCTGCACGGCGCCGTTCACGACCGCCGGCTGGAACTGCCAGAGCGACGCGTCGTCGAGCGCTTCCTCCCACCGGGAGAGCAGCAGGCTCGGCACGAGCGCGGTCGCGGCGGCCCGGTCGATGAGCGCCGCGGTCTGGCTGTGGATCTCGGCGGCCGAGAGCACGGGCAGGCCCGCATCCGCGACGAACCCGGTCGGCAGGCTGTGCACGGCGGAGACGGCGGCGCCGATGGAGCGGGCGAGGCCCTCGCCCGCGGGGATCTCGTCGAGCGAGATGATCCGGCCGGGGACGTGCTCGTAGACGAAGCCGCGGGTCGGCTTGACGGGCGCCTGGCCCAGGAACTCGGGCACGCGGAACGGCAGGCGGGAGCGGATCCCGGTGCTGAGCGCCCGCAGCGCGACGAGGTCGGCGGACTGCTCGGACTCGGACGCCTGCGTCGTGGGGACGCGCACGAGGAGCTCGCGGCCGTCCCTCGTGGTGAGGAGCGCGGAGTCGAAGTCGCCCGCGCCGCCGGCCGTGAAGGGGGTGCTGCGGACCACGTCGAGCCCCGCGACGGCCGAGGTCGCCAACGCGGCTAGAGTGAGGTGGGATCTGGCCATGCCCTACAGGTTAGGTCGCTGGGAGCCCTCCGTCTCACCGCGCCACGCGCTTCCGGCCCCACCCGCGCACCGTCGGCGGGGCCTCGGCACCGCCGTCCCGCCCCTCGGCCCGTCCGCCCTCGAAGTCGATTGGTCACCCGTGCTCGACAGCTTCCTCTCCCGTCTGCCCCTGTCCCGCGAGGGCGTCGACCGCGACGGCCTGAACCGCGACTCGCCCGCCCTCTTCGACGAGCTGTGGGCGGATCCGGCCACGCGCGTCCTGCCGATGCGCGGCCACCGCGCGCTCGGCTCCGTGGCCGACGACCGCGCGGCGCTGGAGCTCCTGCCGGTCGACCGCGTCACCGCGGCCACCGTGCGCATCTACCTCGGCCGCACGACCGTCGCGCACGAGGGCGAGCCGGCGGGCACGCCCGTCGTCGCGGCCGTCCTCACCGACGCGGCCGCCGCCGAGCTGCAGCCCGCCGAGGACCGCTGGATCGAGCTGCGCGCCACCGCCGTCCAGCTCGACGACCGCGACGCCGCGCTCTTCACCGAGGCCCTCGCCACCGCGAACTGGCACGCCTCCCACGCGTTCTCGCCGAGGACGGGGGAGCCGACCGTCGTCGAGCAGGGCGGTTGGGTGCGCCGCGCGCCCTCCGACGGCTCGCAGGTCTTCCCGCGCACCGACGCCGCCGTGATCATGGGGGTCGTCGACCGGGACGACCGCCTGCTCCTCGGCGCCAACGCCATGTGGGGCGGCGACCGATACTCGCTGCTCGCGGGCTTCGTCGAGCCGGGGGAGTCGTTCGAGGCGGCCGTGAAGCGCGAGGTGCTCGAGGAGTCCGGCGTCACGGTGGAGGACCCGCGCTACCTCGGCAGCCAGCCGTGGCCGTTCCCCGCGTCGGTGATGGTCGGCTTCCTCGCGCGGGTCTCCGCGACGAGCGGGCCCGCGACCCCGGACGGCACCGAGATCATCGACCTGCGCTGGTTCAGCCGCGAGGAGCTGCGGGGCGCGCTCGACGAGATCGCGCTGCCCGGCCCGTCGTCCATCGCGCGCGCCATCATCGAGGAGTGGTACGGCGGCCCCCTCGACGACGGCGAGCGGGAGTGGTGACCGGCCGATCGTGACCGACCAGCTCGTCCCCGGGACGCCCGGCCGCGACCCGTACGGATCCGGCCCCTCCGGCGCCCTCCCGGCGCCCGTCGCCCTCGGCCCCGTGCCCGAGGCCGTCGACGAGCCCGCGGAGGACGTCCCCACCGCCGAGTCCCTGCTCGAGGCGCTCGACGACCAGCAGCGGCTCGCCGCCGAGGCGCTCCTCGGGCCCGTCGTCGTGCTCGCGGGCGCCGGCACGGGCAAGACGCGCGCCATCACGCACCGCATCGCGTACGGGATCCAGGCCGGCGTCTACCCGCCCAACCGGGTGATGGCGCTCACCTTCACGTCGCGCGCCGCCGCCGAGCTGCGCGGCCGCCTGCGCGAGCTCGGCGCGGGGCCCGTCGCCGCCCGCACCTTCCACGCCGCGGCGCTCAAGCAGCTCAACTTCTTCTGGCCGCAGGTCGTGGGCGGCACCATGCCCCGCCTCATCGAGAGCAAGGGCCGGATGCTCGGCCACGCCGCCGAGTCCCTCCGGCTCCGCCTCGACACGGCCGCCCTCCGCGACATGGCGGCCGAGGTCGAGTGGCGGAAGGTCTCCATGATCTCCGTCGAGGAGTACGGCCTCGCCGCTCGCACCACGCGCACCCTGCCGCCGCAGCTCGACGCCGACCAGGCCGTGGCGCTCCTGCAGGCGTACGAGGACATCAAGGACCAGCGCCGCCAGCTCGACTTCGAGGACGTGCTGCTCGCCACCGCGGGCATGATCGAGGCGGAGCCGTGGGTCGCGCAGCAGGTGCGCGAGCAGTACCGCTTCTTCGTGGTCGACGAGTACCAGGACGTCTCGCCGCTCCAGCAGACGATCCTCGACCTCTGGATGGGCGACCGCCGCGACCTCTGCGTGGTCGGCGACGCGAGCCAGACCATCTACTCCTTCGCGGGCGCGAAGAGCGCCTACCTCCTCGACTTCGCGTCGCGCTTCCCCGAGGCCACCGTCGTGCGGCTCGAGCGGAACTACCGGTCGACCTCGGGCATCACCGAGGCCGCGAACCGGCTGATGCGCGGCCGGCCGGGCGCGCTCACGCTCGTCTCGGCGGACGCGGATCCCGACGGCGACGGCACGGGCGCGGCGCGGGCGAAGGGGCGCGGAGCGGCCTCCGTGCCCGGCCGCGGCGAGGGCTTCCGCGCGCCCCAGGTGAGCGCGTTCCCGTCCGACGGCGCGGAGGCACGCGCGATCGCGGGCGCCATCGCGCAGCAGATCGCCTCGGGGATCCCGCCCGAGCACATCGCCGTGCTCTACCGCATGAACGGCCAGTCGGCGGTGCTCGAGCAGGCGCTCGGCGACGCGGGCGTCAGCTACCAGGTGCGCGGATCCCAGCGCTTCTTCGACCGTCCGGAGATCAAGCAGGCGCTCCTCGCGCTCCGCGGGGCGTCCGTGTCGATCTCCGGCGAGCCGCTGTTCAAGTCGGTGAGCGACGTGCTCCGCGGCCTCGGCTGGAGCCAGCAGCCGCCCGAGCAGCAGGGCGCGGTGCGCGACCGCTGGGAGTCGCTCGACGCGATCATGGGCCTCGCCGAGCGGATGCCCGCGGGAAGCACCTTCCGCGCGTTCACCGACGAGCTGCTCGAGCGGCAGGCGGGCCAGCACGAGCCGACCGTCTCCGCGGTCACGCTCGCGACGCTGCACTCCGCCAAGGGCCTCGAGTGGGAGCACGTCTACCTGATGGGGCTCAGCGAGGGGCTCGTGCCCATCAGCTACGCGCAGACGCTCGAGGCGGTCGACGAGGAGCGGCGCCTCCTCTACGTCGGGATCACGCGCGCGCGATCCGGCCTGCGGCTGTCGTGGAGCCGGAGCGGGCCGCAGCGCTCGGGGCAGCGGGAGCCGTCGCGGTTCCTGGCAGAGCTCGACACCCGCATAACGGGTGGGGGCGCGAAGCGCGGCGGCTGACCCGCCCGGTCCGCACGTCGAGGAGCGCCTGGTGCCCGGCGAGCGGGTTCTCGCCCGTGGCGAGCAGGCGGTGCGCCGGCCGCGCGGCGAGGGCCGCGACCTCGCCCGCGACGAGCCCGTCCTCGGATCCGCTGTCGCGCCCGAGCAGCTGCGTCGCGAGGGCGGGCCACGCCGGATCCGCGTCGCGGCGGTGCAGGTCGAGGCAGTAGCAGCAGACCGTGCGTCCCGGTTGCACCAGCGGGCCGACGGCCGCTGTCCGGTCGCCGAGCACGACCGGCAGGTGCGGCACGTCGGCGCGCGCCCACCGCCCGTAGGCGGCCGGCGCGATCGCGAAGTGGGCGACGATCACGGCGAGGTCGGGCGGGTCCTCCACGGCCGCCGGCCCGGCCGCCGGCCCGGCCGCGGCCCGGACGTCGTGGCCCGCTCGGGCGAGGGCGTCGGCGATCCGGTCGGCCGTGGGGCCCGCGCCGACGACCGCGACCCGTCCCGTCGGCGTCGCCGGTCGGCCGTCATCGCCCGGCGGGAGCAGCGCGGGCCGCACCAGGTCGAGCAGCTGCGTGACCTGCGCGGGGCCGGCGCCCTCGGTCGCCGCGATCATGTCGAGCCCGCCGCGGCTCACGCCGGTGCGGAGCGCGTGGAGCAGGCGCTCATCGAGGCGGGAGACGGCCGAGAGCACCACGGGCGGGCGGTCGACGCCGAGCTGGAGGGAGTCCGGCGTGCGCCAGACGAGGGGGAGGCGGGGATCGAGTCGGATGGCCATGGGCGCGGAGAGTGCCCGACGCGCCGACGGCGCGCCGGCCGCGTCCACAGGCGCGACCGGTGCCGGCTCCGGGCGGCCGCCCGGACGGCCGAGGCCGGCGCCGGCCTCGGCGGTGGTGCGGCACGGATCAGACGGGGCGCGGATCCGTGTCGTCGTCGTCCCGGCGTTCGTCCGTCGGCGCGTCCGGCTCGGTGGCGTGACCCTGGCCGTCCTCCACGGGGCGGCCGGCGTCGGATCCGCTCAGCAGGTCCTCGAGCGCCTGGTCGACCTCGTCCGGCTCGGGCTCGCCCTGCGTGAGCCGCGCGACGAGCGCGTGGGGCGCGTCGACGTCCTCGCTCGTCGGCAGCACGTCGGGGTGCGACCACAGCCGGTCGCGCTCCTCCGCGCCGACCGCGTCGGTGACGGCCTGCCACATCGCGGCCGCCTCGCGGAGGCGGCGCGGTCGGAGCTCCAGGCCCACGAGCGTGGCGAAGGCGGACTCGGCCGGCCCGCCCGTCGCGCGGCGGCGCCGCACGGTCTCGGCGATGGCGTCCGCGCGCGGGAGCCGCACGGTGGCGGCGGCGGTGACGACGTCCACCCAGCCCTCGATGAGCGCGAGCATCGTCTCGAGCCGGCTGAGCGCCGCCAGCTGGGCCTCGCTCTTGGGCGGGATGAGGGATCCGTCGACCATGGCCTGGCGGAGCTCCTCGGGGTTCGACGGGTCGAAGCCCTCGGCGAGCGACTCCAGCCGCTCGGTGTCGATGTGCACGCCCTTCGCGAACTCCGTGATGGAGGTGATGAGCTGCAGCCGCAGCCAGCGCGCGTGGCGGAACAGGCGGGCGTGCGCCAGCTCGCGCACCGCGAGGTAGATCTCGACCTGGTCGTCGGGGACGTCGATGCCGGATCCGAACGCGGCGACGTTCTGGGGGAGGAGGGCGGCCTGCTGGTCGTCGAGGAGCGGGATCCCCACGTCGCCGCCGGAGACCACCTCGGTGGAGAGCTGCCCGACCACCTGGCCGAGCTGCATGGCGAAGAGCGTGCCGCCGAGGTTCCGCATCATGCGGCCGGCGCCCGCGACCATGCCGCGCATCTCCTCGGGCGCGTTCTGCTGCAGCACCTCCGTGAGGGAGTCGGCGATGCTGAGCGCGACGGGCTCGGCGAGCTGCGTCCACACGGGCATCGTGAGCTCGGTCCACTGCGCGCGCGTGACGAGGCGCGGCGCGACCGTGAGCTGGCTCACGGTGGTGACCTCGTCGAGCCACAGCGCGGCCACCTGGAACGCCTGGTCGAGCGGCGCGGACGCGGCGGCGGTGACCTGGGTCTGCTCGGCCGCGGCGAGCTGGCGGGCGCCCTCGCGGGCCACCTTCCAGTCGACGCCGTCGCCGCTCGCGCTGAGGGCGCCCTGCAGCTGGGCGATGAGCTGGCGCACCATCTCGGGGTCCTGCGGGAGCCCCGCGGCGCCCGCGAGCCGCTCCGGGTCGATCTGGCCGTCGCCGCCCAGGAAGCGCGCGAGCATGCGGCGGAACTCGTCCTCGGGATCGGGGGTGGGCTCGTCGGCCATGGGGGTCCTCCCGGTGGATCAGGCGCCCGATCCGCGGTCCCGCGGTCGGTGGATCCACGCTAGCCCGCGCCCACGGGAAACCCATCCGCATTCGCCTAGGCTGAGCCGTCGCGGCTTCCGCCAGCCGCGAACAGCGGCCCCTCGGGCCGCCCCGTCACCCGCCCGGCGGCCGCATCCCGGCCCGTCGCGCCCCGACCGCGAGGACCTCCGGATGAGCCTGTTCGCCCAGCACGCCCCCCGCGCACCCCGGACGCCGCGCCGTCGCCGCGTCGGCCGCGTGCTCGCCGGCGTCGGGGCCGTGCTCGCGCTCTCCCTCGGCCTCATGCCGTCCCCGTACGTGATCGAGCAGCCGGGACCGGTGTTCGACACCCTCGGCACGAGCGACCACCAGGGCGCCGAGCGGCCGCTCATCTCCATCCCGGACCGCCCCACGTACCCCACCGACGGCCGCCTCGACATGCTCACGGTGAGCGTCGTCGGCAACCCCGAGCAGCGCCCCGACTGGTTCTCCGTCGTCTCCGCGTGGCTCGACCCGAGCCGCAGCGTCGTCCCGCTGGAGGCCGTGTTCCCCGCGAACCAGACCGCCGAGCAGCGCGACGCCCAGAACCAGGTGCAGATGACGAACTCCCAGCAGGACGCCGTCGCCGCCGCCCTCCTGGAGCTCGGCATCGACGTGCCGCGCACCCTCGACGTGCAGAGCGTCCTCGCGGGCTCGGCGGCCGACGGTCCGCTGCGGGTCGGCGACGCGATCCGCACGGTCGACGGCGCCGCCGTGGTCGACCTCGCCGACCTGCAGGCGCGCGTGGCGGCCGCCGGCGCGACGACGCCCCTGTCCTTCGGGATCACGCGCGACGGGCAGGAGAGCACGGTCGAGGTCACGCCCGCCGAGCGGGACGGGCGCCCGGTCATCGGCGTCGTCACCTCCACCGCCTACGAGTTCCCCTTCGCGGTCGACATCCAGCTCGACGACGTGGGCGGGCCGAGCGCCGGCATGATGTTCGCGCTCGGGATCATGGACAAGCTCGAGGAGGGCTCCCTCACCGGCGGCAAGGCCATCGCGGGCACGGGCACCATCGACGCGTCCGGCGACGTCGGCCCCATCGGCGGGATCCGGCAGAAGCTCTTCGGCGCCGAGCGCGCGGGCGCGCAGTACTTCCTCGCGCCGGCCGCCAACTGCGACGACGTCCGCGGGCACGTGCCGGACGGCCTCCGCGTCTTCTCGGTGGGGAAGCTCGACGACTCGCTGGCGGTCCTCCACGCCATCTCCTCCGGCGGCGACCTGGACGCCCTGCCCACCTGCTGACCCGACCCCGACGGTCCGAGGACGGCCCGCACGCGAGGGCCCCCTTACCAGATGAGAGGGCGCCGTCGCTCGCAGGCCGCTGGCAAGAGGCCCGCCTAGGATGAGGACTCCGCTGTCCCCGACTCTGAGGCACACACGTGACAAGCACATCCGCCCGGCCCGCCCGACGGAGCCGAGCCCCTCTCGCCATCACCGCGGCCATCATCGCCGCCCTCGTGATCGCGTTCTTCGTCTTCGCCGGCTTCTACGCCGACGTCCTCTGGTACGACCAGCTGGGCTACCTCGGGGTGCTGCTCACGCAGTGGGGCGCGGGCATCGCGCTGTTCCTCGTCGGGTTCCTCGCCATGGCGATCCCGGTGTTCGTGAGCATCCAGGTCGCGTACCGCTCGCGGCCCGTCTACGCGAAGCTCAACTCGCAGCTCGACCGCTACCAGCAGGTCATCGAGCCGCTGCGCCGTCTGGCCATGTTCGCCATCCCCGCGGTGTTCGGCCTGTTCGCGGGCGTCTCGGCGTCGAGCGGCTGGCAGCGCACGCTGCTGTGGCTGAACCGCACGCCCTCGGGCACCACGGATCCGCAGTTCGGGCTCGATGTGTCGTTCTACCTGTTCGAGCTGCCCTTCTACCAGGCGGTCGTCGGGTTCGCCTCGGCCGTCGTCATCATCTCGATGCTCGGCGTGCTCGCCACGAGCTACCTCTACGGCGCGGTGCGCTTCACCGGCCGGGAGGTTCGCATCTCGAAGAGCTCGCGCATCCAGATCGCGGTCACCGCGGGCGTCTACTTCCTGCTGCAGGGCGTCAGCATCTGGCTCGACCAGTACTCCGCCGTCGTCAACACGGCCAACGGCGGCCTGTTCACCGGCGCCGCGTTCTCGGACGTGAACGCGGTGATCCCGGGCCGCACGATCCTCGCCGGCATCGCCGCCGTCGTCGCGGTGCTGTTCCTCGTCACCGCGGCCATCGGCCGCTGGCGCCTGCCGATCATCGGCACCGCGGGCCTCATCGTGGCCAGCATCCTCATCGGCACGGCCTACCCGGCCGTGGTGCAGCGCTTCCAGGTGGAGCCGAACGAGCGCGCGCTCGAGTCGCAGTACTACCAGCGCAACATCGAGGCCACCCGCCAGGCGTACGGCCTCGCGGACATCGAGGAGATCCCCTACGACGCCACGACGGACACCACGCCCGGCGCGCTCCGCGAGGACGCCGCGACCACGGCCAACATCCGCATCCTCGACCCCGCGGTGGTGGGCGACGCGTTCAGCCAGCTGCAGCAGTTCCGGCAGTACTACCAGTTCGGGAACAACCTCGACGTCGACCGGTACCAGATCGACGGCCGGGTCCAGGACACGGTCGTCGCGGTGCGCGAGCTGAGCCCGAACAACACCGGCACCTCGTGGGTCAACCAGCACCTCGTGTACACCCACGGCTACTCGCTCGTCGCCGCCTACGGCACGCAGCGCACCTCCGACGGCCAGCCGGTCTTCCTCGAGTCCGGCATCCCCGCCTCGGGCGACCTGGGGAAGTTCGAGCCGCGCGTGTACTTCGGCGAGGACTCGCCCGCCTACTCGATCGTCGGCGGTCCCGCGTCCGGCGACAACGTCGAGCTCGACTACCCGTCGGGCGTCGACGGCGCCGACGAGACCTACACGACGTTCCAGGGCGACGGCGGTCCGAAGGTCGACAACGTCTTCAAGCGCCTCATCTACGCGCTGAAGTTCCAGTCGGAGCAGATCTTCCTGGCCAACCAGATCAACGACCAGTCGCAGATCCTCTACGACCGCGACCCGGCGCAGCGCGTCGGCAAGGTGGCGCCGTACCTCACGGTGGACAAGGACCCGTACCCCAGCGTGGTCGACGGGCGCGTGGTGTGGATCGTCGACGGCTACACGACGAGCGACCAGTACCCGTACTCGCAGAAGAACGACATGAGCCGGCTCATCGCCGACTCGCAGCAGACGCAGCCGCTCGTGCCGACCGACCAGATCAACTACATCCGCAACTCGGTGAAGGCGACGGTCGACGCGTACGACGGCAAGGTCACGCTCTACGCGTGGGACACCGACGACCCGATCCTCAAGACCTGGCAGAAGGTGTTCCCCTCGACCCTCAAGCCGATCTCGGACATCTCCGGCGAGCTCATGAGCCACCTGCGCTTCCCGGCGGACATGTTCAAGGTGCAGCGCGGCGTGCTCGGCAAGTACCACGTCACCGATCCCGGCTCGATCTACTCGAACCAGGACCTCTGGACGACCCCGAACGACCCCACCGCCACCACGGACCCGGGCACGTCGGCGAAGCTCCAGCCGCCGTACTACCTGACCATGCAGATGCCGGGCCAGGACTCGCCGCGGTTCTCGCTGTACTCGACGTTCATCCCGCCGGCCACGCAGGACACCGCGCGGAGCGTGCTCACCGGCTACCTCGGGGTGGACTCCGACGCGGGCAGCACCGCGGGGGAGAAGGCGCCGGACTACGGGAAGCTGCGCCTGCTGACGCTGCCGAACGACGACACCATCCCGGCGCCGACGCAGATCCAGAACAACTTCAACTCGAACACGAACGTGGCGAACCAGCTCAACCTGCTGGAGCGCGGCGGACGGACCTCGGTCGTGCGCGGCAACCTGCTGACCCTCCCGGTCGGCGGCGGCCTGCTGTACGTGCAGCCGGTCTACGTGCGCTCCACGGGTGACACGAGCTACCCGCTGCTCCGCAAGGTCCTCGTGGCGTTCGGCGACAAGATCGCGTTCGAGGACACGCTGGACGCGGCCCTCGACAGCATCTTCGAGGGCGACTCGGGTGCCACGGCGGGAGACGAGGCGGTGGAGGGCACGACGCCCGCCGACCCCGCTGCCGTGGACGGCTCCGGAGGCGGGGCCACCGACGGCGGCACGGGGGCGACCCCGACGCCCGCGCCGAGCGCCTCGCCCGCGGCTCCCGCGCAGGACGTGCAGGCGGCCCTGGCCGCGGCCGGCCAGGCGCTCCAGGAGAGGGAGGCGGCCTACAAGGCCAACGACCTCGTGGGGGCGGCGCAGGCCGACAAGCGCCTGACCGAGGCGCTGAACCGGGCGATCGAGCTGGGTGCGGCCCGGAAGTAGCCCGGACGCTCCACCAGGACGGCCCCGGCGGCCCCGCGATGCGGGTGCTGCCGGGGCCGTCCTCGTCCGGCGCGGCGATCGGGGCCCGTGCGCGGCGTCGAGTGGTCATGAGCACCCGAGAGGTCTGGTAATGTATTCCTCGTAGCGCGGGGTGGAGCAGTTCGGTAGCTCGCTGGGCTCATAACCCAGAGGTCGTAGGTTCAAATCCTGCCCCCGCAACAGAACGAAGGCCCGGTCTCCTCGAGACCGGGCCTTCTGCTTTGCCCGGACTCCTTCCGGTGCCATGGGGCGGACGCCGTCCGCGTGGATCGCCGCTCGGCGGATCCCCCGCTATGGTCTCGTGACGACGCCTCCATCGTGCGCGCCGCGGCGGCCGGCTCCGAGGCCGTGACGAGCGGGGGTCGAACGTGCAGGGACCGGGCACCGCGGTGTTCCTCAACGGCCTGCCGGGCAGCGGCAAGTCCACGCTCGCGCGGCAGCTGGTGGACGCGCGGGCCGGGTGGTTCCTCCTCGACGTCGACGATCTCCGGACCTCCGTCGGCGGTTGGGCGGACGACTTCGCCGGGGCGGGGCGGACCGTGCGCCCCGTCGCGCGGTCGATCGTCCGCACCGTGGTGGCGGGCGGGGGCACGGTCGTGGTCCCGCAGCTCTTCGACGACGCCGACGAGCTGACGGCCTTCGCGGACGAGGCCAGGCGCGCAGGCGGTCGGGCGATCCACGTGCTGCTCGACGTGCCCGAGGACGAGTGCCGACGGAGGCTGGCACGTCGGCGGCGGGTCGCCGGCGAGGGGCGGGGACCGTCGCTTGCCCGGGTGGTGGGCGAGGCGCTGGACCGGGCAGGCGGTGCCGAGCACCTGGAGGTCCTCGCCGAGCGTCTGCGCCATGTCGTCCGCGGACCCCTCGCTGCGTGTCCCGTCGACGGCCGCGACGGTGGTCGTGCGCTGGTGGAGCTCGTGGAGCTCCTGGACCTCATGGCCCGCTGAGGGCGGACGCCCACCTGTCCCGCCGGGGGCGCGGTCAGCGGCGGCGGCCGGGGAGCAGCGCCTGGGCGAGCGGGATGACGGACACCACGAGGAGCACCGTGCCGAGCACCTCGTCGTCGGGGCGCACGAGCACGCCGCCCGCGAGGAGGCCGCCGAACACGAGCGCGGAGATCGCCCGGCGGAGGGTGCGCTCCAGGGCGCCCACCCGACGCTCGAGCGTGGGGTCGCTGATGGGGAGCGCGCCCTCGTCGATGCGGGTCAGCAGCGCGTCGAGGCGGCCGGGCAGGCGCGCGATCGTGCCCGCGGTGTCGGAGACGCGCGTGCCGAGGTCGCGCACCACGTTGCCGCGCTCCTCGCGGATGAGGCGCTGCGCGTACGGCTCGATGGAGTCCCAGAGGTTGAAGCGCGGATCCAGCGCGCTGCAGACGCCCGAGGTGAGCGACATGGCGCGGATGATGAGGAGGAAGTCGTCGGGCAGCTGGAAGGGCAGGGTGCGCACCACCTCCTGGAACTCCTCGGCGAAGGCGCGGAACTCCCGCGGGTCCACCTCGCGCAGCTCCGCGAAGCCGAGCCCGCCGAAGCGGGCGAAGAGGCGCGTCATGGCGAGCTCGAGCTGCGTGGTGTCGGCGGAGGGGAGCAGCACGCCGATGTCGCGGGCCGCGTCGACGAGGCCCTTCCCGTCGCGCGAGGCCGCGGCGATGAGCATCTTGCGGAGGCCCCGGCGCGTGCTCGGCGGCACCTCGCCCATCATGCCGAAGTCGATGAAGGTGAGGGTCCAGCCCTGCTGGACCGAGCCGTCCGTCACGGGCGTGACGAAGACGTTGCCGGGGTGCGGATCCGCGTGGAAGAAGCCGTCGGCGAAGAGCTGGTCGAACATGACGGCCGCGAACACCGGGGCGACCTCGACGGGGTCGATGCCCGCGGCCAGGAGTCCGGCGTGGTCGGTGATCTTGATGGCCGTGACGTCCTCGAGCGTCAGCACGCGGCGGGTGCTGCGCTCCCACACGATCTCGGGCACGGCGACGCGCGCGTCGGCGCGGAACATCTCCTGGAAGCGCGCGGAGCTGCGGGCCTCGTGCAGGTAGTCGATCTCCTTGAGGCTCGTCTCGGCGAACTCCTCGACGAGGGCGGGCGCGTCGACCCGGTCGGAGACGAGGCGGACGTGCGTGAGCCAGCCGCCGATGCGGCGGAGCGCCGCGAGGTCGATGCGGACGATGTCGTCGATGCCCGGCCGCTGCACCTTGATGACCGCGCCCGTGAGGCCGGTGTCGGCGGAGTCGATGGGGCCGAGGATCGCGCGGTGCGCCTGGCCGAGCGAGGCGGCCGCGACGGGCGTCTCGTCGACCCACGCGAACGCCTCGGAGAGCGGCATGCCGAGCTCCCGCTCCGCGAGCGCCCGGATCTCGGGGAAGGGCACCGCGGGCACCTCGTCCTGCAGGTCCTCGAGCTCGGCGGTGATCTCGGGCGGCAGCACGTCGAGGCGCGACGACATGAACTGCCCCACCTTGATCATGAGGCCGCCGAGCTCGACCGCCAGGACGCGGAAGCGCCGGGCGAACCTCTTCATGCGGCGGGTGCGCGTGCGGTCGGTGATGCGCCGGAGGCCGACGCGGGGGAGGAACAGCTCATACCACCACGTCACCGCGAGGTTCCAGGCGGCGAAGCGGAGGATGCGGCGGTAGCGGGCGCGCGTCTCCGGGGCGTCGCCCTCGGGAGCCGTCCCGGGTGCGGCGCCGGCCGTGGCCGCGGTCACTCCCGGGCGAGGATCGCGTAGAGGCGGCGGCGCACCGCGTCGAGCTCGGAGGCGGCCTCGGCGACCTGCTCCGGCGTGCCCGAGCGCTGCACCTGCGCAGCGGCCTGCGCGAGCGAGAGACCGGCCTTGGGGAGGGTGGAGCGGTCGCGGCGGTCCTGCGCGTCGTGGTCGTGCGCGTCGGGGGAGCCGGCCCACGGCGCGGTGATGCCGTCGCGCGCGACCGTCGAGCGGCCGGCCTCGGTGAGCGCCCAGACCTTGCGCCCGTCCGTGGTCTCCGCGGCGATGAGGCCCTCGTCCGCGAGGAGCTGGAGCGTGGGGTACACGGCACCGGCGTCGGGCGTCCAGGCGCCCGCGGTGCGCTCGGAGATCGCGTGGATGAGGGCGTACCCGTGCATGGGCTCCTCCGCGAGGAGGGCGAGGACCGCGTGACGCACGTCCTGCGGGCCGTGGCCGAGCCGGTGGCCGGAGTCGTGGCCGGCCGTGCCGGCATCGCGCTTCTCGAAGCGGGCGCGGAGCGACTCCATGGCCTGCCACACGCCGTCGGCGGCGTCTCCGAATGCGGATCCTGCGGTCGGGGACGATGCGGCCATGACGAGCTCCTAGCTGTGGGACGTGCGCGGTGGTTCCGACGATAGGGCGCGCACCTGGCCGCGGACCCGGGAGGGGCGGGTTCGTCAGGGAGCCGACAGGTCCGCGGCCCCGGGAGGGACGGACGCGGTCAGCCGACGGCCTGCGCGAAGCGGCGCGACGGATCCGCGAGGTGCTCGAGACCGGCCGGCAGCGCCCGGCCCTTCGCGCTCATCGACTGCGCCCACAGCCGACCGGCGCGGTACGAGGAGCGGACGAGCGGGCCGGCGAGCACGCCGAGGAACCCGATCGCCTCGGCCTCCGCCTTGATCTCCACGAACTCCTCCGGCCGCACCCAGCGCGCGACCGGCAGGTGCCGGGAGCTCGGCCGCAGGTACTGCGTGACGGTGATGATGTCGCAGCCCACGTCGTGCAGGTCGGCCAGCGCCTCCGACACCTCCTCGCGGGTCTCGCCCATGCCGAGGATGAGGTTCGACTTGGTGATCAGCCCGGCGTCGCGCCCCTGCGTGATCACGTCGAGCGAGCGTTCGTACCGGAACGCCGGGCGGATGCGCTTGAAGATGCGCGGCACCGTCTCGACGTTGTGCGCGAAGACCTCCGGCCGGGAGGAGAACACCTCGGCGAGCAGGTCGGGGTCGCCGGAGAAGTCGGTCGCGAGGATCTCGACGCCCGTGCCGGGGTTGTCGGCGTGGATCCGGCGCACGGTCTCGGCGTGCAGCCACGCGCCCTCGTCGGGCAGGTCGTCGCGGGCGACGCCCGTGACGGTCGCGTAGCGGAGGCCCATGCGCTTCACGGAGTCGGCGACGCGGCGCGGCTCGTCGGTGTCGTAGTCGGCGGGCTTGCCGGTGTCGATCTGGCAGAAGTCGCAGCGGCGCGTGCACTGGGAGCCGCCGATGAGGAACGTGGCCTCCCTGTCCTCCCAGCACTCGTAGATGTTCGGGCAGGCGGCCTCCTGGCAGACGGTGTGCAGGTCCTCCGTCTTCACGAGCTGCTGGAGCGCCTGGTACTCGGGGCCCATGCGGGCCGTCGTCTTGATCCACTCGGGCTTCCGCTCGATGGGCGTCTCCGCGTTCCGCACCTCGAGGCGGAGCATGCGGCGGCCGTCGGGCGCGGCGGCGGTCATGCGCGGGCCCCGGCGACGGGGGAGAGGGGAGCGGTGGGGGTCATGGCGGATCCGTTCGGGGCGAGGGCGCGCATCAGGTGCGGGCGGAGGAGGGGGACGACGTCGGCCGGCGTGACCGTGCGGCCGAGGATGCGGCTGATCGTGGTGACGCCGGCGTCGCGGATGCCGCAGGGGACGATCCGGTCGTAGGCGTCGAGGGAGTTGCTGCAGTTGAGGGCGAAGCCGTGCATGGTGACGCGCTCGGCGACGCGGACGCCGATGGCGGCGACCTTCTCGTCGCGCGGCGTGCCGTCGGGTGCGGCGCCGCGGACCCAGACGCCGGAGCGGCCGTCGACCCGGCGGGCGTCGACACCGAGTTCGGCGAGGAGGCCGAGCAGCGCGTCCTCGAGGCGGCGCACGTGGGCCACGACGTCGAGGGGCTCCGGCAGGCGCACGATCGGGTAGCCGACCAGCTGGCCCGGGCCGTGCCAGGTGATGCGGCCGCCGCGGTCGACGTCGACGACGGGCGTGCCGTCGCGCGGCCTGTCCGTCGGCTCCGTGCGCCTCCCCGCGGTGTAGACCGAGGGGTGCTCGAGGAGGATGACGGTGTCCTGCGCCCGGCCCGCGACGACGTCGGCATGCAGGGCACGCTGACGCTCGAGGGCCTCGATGTACGGCACGGAGTTGGCGCTTAGCCCCGTGACGACGATGTCGACCACGGGGTCAGCATAGGTGCGCGGCTCCCGCGAGGCGAGGGACCGCGCGGACCGGTCGCGTTGCGGGGGAGGCCCGCGGGGCGGAGGATCGACACCGATGACCGACACCGCCGCACCCGCCGTCCCCGACCGTCCCGCCCGCGCTCCGCGGTCGCCGCACGTGCTGGAGGTGATGCGCACGGAGCGGCTCGCACCGCACCTCGTGCGCGTGCACCTCGGCGGGGAGGGGACGCGCACGCTGCTGGCGGAGGCCGTGCCCGAGCGGCTGGCCGCGACCGACGCCTACGTGAAGCTGATGCTGCCGCAGCCCGGATCCGGCGTCACGCCGCCGTTCGACCTGCCCGCCCTCCGCGCGGTCCTGCCGCCCGAGGCGCTCCCGGCGGTGCGGACCTACACGCTGCGGCACGCGGATGCGGCGGCGGGCACCTGCGCGATCGACTTCGTCGTGCACGGCGACGAGGGGCTCGCGGGACCGTGGGCGGCGTCCGCGCAGCCCGGCGACCTGATCGCGGCGAGCGGCCCCGGAGGCATGTTCCGACCGAGCGCGGACGCGGACGTGACGCGCGTGCTCCTCGGCGACGACTCCGCCGTGCCCGCGATCGCCGCGGCGCTCGCCGCCATGCCCGCCCATGCGCACGGTGTCGCGCTGATCGAGGTCGACGGCGTCGCGGACGAGCTCCCGCTCGAGCGTCCCGCGGGCGTGGAGGTGCGCTGGATCCACCGCTCGCGACAGCCCGACGCGCTGCCCGGCGCGCCCCTCGTCGCCGCGGCGCGCGCCCTCGACCGGCCCGACGGCGAGGTCGAGGTCTTCGCGCACGGGGAGCGCGGCGCGATGAAGGAGCTGCGCGCGCTCCTCCAGGACGGCTGGGGCCTCGACCGCCGCGCCCTCTCTCTCTCCGCGTACTGGGCGCTGGGCCGCGCGGAGGACCGCTTCCAGGCCGAGAAGAGGGAGCCGGTGGGGGCGATCTTCGCGGACTGACGGCATCCCGGGTCGGCGCGTCCGACCGGCTCGGATGTGGTCTGATCCCGCGGGACATGCTCCGGTCGTGATCCCATAGGCATGGTCCCGGAGGCGAGGGCCGACTCCACGGGGTGAGGATCGGGACGATGCGGGAGACCTCGGACGCACGGGTCGGAGCGGCGGCGGGAGCGTGCCGTTCCGGGAAGGCGCGCCACTCCGCGGGTGGTGGGCCGAGGCATCTCCACGACCACCTGTCGACGGGGAAGCGTGTCATGAGGGGACGGCGGTGACGACGAGCCGGGACGGTGGGGATGATCTGGAGGACCTGGTCCGCAGCCTGCGCCCCACCCTCAGCCCGGACGTCGATGAGTGGATCGAGGATCCGGTGACATGGGTCCTCCGCGATGACGCGCACCGGCAATCGCTCTGCATCGTGGCCGTGACGGACGGCGAGTTCGACGTCACCGTCGGCGAGGAAGTGCACACGGCCCGGGGCCTCACGCGGTCCGAGCTCGAGCCCCTGGTGTCGCTCCTGGGGGTGGAGATGCTCTTCACCGCTCGGAGCGCCGCGCCGTGGAGGTGGCAGTATCTGAGTCTCGGCGACGGCACCCCGGTCCTGGCGAGGGAGGCTGCAGCGCTCGGCCCTGGTCGCACGACCAGCCCCGTCGCGGTGCCGAGTACGGCGGATCACATCGCCGCTCTCCGTTCCGAGTTCGCGCCGCTCGTGCGCCGCTCGGTGACGGAGTCCACCGAGCACGATCGCTGGCGCCTGCATGGTCGCCGACACGGTGAGGACCTGTCGATCGGCTACGGGGGCGGCTCGACGATCGAGATCGAATTGGGCGATTCCTCCACGGAGCTGGTCGACTTCCCGAAGAGGCATCTGCCGGGCATCCTCGAGCGCTTCGACGGGTCCGAGTCGTCGTGGATGCGGTCCTCGCTGATGGGGATCCCGGTCTCGGTGGGCGTGGTCTTCGCCGACGGACATCGCGTGCCGTGGGACCGATTCCACAGGGTCCTGTCGCGCATGGCGCGAGAAGAGCGCATCGACGGATCCGTCTGACCCACGGCCGGCGACCAGAGCGGGGTCGTGCGCCGGGTCGCGGATCCGGCATGCTGGGCAGGCGCGCGAGCTGGCACGACCGGTCGCACGCGTCCTCGTCCCCCCACCCCGGAGACCGCCATGAGCGCAGCCGCATCCCGCCCGAACGACCATCCCGCCGACGCGGGCGGCGTGGGGGAGGTGGCTCCGGACGAGAGCCTCATCACCGTCCCGGACACCGTCGCCGGGATCCCGCACTCCGTGATCGAGGACGTGCTCGGGATCCTCACCGGCACGTTCGTCGCGTCGTTCGGGCTGTTCCTGCTGCGCGACAGCGGTGCCGTCACGGGCGGCACCGCCGGGCTCGCGCTGCTGCTGAGCTACACGGGCGTGCTGCCGTTCGGCGTGCTGTTCTTCGTCGTGAACGCGCCGTTCTTCGCGCTCGCCGTGTGGAAGAAGGGCTGGCGGTTCACGATCCGCACGGTGATCTCGGTCGGTCTCGTGTCGCTGTTCTCGTCGCTCCACCCGGCGATGGTGACGAGCCTCGACCTGCAGCCCGTCTACGGCGTGCTCGCGGGGAACCTGCTCGTGGGGATCGGGCTGCTGGTGGTGTTCCGCCACGGATCCAGCCTCGGCGGGTTCAACATCGTGGCGCTCGTGGTGCAGGAGCGGCTCGGCTTCCGGGCCGGGTACGCGCAGATGATCCTCGACGTCATCGTGATCCTGCTGGGCCTCACGGTCGTGGAGCTCGAGAGCGTGGTCTGGTCGGCGGTCGGCGCGGTGCTGCTCAACCTCGTGCTCGCGCTCAACCACCGGCCGGGGCGCTACACCGGGGTCTGAGCGGGATCAGCCGGCGGGCGGGGCCGCGTCCGGACGCGCGTGCGCGTCGTGCGCGTCGTCCGCGTCGTCCGCGTCGTCCGCGGGGTGGCGCAGGTAGCCGCGGCGGCGCAGGCCGACCTCGAGCGGCAGCGTCGCGAGGGGCGGAATCGCCGCGACGCCCGCGAGGAGCGCGGCCTTCCAGCCCCAGCGGAGCCGGATCGCGGCCACGGCCGTGACGATGACGTAGAGCACGAACGCGGCGCCGTGCAGGCGGCCGAACACGAAGACGCCGAGCTCGGTGGTCTCCGTGACGTACTTGAGGAACATGCCCACGAGCAGGCCCGTCCAGGTCACGGCCTCCACGATCGCGACCACGGCGAAGAGGCGGCCGAGGCGCGACGGCCGGTCGGAGCGGTCGCGCGTGCCGCGGAGGAGGCGGGCGACGGCGCCGGATCCGGCGGGGGAGGACGCGGACCCCGGACGCCCGTCGGCGTCGGCGTCGGGGCGGGCGGCGTCGGCGTGCGGAGTGTGCGTCATGGGGCCTTCCGGGGCGGGGCGGCGGATCCGGTGCGGATCCCCTCGGAGCGGAGCGGGTCGTCACCAGGGTACGGATGCCCTCCGGGCGGATGCTGGGGACGCCGTCCGCCCGCGCGCCGCGACCCGTGGCGGATGGCAGGATCGAGGAGCCGGATCAGCCGGCTACCGTCACCCGCCCGAGCCCCGGAGGCCCCATGCCCGACCGCGCCCCGCACGTCGTGTTCGTCTGCGCCCGCAACGGCGGCAAGTCCCAGCTCGCCGCGGCGCTCATGCGGCACGACGGCGACGGCGCGGTGCATGTGTCGTCCGCCGGCACGGATCCCGGGACCGACCTCAACGCGCTCGCCGTGGAGTCGCTCGCCGAGCTCGGCATCGACGTGGGCGACGAGCGCCCCAAGCCGCTCACGGACGACATGGTGCGCGCGGCCGACCTCGTGGTCGTGCTCGGCGCCGAGGCGCACGTGGACGGCGACCGGGGGGTCGCGGTGGAGACGTGGATCACGGACGAGCCGTCCGAGCGCGGCATCGACGGGATGGAGCGGATGCGGCTCGTGCGCGACGACATCCGCGCGCGCGTCACGGAGCTCCGCGGCCGGCTGGGCGGCGCGGCCTAGGGGCTCAGCGCGTCGGGGCCCGGCCGCGGTCGTCGTCGGCGCGCCCCGACGGGCGCTCGGCCCGGTCGGCCCGGTCCGCCCGGTCGGCACGGTCCGCCCGGTCCGCCCGCGGCCGCGCGACGAGCGCGTCGACGTGCCGCTCCAGCAGGCGGAGCGCGCGGGCGTGCTGTGCGGGATCCGGCTCGTGCACGAGGAGCTGGAGCGCGAGCCCCGCGACGAGCGCCTGCAGGTGGTCGGCCTCGTCGTCCGGATCCGCGTCCGGCCGCAGCAGGCCGGCGGCCCGCAGCTGCGCGAGCTGGGTGAGGCAGGTCTCGCGCGCGGCGGCGTGGGCGGCCCGGCGCACCTCGCGGAGCCGGGGGTGCGATGCCGCGTCGGCGTGCAGCGCGGCTGTGACCTCGGCCTCCGCGCGGCGCTCGTCGTCGAGCGGGAGCCGCTCGGCGAGGACCTGGACCGTGCGGCGGCGGACGTCCGGCTCGGTGCGGCGGCGCGCGGTGCGGGCGGCGACCCGGCGGCCGACGAGCGCGGTCGCGTGCGCCATCAGCTCGATCCGCGTGGGGAACGAGTGCCGCAGGGACCCGGTGCTGAGGCCCGCCTCGGCGGCGACCGTGCGCACGGAGACGCCGCTCGCGCCGTGCCGGCGGATGACGCGCCAGACGGCCTCGGCGAGCTCGTCCTCGCGACGCGCGCGGTCGATCAGGCGGGGCATGGCGTCACGGTAGCACCGGCATCCCGGCTGTCCGCGGGCGGCCCGGCGAACGCGCCGCGAACGGTAGCGTCGACCGGATGCGCCCCTTCACGCCGCCCTGCGGCCCCGTGGTCGGCTGGGCCGACGGCGAGGTCGCGCGGGCCACCGGAATCCCGTACGCCACCGCCGACCGGTTCTCCCCGCCCGTCGCGCACCCCGACTGGAGCACGCCGCTCGAGGCGACGGAGTGGTCCCCGGCCTGCCCGCAGGTGCCCATGGCGGAGCTCGACGCCGTGCTCGGCGACTTCGCCGGCCTCCGGGTGGACGAGGACTGCCTCCGCGTCTCCGTCACGACGCCGCGCGACGCCTCGCCGGACGCGGGGCTGCCCGTGATGGTCTGGATCCACGGCGGCTCGTACGTCGCGGGCGCGGGCGACGTCCCGATCATGGATCCGGCGCCCCTCGTCGCGGAGCAGCGCGTGGTCGTCGTCACCGTCACCTACCGGCTGGGGCTCCTCGGCTACCTCGGCGACGGCGCGGGCCGCCCCGCGAACCTCGGGCTGCTCGACCAGCTGGAGGCGTTCCGCTGGGTCGCTCGCAACATCCGCGCCTTCGGCGGCGACCCCGACCGCGTGACGGCCTTCGGGCAGTCGGCGGGAGGCGACGCGGTCGCGCACCTGATGGCGCTGCCGGAGGCCGCAGGGCTCTTCCGCCGCGCGATCGTGCAGAGCGCACCCCTCGGCATCTCCCGCGGCCGGCGGCGGATGAACGCGGCCATGGCGCGCGCTTCCCGCGGACTCACGGCGGACATGCCCGTCGAGGACGTGGTCGCGCGGCAGCCCGCCGTCGAGCGCGTCGCCGCGCCGTACGGCCTCATCGGCGCGATGCCCTTCGGCACCCAGTACGGCCACGCGCCGCTGCCGCGCGAGTCGGACCTCGACGCGGCCTGGGACCGCGCGGCGCCCCGCGTCGACGTGCTCATCGGCCACACGGCGGAGGAGGCGCGGCTGTTCCTGCCCGACGTCCCGTGGCTCGCGCGCCTCACCCGCGTGCCCGTGGTGGGCCCGCTCGTGCGGCGGGCGGCGGTCGCGGGCGTCACGGGCATCATCTACGGCGTCCCTGGCCTCCGCTTCGCCCGCCGGCACGCGCGCGCGGGCGGCACGGCGCACTGCTACGTGATCCGCTGGTCGGCCCCCGGCAGCCCGCTCGGCGCCGCGCACACTGTCGACCTGCCGCTCCTGTTCGGCGACGAGGAGGCGTGGCGCGGCGCGGGGCTACTGGCGGGCGCGCCGTGGGAGGGCGTCCAGCGCGACGCCCGCCGGGTGCGGCAGGTGTGGGGCGACTTCGCGCGCGGGCGGATCCCGACCCGACAGCTCATCCCGGGCGTGCTGGAGCTGCGGCGCGTCGACGGCTGACGCGGGGTCCCCTGCGTGCGCCGGGCTCCCAGGGGAGGCGTCAGAGCAGGGCGGAGACGGCCGCGGCGACGACGTCCGGATCCGTCACCGGCACCATGTGCTCGGACCGCGGCGCCGGGATCCACGCGCCGTCCGCCGCGGCTGCCGCCGACGCCCGGTGCGCGCCGACGAGGTCGGCGCGTTGCCGCCGCGTGAGCGCGCCGGACGCCGTGCCGGAGATCACGCGGACGGGCACTCCGGGGAGCGTCGACGACGCCCCGGGGTGCGCGGCGAGCGCCGCGAGGCCCGGCAGGAGGTGTCGCTGCTCGGCCGAGGTGGCGCGCGCGGCCGTGACCGAGCCGGCCGCGGCGACGGCGGCCGCGAGGAGGGGCGCGGGCAGGCCCGCGAGTGCGATCCGGTGCAGCGGCGCCAGCAGGCCGAGGCGCGCGAGCGGCACGAGCATCGCCGCCTGCGCTGCGAATCCCGCACGCGCGAGGGGTCCCGTGTAGGAGCGGGCGCGCTCGTCGCTGGGGTCCACGAGCACCACGCCCGCGGTCGCGATGCCGCGCGCGATCCGCCGCGCCGCCGCCACGCGCACGACCGGCCCGCCCCAGCTGTGACCGACGAGCACGAGGCGGCGGTGCGGGAACGCGGCGATGACCGCCTCCAGGTCGTCGGCCAGGCGGTCGAGGTCGCGCGGCGCGGGATCCGGGTCGCTGGATCCGAGGCCCGCCCGGTCGTAGGCGACGACGCGGTGGGTGCGGGCGAGGATCCCGTTCACGAGGCCCCAGGTGAGGCCGCTGCCGCCGAGGCCCGCCTCCAGGACCACGAGGTCGTCGCCGGTGCCGTCGACCATCGCGCGGAGGCGGCGGCCGTCCGGAGTCGTGACCGTGGCCTCGCGCCCGAGGGAGCCGGTGGTCACGCGAGCACGGGCCACGGCTGCGGCGTCCGGTCGTCTGTCGCGAGGAGCCCCGCCAGCCAGTCGTCCTCCCGGCCCTCGCGACCCATCGCACCGAGGCGGACGACCCCCTCGAAGCGGAAGCCGAGCGCGCGGACGACCGCGGCGGATCCGGTGTTCCCGGCATAGGCGCGCCAGCCGATGCGCACGAGCCCGAGACCGGCGGACGCGTCGAACCCGTGCTCGACGACCGAGGCCGCGGCCTCGCGCATGATCCCGTGACCACGTGCTCCCGGCGCCAGCCAGTACCCGATCTCGGCCCCGCCGTCCGCGATCGCGTGCAGTCCCACGGTGCCGACGAGCGCGTCGCCGTCGAGCACGGCCCAGGTGAGGCGCTCGCCCGAGGCCCAGCCGGCGGGGCAGAACGCGGAGACGAAGGAGAGCGCGTCGTCGCGCGTGTACGGGACGGGCACGGGCACGTAGCGCTGGATCGCCGGGTCCTGGCACGCGGCCGTGATCGCATCGACGTCGTGGAGCGCGGGCGGCCGGAGCGTCAGGCGCGGGGTGCGGAGGGTGACGGCGTCCATCGCGCCACGCTAGCGGAGGGCGTGATGACGGACCGTCGCGGCGGCAGCGCGCACGCAGGGCGTGCGCTGACGCGGGTGGCGGGTCCTGCGTCATCATCTCCCTCGACGGCGCTCGGCCGTCGGGCGACGAAGGGAACGCGGTCGGGATGACGACGCGACACCGGATCCTGTTCACCACGACCCTCGTGATCGCCGCGGGGCTGGAGATCGCGGGGGTGATCCTGCTCGCGACCTCGGGCTTCGAGGACGTCCGCGGTCGGGGCCTGTGCTTCGCGGCCACGGGGATGGGGATGACCTACGTCCTCGTGCGCCTCGTCCAGCGCGGGCGGACGGACCGCTGAGGGCGACGCGCGTCGGAGGGCGCGCCTGGCGCATGCACGACGGCCCGCCCCCTGCAGCAGGGGACGGGCCGTCGCACGTGCGGACGCGGATCAGTCGCGGGGCTTGCGACCCCGGCGCTCGGGGGCCGCGCCGCGCTCGGCGGCACGGGGGCCGCCGCGGTCGGGCCGGATGTCGATCGGCCGGCCGTTGATGAGCGTGCTCGCGAGCTTGTCGAGGCGGTCCTGCGGCAGGCCGGCCGGCAGCTCGACGAGCGAGAAGTCCGGGCGGATGTCGATGTGGCCGAAGTCCTCGCGGCTGAAGCCGCCCTCGTTGGCGAGCGCGCCGACGATCTGGCGGGGCTCGACGCGGTGGCGGCGGCCGACGTCGATGCGGTACGTGGCCATGTTGCCGCTGCCGCGCGCGGGACGGGCCCGGCGCTCGCCGCGGTCGTCGCCGTCGCGGCCCGGGCGGTCGTCCCGGCGCTCGCGCTCGACGCGCGGGGGACGGAGGTCGTCGGCCGAGAGCAGGAGCGGCGTGTCGCCCTGCGCCACGATCGCGAGCGCGGCGGCCACGTCGGACTCGACGACGTCGTGGTGGTTCACGTAGTGGCCCACGATGTCGCGGAACGCGTCGAGGCGCTCGCGATCCTGGAGCGCGGCGGTGATCGCGTCGTCGAAGCGGGTGAGGCGCGTGACGTTCACGTCCTCCGCGCTCGGCATGCGCATCTCGGTGAGCGGCTGGCGCGTGGCCTTCTCGATGGCGGTGAGGAGGCGGCGCTCGCGCGGCGTGACGAAGCTGATCGCCGCGCCGCTGCGCCCGGCCCGGCCCGTGCGGCCGATGCGGTGCACGTACGACTCCGTGTCGATGGGGATGTCGTAGTTGACGACGTGGCTGATCCGGTCGACGTCGAGGCCGCGGGCCGCGACGTCGGTGGCCACGAGGATGTCGAGCTTGCCCGATTTCAGCTGCTCGACCGTGCGCTCGCGCTGCGCCTGCGCGACGTCGCCGGAGATGGCGGCGGCCGCGTATCCACGGGCGCGGAGCTTCTCGGCGAGCGTCTCCGTCTCGTTCTTCGTGCGGACGAACACGATCATGCCCTCGAAGTTCTCGGTCTCGAGGATGCGGGTGAGCGCGTCGACCTTCTGCGGGTACGACACCATCAGGTAGCGCTGCGTGGTGTTCGCGGAGGTCGTGGTCTTGTTCTTGACCGTGATCTCCTCGGGGTCCTGCAGGTACTTGCCCGAGATGCGGCGGATCTGCGCGGGCATCGTGGCCGAGAACAGCGCGATCTGCTTCGACTTCGGGGTGTCCGCGAGGATGGTCTCCACGTCATCCGCGAAGCCCATCTTGAGCATCTCGTCGGCCTCGTCGAGCACGAGGAACTTCAGCTGCGACAGGTCGAGGGTGCCCTTGTCGAGGTGGTCCATGATGCGGCCGGGGGTGCCGACGACCACGTGCACGCCGCGGCGGAGCGCCGACAGCTGCACGCCGTAGCCCTGGCCGCCGTAGACGGGGAGCACGTGCACGCCGCGCATGCCGGACGCGTAGCGCTCGAACGCCTCGCACACCTGGAGCGCGAGCTCGCGGGTGGGCGCGAGGACGAGGGCCTGCGGGGTCTTCTGCGAGACGTCGAGGTTGGAGAGGATCGGCAGCGCGAACGCGGCCGTCTTGCCGGTGCCGGTCTGCGCGACGCCCAGGACGTCGCGGCCGGAGAGGAGGGAGGGGATGGTGGCGGCCTGGATGGCCGAGGGGGTCTCGTAGCCGACGTCCTTGAGGGCCTTGAGAACGGGGTCGGACAGGCCGAGGTCGCTGAAGGTCGTGCGGGGGGCGGCGTCCGCGTCGGGGGTGGATGCGGTGTCGTCAGTGCTCATGCCTCAACGGTAGGGGGTCCGGGGGTCGTCGCGCCCCACCCGGGCGGATCCGGGGACGCGCGGTCGGCGGGGAGGGCCGGTCAGCGGGGACGGCGCCCGACGTACGCGGTGCGGGTGCCGCGGAGGCGGAGGCCCGGGATGCGCGCCAGGGCGTGCGGCCCGTCCGCGTCGAGGAGGGCGTCGAGCGCCGCGACGTCCGCGGGGGCGAGGCGGTCGGCGGAGCGGTCGCGGACGCGCGTCAGCCACGCGCGGGCGGAGGGGAGCGTCGCGGCGGCGGCGATCGGATCCGCGGGGTCGGTGTCGATGCGGAAGATGCGGGTCTTGACGTCGACGAGCCCCGCGTCCCGGAGCCACGGGGCCCAGTCCGGGTGCGACGGGCCGCCCGTGCCGCCGTGCGTGACGGCGTCGTCCAGGCGGTCGACGAGGCCCGGGCCGCCGAGCCCGGGCCCGAGGTCGACGCCGTCCGGCAGGAAGCGCGGCGGGCCGTCCATCTCCACGACGGCGACGAGGCCGCCGGGCGCGAGGCCGTCGCGGATGCGGAGGAGGAGCCCCGCGGGATCCCGCACCTCGTGCAGCACGAGCGAGGCCCAGACGACGTCGGCGGGCGGGAGCGCGGGCCAGGCGTCGTCGAGGTCGGCGAGGACGGGCCGGATCCGGTCGGCGAGGCCGTCGACGACCGCGCGCTCGGCGACGCGCGCGAGCATGGCCTCGCTCGCGCCGACGGCGACCACCTCGGCCCGGTCGAAGCGCCGGGCGAGCGCGACGGACCCCGTGCCCGTCCCGGCACCGAGGTCGACGACGACGCGGCCGGCGGTGTCGCGGGCGAGGGAGCGGACCCACGTGGTCAGCTCGAGGAGGTGGCGGTGCAGGATGCGCGCGTCGAGGTCGAGCAGGGCGGCGAGCGACGGGTCGGCGGGGGCGTGCGCGTGGTGGTGGGGCATGGACCCATGCTCGCGGGCTGGTGCTCGAAGCGCATACGATCTTGCACATGACGCAAGAGACCGACGTCGACGCCCTCGTCCGCCAGCGCATCCGGGGGCTCCGCGAGGCGCGCGGCTGGTCGCTCGACGTGCTGGCGGCGCGCTGCTTCCTCAGCCCCTCGACGCTCAGCCGGATCGAGACGGGTCACCGCCGCATCGCCCTCGACCAGCTGGTGCCGCTCGCGAAGGCCCTCGACACGACGCTCGACGAGCTCATCGAGTCCGGGGACGACGCCGACGTCGTGATCCGGCCGCAGAAGGACGTCGAGGCCGGGCGCACCACGTGGGTGCTGTCGCGCGGCGGCGGCACCGCGTCGGGCGTCTTCGTCGCGAAGATGCGCCTCACGCCGCGGCGCCCGTTCCCCGTGGAGGACCTCGGCGTGCATCCCGGGCGCGACTGGTTCACGGTGCTGTCGGGCACGGCGCGGCTGCAGCTGGGGGAGCGGACGATCCTCGTGGAGGCCGGGGACGCGGCCGAGTTCTCGACGATGGTGCCGCACGCCATCAGCGCGCACCGCGGCGTGACGGAGGTGCTCACGATCCTCGACCGCGACGGGCAGCGGGCGCACCTCGCGACCACCGGGGCGGGCGCCGCGGGAGCCTAGCCCCCGGGGGCGGGTCCGCCGGGGCCTCGGACGGCGCCCCGAGGGCACGGGCACCGGCGGCGCCTGCGCGTCAGGCGGCGAGCGCGGCGGCGGCCGGGTCCACGGCGGGGGCCCGCGATGGGGCGAGGTCGACCGCGAGGCTGCGCGTGCCGGCGTGACGGAAGGCGTCGGCGCCGCCCGCGAAGGCGACGCAGGTCGGATCGCCCGGGAGCGGGGCGACGACGACGGGGACGGCCGCGCGGGGAGCGACGAGGGCGGCGGTGGGGGCGACGGACACGGGCACGGGATCCTCCTGATCTCACCGCCCGGGCGGGCGGTGCCCCCAGGCTCGCGGACCGGGATCCGGCGCGCGTCCTCCTGGCGACCCCCGCACCTCCTCCCGCGGCAGGAGATGCGCCGGGCCGGGAGGACCAGCCGCGCCTCAGACGGTGGTGAGGCGGTACCCGCGCTTGATCACGGTCTGGATGATGCCGCCGTCGGGAAGCGACCGCCGCAGCCGCGAGATCGCCACGTCGACCGCGTGGTCGTCGAGCACCTCCGGCGTCGCGCGGGCGAGCACGCGGCGGGGCACGGTCGCGCCCTCCGCGGCGACGAGGGCGCGGAACAGCGCGAGCGGCACGGGGCTCAGGGCGACGCGCTCGCCGTCGATGACGACCAGGCGTCCGCGGAGCTCGATCGCGCCGTGCCGGGTCTCGACGCGCTGGACGCCCGCCTCCTCGAGGTGCGCGCACACGAGCCGGATGAGCGCCCCCATGCGGAACCGGTCGGGCGTGATCGGCAGGATCCCCGCCTCCACGAGCGGCGCCGCCGTCACCGGGCCGACGGCCGCCGCGACCACCATCGTCCGGAGCGCCTCCTGGAGGTCCTCCAGCCGGCCGGCCGCGTCCGCCGTCGTGAACAGGGCCTCGACGGCGGGCGCGCTCGTGAAGGTGACCGCGTCGATCCCGCCCGTGCACACCGTCTCGACGAGCCGCAGCACGCGCGCGGAGTCCTCGTGCACGGTCCAGCGGTAGGGCGCGACCGTGAGCACGCGGGCGCCGGCGGCCTCCAGGCGCGCGAGCTGCACCGGATCCGTGAAGCCGTGCAGCTGCACCGCCACCGTCACGCCGTCGACGTCGCCGCGCAGCACCAGGTCGACGAGCGACGTGGTGGTCTCGCGCTCGCTCATGCCGTGGTCGTCGAGCGAGGCGGCGCGGATGGCGCCACGCGCCTTGGGGCCGCGGACGAGGATGCGCGCCCCCGCGAGGACCTCGGTGAGCTCGTCGCCGATGCCCGCGGCGTCGGCGGCCTCGAACCAGCGCCGGATGCCGTAGGACGTCGTGGCGAGCAGGATGCCGGGCCGGGCCCGGATGATCGCGCGCGTCTCCGCCTCGAGCGCGGAGTCGTCGCTGACGCCGGTCATGCGGATCGTGGGCGCGTGCATCACGTCGGCGCCGCGGCGCTCGAACGCGGCGATGAGGTCCTCGGAGCGCCGGTCGGAGGTGACGGCGATGCGGAAGCCCTCGAGCTGGTCGGGGCGGAAGCCGGGCTCGGCGTCGGATCCGGTCATGGCGGGCGCTCCCTCGGCGGTCACGGCGTCGCCCGTGCCCGGCGCTCATCCTCCCACGGCGCGTGCCCGGCGGCCGCGGCCTCCTCGGCCCAGCCGGGCACCCGCACGACCTCGCCCACGACGATGACCGCGGGCGAGCGCGGCGCCACCGTGCCGAGCAACCCGGCGACCCCCGCGACCGTGGTGACCGTCGTGCGCTGGTCGATCGCGTAGCCGCGCTCCACGATGGCGAGCGGCATGTCGGCGCGCATGCCGTGCCGCTGGAGCCCCGCCACGAGGTGCGGCAGCGTGTTCACGCCCATGAGCACGACGAGCGTGCCGCCGAGGCCCACGAGGTGCGCGAGCTCGTCCTCGGAGAAGGGCACGTGGCCCGAGACCACAGTGAAGGCGCGGCTCACCTCGCGGTGCGTGACGGGGATCCCGGCGGCGGCGGGCACCGCGACGGCGCTCGTGACGCCGGGCACGACGGTCACGGGCACGCCGGCCGCCCGGCACGCGATGACCTCCTCGCCGCCGCGCCCGAAGACGAACGGGTCGCCGCCCTTGAGGCGCACGACGCGGAGGCCGCGGGACGCGTGCTCGACGAGCAGCTCCTCGATCCGGCGCTGCGGCACGGCGTGGTGCCCGGGGGTCTTGCCCACGTCGACGAGCTCGGCGCCCGGGGCGAACGCCGCCACGTCGTCGGTGGGGCCGAGGCGGTCGTGCAGCACGACGTCGGCCTCGGCGAGGGCGGCGCGCGCCGCGACGGTCATGAGGCCCGGATCCCCGGGGCCGCCGCCCACGAGCGTCACGTGCCCGAGCGGCGTGGGCGCGATGCCCTCGGCCACCTGGAACCAGACGCGCTCGGCCCGGCATGCCTCGGCGACCGCGGCGCGGCGGACGGCGTCGCCCTCCACCCACAGCACGAGGTCGGGCAGCGGCCGGCCGTCGAGGGCCGCCGCGTCGAGCGCCGCGCCCGCGGCGTGGTCGGGCACGAGCTCCACGCGGGCGCCGTCCGCGGCGAGCCGGGCGGTGATCCGGCGGGTGGCGTCGGCGCCGCCCACCACGACGACGCGGCGGCCCTGGACATCGAGGGGGATCGGCACGGCTCACACCTTCCGGACGGGGATGGACGGTCCCGACAGCATGACGGATCCGTCGCGCTCCTCCGGGGAGGCGGGCCTCCTCTGGCCGCGCTCCTCGACGCGGGCGAGCGACGGGTCCGGCGTGGTCGGCGCGTTGACGAACGAGCGGAAGCGGCGGAGCCGGTCGGGGTCGGCGAGCGTCGCCGCCCACTCGTCCTCGTAGCCGTCGATCTGCAGCGCCATCGCCTGCTCGAGCTCCTCGGCGATGCCGAGCGAGTCCTCCACGACCACCTGGTGCACGTGCTCGAGGCCGCCCTCCAGCTCCTCCTGCCAGCGCGCCGTGCGCTGGAGCCGCTCGGCCGTGCGCACGTAGTACATGAGGTAGCGGTCGATGTAGCGGATGAGGGTGGCGTCGTCGAGGTCCTTGGCGAGCAGCTGCGCGTGCGCGGGCGTGAAGCCGCCGTTGCCGCCGACGTAGAGGTTCCAGCCGGTCTCGGTCGCGATCACGCCGATGTCCTTGGCGCGCGCCTCGGCGCACTCGCGCGCGCAGCCGGAGACGCCCATCTTGAACTTGTGCGGCGAGCGCACCCCGCGGTAGCGCAGCTCCAGGTGCACGGCCATGGCGACGGCGTCCTGCACGCCGTAGCGGCACCACGTGGATCCCACGCACGACTTCACGTTGCGGAGCGCCTTGCCGTACGCCTGGCCGGACTCGAAGCCGGCGTCGACGAGGATCCGCCAGATCTCCGGCAGCTGCTCCAGCCGGGCGCCGAACATGTCGATGCGCTGGCCGCCCGTGATCTTCGTATAGAGGTCGTACCGCTCGGCCACCTCCGCGATGACCTTGAGCTTCGCGGGCGTGATCTCGCCGCCCGGGATGCGCGGGACGACCGAGTAGGTGCCGTCCTTCTGCATGTTCGCGAGCGCCCGGTCGTTGGTGTCCTGCAGCGGCCCCTGGCCGGCGTCGAGGATGTAGCCCTTGGTCTGGGTGGCGAGCACGGACGCGACCACGGGCTTGCAGACGTCGCAGCCGAGGCCGGACCCCAGGCGCTCGAACACCTGCGCGGCGGAGGTGAGGCCGAGGATCCGCACGGTCTCGAACAGCTCGCTGCGGCTCACGGCGAAGTGCTCGCACAGGGCGCGCGACACCTCGACGCCCGCGGCCTCGAGCTCGGTGTCGAGGATCTTCTTCACGAGCGGCACGCACGATCCGCACTGGGTGCCGGCGCGGCTGCACGCCTTGAGCGCGGCGAGGTCGGTGCAGCCGGGGGCGCCGTCGGATCCGCGGACCGCGTGCCGCACGTCGCCCGCGCTCACGTCGTTGCAGGAGCACACCTGCACGTCGTCGGGGAGGTCGGTGGCGGCCGGCGGCTCGGCGCCCGCGGCCGAGAGGTAGGCGCCGGGCTCGGACGCGAGCTCGCGGCCGAGCATCGGGCGGAGCGCGCTGTAGGGGGCCGCGTCGCCCACGAAGACGCCGCCGAGGAGGGTCCGCGCGTCGTCGCTCATGACGATCTTCTGGTACAGCCCGCGGGCGGGATCGGCGTACACGACCTCGAGCGCGCCCTCCGAGCGGCCCATCGCGTCGCCGAAGGACGCGACCTCCACGCCGGCGAGCTTGAGCTTCGTCGCGTCGTCGATGCCGGGGAACACCGCCTCGCCGCCCGTGATGCGGTCGGCGACGGTCTCCGCCATCGCGTTCGCGGGCGCCACGAGGCCGACGCACACGCCGTCGACCGCGGCGACCTCGCCGATCGCCCACACGTGCGGCGCCGAGGTGCGGCACGCCGCGTCGATCGCGACGCCGCCCCGCGGGCCGAGCTCGAGCCCGGCGTCGCGCGCGAGCTCGTCGCGCGGCGTGATCCCGATGGAGAACACGACGACGTCCGCGGAGATCGTGCGCCCGTCGGTGAGCGCCACCCCGGTCACGCGGCCGGTCGGCGTCGTGAGGATCGCGGTGGGCCGGACGCCGAGGTGCAGCTCGATGCCGCGGCCGTGGACGATGCGCCCGAGCGCCTGCCCCGCCCCCTCGTCGAGCTGGGACGACATGAGCCAGCGGCCCGAGTGCACGACCGCCGAGCGGGCGCCGAGGGCGTGCACGCCGCCCGCGGCCTCGAGCCCGAGGAGGCCGCCGCCGACCGTGACGACGTTCGCGGGCCGGCCGTTCCTCTCGCGGAAGCGCGCGATCTCGGCCACGAGGTCGGCGACGTCCGCGAGCGTCCGGTACACCCGGCCGGACGCGGCGCCGTCGATGGGCGGCACGGTCGCGGAGGATCCCGTCGCGAGCACGAGCTCGTCGTAGGGGAGGACCGCGCCGTCGTCGAGGGAGACCGTGCGGGCCGCCGGGTCGATGCGCGTGGCGAGTCGGCCGGGACGGCAGTCGAGCGCGACGTGGTCCCAGAACGCGGCCTCGCCGAGGGTCAGGTCGACCTCGCCGGCGAGGCGCTTCGAGAGCTGCACGCGGTCGTAGGGGAGGTGCGGCTCGTCGCCGACCACGGTGACCCGGAGGTCGGGCGACGACGCGTCCGCGCGGGAGGCGAGCGACTCGGCGAGCCGGTGCGCCGCGGGACCGCCGCCCACGACGACGACCCGGCGGATGCCGTCGGGCCCCGTGGTCGGGGCCTGGTCGGCGCGCAGGGGGACGGCGTGCGGGTCGGGCGGCGTGGCAGCTGGTGCGCTCATGACGGACCTCCTCCTCGGGTGTCCTCCCACGCTAGGCAGGGCCCGTTTCGGGGCCGTTGCCCCCGTGTCACGCCGTGTGACGCGCGCCTCACGCCGATGCCGGACGGCCGAGAGGTCTTCGTTACGCCGCCGTCACGGCGACGGTCGGAGACCGAAACACCGCGTCCCTAGCGTGGCCGACACGAGCCGCCCGGATCCGTGCCGGGCCGTATACACCGCACCACCCGGCACCGACCGCGAGGAGACCGCATGACCATGACGGAGGTCGCCGCGTCCGACGCGGGCGCGACGTCGACGGGCCCCTGGACCGCCGTCTGCCGGCTCGACCAGCTGGAGCCGCTCTGGGGCGAGGCCGCGCTCGTCGGCGGCGAGCAGGTCGCGCTCCTCCGCCTGCCGGACGGGAGCGTGCGGGCCGTCGACCACGCGGATCCGGCGACCGGGGCCTTCGTGATGGCGCGCGGCATCGTCGGTTCCCGCGGCACCCGCACCACCATCGCCTCGCCGCTGCACAAGGACGTCTTCGACCTCGACACGGGGGAGTGCCTCACGACGCCCGCGCTGCGGCTGCCTGTGTGGCGCAGCCGCGTGCGCGACGGCGTCGTGGAGGTGGCCCGCTCGGCGGCGCTCGTCGCGGCGTCGCACGGCACCTCGGATCCGGCCGGCCGCCGCGCGGTGACCGCGCTCGTGCAGGCCGTGCGCGAGGCCCGGCCCGACCTCCGCGTCGTGGACGCGCACGTCGACGTGCAGCAGCCCGACGTGCCCGCCGCCATGGACCTGCTCGACGACCCGTCCCGCGCGGTCGTCGTCGTGCCGCTCCTCCTGAGCGCCGGGTACCACGTGCACGTCGACCTCGCCGAGGCCGCCGCCGACGCCGCGCCGCGCGAGGTGCGCGTCACGGGCGCGCTCGGGCCGGATCCGCGGCTCGCGACCGTGCTCGCCCGCCGCCTCCGGGAGGCCGGGCTGCGGGACGGCGACCGCGTCGTGCTCGCGGCCGCCGGATCCAGCGACGCGGGCGCCGTCGCCGACTGCCACGCCGTGGGCGGCATGCTCGCGTCCGAGCTCGGCCGCGAGGTCGTCACGTCGTTCATCTCGGCGGCGCGACCACGCGTGCCCGCGGCCGTCCGCGCGGAGCGGGACGCCCACCCGGGATCCCGCGTCGTCGTGGCCACCTACCTCCTCGCCCCCGGCTACTTCGCCACCCTCGCCGAGCGCGCGGGAGGGGACGCGACGAGCGCCCCGCTCCTCGTCGACGGCGAGGCGCCGCCCGCCGAGCTCGTCGACATCGTCGTCGAGCTGCACGCGTCGGCGGCGGTGCCCGTGCGCTGACCCGCGCCCGGCCGACGGCGCCCGCCGCGCATCGGCGCCCACCCGCCGCCACCCGACCACGATCCGCCATGCCCGTCCCGCTCGACCACGACCAGGAGACCCGCCATGACCGAACTCCTCCCGCCCGCGACCGGGCGCACCGCGCCCGCTCCCGAGCAGCCCGTCGCCCCGGCCGCCGCGCCAGGTGCCGGGTCGCCCTCCGCCCGCACCGTCGACGCGCACGGAGCCCAGGCCCCCGGCCTCACCTTCCGCGACGGCGCCGTCATCGACGGCTGGGACCCGGAGGACCAGGCGCAGTGGGCCGGCGGCGGATCCCGCATCGCCGCCCGCAACCTGCGCTGGTCGATCCTCGCCGAGTTCCTCGGCTTCGTCGTCTGGCAGCTGTGGTCGATCGTCGTGGTCCAGCTGCCGGCCGCCGGCTTCGACCTGTCCACGGGCCAGGTGTTCTGGCTCATCTCGATGCCGAGCCTCGTCGGCGCGACCCTCCGCTTCCCCTACACCTTCATGGTGCCGCGCTTCGGCGGCCGCAACTGGACCGTCATCTCGGCCCTCCTGCTGCTCATCCCGACGATCGCGCTCGCCGTGTGCGTCGGGAACCCGCAGACGCCCTTCGGCGTGCTGCTCCTCGTGGCCGCGCTCGCCGGGTTCGGCGGCGGCAACTTCGCGAGCTCCATGTCGAACATCACCTACTTCTACCCGCAGAGCCGCAAGGGCTGGGCGCTCGGCCTCAACGCCGCGGGCGGCAACCTCGGGGCGTCGGTGGCGCAGCTCGTGGTGCCGCTCGTGATCACGGTGGGCGCGGCCGCGACGCTCGACCTCCCGCTCGCCGGCTGGGTCTGGGTGCCGCTCATCCTCGTCGCCGCGTTCGGCGCCTGGCGGCGCATGGACAACCTCTCGCACGCGAAGGCCGACCTCACGGCGTCGCTCGCGGCGCTCCGAGAGCCGCACCTGTGGATCCTCGCGTTCCTCTACGTGGGCACCTTCGGCTCGTTCATCGGCTTCGCGGGCGTGTTCCCGAAGCTCATCTCCGACGAGTTCCCCGAGCTGTCGACCTTCGCGGTGGGCTCGGCGACGCTGTCGCTCGCGTTCCTCGGCTCGCTCATGGGATCCATCGCCCGGCCGATCGGCGGCCGCCTCGCCGACCGGCACGGCGGCGCCGCGGTGACCATGGGCGCGTTCGTGGTGATGGGCCTCGCGGTCGTCGCGGTCATCGCCACCCTGCCGATGGGCAGCTTCCCGCTCTTCCTCGCGCTGTTCCTCGTGCTCTTCACGGCGAGCGGCATGGGCAACGGCGCGACCTACCGCATGATCCCGGCGGTGTTCGCCCTCCGCTCCGGCACGGCGCGCGCCGGCCGCGGATCCGGCGACGTGGGCACGCAGCGGAAGACGGCGGCGGCGCTCGGCCTCATCTCCGGCCTCGGCGCGTACGGCGGCTTCATCATCCCGCAGGTGCTCAGCCTCTCGAAGACGGAGACGGGCGGGTACACGACGGGTCTCGGCGGCTTCGTCGTGGCGTACGCGGTGATGCTCGCGGTGACCGGGCTCGTCTACCTGCGGGCGGGCGGGATCCGCCGCGGGACCGCCGCCGGCGCGCGCGTCTGATGCCGGCGGTCGCCGAGGCGGGGCCCGGCGCGGTCGGCGGCGCGCCCGCGGGCACGCGCGGGCACTGCCCGTACTGCGCCCTCCAGTGCGCGATGACGATGACGCCGGTGGCGGTGCCGGCGGCGTCGCCCGCACCCGCGTCGCCCGCACCCGGGTCGCCCGCCGCGCCCGCGCCCGCACCCGTGCTCGAGGTCGCGGGCCGCGACTTCCCCACGAACCGCGGCGGCCTCTGCCGCAAGGGCTGGACCAGCGCCGAGGTGCTCACGGCGGCGGGCCGGCTCACGCATCCGCTCGTGCGGGACGCGTCGGGCGGGCTCGTCCGCGCGACGTGGGACGAGGCGCTCGACCTCGTCGCCGATCGGCTCCGCGACAGCCGCGCGCGCTTCGGCGCCGACTCGGTGGGCGTCTTCGGCGGCGGCGGCCTCACCAACGAGAAGGCGTACCAGCTCGGGAAGTTCGCGCGCATCGCCCTCGGCACCTCCCGCATCGACTACAACGGCCGGTTCTGCATGTCGTCCGCGGCGGCCGCCGGCAACCGCGCGTTCGGCGTCGACCGCGGGCTGCCGTTCCCCGTCGCCGACCTCGACGGCGCGGCCACGATCCTGCTGCTCGGCTCCAACGTCGCCGCCACCATGCCGCCGTTCATCGGGCACCTCGGCGGGGCGCGGGCCGCGGGCGGGCTCGTCGTGGTGGATCCGCGCCGCTCGGCCACCGCGCACCTCGCCGACGACGGGCAGGGGATCCACCTGCAGCCCGCGCCCGGGACCGACCTCGTGCTGCTGCTCGGGCTGATCCACGTCGTGCTCGCGGAGGGCCTCGCCGACGACGCGTACGTCGCCGCGCGCACCACGGGCCTCGACGCCGTGCGCCGGAGCGCCAACGCGTGGTGGCCGGAGCGCGTGCAGCAGGTGACGGGCGTGCCGGTCGCGGAGCTGCGCCGGGTGGCCCGGCGGCTCGCGGACGGCCGCGGCACCTTCATCCTCACCGGCCGCGGCGTCGAGCAGCACGTGGACGGCACCGACACCGCGACCGCCGCCATCGACCTCGCGCTGCTGCTCGGGCTGCCCGGTCGGCCCGGATCCGGCTACGGCACCCTCACCGGCCAGGGCAACGGGCAGGGCGGACGCGAGCACGGCCAGAAGTGCGACCAGCTGCCCGGCTACCGGCGGATCGCCGACCCTGCGGCCCGCGCGCACGTCGCCGCCGTGTGGGGCGTGGACCCCGCGACCATCCCGGGGCCCGGCGTGCCGGCGGTCGAGCTGCTCGGCGAGCTGGGGGAGCCCGGCGGGATCCGCTGCCTGCTCGTGCACGGATCCAACGTCGTCGTCTCCGCGCCCGACGTCACCGCCGTGCGCCGCGGCCTCGCGCGCCTCGACCTGCTCGTCGTGTGCGACCTCGTGCTCTCCGAGACCGCGGCGCTCGCCGACGTGGTGCTGCCCGTCACGCAGTGGGCCGAGGAGGAGGGCACCACGACCTCGCTCGAGGGACGCGTGATCCGGCGCCGCCGCGCCCTCGCCCCGCCTCCGGAGGTGCGCAGCGAGCTGGAGGTGCTGGCCGAGCTGGCGCGGCGGCTCGACGCGCCCTCCGCCTGGCCCACCGACCCCGCCGTCGTGTTCGACGAGCTCGCGCGGGCGTCGGCGGGCGGCATCGCCGACTACTCCGGGCTCAGCCACGCGCTCCTCGACGACGACGCCGTGGAGGCGTTCTGGCCGTACCCGGCCGGATCCACGGGCACGCCGCGCCTGTTCGCCGACCGGTTCGCGCACCCGGACGGACGCGCGCGGCTCGTCGCGGTGAGCCCCCGCGACGTGACCGCGGGGGATCCGGCGCCCGTCGGCGGCGCGCTCACGCTCGTCACCGGGCGGCTGCTCGAGCACTACCAGTCGGGCGCGCAGACCCGGCGGGTGCCCGAGCTGCAGGACGCGCAGCCCGTGGCGCGGCTGCAGATCCACCCGGTGACGGCGGTGCGGCTCGGGATCGTGCACGGCGCGCCCGTCGCGGTCCAGAACGCGCGCGGCGAGGTGCGGGCCGTCGCGGAGGTGACCGCGGGGATCCGGCACGACACGGTGTTCCTGCCCTTCCACTACGCGGGATCCGAGTGCGCGAACCTGCTGACGGCCGCCGACGTGGATCCCGTCTCGGCCATGCCCGAGTTCAAGCGCACGGCCGTGACCGTGCGCGCGCTGGCGACGGACGCGGGGGCTGCGCGTGGCTGAGGCGGGGGACGGCGCGATCCGCGTGCTGGTCGTCGGCCACGGGCCCGTCGCGGCGCGTCTCGTCGAGGGGCTCCTGCCGGCGGTGCGGGCCGGGATCCTCGACGTCGTGGTCGTGGGCGCCGAGGAGGACGACCCCTACAACCGCGTGCTCGTCGCGGAGCACGCCGTGGGGCGCGCCGACCGGGAGCGCCTCGAGGTGGCCGACACGGCCGCGGCCGAGGCGGCGGGCGTGCGCGTGCTGCGGCACGGCGCGGTGGTCGGGATCGATCGCGGGCACCGGATCGCGACGCTGCACACCGGCCAGGTGCTGCCCTACGACCGGCTCGTGCTGGCGACGGGCGCCCGCGCGCACGTGCCGCCGATGGACGGGCTCGAGGCGTCCCGCCATGCGCGCGGCGACGCCCCGTGGGATCCCGACGCGCTCGATCACGGACGGCGTCCGCTCCCGGCGGGCGTGGTCGCGCTCCGCGACCTGCGGGATGCGCGCATCGTGCTGGCGGCCGTCCGGGCCGGGCGGCGCATCGTCGTGCTCGGCGCGGGCGTGCTCGGCATGGAGCTGGCGCTCGCCGCGGCCGAGCAGGGCGCGGACGTCGTCGCCGTGCATCACGGCGACGTCCCCATGGCGCGCAACCTCGACCGCGGCGGCGGCCGCACGCTCAGCCACGCGGCTGATGCGGCGGGCGTCGCGATGGCGGCGCACGCCCGGGCCGAGGGCGTGCTGCTGCACGACCGCGGCACCGACGACGAGCGCTTCCAGGCGCTCCTGCTCGCGGACGGCGGGCGCATCGACGGCGACCTCCTCGTGCTGTCCTGCGGCGTCACGGCGCGCGACGAGCTCGCGTCCGCGGCGGGCCTCGCGGTGGGGCGTGGCGTGCTCGTGGGCGCCGACCTCCGCAGCTGGACCGACCCGGCCGTGTTCGCGATCGGGGACTGCGCGCACGTCGCGGCGCCGGGATCCGCGCGGCCCGACGGACAGGTCCCCGGCGGGCCGTCCGGCCTCATCGGGCCGGGCTGGCGGCAGGCCGACGCGCTCGCGGGGCTGCTCGCGGCCGAGGCGGAGGCCCGGCACGGGCACGCGGCGGGATCCGCGGGAGGCAGCGCGCCGGTCGTGCCCGATGCCCCGCCCGGCCTCGGTGCCGATGACGGGCGTCCGCCCGTCGTGATGCTCAAGGCCGAGGGCGTCGACGTGGTCGCGGGCGGCGACGTGACCGCGGAGCCGTGGGACGACCCGCCCCGGCGACGCCGCCGGCCGGGCCGCGCGCACGCCGCGACCTGCGACACCGAGGAGCTCGACGCCGACGCGGGCCCCGCCCCGCGCGAGGTGGCCGTGTGGACCGACCCCGCCCGCGGCGCGTACGTCAAGACCGTGACGCGCGACGGGATCCTCGTGGGCTTCGTCAGCGTCGGCATGCCGCGCGCGGGTGCCGAGCTCACGCTCCTGTTCGAGCGCCGCGGCGAGCTGCCGGCCGACCGCTCCGTGCTCCTCCGCCTCGATGCGGCCGACGCCGGGGCCCTGCCCACCGGGGATCCGCTCGCGCCCGACGCGACCGTGTGCTGGTGCAACGGCGTGACCGCGGGGACCATCGCGGAGGCCGCCGCGGGCGGTGCCGCCACGGTCGAGGAGATCGGCGCGTGCACGCGCGCGGGCACCGGGTGCGGCACGTGCCGCGGGCGGATCCAGGAGGTCCTCGCCTCCGCGGGCGGCCGGGCGGCGGCGCTGCTGTAGGGGAGCGGGGCGC